>JBBRYC010000026.1:0-73059 GCA_038238025.1 Chthoniobacterales bacterium
AGCGCATAGGCCGTGATCTGTTCATGCGGCTGGAGCGGCAATAGATTGAGGTAGCCGCTCGGTTCGCCGGCGAAGACTTTCCACTTCTGCTCCTGGCCCATGGCGTCGGTAAAGTTTTTCGCGAGATCGACGTGTCCGGCGTCCTTTTCCGGGCCAAAGGCGGTCTCGAGATCCTTTTCCCAAGTGCCGATGACGTTCCATTCGCGCACTCCGAGTTGCTGCGTGGCGGTGACTTCGAGGTGATTGGCCGTGACCGCGTAATCCGCAGTGAGCAGCGAGCCAGCGAGCTTGATTCGGGGCACGGGAAAGCTAAGCACCGTGCTCTTTTGCGCCTCGATCGGGCCAAACAGACACTCCAGATTCTGGCCGGCGACGCTCAATTTCGCGACGCCGGAAAGCGGGGCCGGAGTGAGGTTTTTAATGCTCGCAGTAAGGCTTTGTCCCGGCGTGCCGAGGTCTTTCGCGCCGCCCGGCGTGAGTTCGAGTGGCGCGGCCATGTCGTAGCGCAACCAGCCATCGGTCACGGTTTTGTCCGCAGCGTTTCGCACCACGACATTCACAAAAGCGGGGCCGATGGGCAGCGTCACGGGCGGAGCAACGCGCACCTTCGCAGTTTGTGTCTGGCCCGGCGCAATTTTCATGAACAACTGCGCGGGCTCAATCTTCCAACCCGCCGACGCGTCCAGTTTCGCCGTACCCTCGAAGGCCGTGCTCGCATTGTTGGTGAAAGTGACCGTGGCTGCTTCGGGTGCAAAGACGGCCGTCTTATGCGGCTCGTCCGTCCGCGCTGTGACTTCGATAGGGCCGCGCGGCCCGTAAATCTCCACCTCGCGCAGCATGAGCTTCATCTTGCCGTGCCCTCCCCAAATCTTCTGCGTCGCGTCGGCGGCGAGCTTGTCGAACTGAAAGCCATAAGTCGCCCGGCGCGCGATCAGGCGCAGGTGCGCGCTGGTTATGGGCGACGAGAGCTGATCTATCATAAGATGTTCGTTGCCGTTCCACGTCGTGGCAGTCGTCGGTGGCAAGCTCACGGCGTCGGACGGCGGCACTGCCGTGCGATGTTCAACGAGGGTCTTCCAGACGCCGCCGACCTCCGCCTGAATATCATAGTCGAGCAGCGTGCAGAATTGGTTGTCAGGCCGCACCCCGCGAAGGACAATTTTGTCATAGGTGCGTGGCGTGTCGAACCGGATGTCCAAAGTCTGCGGCGTGATCCTGCCGTCAATTTCCGGCATGTCGCCGGTCCAGATTTTACCACCATCGGTGCCGCCGTTGGGATTGCCGGCATTGATGACTTCGATGATGCCATTGTTCAGCAATTCAATCGGTCGCTCGGATCGTGCGGAGTAGGAGAAAGTTGCGCGCTCGGCGAGATTGCGCCCGAAGTCGATCTTCGGTGCGATGACGTCCTGGCCGGGAGTTAGTTTCAGATATTGCGGAAGCTGGGTGACGGCAAGTTCGACTTTCCCATCACGAACCGGCACGGTCGATGAGTTACCCCAGGCATCGACGGTCTCCACCTTGTCCCCGCCAGTCACACCGAGCGCCAGCTTCTGATCGGCCACGCCTTCATTGCGCAGCACAATCGTTTGCCCATCCGCGCCCTTGTAACGCAGCGCGGAATAGATGTCGTTGCCATTGGGGCCGAAGTCGAGCGTGCCGGAGTATTTGCGGCCCAGAGTTTCGGCGTAGCGAGTGCGAGTGACAAACGCCGCGGGGTGCGGACCGTTGCCAGCCCAGATGTAACTCGGCACGGTGGCATAACCCATCGAGTTCACGTAGTAATGGTTGTTGTGATCGGGCGTGATGCCGAGCGTTTCCAAGGTGTCGCGATGCTGCGCCATGATCGCCGCCTGCATCACCGGCATGAAGCAGCCGCCGCGCACCGCGCTAAAGACACGCTCCGTCTGCCAGATTTCTTTCCCGGCATCGCCGTGCGCCGCCATGATCTTGCGCAGCTCATCGATCTTCCAGCGCCAATGCACCGGGTCCATTGTCTCATGGCCTTCGTAGTCGTGAATGGACAGGATATCAACCAGCGGCCCGCCGCCCGCCGCATAGAAACCTTCATACCAAGGGAGCTGGACACCGCACCCCGCCGGCCCCATCACCTTCGCTTTCGGATCGACTTCATGGATAATGCGCGAGGCCAGCTTCAGGTAGTCCTCGATATACTTCTCCGGCTTCATCCGCAGGTTGGGCTCATTGATGATCTCCCACACCTTCACGCGTCCTTTGAAACGCGTGACCGCCGCCCGCACGCTCGCTTCCGTAATGTCCTTCTCGTCGGTGAAGGCCACAAAAGGCGTCGCACCATACTTCAGTGCGGTCGCCAAAGTCTTCTCCAGCGCGTCGAGCGAGTCGGGCTTAACACCCGCGTTGAGCCTCATATTCGGCAGGCCGACGAACATTTGCTTGGGCGCGTCGTTGGTGGTGCCCATGCCTTCCACCTTTTCCAGCCGGATCATTCCGGGAAAATCGGGAGTCACTCCCACATGCTCGCCGATCCGAAATAGCTCCTGGCCGCCGGCTGAAATCACCGCCTCGATCAGATACCAGCCAAAGCGCGGAGGGGTAAAATTCAGCGGCGCGCGCACTTCCTTCCCATCTTCCAAAGGTAACTCGAACTTACCGCCGCCGGCCTGCTTCCGCTCCGCATCGAAAACGCGATACTCGACGCTGAGCTTCTGCACATTGCGGTTGGCGGGGGCGATAATGAGTTCCGATGGAAACGGCTTCAGATCGTAAGCGACCCCAAACTCCGGGCCGGGCGCGATCGAAGGTTTGAGCCCGATCCCCAAGCCGGATGCCACTCGCACGCCTTTCTCCTTCGGATCGAGGTAACCCTTCTCGGTGCGCACGATCACGGGCCGAAAGTGAAAGCGCTCGAACAATTCGTGCGTCACCAACTGCGGCGTCGCGGCCCAGATCCGATCCTTGGAATCGATCGCGAGCAACTTCCAACCCGACGGTTCGAACCACTTATAGCGCACTTCCCGCTGCGTCACGGTCTGGAAGTCCGGATCGAAGCGCGTCAGGAAGCTGTTCGCCATCGCATAGACGTTGCCTTGGGAATCGACCGCGACACTGTCTTTCAGCTCACTGCCATCCTCGACCCGGGTATTGGTTTGCGCGCCCAGCGTTTTGAGCAAGGTCCCATCCGGCGCAACCTTGAAGAGCGAATTGACCGCCGCGAGGATGTAGAAGTTACCCGCTTTGTCTGCCGTCATATCGGCTACTTGAGCGACGGGTATGGACAGGTTGACGGTTTGAGTGTTGTCGCCGTCCAGGATCGTGATCGCGTTCCCACCGACGATCATGTTCTTTCCGTTCACCCGCTGGTTCAGCCCCCCCGTGACGGCCACCTTGCCCTGATAAATGGTGATCGCATTGGCCGACGGCACCGTGACATCGCGGATTAGGGTGCCGTCCGGCCCGAACTCGCGCACCAGATTCGCTCCGGGGTAAGTCACGAAGACATGACCTTGCGCGTTCACCGCGAGATGGCTTGGGTCGTCATTCTTACCCAGCGCCTCACTGCGGATCGAAAACGGTGAGACGAGCTTCCTCGCGGCTTCGAACTCCTCATCGCGAATCGAAAACTGTGAGAGGAACTTCCCCGCCCCATCGAACTTCTGCACCCGCGCATTTCCCGCATACTTCTTGTTGCGGTCCTTGGTCTCACGCGGACCTTCAAGTGTGTAAAGGTTGTCTTTGGCATCGAAAACCATGTCGCGCAAATCCGCGAACTTCCCCGGCTCCGCGCCAGAGCCGCCCATCTCGAAATCGGTGCCGCTGGGCGGCGCCGCCAGCAGGAAGGCTGGCAAAAACACGAGGCACAACCAACAGCGAAGCCACAGGTTGAACGAAGAGCGGTTGGGGATAAGTTTGATCACAGATGGGTTCATGAGGTGTGTCTTGAAGGAGAGCACGGCGTGTTGGAAGTGTTGCGGCGACTCAATAGACCTCGATTTCCTTCAGCATCAGTTGCGGCTTCACAATCGTGCTCCAGCCGCGCACGCCTTCATCGGGCGCAAAGCCGAAAGTGGTGCGTCGGATCACGATGCGCAGCTTGTCTGTCGTCACCGGCGCAGCGAGCTGAACAAAGGACCGGTTTGGGTCTTGCTCCCAGGTGATGCTGGTTGTGTGAAATGCGTCCGCGGGCGTGGAAGCCGGAATCGGCGTGCGCACTTCGGCGACCGTTTTCCACGCGCCGTTTTGCATCGCTTGGAGATCGTAGTCGAGCAGCGCGCAAAACCCGTTGTCGCCGCGCTCGGAAAAGAGCGCGACTTTTGAAATCGCCCGCGCGGATGGAAAGGTGAGGTCCAGAGTTTGCGGGAAACTCGGGAGCTCGCCGTTGAAGCGAGGCGATTTGCCGGTCCCTCCAAACGGGCTGCCGTTGTGGTGCGTCTCGAGGATGCCGTTGACGAGGATTTTTGATGGGTCCGCGGTGAGCAATTCGAGTTGCAGGTTGTTGGGGTTTGGCACTGCGTCCTCGGGGGTGGGTTCGATCACGCCCGCAGGCGCAGCCGGCGGCTTGGGCGCATTGGGATCGGCCACGGGCGCGGCGGGATTTATCGCCGGAGCCGAGTAGGCGAACGTTGCCTCGGAGGCGAAATTACGTCCCCAATTCCACGCCGGAAATTTCACCGCCGCACCCGCCGGCAGCCGGATGTACGTGGGCATTTGTCCGAGCATCACCGTCTTGCTGGCCGGCAGTGACACGGCGTTGTCAAAGGCGTCGCGCACTTCGGGCGCGCCGGTCGTTTCCAGCGTGAGCGGAGTCTCCACCATGCCGAGATTTCGCACGAGGACCAATCCACCGTCGCCGTCTTTCGGGCCGTAGCGAAGGCCGACGAAAAACTTGTTCCCCGTTGGTCCGAAATCGACCGTCCCGAGATAGCCGCGGCCGCGGGTTTGCGCGTGCCGCGTGCGCAGCGCGAGCGCGGCGGGATGCGGACCGGAGAGGCTCCAGATGTAAGTCGAGACCGACGAGTATCCGCCCTCATTGAGGTAGTAATGCTGGTTGCGCTCCGGCGGCACGCCGAGGGTCTGGAGCAAGTCGTAGTGATACGTGAGAATCGACGCCTGATTCAGACCCATGAAAAGCGAGCGATAAACCCCTACCGTCGCGCGCTCCGTTTGCCAAAGCGGTTTGTCTTGCAGGCCGTGCTTTGCCATCAGCTTGCGCAACTCGCCGAATTTCCAATTCCAATGCGTCGCGTCAAACGTGTTGTGGCCCTCGTAATCGTGCACCGAAACCATGTCCACCAGCGGGGCGCACGCCGCGAAAAAATCGTCGATCCATTTCAATTGCAGATTCACCGTGGCCGGCCCCATCAGCTTTGCCTGCGGGTCGATTTCCTTGATGAGCGGCGCGACACTTTTCCAGATCGCGATGTAGCTCGGCAGCCCGCCTTTGAGCGAAATATTCGGCTCGTTGATGATTTCGTAGATCGGTATGCGCCCTTTAAAATGCGTGGCGATTTCACGCACGCGGTCAGGTTGCACGTCGGCCTCACTGGTGAGCTGCACGATAAAGTTGGCACCGGCGGCGTTGGCTTCCGTGATGGCTTTGTCGAGCTTTTCCAAGCCCTTGCCGGGGTGCAGCCGTATGAACGTGAGTCCGGAAAAGACCTGGCGAACCGGATCTTCCCATCCGCCTTTTGGCCCCCCGGCGGCCGGCGCATCCATGCCTTCATAGCGCGGAGAAACGCCAATCCATTTTGCATCGGTTTGCAGCACCTGATTTTTGTGTGCGTATTGCATCACCACCGCGAACCAGCCGTTGCGCGGCGGAGTCACCGTGAACGCTTTTTGCGCTCCCTCGCCGTCTTTTAAGGAAAGCTTGAACTCGCCTTTTTCGATCTCGGTTCCGAAGGCGTCCAGCAGACGCCAGCGCGCGTCTATTTCGCTGATGCGGCGTGTGGCGGCCGTGATGTCGAGCTGCAGCGGAAAGGGCCCGGGCTGCATGGCGACGTGATACGGGACCGTCGTGCTGATTTGCGGTTTGAAGCCGACGGTGAGCGCGCTGGCGCGAGTCACATTGGGCTCCTTTGGATCAAAATAGTTTGTCGCCAGCCGCAGCACCGCCGGCTTGTCCACATAGTATTTGCCCGAGCGATCGGCTTTGGCGTCGTTGCGCGAAGTCGAGGCGATCCAAAGGCGGTCGTTGGGATCGAAAGCGAACCTCGTGCGGGTGCCCCAATCGCTTCCCATATTGAAGCGGCCGGGCCGCTGCGTGATTGCGGAAAACGCCGGGTCAAACAGCGCCACGTCACCCCAGGCACCCGCCGCGATGTTGCCTTTCGAATCAACGGCCAGCGCCTCCGCCAACTGCGAGCCGTCGTAGAAGCGCGCTTTGCCGGCCTCACCCGCGCCGACCGTCTCGAGCAACTTGCCGGCGGGATCGAATTTCAAGAGCTGCTTGTTGCCGGCGAGGACGTAGAAATTCCCCGCGCGGTCGGTCGCGAGCGTCTCCACGTTGGCCAGCGGGTGCTCCAGTTTGACGCGTGAAGCGACACCGCCTTTCTCGGCATCAAGAACGAGGATTTCGTCGCCGCCGAGCATCACGCGTTTGCGGTTCACCACCGCGCTCGTCCCGGCAATGGCGACGATTTTTTCCTCCAAATCCTTTTTCCAGATCGCCACGCCTCTCACGCCGGGAATCTCAAAACTTTTGAGCAATTTCCCATCGGGAGAATATTGCTCCAGCCGGCTCGCCGCCGTTTTCGAGATATAGATTCGGCCCGCGGCGTCGATCGCCATTCGAGCCGGCGCGTCGTTGTCGCCCAGCTCGGCATTGCGGATCGAAAACTGGCTCACCCATTTGCCATCGGCGTCGAACTTTTGCACGAGCGCATTGCCGATCCACGTCTTGGTGGCCTTGTCAAAAACCAAGCCATCGAGGACATGGAGGTTGCCCGCGCGATCGAAGGCGAGGTCTGCGATCTCGATGAACTTTCCATGACCCGCCCCTTCGCCGCCCAAGGTCAAGTCGGCGCCCTCACCCTTGATCGCCGCCGCCGCCCGCGCGCCCGCACCGCCAATGCAGAAGGCGAGCAAACCAAGCTGCAGGAAGTGGAAAAGGGATTTCATGACCCCAATTTGCCGAAGCTCAACGCTCGAGGGAATCCTAAACGGCCTGGCTTACGCCGCGACCGCAATCCCGCGTAGTTTCGAGATGATCGCGGGTAGAATCGTGAGCGCCTTTTGCACTTCGTCGGGCGAGTTGAAACGGCTGAACAAGAAACGCTGGCTGGCGGCATCACCCTCGCGCTGCCGTGGCTGGAGGCGAGGATGCCTCGCCGTGCTTTTGCCGGAGCGGCTTCGCAAGCCCCGAAACGCTTCGCCTTCATCTACACGCCGAACGGCTCCCATCAGCCGACTTTCCTCCCGCCAGCAGGAAAGCACTTGCGCAATTTGAATACATCCATCGCCGCTGAGAACGCGCGTTGATCCACTTCCAAGTCAGTGTGACGGACGATTTTTGTTTTTCTCAAAGTCTCCGTTCTCATTATCTCATGGTCTTCATTTGCGCAGGAACAACTCGCTTCCAACCAACGCCTGGACGAGCGTGCGCAGGCCGTAATCCGACGGCTTCGCCTCGGCGAGGATGCGGTTCACCGCGGCGTGATCGGCGGGGCCGACGGGATGGCCGGTCGCGTAGGTGACGAGTTTTTCCGTCACGCAGCGCGCGATTTGTTCGGGATGGGCGAGCAGCAGTTTCTTGAACTCGGCGATGCCGGAAAATTTGCGTCCGTCCGGCAGCACGTCGCCGGCGTCCACGGGCGGGCCGAGGCCGTATTGCCAGGCGGCGAGATATTTTCCGAGCGGGCCGGTGCGGTTATTCACGCGGTTCTTTTGTTCCGCGACGATGCGGTAGCGTTCGCGCCAGCCGCCGATCACGTCGTAATTTTCCAGCGCGAAGCCCGGCGGATCGATCCGCGAATGGCACCCGGCGCAATTTTCCGTCGCGCGATGTTTCGCGAGGATGTCGCGGATCGTTGTCGCGCCGCGGATGTCCGGCTCGATCGCGGGGGTGTTCGGCGGAGGTGGCTGTGCGGGGCGGCCCAGGATGCGATCCAGCATCCACACGCCGCGCAGCACGGGCGAAGTCGTGGTGCCGTTTGCCGTGACCTTGAGCACGCTCGCCTGAGTGATCACGCCGCCACGGTGATATTCCGGCTTCAGCGCGACTTTGCGGAACGCCACGCCATGCACATCCGGGATGCCGTAGTGCGCCGCGAGCCGGCCATTCACCATCGCGAAATCCGAGTCCACGAAATTCTTCACGCTGAGATTTTGCTTCAGCAATTCCTCGAAAAACAAATGCGTTTCGCGCTCCGCCGACCACTGCAGCAGCTCCTCGAATTCGGGGTAGAGCGCCTTGTCCGGCGTGTTCGCCACAATGTCGCGCAGACCCAGCCACTGGCCGGTGAAATTTTCCGTGAATGCCTTCGCCTTCGGATGATTCAGCATCCGCTCGACCTGCGCGCGCAGCACGGCGGGATTGCGGAGTTCGCCCTTCGCCGCGAGTGCGAGCAGCGTCTCGTCCGGCATCGTGCTCCAGAGAAAATACGACAAGCGCGATGCGAGCGCGTGATCGTCAAGCGGCCCCGCGGGCTCGCGGAGGTAGAGAAATTTCGGCGACGCCAGCACGCCCTTGTAGCCCGCGCGCAGCGATGCCTCGAACGGCTGCCCCATCTCCAGCGACTTCGCCACGAGCGCGACGAACGGCTTCTCCTCGCCCTCGCGCGCCGGCCTGCGGAACGCGCGCGGCAGCAGTGCGCGGATCAATTTTTCCGCATCCTCGAGCGTGCCCGTCTTCGGATCCGCATCACCGAAAACGCGACGGTAACTCTCCGTCGGCCACGTCTCGGGGAACGGCCCCTCGACTTCGATCCAATGAATCTGCAGCCCCGGCCCCGGATACTCCGGCATGTTCTTCTGGCTCAGATACGCGAGCGGCAGCGCGACGGGCGCGACCTTGATCGTCTCGCCTTTCGTGCCGAGGCGATCCTCTATTTCGATGACTGCCGGCTTGCCCGGCGGCGCGTCGAAGTAGCCGATGTGATGCGTGTAGTTGCCCTTCACGACGAAGCTGCCAAGCAGGACCGCCATCGGCAGCGGCGTCGCCGAATTGTGCGCCGAGGCCGCGATGCGGAACTTGTAGCGGCCCGGCGCAGGCGCCTTGAACTTCCGGAGGTCGTGCCCCCCTCCATCCCCGCCGCGAAACAGGATGACGCCCTCGTCCTGCTTCCAGTGCGAAATATAGGCCGGCAGCGAGTCGGCGAGATCAAACCGCTGCTTCGTGCTTTCCAGCATGTGCACGGGCAGCAGCGCCGCCGTCACGACCGCATCCGCGGCCTCGAGATACCGCTCCATGAGCACCGGCGAGATGTTCAGCGCCGCGCCCACATTGTCGAAGCCCTGCGCGACCGCATCCTCCGGCAGCAATTCCTTCACCGCCACCTCCACGGCAAAAAGATCGCGCACGGTGTTCTCATACTCCACGCGATTCAGTCGACGCAGCACCGTGCGTCCCTGCGCGCGATGCTGCGCCGCCGCGGCGTCAAGTTGCGCCGAGATGATGCGCGTGGCCGCCGCGAGCTTCGCCGCATCGGGCCGCCGCTCATCTTCCGGCGGCATCTCGCCGGATTGCATTTGATCGAGAATCGCCTGCCACCGCGCGAAGATCGCGGCCTTTGTCAGATCGGAATCAAGCTGGTCGAGCCGCAGACTGCCCTTCGCCTTTTTTTCCCCGTGGCATTTCACGCAGCTCTCCTTGAAGAACGCCGCGACTTCGGGATTCACCGTCGCGCCATCCGCGGCAAAGAGTGATCGCAGCGCAGGGGCCATCGCGAGCGCTTGTGCGATGATGACGATTCGGAAGCTTCGGGTGAGGACGATCATGCCTGTGAAATGCACGCAGATATGGGGCGGCATCTTCATCATTCACGAGGCCCGCATTCCTTTGCCGGGAATAATGACACCACCCGGCGAAACCCCGGCCGCCCTTATTCGCGTCACATGAGATGCAGCAGTCCGCGCAATTTTTCCAAACAAGGTCGGCCTGCCCGCTATTCTATGCGACGCTGAACACCCATTTTTCCTCACAAGCACGGCCATAGCCCAAGGAATCCCGTCCATGTCCATCCACCATCTGTTTTCCATCATCGTGTTTTGCGGAGCGTCAGCCTCGCATGCGGCGACCTGGTTCGTCGCGCCGGCTGGCGACGATGCGGCGGCCGGCTCGATCGAGCGCCCCTTTGCCACCGTCCAGCGCGCGCAGAAAAATGCAGCGCCGGGAGACACGGTCTTCCTCCGCGGCGGCACGTACCGGATGACGGAGGCGCAAATCGCGCAACGGAAAGGCATCTTCGCGCACGTCATCGTGCTCGACAAAAGCGGTGCGCCTGGGAAGCCGATCACCTACCGCAATTACGAGGACGAAAAGCCGGAATTCGACTGCTCGCTGGTGAAGCCGGAGCGCCAGCGCGTGCATGCTTTCTCAGTCTCAGGATCGTGGCTCCACCTGCGCGGAATCTCGGTGACCGGAGTGCAGGTGACGATACTTGGCCACACGCAGTCCATCTGTTTCGAGAGCAACGGGAGCCACAATATTTTCGAGCGCCTCTCGATGCACGACGGCCAGGCCATCGGCATCTACCACGTGCGCGGGTCGGACAATCTCTTCCTGAATTGCGACGCATGGAACAACTGGGACTACACGTCCGAGGACGGCAAGGGCGGGAACGTGGACGGCTTCGGATGCCATCCGACAAAAGGCAGCACGGGCAATGTCTTCCGCGGCTGTCGCGCGTGGTTCAACAGCGATGACGGCTTCGACCTCATCGGCGCGCATGAATCCGTGACGGTGGAAAACTGCTGGGCACTGCACAGCGGCCTCTCGCTGAAAGGCGACAAACTCGGCGACGGGAACGGCTTCAAGGCGGGCGGCTACGGAACGACGAGCGCTGATCGGCTGCCGGCGACGATGCCGCGGCACACGATCCGGTTTTGCGTCGCGGTGGGAAACAAGGCATCCGGCTTCTACGCGAATCATCATCCCGGCGGCAGCGACTGGATCAACAACACCGCATTTCGCAACGGCACGAATTTCAACATGCTCGGCCGCCTCGCCGACAACCGCACCGACGTGGACGGCTACGGACACAAGCTGCGCAACAACCTCAGCTACCAATCTCGCCGCGACATCTCCCGGCTCGCCGCGGCAAAGTCCGACCTCGCGGGCAATTCATTCGATCGCGATCTGAAACTCGCGGACAAGGATTTCACGAGCGTCGACGAGAGCGAGCTGCTGCGTCCTCGTCAGGCGAATGGTGAACTTCCCGACGTGGAATTCATGCACCCGGCGGAAGGCAGCGCGCTCCTCGGCGGCGGCACCGATGCCGGCTTGCCCTTGCGCGGCAAGGCGCCGGTGATCGGCGCCTTCGAGCGATAGACCATTCAGCCAATCTGGCGGGAGTAATAATTTCGCCCACTGCCTGCCCGTGAGAAATTTCAGCGAGTCGGATGCACCCACGCTGCTTTCATCACCCGGGAGTCTGCGTGCGTGGATCGAGTGAGGCGAAAAAATCGCGGACGAGCGCGAGCGTGCCCTGCGGGTCCGCGGAATGAAGACTGTGCCCAAGGCCGGGACGCTCGACGCGCCGGCAATGCGGAATGACTCGGGCGATGTGCGCGGCCTCCGCTTCGGAGAGCATCCCGCCGCAGTCCGGATCCGCCCGCAGCAGCAGCGTCGGGCACGCGATGCGGGTCAATTCGCCGAACCAGTCGAGGCCCTCCAGCCATCGGCCCGCGAGGAGCACGTCGAGCACCGCAGTGTCCATTTTCACGAGACATTCCGCGCCGAATCGCAGCGCCACCGCGTCGCGAATCTCGCGGAACTCGACGATGCGCCCGTCGTGCGGATGCTGCACCGGCAGCCCGGCGAGCCGCTCCGCGAGCGCGATGGCGTCCAGCTTTTCATCGAGCAGCCGCCGGGTGCCGGTGAACTGGAGCGAATGGCGCGATTCGACGATGCCGCTGGCAAGCAGGGTGCCCGGCGGATCTTCGAGCACGAGCGCGGCGATGCGATCCGGCACGCGCGCCGCCACGACAGCCGCGACCATCGCACCGAGCGAATGTCCCCACAGCACCGCGCGTCCGGTGATGTGTCTTTGCACGAAAGCCACCTCATCCGACGCGAAGTCGGCGACGCGATAGTCGGGCGCGAGGCGCTCCGAGCCGCCATGCCCGCGGTGATCCAGCGCAAACACACGCCACCGCGACATCAGTTCCGGCAGCACAGGCCGCCAGTCGCGCCAGTTCCGCGTAATGCCGTGGAGCAGCACGAGGGGGGGTCCGTTGTCCGGGCCGACGGCCGCGCAGAGCCGAAGCTGCCCGCAGTCAAAAATTCGCTCGTCCATTTTTCCCGCTGTCACATCGGAATCTGGAAGTGTGTTGCTCAGTGGAGTCTTGGTTTTCCGACTCACGCGCCATCGCGCAGCCGCGGCGGGCCCTCACTTCTTCAGCGCCTTTTGCGCCTCGACGCCCTTGCCGCCTTTCGAGACTTTTTCGTCCCAGTTCAACTTGTTGCCCATCTGGTTGCCCCTGAGCTGCTCCTTCACGTTGAAGAGATAGTCCTCCTTGCTCATGCCCTTCGGCTTGGCGGCGGGCGACGTGGCCGGCGCGGGCTGGTTGGGCGATGCCGGTGCAGGCGCGATTTTCGCCGCGGGGCGCAGCGGCTCGATGGTGCGGAAAAATGCGTAGCGCGTGTCGCCGTGGCGCACGACCACGGTCGCGTGGCCGGTGATGTCGGACGCCTGGAAGACTCCGCGCGGATCGGTGCGCCCGCTCGACGGCTCGCCGCCGAAGCTGTCGAACACCTTGATGTCCGCATCCGCCACGTAGCCGCCCTTTGCGCCGTCCTTCACATGCACGCGCAGCGCGCCGTTCTCGCCGTCCTCGCGGAGTTCGAGTTCGAGCGCGGTGATAATCACGAGTCCGCTCGTCGAAAGATCGTCGCCGCGGCAGATCACGAGATACGCACCCTCAGCCTTCACGGGGAGATCGAGCGATTTGCGCTTCCATGCAAAGTCCTTTCCGTCGCCCAGCGGCACGGTCAGTTCCGCCTCGGGCGTGATGCCCGCGAGGTTCACCTTCGTCACGTCGGCGAGCGCGCTGCGGCGATCGTGCAGCTTCAGCAGATCCACCTTGTACACTTTCAGCGCGGCGGATTTCACATTGCGGCTGGAGAGATCGATCCGCACCGGCTGGCCGGGTTTGAAAGTCGAGGCCAGCGGCAGCATCACGCGTTTTTCCTCGAGGTAGCTGATCGAATCCGCCGCATCGGGAAATTCGTCGCGCACTTTCCGATACCACGCGATCGCCTCCTCGGGATGCCCCTGCGCCTGATGGATCTGCCCGGTAATGTAGCGCGCGTTGGCCGCGTCCTTGCTGTTGCCCGCGGCGACCGGCGCGGCGGCGGCGAGCGCCTTCGGGAATTCGTACTGCCAGAAATGCCCGAGCGCCGCCATGTATTGGAAGCTCGTGAGGAATGTGCTCTTCGGATACGCTGCCGCCGCGACCTCGGCCTGCGCGGCGACCTTCGCGTAGTCCTTCAGATCGAAATATACGTTCGTCAGATTGAACGCCGCGCCGTCCGCCTCCGGGTCATTCGCGTAAAGCGTGACGTAGCGCCGCAGCAGGTCGCGGCTGCGTTCGAGGAGCTGCGTCTTGGTCGGCTTCGGCGTGCCCGCGCGCATCGTGACCGTGGCGGCATCCGGAGCCTTGTCCTGGAAATCCTGCGCGAGCGAAAAGTAGGCGAGCAGCACATCGTGAACGTCCGGGTATTCCGCCCACAGGCCGAGCAGGTGATCGGCGGCGCCGATGAAGTCACCCTGCGCACGCAGTGCCGCGCTCACCCGGGCATCGCGCACGAAGCTGCTCTCGATCGTCGCGCGATCCACAAACCACGAGCGCTCGAATTCGCCGATCTCCCGGTACGCCGCGGCCACGCGCAAAATCTTGTCGTACGGGATCACGAGATCCGCGTGGCGCTCGCTGAGCGTCTCGAAAAGTTCCACCACGCGCCGTGCATCCGTCTTCGGCTGTGCGGTGTGAATCCACAGCAGCATCCGCGCAATGTCGCGCTCGAAGCGCTTGCGCGCCTCGGCGTCGGCGTGCAGCGCGTCGAGATGCACGCGCGCCTCGGCCAGTGCATTTTCCTCGAAGAGCTTCGTCGCGAGTTCGAACCGCTCCTCGCGGTTCATCACGTACGCATCGGGACTGCGCGCGCCCGGCGCGAGCACGGTGAGCGCCGCGTCCTTGCCGAAACGCACGCGCTCCGGGCGGCACGCGTCGCGCAGGATCGTCGGCGGCACGCGCCACACGCCGGGATGATGCGCGAGCAGCGAATACGTCACTTTTTCGATCTCGCCGGGCGTGAACCACAGCCGCAGCCCCGAGGACGTGCGCTCCATCCGCGCGTGATTCGACTTCAGCGATCCCTCGACGATGAAAAATCCCGCGGGCACCGGCTCCTCGATCATCATGTAGCTCGCGTACGCCGGATCGGGATTCTTGATTTCGATTTCCACGCGCACGATCTGCCCGTGCTCGGCGACCTTCACCGGCGAGGTGCTGGCGGCTTCCAACTCGATGTCGCGGTGACGCAGCGTGTCGTGCAGATAGGTGCGCTTCAGGATCTGCGGGAGCGCCGCCGCCGCCGCGGGCTGCTTGTCCGTCGCGGCAAAGAGCGACGCGTGGAAAAACGGATGCACTTTTCCGGCGGTGACCTTCATCGCGATCTCGTTCGCGCCCTCGGCGAGCAGATTCTCCGGCACGAAAATGGACGGGCTCGCAGTGGGATCCGCAGCCGAGATTTTCCGCCACGGCTTTCCGTTCACGGTCAGTTCGCCGTTGAAATCCGCAGCGTCATTCGCGTCCGGGTGCGTGCTGAAAAATTCCCCGAGCGCCGCCGCCCACAGTCCTTGCAACGGACTCTGCGCGCCGAGTTGCACCCCGCCTTCACGCAGCAGGTGCGATGCGGCAGCGGCGCACAGCGGCGACTTCGGGCTGCCCTTTGCCAGCGACCACAGCGCGATTGCGGTGATGTCATCAGCCTGACTGAGTCGCGCCACGAGCGTGCTGCCCTTCCAGTGGATCGGATCGCCCGCGTTCGTCGCGCGGCTCGCTTTCTTCGCGAGCGTGTCGAGGATTTCGCGTGCCTCGCCCTCCCGCTCCATGCGCAGGAATGCTCCTGCGAGAAATGCGAGCGCCGGTTCGTTCAGCGTCGCGCGATCGCGGTAGAGGCGGTTCGCCACCGAGAAGTCGGCGTCCTTTTCCAAGGCGAGCGCATGAAGGATCAGCGCGGCCTTTTCCGGCTCTCCCGGCGGGATGATCGCGAGCGCGGCCTTGAGATATTTCACACCGCCCTTGATCGCATCCTCGCTGATGAAAAAGCCGAGCGCTCCCGCCTCGCGCAGACCCCAGAGGCTGAGGCTCGTCACGACAGAGTCCCGCTCCCAATCCACGCTCTGCCATGCCCAGCCGCCGTCGCGCTGGGTGAGTTGAAGCTCGCCGACGAGCTGGCGGATGCGCTCCTCGATGATGGCCTGCTGGGCCTGCGGCATCCTGCCCGCGCGTCCGACCCGGAGCGCGGACACCGCCGACAGCAGGGAGCTCGCGGCGGTTTGCGGCGCAGGCTCAAACCCTGCGACAACGGGCTGGCGCTGCATCGCCATGTCGAACAGCAAATCCGCCGCGCGGAAATGCACCGATGCGAGCCGCATCTGGCTGAGCGCCTTCGAACCGGCGGGCAGCGCGAGCGTGAACTTCGCCGACTCGGACAGCGTCCCGCCTGCGTTCACGACCTGTGCGATCCCCAGCGGAACGACGGGCAGCGTCGTGGTGGCGTCCGCATTCAATTGCGCGATGCGCCCCTCCGCCGCCCACTTCAGCGACGCGATGCCGTGCGGGATCGCGATGGGCTCGAATAACACGGGGACCGCGCGGCCAGCCTGGAGCTTCACCGTCTTTTCAAAGCGCTTCGGTCCATCGGGAAGCGTGATCGTCGCGCTAACCATCGCCTCGCCTTCCGCGCCTTCGAGCAGATGCGCGACCACTTCTGGCTGCCACGTGTCGGCGTCGCGCAGGACGGCAGGCGCGCGCAGTTCGAGGAAGAAGCTCTTGCGTGTGATCAGCAGCTTCTCCGTCCCGCCCGCGAGCGTGTTCGCCGTGCAGCCCTTTGCCGAGAGCCGCCACGCGCCGGACTGCGCGGGGACCGAGATTTTCAGCGAGGCATGACCTGCGGCGTCGGTGACGATGGGAAAATGCCACTGCGCGTCGGAGGCGATGAATCCGTGCGGCTGCAGTTGAGCGCCATCGGCGCTCTGGGGAATCTGCGGCGGAGAGAAGTCATTGTTCGCGCGCGCTGACTCACCGCCGGCAAACGCGGAGTCGCTGAAGTTCGCTGTGCCGTTGTTGATGACCATGCCGCCGTTGAAGGCGTTCGCACCGGTGCGTCCGGTGTAAGTATTGATGTCACCGAGAATCAGCACGCCACCACTCACGGTCGTTTGTCCCGTGAACGTATTCGCATCATTCAGCGTCTGGCGCTGCTGGCCGCCGTGCTGATAAACCTGCCCCTCCTGCTGTTCGAGCTGGCGGATCTGTTCGACGTGATTGAACACGGCGATCGTCTTGGAAGCTCGGCCTTCGTCCGCGCGCTGAATCCGGCGCGATTGCGCCTGCAGGCCGAACGTGGCGCTCGCCCCGAAGCGATACGATGCGCCACGGCGCGCACCTTTGATGAAGAAGTCCGCGATGTCCTCGCACGTCTCAGGATGCTGCGCGAAGAGCGACTGGCTCGCCAGCGCGACACTCAACTGCGCCTGCACCGGATGGCCCGCCTGATCGGTGGCGGTCAGTTTGATCTCCGCCTCGCTGCCCGGCGCGAGCGCTTCCGCCGGAGGGGTGAGCGTGAGCTTCAACTGACGGCGCACGCGGAAACTTTCCCGCGCGCGGTGGAGTTCACGGCCATCGAGAAACGCCACCGTGACATCAAAGCCGGGCCAGTGCCCCGCGCCCACCTGCAGTGCGAGCGGATGGTGTCCTGGCTTCAATGCCACCACGCGATGCTCGATGATGTCCTCGCCCGCGATGGTCACCAGCGCGAGTGGCGCGGCGAGCCGGGAGTGCGCGCGCACCGTGATCGCCGCGCCTTCATCCACGGTCATGTCATCCGCCAGCAGACGAAGCTTCACCGGATCATCAGGGCCCGAGCACGGCAGTGCGGCGGCGATGCTGGCGGGATTGCCGCGCGCGTCTTTCGCTTCGAGCAGGAGGCTGTGCTGGCCACCGTTGGGCAAGGTGAACGTGGCCTCACCGATGCCCGTTTTCCCATCGGTCTTCACTTCGATTTCCGTGACCTTCACCGGCGCTTTCGCGATGGCGATGCTGCGCAGACCAGGCAGGCCCGCGAGCGCGGCATTGGGCTCCATCACCTCGATGCGCGACACGGTGAGCCTGGCGCTCTGCGCCATCGGCTTGCCGTCCGCGGAGACGCACTTCACGCGCACCGTGGCGGCTTCCCCGGCGATGGTGACTCCCGGCACACGCTCCCAGGACAGTCGGATGCCCGCGGTGCGGAGTGGCACGGCGGCTTGGGCGTTCACATTTTGCAAAGGCAGCGTGGCGCGGAACATGAGCACCTGCCCCGGCTGGAAGCCCTCCGTGTTCTGCGTGAATGCGAACACGCCCTCCGCGTCCGTCTTGCCCTCCAGCAGGCGGCCGTCGGGCATCTGCAGCCGCACGACTTCATCCCGCGCGACCGATCCCCAGGAGCGGCGCACGCGCACGGTGCCCGTGACGGCATCGCCGCGGAAGACGATGGCGGGTTCCGTTTTCACCTCGACGAGCACGTCGGGCAAAAGAAACTCCTCCACGCGGAAACTGCCGAAGTGTTTTTCCGTTCCTTGCATGGCCTTGGCGGTCACGAGGTAATCATCCGGCGGCGTGCCTGGCGGCAGAATCGCGCTGCCGCTGAAGGAGCCATAGGCATCCAATTTCTCATGCGTCTCCTTGATCACGCGGTCGTTTCGCGAGATCACGCGCACGAGGTATTCGCGGCCCTCGGGCACGAAATACGCGCCGTCCTTGACATCGCGGATGATGCCGCGGAAGTGCAGCGTCTCGCCCGCGCGGTAGGTGCTGCGATCGGTGTAAATGTAGCCGCGCCGCGTGAGCGTGACCGCCCCGGGTTCGGTGCCGCCGGTCATCTCCTGCGTCATGCCGCGAAGGTTCAGCCGTTGCATGGCCTCACCCTGCGCAGTGCGCAGATGAATGCAGAGATCGGCGGCCTCGCGGATCATCGGGCCTTTCAACCGAAACACGCCATCGGCTCCGGTTCTCCCCTGGCCGATGAGTTGCTTGCCGTTGCTGATGAGCACCTCGGCGTCCGCGACCGGCTGATTCGTGAGCCGGTTTTGCGCGAAGACGATCGCCTCCTTCCACGCGCTCTCGACGATGACATCCACATCTGATCGGATCACCACGGTGGAAGCCTGCCAGTCATCCCCCTCGACGCGCACAATTTTTACCCCGAGGTCCGCGCCATCGAAGGGCACCTCGATGTCCTGCTCGATCGCCTTCAGCCGCGCGTAGCCCGCCACGGGGACTTCAAAAGTTGTGTCCGGCTGGATGAGATCGATGTCGAGCGAGCCGATGCCCTCGTCGCCGTCGAGCCGGTGCCGGCTGCGGAAATAATCCTCCATGCTTAGTTTGAAAACGGACACACGCAGCTTCTCGATGTTGCGCACACTCACATGCACGGTCGGCTTTTCTGTGCTGCGGAAAACGCGCTCCGTCGAGAGTGCGAGCGACTTCACCGGCAGCAGCGCGGCGCGCGACTGCGCGAGCGTTTTCCAGCCGCCCCACGTGAGCCGCTTGAATGTCGCGAGCCCATCCTCGTAGCGCTCCAGCACTCCCGTCTGCAAAACCGCGGTGCGATACATCGCGAGCGACGCCTCCTCGGACGCCGGATATTTGCTCGTGAGCTTCGCCCATTCGGCGATGGCTTTCTCGTGCAGCGGGCGCACCTGCGCGACGGGAGCCTTCGATTTTTCAAGCTGCTGCGCCTTCGCAAATGCGAACTGTCCCGCGAGGAAGAGGAGCTGCGGCGCGCGCGGATCGAGCGGATACTTCGCGGTGAATTCGTCGAACCGCTTGCGCGCGGAGTCCTCGTCATTCGCCGCGACCGGCTCGAGGCAGAGCTGGAATTCCGCATCAATGATCCGCGACTGCGCCTGCTGCCAGCGCGGGCCGTTCGGATGCTTCGTCGTGTACTCGCGCCACTGCGCGATGGCCTGCGGATACTGCTTCAGCGCGAACCGCAAACTGCCGATCGCGAAGAACGCCTCCTGCTGCCAGTCCGCGAGCCGCTCCGCCGCAGGGCGCTTGTCCCGGTGCAAAACATCCGGCGCGGGCGCAGTCCACGCGGGCTCTTTCAAAAACAGATCGTACGCAGCGATGGCGTCCTCGTTTTTTCCCTGGCTCGCGATCACCGCGGCGAGCGTGTGCGCAGCCTCGGCGGCACGCGCGTGCTTCGGGTGGCTTTTCAAAAACGCGCGCAGCGCCTCACTGTGGCGAACCGGATCGCCACCATTCGGCCCGCCAGACTGCAAACCCGGCCGGGGCATGGCGACTCCGTTGCTCTGGAGGTAATCGTGCATCGAAAATGGCGGGCCGACTTCGGCCGCGTAAGTCCGGCACACGAGCCATTCGACATCGCCCGCATCCGGCACGCCGCCCACTGGCAACGGCTTCGCCTTCCACAGCGCCAGCAACTCCTGCGCATACTGCCGCGCGACGGCACGCCGATCCTGGTTGAGCGCATTCTCCGCGAACATCACGCGCATCTCCCAGCGGTGCTTGCCCGCGACCGCCTTCGCATTTTTCTGCCCTCGGCTGCGCTCGACGCTGCCGACCGCGCCCGTCCAGTCGGGGTCGAACTCCTTCAAATACGCGATGCACGCCGCATCGAGTTCCTTCGCACGCCCGATGTCGCGGAGGATTTCCGCGCGGTGATGCTGCATCTCCTCGCGCAGCACCGGCCCCGTCTCGATCTCCAGCGCACTCTCGAAAAGTGCGAGCGCCTTGATGCGATTCGCGTGCAGCGGCGGCTCGCCCGGCAGCGGCTCCTTCGTAAGTTCCGCCGCGTACGCCGCCAGCACACCCGCGAGCTTTTCCTTCCGCGTCACGGAAAAAAGCCGCGCTGCCTCCGCGCTGTAAATCGCCTCGGCCTCCTGATGCCGGTGCAGCTCGATGAGACATTGCGCCTTCAAAAAAATCGCCTTCCGGTGCCACGCCGATTCCACCGGCACCGCATCGCAATCCGTTAACGCCGCATCGTGCTGCTTCGCGCGATGCCGCGCGAGTGCGCGCAAGTAGCGGGCATACGCGGGATCGCTCGCAGCAGGCAGCGCGGCATCCGTGAGCTTCGCGATGGCAGCGGCGTAGTTGCGCGACTGCATGAGCGCCTCGGCCTCGTCGAGTGATGTGGGCGGGAGCACGCTCGCGGCCGTCGGGACGTAGTTGCGCGGTCGCAATGGAATTTTCGACTCATCGGCCGCGCCTCCAAGACACGGCATCACGACGAGTGCGGCGAAGACAAACAATGGTACGGATAATTGACGCATGGGGAGACCTCCTAGGTTATTCGCGCGGAGCGTAGCGCAGATGGGACGCCAGTCGAATCCCAAACTGATCCGAAAGGAGAGCCGTTCGGATTTTGCGTTCACCTGCATCGTTCCGACTAAGACCCGATGGCACGGGCGGTGGTTTCCACGCACTCATCCTCGTCGTGCGAGTCTCCGCCATCACTTTCCGCAAACGCCCTGTCCTCGGCGCGATTTTTCTCGCGCCAGCCTTGTCGTTTGCGAATGCCGCGCTCTCACTGGCGGCGGTGGATCTCGTCGCGCAGTTTGAAAAAGAGGTGCGTCCGGTGCTGGAGGAAAGCTGCATCAAGTGCCACGGGCCGGAGAAGCAGAAGGGCGGGCTGCGGCTGGATCGCAAGGCGGACATGATGAGCGGCGGCGATTCGGGCGAGTCGGCAATCGTGCTGGGAAAAAGCGCGGAGAGCCAGTTGGTCGCGCGCATCAAAACGTCGAAGTCCGACGAGATGATGCCGCCAAAAGGCGAACGACTGAAGCCGGAGCAGATCGCGGCGATTCAGCGGTGGATTGACAACGGCGCGCACTGGCCGTCGTCGGGAAAACCCGAGGCGAAGATCGCGGCAAAGCCTGCAAGTGCAACGAGCGGCAAAGTGATCACGGACAAGGATCGCGAGTTCTGGTCCTTCAAGATTCCGCAGCGGTCGAGGCCCGCAGTCACCGCGAAGACCGACTGGCCACGACAACCGCTCGATTTTTTCATCGCATCTGCGCTGGCAAAAGACGGCCTCGCTCCCGCGCCTGAGGCCTCGCCCGCCGTGCTGATCCGGCGCGTGACTTACGATCTCACGGGGCTGCCGCCGACGCCGGAGGAGGTGGATGCGTTCGTAAAATCCGCAACCCCCAATCCCCAATCCGCAATCGAATCCCTCGTGGATCGTCTGCTCGCGTCGCCGCGTTTCGGCGAGCGCATGGCGAGCATGTGGCTGCCGCTTGCGCGCTATGCGGAGGATCAGGCGCATCAGGTCGGGAAGGACACGAAATTTTTCTACCCGAATGCATATCACTACCGTGCGTGGGTGATTGATGCGTTCAATCGCGGGCTGCCGTATGATCAATTCGTGAAGCTGCAACTCGCGGCGGATCGGATGCCCGGCACCGATCCCGGCGATCTCGCGGCGCTCGGCTTTCTCGGCCTCGGCCCGAAGTACTACAACCGCGGGCGGCTCGATGTGCAGGCTGACGAGTGGGAGGACCGCGTGGACACCGTGAGCCGCGCGATGCTCGGCCTCACGGTCGCCTGCGCGCGCTGCCACGATCACAAATTTGATCCCATCTCGATGCGCGACTACTACGCGCTTGCCGGCGTCTTCGCGAGCACCTCGATGGTGAACAAGACGCCCGACGGCAAGGTCGCGAAAGACGGCAAGGCGGCGGATGTGGATTCCGCGATGCTGCACCTCGTCGAGGATGCGAAGCCGCAGGACTTGAATGTGTTCCTGCGCGGCAATGTCGAGAGCAAGGGGCCGATCGTGGAGCGGCGTTTCCTCGAAGTGCTGACCACGAAAAACTCGTCCGCATTTTCCGACGGCAGCGGGCGGCGCGAACTTGCAGAGCGGATCGCGAGCAGCGAAAATCCGCTCACGGCGCGCGTCTTCGTGAACCGCGTGTGGGCGCTGCTGCTCGGCCAGTCGCTCGTCTCGACGCCGAGTAATTTCGGGCATTCCGGCGCGCTGCCAACACATCCCGAATTGCTCGACGATCTCGCGCGGCGCTTCATGGACGGCGGCTGGTCGGTGAAGGTGCTCATACGCGAAATCGTGGTCTCGGCGACGTACCGCCAAACCTCGGTGTGCGATGACGCAAAGCTCACGCGCGATCCGGGGAACCGCCATTTTTCCCACATGAACCGGCGGCGGCTCACGTTCGAGCAGTGGCGCGATTCCGTCCTCGCGCACAGCGGGAAGCTCGTGGAATCGGTCGGCGCGAAGTCGGCGGACATTGACGCGCCGGACAATTCGTCGCGCACGGTTTACGCATTCGTCAGCCGGCTGAAGCTGTCCGAGCAGCTCATGCGCTTCGACTACCCGGATGCGAATGTCCACTCGGAGCAGCGCTCAATCACCACGACGCCGATGCAGAAACTTTTCATGCTCAACAGCCCCTTCATGCTGAGAAACTCGGCGGCGTTTTCCGCGCGCCTGCAAGCCGGCACGGGCGACGATGCCGCGCGTGTCGTGAACGCGTACCGCATGTTGCTGGCGCGCGAACCCGACGATTCGGAGCGCACGCTCGCCATTGAATTTCTGAAGCGCCCTTCGTCATCGCCCGGCATGACGCGCTGGGATCAATACGCGCAAATTCTGCTCATCTCGAACCCCATGCTCTATGTGGACTGAACCCTCCTGCATCCTCACGCGCCGCCAGATGCTCGGCAAAATGTGCGCGGGCTTCGGTCTGCTCGGCCTCGCAGCAGCCACGGGTTCCGCGTCAGCCAGCGGCATTTCCGCGCCACGGATCGCGCACTTCGCTCCGCGCGCGAAACGGCTCGTGTTCCTTTTCCTGAATGGCGGGCCGTCGCATGTGGACACCTTCGATCCGAAGCCCGCGCTCGCAAAATTCGAGGGACGGCAGCCGTCCGGCGAACTTTACCGGAAGAGCAAGGGCACCGGCTACATGCCGTCACCGTTCGCATTTTCGAAGCACGGCCAGAGCGGCATCGAGGTCAGCGAATCGCTGCCGAATCTCGCGCGCGTCATTGATGACTGCTGCATCATCCGCTCGATGCACACCGACGTGCCGAACCACGAGCCCGCGCTGCTCGCGATGCATACAGGAAATCTGCAACCGATCCGTCCTTCGCTCGGCTCGTGGCTGCTCTACGGCCTCGGCACGGAAAATCAAAATCTCCCCGGCTACATCGTGCTGCGCCCGAGCAACCAGATCGTCGTCGGCCCCGCGCTGTGGAGCAACAGCTTCCTCCCCGCGGAATACCAGGCCACGAGCGTGCTCACGTCGGACATGACGGTGGAAAAATTGATCGCCGACATCCGGAATCCGAACATCACCCGCGGCGAGCAGCGCGAACAGCTCGACCTCCTCGTAAAGCTCAACCAGCGCCACCTCGCGCAGCGCGCGAACGACTCGGAACTCGACGGCCAGATCCGCGCGATGGAGACGGCATTCCAGATGCAGCGCGAGGCGATGGACACATTCGACATCAGCCGTGAATCCGAGGCTGTGCGCGCACAGTATGGCACCACGCCATTTGCCCGCTCGTGCCTGCTCGCGCGGCGACTGCTCGAGGACGGCGTGCGCTGCGTGACCGTGTATTACACGACCACCGGCACGCAGCCCTGGGACACGCACTCGAATCACAACACGCAGCACCCGAAGCTCTGCGCCGACGCCGACCAGGCCGCCGCCGCGCTCATCGCGGATCTCAAACAGCGCGGGATGCTCGACGACACGCTCGTCGTGATGGGCGGCGAATTCGGACGCACGCCGTATTCGCAGACTGACGGCAAGGATCCGAAAAAAGCCGGGCGCGATCATCATCACACCGGCTTCTCCACGCTGCTCGCAGGCGGCGGCGTGCGCGGTGGCCTCACTTACGGCGCGACGGATGAATTCGGCATGAACGCCACGGAGAATCCCGTTCACGTCCACGATCTCCACGCGACGATCCTGCACCTGCTCGGCATTGACCACGAGCGCCTCACGTATCGCTATGCCGGCCGCGATTTCCGACTCACCGATGTCTCGGGCCGCGTCGTGCGCGAGATCATGGTGTGATTTTTTCCGCGAGGCTGAGGCACGCGGTTATCCGCGGGAAACAGTCCATCCGGTGACGCCAGATCCCGTGCTCCGACCCACCAGCAATACGCGGCCGAGCGACCAGCCTTGACCCCGGAACTCGATCGCCGACAATCTCTCCATGCGCCCTGAATCACTGCGGTTCGTCGCCCCCCTCCTCCTCAGCTTCGCGTCTGCGTTTGCCGCACCCGAGCCTCTCTTTCCCGAGAAGCTCAATGTCACTGTCCCGCACATCTCGACTGATCCGTCGGTGCGATACGACTACGACATCGTCTATGTCCGCGCGCCGCGGGCGGGCGATGAGATTCACAAGCGCTTCTACACGGACTTCTCGCAGCCCGTCACGATGCAGCTGGGCGCGGATCTGATGCTGCTGCATCCGGATGGCCGCGAGGAATTGCTCGTCGCGGGTGGCGAAGGATCGATCACGGATCCGATGGTATCGTTCGACGGGCAATGGGTGTACTACTCCCATCTCTACGATCTGCAAAAGGCGCACCAGTGGTCGCCGCCGCGGCAGGGCGCGGACATTTTCAAAATCCACGTGAAGTCGCGCCGCATCGTGCGGCTCACCGAGCAGAAGTTTACGCCGAACACGGGCGCGGCAAACTGGTCGGATGACTTCCGCACGCCGCAGCAGGGGCGCACGCATTTCGACTACGGCGTGTTCAACATGGGGCCGTGTCCGCTGCCGGGCGGGCGCATTGTCTTCACGAGCAATCGCGACGGTTTCCGTCCGTCGAAAGGCTACCCCGCCGTGGCATTCCAGCTTTTTGTGATGGACGATTCGGACGACGGGCTTGGCCGCAATGTCGAGAAAATCGGCCACCTCAATCTCGCGGGCGCGCTGCATCCCGTGGTGCTGGCGAATGGGCGCATCATGTTCAGCACGCTGGAATCGCAGGGCAATCGCGGCGAGATCCTCTGGGGCGTGTGGACGATCAATCCCGACGGCACGGCGTGGTCGCCACTCGTCAGCGCATTCGACACGGGCGGCGCACCGAACGGTTTCCATTTTCAGACGCAGCTCTCCGACCGCTCGCTCGTCATCGAGGAATACTACAACCAGAACAACTCCGGCTTCGGCGCGTACATCAAGCTCCCGGCTGCGCTGCCAGCAGGGCAGGCCGCGTTTGGCCCCGCGCACATGGCGAGCAATTCGCCGTGGCGCTTTGGACGGCATTACAACGCGAAGGGCGTGTGGTATCGCATGCCGTTCATGCCTGCGGGCTCGGAGTCGCTCACACGGTTTGCGCGGGTGGATGATGGTCCCGCGGGGCCTTCGGTTCTCGGCGAAAAGGATTCGCCGGCTGTGGGAAAATTCACGCATCCATCGGGCGCGCCGGACAATCATCTGCTCACGATCTATTCGCCCGGCCCGGCGAATCACCAATACAAACACCTGCCGCAGATTGACGGCGGCATCTATGTTCTCAAGGACGGCGCAGCGATTGATGAACCCGCGCAGCTTCGCCTGATCAAGAACGACCCGAACTACAACGAGAGCTGGCCGCGCGCGCTCGTGCCCTACGAACGCATCCACGGCGTGAAGGAACCGGCGCGCATCGCTCCGCTCGCGAATGATGGCTCGCGCTCGAAGCATCTGCCCGAGGGCACACCATTCGGCCTCGTCGGTTCCGCGAGCCTTTACAAGCGCGAGAGCTATCCCAACGGCATCGTGCCGCCCGGAAAAATCACGGCGACCTACGCGGGCGGCAACGATCCGTGGCGCGGGCTCGATGCATTCACGAGCCACGGAAACGGCATGCCGCTCAATCACCACAACCAGGGCGGCGATGTCGGCCTCTACGAAAACAGCGACATCCACGCGCTGCGCATCCTCGTGATGGAGCCGACCACCGACCGCCAGCGCGGCGCAAATTCCGGACGGCTGTTTTTCAATCATGCCAGCGAGCGCCTCCGCATCCTCGGCGAAATCCCCGTGCGGAAATTCGGTGCGAACGAGCAGCCCCGCGATCCGGACGACCAGCCCGACACGAGTTTCCTCGCGAAGATTCCCGCCGACACCGCGTTCACCTTCCAGACGCTCGACCGCCGCGGCATGGTGCTGAACAACTCGCAGACGTGGCACCAGCTCCGCCCCGGCGAAATCCGCAACGACTGCGGCGGCTGCCACGCGCACAGTCAGCGCCCCACGGACTTCGCGCTCACCGCCGCCGCGCGCCCGGATTACGCAGTGTGGGATTTGATCAACACGACACCGCTGCTCACGACAAAGCAGCGCGATGAGTCCGGGGGGAAATGGGACACCGCCGACGCGACCGGCCTGCGCACCGGCAAAGGCGGCGCGCACGACGTCGAGTACTGGCGCGACATCAAGCCCATTCTCGATCGCAGTTGCACCGCCTGCCATTCGGCGAAGTCCGGACACGAACCTGCCGGCAAGCTCGACCTCGACGCCGACGACCAGCTCATCTCCCGCGAAAACTCCGGGAAATTTCCCGGCACCTACTACCGCCTCGCGCTCGATGAGCGCGCGCAGTTCGGACACAAGCCCGTCGGCTACGACTCGTGGGGATATCCGAATGCCTCGCGGTACATCCGCAAGCTCCAGTCGCGCCGCTCGCTGCTCGTGTGGAAAATTTTCGGCGAACGCCTCGACGGCTTCACGAACGACGATCATCCCTCCGAGCCGGAACCCGGTGCGGGATATTTCGCACAGAAGGGTGAACGCGTGCCGACCGAGAAGGCCCGCTCGCGCTACGACCTCGATTTTCTGGGCAAGCAAATGCCGCCTCCCGACGCGATCACCGGCACTTTCAAGACAGCCGATGGCCGTGTGATCAAAGTCCCCGCGCTCACCGACGAAGACCGCCTCACGCTCGTCCGCTGGATCGATCTCGGCTGCCCGATCGATCTGGATCACGCTGCCGGGCAGCGCAGCCGCGGATGGTTCCTCGACGATCTGCGCCCGACGCTCACCGTCACCGCGCCCATCGCCGGGGTGAATGCCACGCTCCCGCGCATCCTCATCGGTGCGCACGACTATTACTCGGGCCTCGACCCCGCGAGCCTCACCATCACCGCCGACTTCCCCATCAACGGCATCGCCCCCGGCGAAAATCTCGCCTCTCACTTCAAGCCGCAGTCGCAAGGCGTGTGGGAACTGAAGCTCGCGCAATCCCCCGCCCCGCTCGCCCGCGCGCAACTCACGGTCTCAGTGAAGGACAAACAGGGCAACCTCACACGCATTGAGCGCAGCTTCTCCGTCGAGACAGCCAGACAGGCCGCGCTCCGCTGAAACTTTCGCCACAAAATTTTACGGCAGCGCAGACCGCGGGAGGAACGCCGCCGGAGAGTTGCATCGCAGTGCAAAAGGCGCATGGTGACACCCTGATTTCTCCGAATTTTTCCCAGATGAAACGACTTCTCCCAGCCATCACATTGATCGCAACCGCAGGCAGTGCCTGTGCCGCGGCGGACTACGTTCGTGACATCAAGCCGCTCTTCGCGACCGCATGCGTGCAGTGCCACGACGCAACGAAAACGAAAGGCGGGCTCCGTCTCGACACCGCCGCCGAACTCAAGAAAGGCGGCGACAGCGGCGCGAGCATCGTCATCGGAAAGGCGGACGAAAGCCTGCTGCTGAAAATCCTGAACGGCCCGCATGGCGACATCCCGCAGATGCCGTACAAGCGCAATCCGCTCACCGTGGAGCAAGTCGGCTTCGTCAAACAATGGATCAACGAAGGTGCGAAAGCGCCGGATGCGGAGAAGCCGAGCAAGTGGACGCACTGGGCTTTCATCGCGCCGCGGAGGCCGGCGGTGCCGGAACTTTCAAAACTGAAATCACAAAATGCGATTGATGCGTTCATCAACGCGCGACTGGAGCAAGAGGGCATCGCGCCTTCGCCGATCGCGGCGCGCGAGACGCTCATCCGGCGTGTGACGCTCGATCTCACCGGACTGCCTCCCACAGTGCAGGAAGTGGACGCGTTTGTGAAAGACGCCGATCCGCGCGCTTACGAAAACCTCGTGGAGCGGCTGCTGAAATCGCCGCACTACGGCGAGCGCTGGGGGCGCTGGTGGCTCGATCAGGCACGCTATGCGGACAGCAACGGATACAGCATTGATGCGCCGCGCACGATCTGGCCGTACCGCGATTGGGTCATCGGCGCGCTGAATGCCGACATGCCATTCGACCGCTTCACGATCGAACAACTCGCCGGCGATCTCGTTGAAAAACCGACGCCGCCGCAGCTCATCGCGACCGGATTCCATCGCAACACGCAGGTGAATGGCGAGGGTGGCATTGACCCCGAGCAGTTCCGCATTGACGCAGTTTTTGATCGCGTCGCCACGACGGGCTCGGTGTGGCTCGGGCTGACGGTCGGCTGCTGCCAGTGTCACGATCACAAATTCGATCCGATCTCACACAAGGAATACTTTGGGCTCTTCGCGTTCTTCAACAACCAGGAGCAGGACGGGCACGGCGGCACGAAGACCGCGACCGTGGACGTGCCGAATGCGGAACGGGACTACGCGAAGCTGAATGCCGAGAAGGCGGACTTGGAAAAGAAGCTCGCAGCGCTGATGCCATCGCGCATCGCCGAACTCGACGCATGGGAAAAATCCCTCACGCCGGAGACGAAGAAAAAGGTGCGCGCGGAAATCGTGAAGATCGTCGCCATTCCCGCGAAGAAACGGAAGCCCGCGCAGGTGCGGCAGCTCTACAGCTTCCAGTTCGGTTTCAACGATCCCGAGTTCAAGGGCGTGAATGATCGCCTCACCGAGATCGAGAGCGACCTCGCGAACAAGGTGACCTCGCTGATCATGCGCGAGCTGCCCGCGAAGCGAGAGACGCGGCTCTTCATCAAGGGCGACTTCACGCGGCCCGCAGACGTCGTGACCGAGGGCACGCCCGCTGTTCTGCCTGCATTCAAAAACGAATCCGGCAAGGCGACGCGCCTTGATCTCTCGCGCTGGATCATGGACCGGGGAAATCCGCTCACCGCGCGCGTGATCATGAACCGCGTGTGGCTCCAGTATTTTGGAAAAGGAATCGTCGAGACCGAGAATGATTTCGGAACACAAGGATTGCCGCCGGTGAATCCGCCGCTGCTCGACTGGCTCGCCGTGGAATTCATGGAAAAGAGCTGGAGCATGAAGGCAATGCACCGCGTCATCGTGACGAGCGACACTTACAAGCGCAGCTCGAACGCACGCGCCGATCTCGCATTGAAAGACCCGAACAACCGCCTGCTCTCGCATCAGAACCGCCTGCGGCTCGATGCCGAGTCGGTGCGCGACGTGTGCCTCGCCGCCACCGGATTGCTCAGTCCGAAACTCGGCGGCCCGCCGGTCTATCCTCCGCAGCCCGAGGGTGCGATGAGCTTCGGGCAAGTGAAGCGCCCGTGGCCGACCAGCGCGGGCGGCGAGCGGTACCGGCGCGGTCTTTACACGTTCTTCTTCCGCGCCAGTCCACATCCGGCGCTTGCGGTGTTCGATTCTCCCGATTCGCTCACCACCTGCACGCGGCGGCTGCGCAGCAACACGCCGCTTCAGGCGCTCACCCTGCTGAATGACGCTGCGTTCTTCGAGTTTGCGCAGGCGATGGAGAAGCTGATCGCGAAGGACGGAATCGAAGCTGCATTCCGTCGCTGTGTCGCGCGCAAGCCGTCTGCGAAAGAAGTCGAGCGTCTGAGCAAACTCGACTCGCTCACCGCCGCGCGCGTGCTCTTGAACCTCGACGAAACCATTACCCGTGAATGATTCCCCGACGATGAACCCTTTGAAGACGACCACGCGTCGTCATTTTTTCAGCCAGTGCTCGATGGGCCTCGGTTCCGTCGCGCTGGCTTCGTTGATCAACGACGGGATGCTGCAAGCCGCACCTTCACCGGCCGATCCGCTGGCGCCGCAGAAGCCGCACTTTCCGCCGCGGGCGAAGAATGTGATCTATCTGTTCATGGCGGGCGGGCCGTCGCAGTTGGAACTGTTCGATTACAAGCCGAAGCTCGTGGAGCTGAACGGCCAGGAGATTCCGAAGAGCTACCTCGAAGGGAAGCGATTCGCCTTCATGAATTCGAGCCACGGCGTGAAGCTCCTCGGCACGCGGCGCAAGTTCCAGCAGCACGGGCAGGGCGGTGCGTGGGTGAGCGACATGCTGCCGCACACCGCGGGCATCGCGGATGAAATCAGCATCGTGAAGTCGTGCTCGACGGATCTGTTCAATCACGCGCCGGCGAAACTTTTCATGAACACGGGCAGCGGGCAGTTCGGTCGCCCGAGCATGGGCGCGTGGGTGACGTACGGGCTCGGCAGCGAGTCGCGCGATCTGCCGGGCTTCGTCGTGCTCCAGAGCGGACCGCGCGGGCCTCGCGGCGGTGCGGTGAACTGGGCGAGCGGCTTCCTGCCGACGACGTACCAAGGCGTCTCGCTGCGCGGGCAGGGCGAGGCGATTCTCGATCTTTCATCGCCACCCGGAGTCACGGCGGAGAAGCAGCGCGCCACGATTGACGCCGTGCGTGATCTAAATCTCGCGCGGCTCGTGGAGACCGGCGACCCGGAAATCCAGACGCGCATCAACGCCTACGAGATGGCCTACCGCATGCAGTCGAGCGCGCCGGAGCTGATTGACATCAGCGGCGAGAGCAAGGCGACGCTCGATCTCTACGGCGTGGATCCGAAGCAGGCGTCCTTCGCGCGAAACTGCCTGCTCGCGCGCCGGCTTGTCGAGCGTGGCACGCGATTCGTGCAGCTCTATCACACAAATTGGGACAGCCACGGCGGCAGCGGCGAGACGCTGGAAAAGGATTTTCCGCCGCGCTGCGCGGAGATTGATCGGGGATGCGCAGCACTGATCCGCGATCTGAAATCACGCGGCCTGCTGAAGGACACACTCGTCGTCTGGGGCGGTGAATTCGGCCGCACCCCGATGGGCGAGAACCGCGAATTCACGGGGCGCAATCATCACATTGATGCATTCACCATGTGGTTCGCCGGCGGCGGCGTGAAGGGCGGGCAGACCATCGGCACGACCGACGAACTGGGCTTCAACGCAGTCGAAGACAAGGCGCACGTCCACGACCTGCACGCGACGATCCTGCACCTGCTCGGACTCGACCACACAAAGCTCACGTTCCGTTTCCAAGGCCGCGACTTCCGCCTCACGGACGTCGAAGGCAAAGTGATCCGCAAACTGATTGCATGAGCTGATCGGAGGCGCGCTCGGGAGAGGGCCTGCGTGGGCTCCCGCCCTCGCCTACGGGGATCACGGATCACGCGTGATCCGTCCGCGCACGTACCCGCTGTCCGCCGGAGCGTGATACCGCACATCGAGAAACTCGCTTGCCTGCGGTGCGCCCTTCGCCTTCCGCGAATGGACGGCGAAGTCGAGCATCGTGCTCGTGAGCAACGTGCGCTCGACAGGATACGGCGGCTGGCCGGCTGCGAGGAATTTTTCGAGGTTCCACACGAGCGTGTCGAAGAACCGCCCGATGCCGGGCAACTCAAACTGCGTGCTCACCGGCGTGTCGCGTCCTTCGATTTTTCCGGCGAATGTGAAGTCCACGACTTGCTCGACAAGATTCAGCGCCGCGCCGCGCGTGCCGTCGGCGTATTCGACGAGGATTGCCTCGGGCGCGATCACGTTTTCGCGCGGCGTGCCGGTGTTCGTGCTCGTGTTGCGACCGAGCGCGGCATCGAGCAGCGACCACGACCAGCGGCCTTCGTCGCCCGCCTTCCACACGTCGTCACCCGTGAGCATCGTCACGCGACGCACGCCGGTCTCGCCGCCGGTGCGACGTTCCATCATGCACTGGAGCGTCTCCAGCGCGTGGAAAAAATAGATCTCCGACACCGAGCGATCGTAACCGAACGCGACGAGCCCTTCCTTCAGCGGAGTGTCGCGCGGCAGTTCGAGTTCGGGCCGACGCCACGTCACCGGCAGCGACGATCCCGCCATGAGCCCGAACTTCATCCGCCGCGCCGTGTCGAACATCTCCCTCGCCTTCCGATGATCGTAGGACAGCGCCTTGTCCACAAAGACCGGCACCGCACGGCCCGCGGCCTCGAACGCCGCGACAATCTCCATGAACTTCTCGTGACGCGGATACAGGATCTGCCCGAACTCGTTGTGCGGATAGTCGCCGTGCTCGATCACGAGCAGCACCGCATCCACATCCACCTTCCCCTTTCCACCGAGCGCGTCGGCGACGGAGTCGCATCGTTCAAAGTGAAACCGCTTCGCATCCGCGGCGGTGAGATCATTTGCCGGGTGCTTGTCGTTGAACATCCGCACGACCGTCTGCGACGGCTGATGGTGCCCCGATTCGCGCTCGTATCCCTCCATGAACCGCCGGCCGAAGTGATACGCGTGCGACTTGAAACGATACTCGGAATTGATCATCGCGATCCGCCCGCCCGTCCGCGGCGCATCCGGCGCGGCATTCGCGGATGGATCGAGCGAGAACGCGGCACTTGCGAACACCGCCGACTGGATCAGAAAATCCCGCCGCGTGTGTGCCGGAACGATTCGTGTCGGAACGGAATCCTGATCGTGGTGTGCGGGGGATTTCATACCCTCGCATCGTTGCGGAAAAATCATCCCCGGCACAATCTTCATGCTGGGAAAATCCCCCTCAGCGTGCGCCGGCAGGCTGCGGCGTGAGGTAGGGCGCAAGGTGGACGAGCAGACGCTGCGTGCGCACGATGGCCGCCGGGTGCATCAGATGGTACGTCGTATCGAAGAAGTCATTCGCAGGCAGGATGGATTCACGCGCGTCACCGAGTACGGGCACTTCAATGGACTCGAAAAATTTCCGGATCTGCCGCGGAGCCTTCTCCGCCGCAGGGAGATCGTATTCAGGCTTGTGCGCGACATTCGGAAAAGTCGCCAGCACCCGGATGCCGTTGCTCCGCGCCCATGTGCAAAATTCCCGGAGCACTGGAAATCCGACGGGGGCGTCCGAGAGGCCTTCCGAAAGAGAGATGCTGGTACCCACATTGTTCGCATCCTGCTCGGTTCGTGTTTCGCGGACGGCACCAAGCTGATCCCCACGCGGGCTGATGTAATCCGACCTGTAAATTCCCATCGCCGGGACAAATCCCAACTTCCCACCTCCGAAGACATGGCGCAGTCCGAGCGAGAAGCGACGGCGCGGCGTGGAGAGCACCAGCTTCACATACTGCCGCATTGGCAGCGCCCGCACATATTCCGGGTCACGCGCGAGGATGTAGTCCATGAATGGCTCGTTCGCGCCCTGCGCGATGAGATTGCCGGATTCGTAAAGTTCGTACTCGAACGCGAGCAGCACAGTGTCGCCGGCGCGCAGTTCCTTTCGCGCCAGGCGGAGCAGGTACTCCGTACCGAGCGCTGCGTGGAGGCCGAAATTCACAGTGGGGAAACCTGTCGCGCGGTGGATTTCCTCCGCGCTGATCCCGAAAAGTCCGGATGAGCCGGCAACAATCAGGAGCTTCGGTCCCTTCAGAGTGGCCGCGGCAGCACGCTTTTTCTGCATGACCTCAAAATTCCAACGCGAAGTCGGCGTCGGCGCACCGATCTGGAGGTGAAACAGAAAAAGATACGCGGCGAGCGGGATGAGCGGGCCGAACAAAATCGCGATGAAGAATGACCAGCGGATGCGCATGTCGGCTCAGAAATTAAAATAAATGAACGGGCTCGGCTTTGCGGAAAAGTAGCTGCAGATGACGCCGAAGAACAGCGCGCCGAGGAGCAGCCCTGTCCACACGTTGAAAACGAACTTCCAGCGTGCAGGACGCGCGACCGGCTCCAGAGTTGGATCGCAGGCACCGAGAAGTTGCTGCACATTCGGAAGCAGCCAGCAGGCGAGGATGAGCAGCGTGACCAATTGCAGCCCTGGCTTGTAAAAGTCCTCCGCCAGCCGCTCGGTGACGAAACGCGATCCGAGTTTTTGCCAGAGGATTCCCGGCTGCGCGAGGGGGTTCGTGACCGCGTCCGGGATCGTGAAGCCATTCACACCCATCATGCTCGCCACGACGCGGGTTGCTTGCGGCAGCGTCTTCGCGCGGAAGAACACCCACGCATACATCACCGCGACGAACGTCACCAGCACGCACGCGCCGCGGTAGCTCCAGTGCGCGAGCTTCCATCCGCGCGCCTCGCGGAATTTGCGCCACACATGCGCGATCACGAGATACACGCCGTGCAGCGTGCCCCACACGAGGAACGTCCATCCCGCGCCGTGCCACAGCCCGCTCACGACCATCGTGATCATGATGTTCAGGAGGTGCCGCGCCTTTCCGCAGCGGTTTCCGCCGAGTGGAAAGTAGAGGTACTCGCGCAGGAAACGCTGGAGCGTGATGTGCCAGCGCCGCCAGAATTCCACGATGTTCCCGGCCTTGTACGGTGAGTCGAAATTGCACGGGAACTTCATGCCGAACATCCGCGCGAGGCCGATGGCCATGTCGGAGTAGCCGGAAAAATCGAAGTAGATCTGCATCCCGTACGCGAGCGTGCCGAGCCAGCCGTCGAGCCACGTGATCGCTGTGCCCGCTTCCACCGCCCCGTACACGGTGTCAGCGACGCGCGCGGCGGGATCCGCAAGAAGCACTTTCTTGTACAGCCCGAGCAGGAATATCGCGATGCCCACGCCCATGTCCGTGCGGTTTGCCTTCAGTTCCCTGTCGGCAAATTGCGGGATGATCTCCCAGTGCCGCACGATCGGCCCCGCGATGAGGTGCGGGAAAAATACGACGAACACCGAGTAGTCGAGCAGCCGGTAGTGCAGCCGCTGATCGCGGTACACGTCCACGAGGTATCCGATCTGCGTGAACGTGAAGAACGAGATCGCGAGCGGCAGCATGATGTCCAGCCGCGCGTACGTGTGCCCGCTCGCGCGCCCGAACACATCGAGGATGAAATTCGTGTACTTGTAGTAGCCGAGCAGCAGCAGATTGATCGCCACGCCCGCGATCACCGCCACGCGCGCCGCGGGCCGCCCGCGCCAGCGGTTGATTCCCTCGGCGATCGCGTAGTTGAAGCCGATCGAGAATAGCAGCAGCGGGACATATTCGACCTTCCACCAGCCGTAGAAAAAGAGCGACGTGGCGAACAGCCAGCACTTTCGCACCACCTGCGCCTGCACCGGGATCGCGAAGAACCCCGCCACCGCGATCGGCAGGAAGACGAAGATGAACTGCCAGGAGCTGAAGATCATCAGTCTGCGCGCCGGGGACGGAACGAAACAGCGCGGGCCGGACCGCAGGTTTCAGCATGGAGATTCATCGCGGCGACGCTGACAAGGCGGCGAGCGTGATGTCAAGGTGCTGGGAAGTGGCGGCATGAATGTCGCCGCTCCCAGCGCGTTCTTGCACCGCGGCGTCGTGTGCGGAATGCTCCGCGCCCTATGTGGAAAGGCCGATTCAAAGAACAAACCGCCGCAATGCTTCAGACGTTCAGCGAGAGCATCAGCTTCGACTGGCGGCTGTGGCGGCATGATATCGAGGGCTCCATCGCGCACAGCGCAGCGCTGGAAAAGGCGGGGCTGATTTCAAAAAGGGAACGCGCGCAGATCGTCGCGGGTCTGGCGGAAATCGGCGAGGAAATCGCGGCGGGGAAGTTCCGTTTTAAGACGGAGCTGGAGGACATCCACATGAACATCGAGGCCGAGCTGACGAAGCGCATCGGCGCCGCGGGCGCGAAGCTGCACACGGCACGCTCGCGGAATGATCAGGTCGCGCTCGATCTCCGGCTTTACCTGCGCGACGAATCCGATGCGATTTCAGAATTGCTGCGGGACATGCAGCGCTCGCTCGTCGGACTCGCAGAGCGGAACCGCGACGTGATCATCCCTGGCTACACGCACCTCCAGCGCGCGCAGCCGGTTTTCTTCGCGCATCATCTGCTCGCTTACGTCGAGATGCTGGAGCGCGATCTCGGTCGTGTCGCGGATTGTCGGAAGCGGATCAATGTGATGCCGCTCGGCAGCGGTGCGATCGCGGGTTCGACAATCGTGCTCGATCGGAAGCTCGTCGCGAAGCTGCTCGGCTTTCCCGCCATCACGCAAAACTCGATGGACGCGGTGAGCGATCGTGACTTTGCCGTGGAGCTGCTCGCCGCGCTTGCACTCGTCGCCACGCATCTTTCGCGGCTGAGCGAGGACGTGATCCTGTGGGCGTCGAGCGAGTTCAAATTCATCACGATCAGCGATGCCTACACGACGGGCTCATCGCTTATGCCGCAGAAGAAAAATCCCGATGTCGCCGAACTCACGCGCGGCAAGACGGGGCGCGTGATCGGCAATCTCGTCTCGCTGCTCACGACACTGAAGGGGCTGCCGATGACCTACAACCGCGACATGCAGGAGGACAAAGAGCCGGTCTTCGACAGCGTGGACACGGTGAAGGCCGCGCTCGCCGTTTTCGCCGGGATGCTCGACGGCACCAAGGCGAACGCCGCCGCGTGCGCCGCCGCCGTCGCCGATCCGATGCTGCTCGCGACGGACGTTGCGGACTACCTCGTGAACCGCGGCTTGCCATTCCGCATGGCGCACGAAGTCGTCGGCAAGGCGGTCGCGCTCTGCACGCAGCGCGCCTGCGATCTGCCGCAGCTCACGCTCGCCGACTGGCGCGCGCTGTCGCCTGCGTTTGAAAAGGACGTGGCGAAGTGCTTCGACCTCCGCACTGCGATGGCCGCGCGCAAGGGCATCGGCGCGCCGTCGCCGCGCAATGTCGCCGCGCAGCTCGCGCGCTGGAAGAAGGCGCTGCGCTAACCGCAAATGTAGCGCCGACGATTCGTCGGCAAAGAGGCGCGGGAGCAGGAGAGATGTGCAAAGTCGCGCTGCGGGTGTAGCGCTGCGCCGCGTCCGAAAACACGCGAACATCGGACGCCACACGACGGAGAGCACGACAGAATTCCGCGCGCCGCTCTTCACCGGACGCGCGGTGCGGACGAATCGTCGGCGCTACATTCCTGCTCGCCGCGCGCGAGCATCTGCTTGCTAATCATTTGATCAAGAACCATGCAAAATTTCCACCGCTTCATCCAGAGCACCGAGGGCTGGAACGTCATCACGGGCGAGACGCTGTTTGCGAATCCGTATGTCGAGGTGCATCGCGCGACCGTGACTTCGCCGACGCGACCGGAGCCGTTCACGTGGACTGTCGTGCACCGGAAAGGCGCGGTGGTCGTCGTGCCGGTGACAGTGGACGGGCGATTCATCCTCGTGCGGCAGGAGCGCGTGCCGATCCGCTCGACGATCTGGGAATTTCCCGCGGGGCAGATTGATGACGCTTCCGACCCCGATGCGATCCGCGCGACCGGGCTGCGCGAACTCGCCGAGGAGGCCGGCTACGAACTCGCGCCGGGCGGCGAACTGATTTCGCTCGGCCACTATTTTCCGAGCTGCGGATTCACGGATGAGCACAGCCATCTCGTGCTCGCGCGCCCGGTTATTCCCGCCGCCGGTGGCGCGAAGCCGGACGCGGCGGAATCGATCACCGAGTGCCGCGCATTTTCACCCGAGGAATTCCGCGCGATGATCGCCTCGGGCGAGATCCGCGACGCGAATACGCTGAGTGCATTTGCAAGGATGATCGCAATGGGGCTGCTGGCAAAGTAGGCGAGGTTTTCCAACCTCGCGCGGGCGAGCGCAGCGAGGCGGCAGGCGGTCGCGCGAAGTCCGAACGGTGTTCTGCTCAGTGCCATCCCGCCGCCTCCGCCCATCCTGCCACGCGAGGTTGGAAAACCTCGCCTACTTTGCCTGCGCGAGCTTTCGCTCGCGCCTACTTTACGCGTCCGTCCGGCTGAGTATCCACGCTGCGCCGCCGCAGGTCACGATCGCGCCGATGGCGAGGAAAAGAAGATCACCGGCGTAGAATGAGATGTCTGCGTTGCGCAGGTTCGCCATTCGGAAGGCCTCGCAGAAATGCGTGAGCGGAAAAATATCCGACACGAGGCGCACGCCATCCGGCAGCCGCTCGATGGGTGCGAATGCGCCGGAGAGCGGGAAGACGGGGAGCAGGTAGAAGACGGCGAATTGGATCGCCTGCGTCTGCGTGTGGCAGAATGCGGAGATGAGCAGCCCGGAGCCGAGCGAGCAGAGCAGGAAGAGCAGGCAGATGATCCCGAGCATGAGCGGCTGGCGGAAATGCACGCCGAAATGAAAATACGCGACGCCGATCGTGATGCCGATGAGGAACAGCGAGATGCCGAGGTAGGGCAGCACTTTTCCGATGACGATCTCCACGCGGCGCAGCGGCGTGACGATGAGCTGCGCGAGCGTGCCGGCCTCGCGTTCGCGTGCGATCGTGCAGGCCATGAGCGTGACGGTGAGGAGCTGCAGGATGAGGCCGATGATGCCGGGCGTGACGTAGTCAATGAACCGCAGGCTGGGATTGTAGAGGATACGCGTGTCCGGCTTCCGCGGTTTTGCGAGCTTGAGGAATTCCATCTTCAGCTTTGCGTATGACTCCGGAGGGATTTCCTTCATCGCCTTGAGCACTTCGAGCGGCAACTCCTCGAAGAGCGGCTGAGTCGTCAACTCCAGCATCTTATCCTCGATCTGAAAATCGCCGAACATCTCGCGCAGGCGGCCTTGGAGTTCCTCTGCGGAAGTCGCATCAGTGCCGTCGAGGTAAAGCTGTAGTGGCTTCGGCGTGCCGGTCCTGAGCGTATCAGTCCAGTCCTTCGGAATCACCAGCGCGGCGCTTGCGCGGAGGCGGAGCAAGTCGGGATCCCCGCCAGCATCCTTCACCTCTTTCCACGTGAATGTCTTCTTTTCCTCCGGCAGTCCTTCAATTTTTCTGCTCTTGTCCTTCTCGTTGTCAGGCGGCTCAAGCGGGGGTCGCCAATCGTGAAGGAATGTCACAAGTTTCGCGCTCTGCTCGGTCTGGTCACGGTCTATGATCGTCGCTGGCACACCCGTCAGCTCCGTGGCCTCGAATGCGTAGCCGAAAAGTAGCGTAAAAAACGGCGGCAGGATGACGATGAGCGCGAGGATGCGCTTGTCGCGCCAGACGTGGAGAAATTCCTTCAGCGCCACGCTGGCGATGGCATGCCAGATTGATCGGATGTTCATGCGGCGGTGCGGTCGAGAAGTGTGGTGTAGCCCTGCGACCAGGCCTTGAAGACGTCCTCCATGTCCGGCTCCACCCACTCGTGGTTGATCCATTTCAGCTCGGGAAAAGGCCACGCGCGCTGCCATTCGCGGAGCAGTGCCTCGGGGTCGGCGGCGTAGATGCGCGCGTGGCCGCTGCGCAGTGTCGCATCGAGCACGCCAGGCGCAGTGCGCAGCGCGGCGAGCGCGGGCATCACGGGTTCGACTTCGAGTTCGAGCAGCTTGGATTTGAAGGACGCCTTCAACTTGCGCGGCGATTCCTTGGCGAGCAGGCGGCCCTCGCTCACAAAGCCGACTTCCGTGCAGCGCTCCGCTTCGTCCATGTAGTGCGTGGTGACGAAGATCGTCGTGCCGCCGGTGCCGAGTTCATAGAGCAGATTCCAGAGCTGCTGGCGATGCACGGGGTCGAGGCCGCTCGTCGGTTCATCGAGGAAAAGCAGCGGTGGCGAGTGGACGAGCGCGCACGCGAGCGCGAGGAGCTGCTTCATGCCGCCAGAGAGGCTGCCGGCCATCGCGTCGCGTTTGCCGACGAGATCCATTTGCGCGAGCAGTTTCTCGATCCGCGGCCTGAGTGTCTCGCGCGGGACGCGGAATGCGCCGCCGAAAAATGCGAGGTTCTCTGTGACGGTAAGGTCGGGGTAGAGGCTGAATTTTTGCGCGACGTATCCGAACTTCGAGCGGATGCGGTAGCGGTCCGTCCACACGTCGAGGCCATCAATGAACCCGTGGCCCGATGTGGGCCGCGTGAGGCCGCAGAGCATGCGAATGGTGGTGGTCTTGCCCGCGCCATTCGCGCCGAGGAAGCCGAAGATTTCGCCGCGCGGGATGGCGAGGTTCAGATCATTCGCCGCGATCGTCGCGCCGTAGGCTTTGCGAAGATTTTCGAGGACGATGATGGGATCCGGCATGGGCGCGCAGGTTTAGCAGAATGATTTGAATCCGCAACATGCGCGCCGCCGCAGGAATAAACACGGCCAGATCGCTGCGCGCCGCGATTCCATCCGCGTGCATCCAAAAACAGCAAATTTTCCCGGACGAATGCGGACGGACGATCGCTTTCCAAGCCCGTCCGCCGCCGTGGGCCGTTGACAAGAGCGGCTTCCGTCCTTACCTCGGCTTTGCCCCGCCAGAGCCCGGCAAAACCAATCATGCGCCAATTCCTGACTCTCCCGCTCGCTCTTTCCGTCTTCGCGGCCTCGCGCCTGATGGCCGATCCCGCCGCGGAAATCACCTCGTTCTCCGTCTTCAAGGAGGTGGACATGAAGAAGCTCGCGAAGGGCGACGTGATCGCGGCGAGCGGCGCGGCGATGAAATTCTCGCGCGGGCTCGAGGTGGAGACGCTCTTCGTCCTGCCGATGCCGGTCGCGAAGGCGAACGATGCGCAGCAGAAATGGGATTCCACGAGGCATCCGGCACTGAAGGTGTACCAGCATGCGGATCTGCCGCGGCGGCCGTCCGCGCAGGATTTTCAGCGCGTCGCCAGTGCGCCGCACAATTCCTCGGTGGGGAAATTTGTCAGCGCGACGGAGAAGCTGAACTCCGAGCGGCCCGAGCTGCAGATGAGCGCGGCGGAAGCGAAGGGCGCAGGGAAATTCGAGGCGGGCGGAAAAGGGATGCCGCCCAGTGTCGCGGCATTCTGGGGCGGGCTGCTGCACGGGCGCGCGACCACGTTTGCATCCGGCGGGCTCGCGGGGCAGCCGGCGTATTTCACCCGCGGCGCTTCGCTGCGTCCCGCGGATGAGGCCGCTGCGCTGCTGCGGGAACGCCCGGCGATCCAAAAACAATTTTCCGCGCTCGCCGGCACGATGACGGGCAGCGGCGGGGGATCGCTTTTCTACGAGCTGTTCGATGTCGAAGGCCGCGCGGCGGTCTCGCTCGGCGCGAACTTTTCCCGCGCCGCGGGCGAGAGCGTGCAGAGCGGCACGGTGCAGTTTTACTCGAGCGACGGATATCTCGTGATGCTCACCTTCATGCAGATGTGGCCGGTGCAGGTGGACGGCAAGCCCGCGACGCTCGTGTGGCGCAGCGACATGCTCTCCTCCAGCCAGCTCGGCGATCTGCACGGCATCGAGCGCGCCGGCGCGTCCGTGGCGATGCGAAAGGAGATCCAGAAAAATGTCAGCACGATGGTGAAGGATATTTCCTCGCAGCGCTGATCACCCGGAGCCATTCTCCAAAAAAATATGAAACCCACATTCGTACTCACATCGTTGTTCCTCGGCACGTTCGCATCCTTGCCGGCGGGCGAAGCCACCAAGGAGGTCGTGACCACCCGTTCCCACGAGGTCAGCATCAGCCACGAAATCGAAATCGGCTACAACGCCAGCGCCGGAGCGCGCAGCAACGTCAGCCCCTTCCGCAATGCCGACGTCTCCGAGCAGAACACGCACTTTGAATACGTCCTCTCGTACGCCGTTCCGAACCGGCCCATCCTCCGATTCGGCGTCGGCTACGACCGCTACGACTTCGGCTTTGCTGGCCCGGGCCTCATCCCCGGCGCACTCCAGTCGGCGATTCTCATCGCAGGTCTCGACCTGAAAATTTCCGACTTCCTCATCCGCATCGAAACCCACGCCGGCTTCTACGGCGATGATCGCGGTTTCAATGCGAGCGATTTCAACACCGCGGTGGTCCTCGGTGCGTCGTATCTCGTCAGCAAGGATTTCCAGTGGGTCGCCGGATTGTATTTCAATCCCAACGCCAGCACCCCCGTGACGGGCGGCGTCGGATTCCGCTGGAAGATGTCTGATCGCTGGGTGCTGAATGCCGTCCCTCCGAACCCGCGGCTTGAATTCAAGGCCACGGACGATCTCACGCTCTACGCTGGGGCACAAATCATCGTCTCGACCTTCCGCGTGAACCAAAATTTCGGCGTCGGCACCCCCGCTGCCGCCGGGCGGAATTACCGCAACGCTTTGGTGGACTACACGGAGGTCCGCGCAGGCACCGGTGCATCCTGGAAGTTTGCTCCGAAGGGCACGCTCGATCTCGAAGTCGGCTACATGGCCTACCGCGATTTCGACTATCACAAAGTCGGCGACAATTTTCAGACCAAGAGCGGCGCGGTTTACGGGCAGGTGGGGCTGAAGCTGGCGTTCTGAGCGCGGGGGAAAATGCACGAAGGTGCGGCGGCGGGCGCGGTTGAATTCCTGATGGGATTCCGCTTCCCAGCCGCCGCCCGACTCAGCATCTTCCGCCGCCCATGTGGTTGCTAAAAAAACTTTTCAAGAAACGCGACGAGCAGCTCGTCGGTGACGGCGACGTCGTGAAGCCGTTCCTCGATCACCTCGAGGACCTGCGGTGGACGGCGATGAAGATGGTCGGCACTCTCGCGGTGACGATGCTGCTGGCATTTGCCTTCAGAACGACATTGACGGCACTGCTGAACCATCCGCTCCAAGTCGCAGTGCCGGGGGCAAAGCTGATCATCATTGATCCCATCGAGTCGGTTTCAATGACGGTCATGCTGGCATTCTACTCTGGCATCATCGTCGCATTTCCGATCCTGTTCTATTTCCTCGCGGAATTCCTGCTGCCCGCGCTGACGCGCAAGGAAAAGAAATACGTCCTTCCAGCCGTGGGCGTCGGCTTCGGGCTTTTCCTCCTCGGTGTGTTGATTAGCTATTTTTTCGTGCTGCCGCCGACGCTTCGCTGGCTGCACAACGACGCCAAGGCGCTCGGGATCGATGCCAGTTGGACAGCCAAAAACTACTATGGTTTCGTGACGCACATGAGCATCGCCATGGGGCTGATTCTCGAGATGCCCGTGGTCATGGCGACGCTCAGCGGCATCGGCCTCATCAGCTACGCGTGGCTGAAAGGGATGCGCATGTATGGCTACGCGATCGCGCTAGTGCTCGCGGGCATCATCTCGCCGACGCCGGATTTGTTCATGCTCCTCATCTTCGCGCTGCCGATCATGTCGCTCTTCGAGCTGTGCATCTGGCTCGTATGGGGCATGGAAAAGCGCCGAGGGAAAATCGAGCAGCCCGAGGCGCGCACGGAGCAGCCCATCGCACCCACGCCTCCGCCCGACACGTATCCGCACGAGGATCCGCACCACGGCTACTACGACGAGCACCATCATACCCATGACGGGCACGACGAGCACGGGAACTACGTCGGCTACGACGAGCATCACGGCGGCGAAGGCGACACTGGCGTGGAGAAAAAGCCCGACACCGAAGTGAAGCCCGAACCCGCGAAGCCGGCCGATCCTGCCAAGCCATCCGAGCCGGAGAAATCGTCCGAACCCGCGAAACCGTCTGAACCTGAAAAGAAAGACGACCCGGAAAACCCGAAGGCGTAGCAGCGTGTCCGAGCGCAAATATGCGGGTGGAACGCGACCTCCGGGCGCGTTTCGCATCGGCTGAGGCGCGTCTGTGTGCCTTGTATTTACCGTGCGCAGGAAACGTGCGCGGAGCGCCCGTTCCACCACGCCAGCCGCGCACTTTACGTCCGCCCGCCCGCAGGCCATCTTCCGGCCCGATGAAGTTCACCTTTTCCCTGCTGCCACTGCTCCTCCTCGCGTGCATCGCATGCGCGGTGAATTCGCTGGAGCAGGAATTCCTCTGCCCGATCTGCGGCACGCACTGGCGGCAGCGCATCGAGACCTCTTCGCGACCGAAGGGCCTGCGACTCGATCTCCGGCAGGTCGGCGACGTCGTGGATCCGCCCACGCTGCCGCAGTGCGTGAAATGCCGCTTCCCGCTTTTCAGCGACCGCCTCACCGAGCAGGCGAAGGATCCCGCAAAGGCGCGCGCCTTCAAGCAGCTCGCCTCCTTCGTGCTCGGCGCGGATTTCCAGATGCTCGCGTCGAAGAACCCGCCCTACTTCGCACTCGCGCTGGTGCAGGGCTTGAACGCTCGGAATCCCACACCGCACCGTGTGATCGCGCTCAGCTACCTGCGCGCATCGTGGCAGGTGGAGGATCGCGAGACCGCGTGCCGCCGACTTTTGGAAAAGGCACGCGAGCACTATGTCGCCGCCCTTGCCGAGACTGGCGAGGGCGAGCAGCATTACCGCGACCTCGCGCTGCTCTGCGGCGAGATCGAGAGGCGCCTCGGAAAATGGGACGACGCTTCGAAGCGCTTTCGCGAGCTCGACTCGTCCGGCATTTTGAAAGGCACGCCACAGGAAGGCATCCTGGCGCTGGAACTCCGGCTCATTGCGCAGCACGACTCCGCGCCGCACCTGCTCGATGGCGCGGATGTCGCGCAGATTCGCGAAGCAAAAAATCCCGCGCCGCCCGATGGAACGCCGTCGCTCACCCTCGGACTCCCAGCCCGCGTCGAAAAACCGGAGGACGCGCTGAAACTCGCACAGCCGCCGAAGCCGCCGGAAGATTCGCCCGCCGGAGCGCCAAAGTAGTGCCGGGCTTCAGCCCGCCCCACGCAGCCGTTGTCGCGTGGGCCACGGGGGACTGAGTGCGCCCTTCACCCGCTCACACGATGACGCACATCATGGCGAGACTGCGTTGCGGCGAAGCCGCCTCCCGGGTGGAGCACGCGACCCGCGTGCTGCCTGCGGCCACTGGCCGCAGACACCCCACGGTCGTGAGTCGCTGGCAGGCGATCAGAATTATGGATCGTACGGGCTCACGAGGTTCGTGTGCTGCCTCCGGGCGCACCGGATTGAAGATCATGCCTGCTCTCACATCCAGCGAGGTGTTTTCGGCGGGTCGCCGAAAACTGCACGCGAGTCGCGTGCTCCACCCGGGAGATGAGCGCGCGCCGCGCATCGCCGTCACCGATTGCACACCGTAAAACAAGCGCCTAATTTACCGCACCGTCCAAACTGATATTTTTGCCATGCCCACACAGCCGCTCAACCGCCGCACCTTTCTTCACGGACTCGGAGTCACGATGGCCCTGCCGTTTTTGGAAGCGATGCTCCCGCGCACTGCCTCCGCCGCAGCCGCCGGTCGCGCGCCGATCCGCACCGCATTTTTCTACGTGCCGAATGGCGTGAACACGACGGACTGGACGCCGAAGCAGTTCGGCGCGGATTTCCAACTGCCCTACATCCTCGAACCGCTGCAGGCGCACAAGAACGACGTGCTCGTGCTCACCGGCCTCGCGCAGGACAAGGGCCGCGCGAATGGCGACGGCGCGGGCGACCACGCGCGCGCCGCATCCACCTGGCTCACCGGCGCGCAGCCGCTGAAAAGCGAGAGTTCGCGCATCCGCGTCGGCGTCTCGGCGGATCAGGTCATGTCCGGTGCCATCGGGCGGCAGACGCGCTTCCCGAGCATCGAGCTTGGCGTCGAGCCCGCGCGGCAGGGCGGCAAGTGCGACAGCGGCTACGCGTGCGCCTACTCGAACAACATCTCCTGGCGCAGCGACACGACGCCGAGCGGCGCGGAGACGAACCCGCGCCTCGTTTTCGAGCGCCTCTTTGCCTCCGCAAATCCGAAGCTCGCGAACGAGGGCACCGCGCGCCGCGAGCGCCAGCGCAAGAGCATCCTCGACTTCGTCCTCGAGGACGCCCGCACGCTCGGCGGGAAAATCGGCGGCAGCGACAAGCAGAAGCTCGACGAATATCTCACCGCAGTCCGCGAGATCGAACAGCGCGTCGAGGCCGCGCAGCGCAGCGTCGCCGCCGTGCAGCACTCGGGCGTCATCGAGGCTTACGAAGTGCCCGAGGCGATCCCCGAAAGCTACGAGCAGCACGCGAGGCTGCAGCTTGACATGATCGCGCTCGCATTTCAGACGGACAGCACGCGCATCGCCACCTGCATGCTCGCGAACGAAGGCAGCAACCGCGCCTACCGCAACCTCAGCATCACACGCGGCCACCACGAGCTTTCGCATCATCAGGGCAACGCGGAAAACCTGCGGCAGATCCGCGAGATCAACCGCTTCCACATGCGGCAGTTCGCGTATCTCCTCGGCAAGCTCAAGTCCATGCCCGAGGGCGACGGCACCGTGCTCGACAACACGCAGCTCCTCTACGGCGCCGCGCTCGCCGACGGCAACCGCCACGAGCACGAAAATCTCCCGCTCATCCTCGCCGGCCGTGGCGGTGGCACGATCCTGACCGGCCGGCACATGCGCTACCCGTCGGAAACGCCGATGTGCAATCTCCTCCTCACGATGATGAACAAGGCGGGCATCGCGGCGCAGCGACACGGCGACAGCACCGGCACGTTGCGCGGATTGGAAGGCTGACGTGACGCGGACACTCCTGTCCGCGGTGGATGGTTTGCGGACTCAGACTTTGAAACCACGAATGCACACGAATGCACACGAATCGGAATTTTCCTCCGATGAACAACCTGTCGCCGCGGAAAGCAAACCGTTCCGCTTCAATTTCCATTCGTGCCCATTCGTGTCCATTCGTGGTTCGTTAAAATTCACCCGCATCATCCTCGCCGCATCCGCATGGATGCTGTGCGCGCATTTTCCGCTCTCAGCCGAACCTCCCGCAGATGTCGCAAAGCTCGCGGAGCAACTCGCCGCATCGGATCGCGACACGCGGCGCGAGGCCGGATACCGCCTCGAAAAACTCGGCCCCGCGGCGAAGGCGGCGCTGCCCGCGCTCATCCGCGCGATCGGGGATTCCGACAAGCAGGTGTGGGCCAATGCACTCGCCGCCATCGCCGCCATCGGCCCGGATGCGGCGGAGGCGATCCCTCAGCTCGTGGATGCGTTCGATTCACGGAAGGGCAGCGACTATCGCCAGCGCGAAAAATCGCAGAAGCTCATGAGAGCCGCGCACGCGCTCGCACGCATCGGCGAAGCCGCGCGACCCGCGCTCATCGCAGCGCTGAAGGGCGACGACACCGGCCTGCGCCTCGGCGCAGCGAAGGCTCTCGGCGGCATGGGCGCGAATGCGCGCGAAGCATTGCCTGCGCTCATCGAAAACCTCGGGCACAATGACGAGGAACTGCGCAGCGAAGTCATCGAGACGCTCGGCCTCATCGGTGCCGATGCCGTCGCACCGCTCACCAAATCCCTCTCGTGGCCCGACCCGAAACTCCGCAGCGGGTCCGCGCGCGCGCTCGCCGCGATCGGCGCGGCTGCCGCTCCCGCGGGACCGGAGTTGCTTGCGCGCCTCGCTGCGGAAAAGGAGCGGGACGTGCGCATCGCATTCCTCGGCGCATTGCCGCGCGTCGGACTGCCGCCGGAAAAAATCACCGCGCCACTCGTGCGCGCGTTTCGCGAGGATGACGAGCAGCTCCGCTCCGCCGCGCTGGACGCGCTGCTGCTCATCCGCCCCGCGGAAAAATCTGCCGTGCCCGCCATCGCCGCGTTGCTGAATGATCCACAGCCCGCAGTCGCCGAACGCGCGGCGCTCGCGCTGGGCCGCTTCGGCGCTGCTGCAAAATCCGCCGTGCCCGCGCTCGCAAACGGCGCAGCACGCGACGGTGCGCAGCGCGAGGCATGCATCGCCGCGCTCACGGAGATCGGCGGACCGGCGGTGCCGGAAGTGCTGCGGCAGATCGAAAAAACTCCCGCCGCCGCGCTGAACCGCGAGCATTGGGTGATCAAGCTGCTCGCCGGAATCGGCGCAGCGGGTTTGCCGGAACTGGAAAAGGCGCTCGGCTCGCCAGTCGCATCCGTGCGCGTGGCCGCGCTCGGCACGCTGAACGAACTCGGCGAGCAGTCGCGCGAAGCACGCGCCGCCGTGCTGAGGCTCGCTGCCGACAGCGATCCGTCCGTCCGCGCAACCGCGCTCAGCGCGCTCGTCTCGATGGCGACGGACACGGGCGGCACCTTGAAAAAAATCGAGGCTGCACTGCGCGATCCCGAGCCCGTCGTGCGCCTGTCCGCGGCAACGTCCGCGGGTGCCCTCGGCCAGACCGCGCGCGCGCTTGCGCCGGCACTCACGCCTTTGCTCGACGACAAGGATCCTTCCGTGCGTGCCGCCGCACTGCAGGCCGCGGGTGCGATCGGCAGCGACGATCCCACGCTCGCCAAACGCCTCGCCGCGAGCCTCGACGATCCCGCCACGCGCAGCGCGGCGCTCGCATCCCTCTCGAAAACCGGCGCGGACGCCGCCACTGCGAAGAAGCTCGCGGAGCTTTACCCGAAATCCACGAAGGCGGATCGGCTCGCGATTCTCAGCGCGCTCGGCGCAACCGCCGGAGTCACGCCGGAAAAATTACCGGCGGATTCCGCGGCCGTGCTCTCCGCCGCGCTGAAGGATCCTGATGCCGAAATCCGCGCGGCTGCGCTGCGCGCCACGGTGAAATCGCAACCCGGCACAGCGCCGCTCACCGTGCTCACGGAGGCGCTCCACGACTCGCAGGCATCGGTGCGCCGCACGGCGGCCGAGCTTCTCGGACAGATCGGCGACAAGGACCCGGACAAGATCACGCCCGCGCTCGGCACGCTCGTCGCGATGCTGGCGAACAGCGAGGATCGGGCGTTCACGCTCGAAGCACTGCGCGCCGCGCATGTGCGCGATGCCGCCGCGATCGAGCAGGCGCTGGCGATCAAGTCCTCCGAAGCGCGCGCCTGGGCATGCGAGCGCGCCGCGAAGCTCGGGAAAAAAGGAAAGCCGCTCGTGGAAAAACTGACACCGCTCCTTTCCGACGGAAACGACTACGTCCGCCGCGCCGCGCGCAAGGCAATCGATCAGCTCAATCGCTGAGCGGACTGACGATTCGTGCGGCCTGCTCAGGAGCGGGTGGATGGTCAGCGTTGCGGTCACTTTAATGTGAGCCGACAAAAAAATCTGGACGGCGCACCCGCATTTCGTCACCAAGAATGGACCATGAAAAACAAACTGATTGCTGAATTTCTGGGGACATTCTGGCTAGTCTTCGGCGGCTGCGGCAGTGCCGTGCTGGCCGCGAAATTTATCGCCGTAGAAGGCACCACTCCGTTCAACCTTGGTATTGGACTCGTCGGCGTGTCGCTCGCCTTTGGCCTCACCGTGCTCACGATGGCCTACGCCATCGGGCACATCTCCGGCTGCCACCTGAATCCTGCGGTTTCCGTCGGCCTCTGCGTGGCCGGGCGGTTCAGCAAAGCGGAACTTCTGCCGTATGTCTTCACGCAGCTGATCGGCGGGGCGGCGGGCGCGGCGGTGCTGTGGGTAATTGGGAGCGGACAGGCCGGCTTCAGCACCGTCGGCGGCTTTGCCTCGAACGGTTATAGCGAACATTCCCCCGGCCAATATTCCATGCAGGCTGCCTTCGTGGCGGAAACGGTGCTGACCTTCTTTTTTCTGATGATCATCCTGGGCTCCACGGACAAGCGCGCACCGCAGGGCTTCGCGCCGCTTGCCATCGGCTTCGGGCTCACGCTCATCCATCTCATCGGCATCCCCGTCACGAATCTCTCCGTGAATCCCGCGCGCAGCACGGGCCCGGCGCTGTTCGTCGGCGGCTGGGCGCTGAAGCAGCTCTGGCTCTTCTGGCTCGCGCCCATCGTCGGCGCGGCGCTGGCCGGTGTGGTGTATCCGCTGATGGCTGGCAAGCCCGACGAACGCGGGCGATAATCGAAACCGCATTCATTTTTTGGAAGCGCCCCGGTGGAGATTCCGCCGGGGCGCTTTTCATTTTCGCTCAGGCTTGCCGATTGCGGCGTCGGATTTGGGAAAGCTCAGCCGTCACGCGAGGTCGAAGCGATCCAAGTGCATCACCTTGCTCCAGGCGGCGACAAAGTCCGTGACGAACTTTTTCTCTGCGCCGGCGCTTGCATAGACTTCCGCGAGGGCGCGGAGCAGGGAGTTGGAACCGAAGACCAAGTCGAAGCGGGTGCCGCTCCACTTCGGTGCGCCGGTTTTGCGGTCGAGGCCGGCGAAGGCGTTGCCGCAGGACGAGACCTGTTTCCACTCCGTGCCCATGTCGAGCAGGTTCACGAAGAAGTCGTTGGTCAGCGTTTCTGGACGCTGGGTGAAGACGCCGTGCTTCGCTCCGCCGACGTTGGTGCCGAGAACGCGCAGGCCGCCGACGAGCACGGTCATTTCGGGAGCGGTGAGGGTGAGCAGTTGCGCTTTGTCTATGAGCAGCGCTTCGGCGGGCACGGTGTATTTGCCTTTGAGGTAATTGCGGAAACCGTCCGCGATGGGCTCGAGCACGGCGAAGGATTCCACATCGGTCTGCTCCTGCGCGGCGTCCATGCGGCCTGGCGTGAAGGGAACCGTCACGTCGTGTCCGGCATTCTTCGCCGCCTTTTCGACGCCCGCGCAACCGGCCAGCACGATGAGGTCGGCGAGCGAGACGTTCTTACCGCCTGCGGCTGACTTGTGGAAGTCAGCCTGGATGCCTTCGAGCTTGCCCAGCACGGTCGCAAGCTGTGCGGGTTGGTTGACTTCCCACTCTTTCTGCGGAGCGAGACGAAGCCGCGCGCCGTTGGCGCCGCCGCGCATATCCGAGCCGCGGAAGGTGGACGCCGACGCCCATGCGGTGGTGACGAGTTGCGAGACTGTCAGACCGGACGCGAGGATCTTGCCCTTCAGCGCGGCGATGTCCTGCGCGTCAATCAGCGGATGATTCACCGCCGGGATCGGATCCTGCCAGATGAGATCCTCCGCAGGAACTTCCGGCCCGAGATAACGTGCGCGCGGCCCCATGTCGCGGTGCGTGAGCTTGAACCACGCGCGGGCAAACGCGTCGGCGAACTGATCGGGATGCTCGAAGAAGCGCCGTGAGATTTTCTCGTATGCCGGATCGAACTTCAGCGCGAGATCGGTCGTGAGCATCGAGGGCGAGATGCGCTTCGAGGCATCGTGCGCGTGCGGCACGGTGCCAGCGCCAGCGCCATTCTTCGGCGTCCACTGCTGCGCGCCCGCCGGGCTTTTTGTGAGTTCCCATTCGTAGCCGAAGAGGCTCTGGAAAAATCCATTGCTCCATTTTGTCGGCGTGGTCGTCCAAGTGACTTCCAAGCCGCTGGTGATCGCGTCACCGCCGACGCCGCTGCCGAAGCTGTTCTTCCAGCCAAAGCCCTGCTGCTCGAGTTCCGCCGCTTCCGGGTCGTGCGAGACGTTTTCCGACGGCCCGGCGCCGTGCGTTTTGCCGAAAGTGTGGCCGCCCGCGATCAGCGCGACGGTCTCCTCGTCGTTCATGGCCATGCGTCCGAAAGTATCGCGGATGTCCTTCGCCGCGAGGAGCGGATCGGGGTTGCCGTCCGGACCCTCTGGGTTCACATAAATGAGGCCCATCTGCACAGCAGCGAGCGGGTTTTCGAGATCGCGCGAATGCACCACTTTGCTGTCGTCGTCTTTCACGAGCACGCTGTCACCTTCGACACCGGGCGAACCTTTCGCGTAGCGGATGTCGCCGCCGAGCCACTTCGTCTCGCGGCCCCAATAGACGTCCTGATCCGGCTCCCACGTGTCCTCGCGTCCGCCGCCGAAACCGAACGTCTTGAAGCCCATCGTCTCGAGCGCGACATTGCCCGTGAGGATCATCAGGTCGGCCCACGAAATCTTGCGGCCATACTTCTGCTTGATCGGCCAGAGGAGCCGCCGCGCCTTGTCGAGGCTCACGTTGTCCGGCCAGCTATTCAGCGGCGCAAAACGCTGCTGCCCGCGCCCGCCGCCGCCGCGGCCATCGCCCGTGCGATAGGTGCCCGCGCTGTGCCATGCCATGCGGATGAACAACCCGCCGTAGTGCCCGAAGTCCGCAGGCCACCACGGCTGCGAGTCGGTCATCAGCGCCGCGAGATCCTTCTTCAGCGCGGCGTAGTCGAGCGTCTTGAATTCCTCTGCGTAATCGAAGTCGCAGTCCATCGGATCGGACTTCGCGGAATGCTGGTGCAGCAGTTCGACCTTCAAGCGGTTTGGCCACCAGTCGTGATTGGTCGTGCCGCCGCCCGTGGCAGCAGTGTGGTTAAAGGGGCATTTGGCTTCTGTGGACATGGCTATTGCGTGGGTCGGTTGAGATGAATTCTGCGGAAGAACGGCCAGTGTTCGGCATCCCTACGCTGCTGGTCAACTGCTGGATGTCAGGAAAATGATTTTGCCTTTTCCAGGCCCGCGCCGACGCGCGATTTCCCGCGCGCTCCTGGAGCGCAGTCGAGAGCAGCACGGCTCCTTTTTGCCCCAGCGGCAAATCTTTGGAGGAGCGTGACCGGCTGGATTTTCACGCAAAAAAAAGACTGCGCGGACCGGATCATCCGAGGGAATCTGTTAAAATTCGGACTGAGGCCGGTAGCGCTGGCAGGTCGCAGCGGCCGGCCATCGCGATGTCGGGGACCGGGTTCACCGAGTTCGCGACGAGCTTGTCTGCGTCAACGGCGGAGTCAGCCAGCATTTGCCCAATCCCAATTTTTTCCCCGCGAAATCCTTGCGCTGCGGAGCGGCGTGCGTATAACCACCGCCCCCATTAAAAGGGTAGATACCGAAGTGGCCAAACGGGGCGGACTGTAAATCCGCTGGCTTACGCCTTCGATGGTTCGAATCCATCTCTGCCCACTCCCTCTGAAAAGAGGGGGTTTGCTCCTGGAGCATCGCGAGTTTTCACTTGGAAATTCACCGTCCTCTTCGGCGGTGGAACCTCAAGGACCCCACCGGCTCAAAGACGTGGGAGAAGACGCATGTCTCGCGCTGCAGGTGACAGGACTTTTTTCACAGTCTCTCAGGCCTTGCGGATCATCTCCTTGATCTGCTTGGTCGCGATGCCGATGGGACGATCCAGCGGAATGCCGGCGCAAGCGAGCAGCGTGGTGAGCAGGTCGCCTTGATTGCCTTTGATCCCCGGCAGGAACTGTCCTGTGTTGATCGAACCGCCGCCTTTTCCGGCGATGATGAAGGGAAGGTTTTCGCGGCTGTGTTTGTTGCCATCCTCCAGGCCGGAACCCCACATCATGATGCAGTTGTCGAGCAGCGTGCCGGAGCCTTCGCGCAGGCTGTGCATTTTTTTCACCATGTAGGCAAACTGGGAAATGTTGAACGCGGTGATCGCGGCGACTTTCGCGACTTGTTCGGGGCAGTTGTTGTGATGGGTCTGCGAGTGGTGCTCGTCCTTGAAGCCAAGCTCGGGATAGGAGACGCCGTTTGGTGTGGAGCCGATGTAGGTGCTCACGCGGGTCGTGTCCGTCTGGAATGCCAGCACATTGAGATCGCACATGACCTGCATGTATTCGCTGCGCTTGTCGCCCACGGGAATCTTCACGTCGATGGGCGGGGAGTCGGAGGCGTTGCGTTTGCTGGAGCTGACTCCGGCTGCTTCCAGTGCCGCCTCTTTCTGCCGGTATTCGATGGCGGCGATGCGTCGCTCCACGGAGCGTACGCTGTCGAGGTATTCGTCCAGCTTGTGCTGATCATCCTGGGGCAACTTCCGGCGAAAATCGCGCGCACCGCCGAGCACGAGATCGAGCATGCTCTGATCGATAGCTTCGGTTTGCGCCGACGGCTTGCGAGCATTGCCACCCGGACCGTCTTTTTTGAAAAGCCGGTTGAGAACACTGCGCGGATTGATCTCGGCGGGGACTGCCTGCGTGGCCGAGCGGAAGCTGCAATGCGAATAATAGCCTTCGTTCAGACCTTCCTGATGCTCGATGTGCGTCTGCGGCATCGTGGCGAGTTCCAGCGACGGCAGCGAGGTCATGGCGCCGACATAGTTGGCGGCGATCTGATCCGCTGAGATCGCGATGTTGATCTTATTGCGCTTGTGCGAATCCGGCAGCGTCGCGGTGAGCCAGGTCGAGAGTTCGAGCGCGTGCGGCGCGCCATTGAAAGGAGCGATGGGCACGCCCGAGATGCCTTTCACCAGCAGGCACTGATTGAGCACGGGGCGCAATGCCTCCAACGCCGGGGGCGGAGCCGACAGGAAGCTCTCCGCAGTCGCGGGCCAGAACTGATCCATGATGACCCCATGAGGCATATACATGAACCCGATGCGGACCGGCGGCTTGATGGCTTTGCCTTTGACAGGTTCCGCCCAGCCCATCGTCTCGAGAAGAGGGAGCGCGAGCGAGGCACCAATCCCCTTCAGGCAGGTGCGGCGATCCATGAGGAAATTACTTGGCATTGGACGTGGTGGTGAGTGGTTCTTGGACGCGACGATGAGTGAAAGGATAGCTGGCGATGACCTCGGCGATGAGGGTCTGCATACGATAACCATCCTTGGCGATCGTTTCCATGAGATGATCAACGACGATTTCGTCATAGCCTTCGAGCGGGCGGCAGAGCGCGTAGCCGAGCAGCTTCTCCGTCAGGTTCCGTGCAAGATCGCCTTTGCGTGCGGCGATGATGGCCTTCAGTTCCCTCGGCGATGAAAAGTGTTTGCCGTCCGGCAGTTCACCCGCCGCGTCGATCGCTCCGCCGCCATCGTCCTGATCGCGCCATCGCCCGATTGCGTCGAAGTTCTCCAGACCAAAGCCGATCGGATCGAGGAGCTTGTGGCAGTTGGCGCACACGGCGTTCGTGCGGTGCAATTCCGTGCGCTGCCGCAGCGTCATGTTCGCGACCTTCGTGGCGTTTTGTTTTTCGAGGGCAGGCACATTCGGCGGTGCGGGCGGCACGTGTTCACCCAGCACTTGCTCCAAGACCCACACGCCGCGCTTCACCGCGCTGGTGCGATTTGGAAAAGACGTCGTGGCCAGAATGCCGGGCATCCCGAGAATTCCGCCACGATTGGCATCGGTGAGTTGCACCTTGCGCATCTTCGGCCCGGTGACGGTCTTTTCGAGCCCATAGATCTTAGCCAGTGTCCCATTGAGAAAAGTGTAGTCCGCATCAATGAAACTGACCGCGCTCCGATTGTCGCGCACCACGCTTTCGAAGAATAGCCGCGCTTCGTCATACATCGCCGAACGCAACTCGGTCGTCATCAGGGGGAACTTCGCAGTGTCGAAGGTCTTGGTCGCGAGATTGCCCAGCTCGAGCCATTGCGCGCCGAAGCCATCAAACAGCGCGCGCGATCGTGCATCCTTCAACATGCGCTGAACCTGCGCTCGCAGAATCGCCGGCTCGTGGAGTTTTCCGCTGTCTGCCAATTTGGACAACTCCGCATCCGGCATGGTCGCCCACAGCAAATAGGACAGGCGCGACGCGAGTTGCCAGTCATCGAGCGGAACAATGTCGCGGCCAGCTTCGGCCCCATCAGCAGGGGTGATGAAGAGGAACTGCGGCGACACGAGCACCGCCTTCAGCATCAGGCGCAGCGCAGCCGGGTAGGCGAGTTTGTTCCGGCTCGCCAGATCGAAAACTCCCACCAGGACATCCAGCTCCGCATCCGACGACGGCCGACGATAAGCAGCGCCGGCAAGCGAGCGCGCGACATTTTTCGCCGCCGCTCGCGCATCCGTTCCAGAAGCTGGCGTCTCGCCAAACAGCCGTTTCTGCACCGGCGTGGGCGGCGCTCCGATGGGCGCGAGAATCCGGTTCAGCACCTCATTAGCTATCGCGAGATACTGCTCCATCTGCAGCGGCGAAAGCGTATTCAGATAGCCTTCACCGAACACCTCATCCGGCAATTCATGAGCGACCTTCGGATCGACACCGAAGAGATCATGCAGCGTGTTGCCATATTCCACCTTGGTCAGCCGGCGCATGACAAACGGCCCCGGATCTTTCGGACTGAGATATTTCACGCTGCCCACCCAGTCCATGAACCTCCGGCGCTCCTCGTCCGTGGGCTGCATGTCCGCGTCATCGGGCGGCATGTCATGCGTCTTCACAGTCGCGAGCGCCTGCTTCCAGATTCGGTTGCTGTTGGCGTCCCCCGGAGTCTTCAGCGCAGGGTTAAAGGTGAAGCCACCCTTCATCTTCTTGTCGCCATGGCAGCTCTTGCAGTAGCTCGTGACGAATGGCTCGGCCTGCTCGCGAAAGGCCTTCTTCGCATTGGCCTGGAGCGCCGCAGAGTCGTCCCCGGACTCCGCATGACAAGGCATGGCTAATATTAGGCTAATGGCAAAGAGCAGGATCCCAGTGAACGCGCTCCAATAGGTTCCGGGTGGCGTCATCGCCGGGCCGGAGGAGCGCACTGAGAGCGCTTCGTTGGCGCGGCTTTGATCATAGTCTGGGACGGTTCGCAGCATTTCAGTGGATCATGGTGAAGGTTTGGACTTCCGGTGTTTCTGTCCGCTCACACTACCCTCAATGCGCGACTTCGCTATCCGCCATTCCGCTCTTGTATGCGATGGCCTTCACCGCGATGCCCGGCTGCACGCTGATCGCGCCGCAATACACGCAGCCGCGCGTGCGCGTCGGCGTGGTGCCGTCGAGCGTGTAGCGGATCGTGGCTCCGGCGATGCGGCTGTCCATCCTGATGAGCTGCGGCTTTCCAAAATCACCGCCGGCGGGAGTGATGATCGGCTGTGGTGAAGCAAAGCCGCCGAAATCGAGGCCGACGGATTGGCCGTCGGCGTTGTTCGAGTTGAACCACGTCTCGGGCTTGTCATCGAACGCGGTCTTCCAATGACCGCCGGGCTTCAGTGCGCCCGCAGTGCCGAAGCCGGAACCCCGCAGTTTGTCTTCACCGGAGAAAAACTGAAGCTCCGCGATATTGCCATGCGATCCCGCCGGGGCCTCGTAGCGCACCCAGCGATACGGCGTCTTGTTTTCAAATGTGATTTCGCTCCACTCGCCGCGCTTCGGCGCGGTCTTGATCTCGGCGAGCAGTTGATAGCCTTCGCTCGCCGACACCTTGGAGCCGGTGAATTTTCCGCCGACCATCGCATGCTCACGCTCGGGCGCGGGGAAAAAACGCACGCGATTCACGACGACGGGCGGAGTGCGTTTCGCAGCGGGCTTGAGATTGGCCACGGTCGGCGCGTTCGCCTTGGACGCGCCGGGAATGCCGACGACGAGTGGCGGATTCGCTGCATCGGCTGTCGCGACCTTCACGCCGAATTGATCGCGCGCCGCCTTTTGAAACGCGGGCAGGATCGTCTTGCCGTCCTTGCCCCAGCCCGCGTGCTGTACGAGGAAGACGGTGATGATCTTGAGTTCGCGATCATACGCCGAGTTTGTGTTGTAGGCACCGCCGTGTGTGAAGGTCTTGCCGTTCGTTCCCATGCCGAAGCCGTAGTTCGAGTGCGCCTCGCCCGACTGATCGGACGTCATTTGATCCACCGCCTTTTGTGAAAGGACACGCTTGCCCTCGAAGGTGCCGCTGTTCGCGAGCATGCGGTAGAAGATCGCGAGATCGGTCGCGGTCGAAAAAAGTCCGCCCGCCGGCATCGGCTGACGGTCGCGATCATCGAGCGGATAGTTGAGCTGGCCGATCGGCACTGCTTCGAGCCCGCCGTCGTTGGCGGGTTTGTAGGACTTCGGCACGCGCTCCAGTCGTGCGCCCGCGGGCCAGAAGGTTGTGTCCTTCATTCCGAGCGGCTGGAAGAGCCTTTCATCGAGAAACTTTTCATACGGCATCCCGCTCACCACCTCGATGATGCGGCCCGCGGTGTTGATGCCCGCGTTGGAGTATTGCGACTTCGTTCCAGGCTGGAAGAGCAACTGCATCTTCGCATAGCTGCGCACGCGCTCTGCGAGCGGAAAGACATCGAGTGTCGGCTGCTCCATGTCCGACTTGAAAGGCAGGCCGCTCGTGTGGCTCAGCAGTTCGCGCACGAGGATCGCATGACGCGGCTTCGCAGGTTCCGTCTCCCCTTTCTGCGGGGCGACAAGATGCCCCTTGAACTCCGGCAAATATTTCTCCACCGGATCGTCCGCATTCACTTTCCGCTCATCGACGAGAATCATGAGCGCCGCCGCCGTGATCGGTTTCGACTGCGATGCGATCCAAAATACGGCGTCTGTGCGCATCGGCTTCTTCGCAGCGACATCCGCCCAGCCGACCGCTTCCAGGCTCAGGGTTTTCTCCGGCGACGCCACGAGCGTCACCGCCCCGGCGAGAGTCTGGCTCTCGACAAAGGGCTGAAGGACGGATGCAATTTTCCGAGGCTCTTCCGCGAACGCCGGTGTTCCAGCCCAAGCATACCCAAACAGGAGCGTGCAGACGAGAAGGTGCGGACGAAGACGCGCGAGAAGGTGAGTGATGATCATGGGCAGACGGATGCGATGTGGATACCGGGTTTTGGTAAAGTGGGCGTTGTTGCTTTTCTTTGAGACGGGGATCGGACAGCTATTTTTCACCGTGTTCTTTTGCGGCGGCCAGAGTGAATTTGAGCGGGGAATCGTGCAAACTGATGCAAGGCCGAATCACCCCCAAACCAAGTGCCCATCGGCATCCGCGAGCTTTTGAATGCCAATGTGCAACGGTGCAAATCCGCCTCTTCGCCCTGCAAATCCGCTGGCCTGCGCCTTCGCTGGTTCGAGCCCAGTTCTGCCCGCTCCCTTGATGGTTTGGGATTGCAGTGGGGCGATGCGCGATGCGATCTTGGCGGCGATGCGATTTGCTCCCGATGTCCGCTGCAAAATCCTCGCCGGCCTGCTGGCCGCCGCGACGATGACTGTGCATGCGGAGAAGCCTGCGAAAATCACGCCGGCTCCCGCGCCTGCATCTGCGCCCGCGCCGGCCTCGCAGGAGCGTGAAATTCAGCCGCCTTTCAGCCTCCTGTGGCACGAGCCGTCGGAGCGGCTGGAGCTGAAGATCGAGGCCGCGAAGCTCGCGATCACCGACCGGCGCAAGCTCGATCGGCAGTGGATCGTCACAGCGGGGGGATTCAAGAAGCCGGGTGCAGGCGACGCAGCCGCACCGAAGCCGCCGGAACTCCGCCGGGTCCTCTTTCATTTCGAGGGCGGCGCGATTTCCAAGGACAAGGGCGCAAATGGAAAAGTGCACGAGATGCTCTCGGGCGGACAGCTCGTGGAGGTCGAGCTGCAATACGAGCAGGATGGCTGGGACGAGGAGCGCTACGGCGCGTGCCTCTCGGAAAAACGCCAGATGCTCGAGCGCCTCTACGGCCCCGGCCAGCAGCTCGTGCGCTCCAGCACGCCGACTCCCGACGGCAAGGCGACGCAGACGATCGTGGGCTACAAATGGAACCGCAACAATACGGCGGTGGAGCTGATCTATTTTCACGTCGGCGTGAATGACGGCGATCTGGCATTCCACACGCTGAGCCTGCACTACAAGCGGTCGTGAGGGCGATCGCCCGCCGGACTGCGGATCGATTTCGGAACCTGGCGGCTCTTTATCTTTGTCCTGCTCTTGCTCTTGCTCTCGAAACCCGCGGCAAAGAGAGCAAGAGCAGGACAAAGACAGAAGATTTCAAATCTCTCTGGCAAGCGCACACGGTGGTTTCTCTCTTGCCGAAAGTGCGCTTTCCGCTGTCCTAGCGCGGCACGCCGAACGGCTCCCACTTTCCCACTATGAGCGAATCCCTCGATGAACTGAACGCCAGCGTCCAAAACGCCTCGGCATGGGTCACACGTCTGCGCGAAGTGGTCGGCAAGATCGTCGTCGGCCAGCAATACCTGATCGACCGCCTGCTCGTCGGCCTGCTCGCGAATGGCCACGTGCTCCTCGAAGGCGTGCCCGGCCTCGCGAAGACGCTCGCGGTGCGCACGCTCGCATCGGCGATCCACGCATCGTTCAACCGCGTGCAGTTCACGCCCGACCTGCTGCCCGCGGACATCACCGGCACGCTCATCTACAATCCTGGCGACGGCCAATATCACGTCACGAAGGGCCCCATTTTTGCGAACATCGTGCTCGCCGACGAAATCAACCGCGCGCCGGCGAAAGTGCAGAGCGCGCTGCTCGAGGCGATGCAGGAACGGCAGGTCACACTCGGCGGCGAGACGCACAAGCTGCCCGTGCCCTTCCTCGTGCTCGCGACGGAAAACCCGATCGATCAGGAGGGCACGTATCCCCTGCCGGAGGCGCAGGTGGATCGCTTCATGTTGAAGGTGCTCGTGGGCTACCCGACCTTCGACGAGGAGCGGCGCATCCTCGACACGATGGCATTCACGCGTCCGAATCTCGATGTCGAGCGCGTCATCGAACTCAACGACATCCTCGCCACGCGCAAGGTCGTGGACAGCATCCACGTGGACGAAAAAGTGCGCGACTACATCGTCCACATCGTCTTCGCCACGCGGAACCCGGAGAAATACCAGCTCACCGAACTGCGCCCGCTGATCCAATTCGGCGCGAGCCCTCGCGCGACGATCAATCTCACGCTCGCCGCGAAGGCGTGGGCGCTCCTGCAAGGCCGCAGCTACGTGACGCCCGGCGACGTGAAAGCCATCGGCGCCGACGTGCTGCGCCACCGCGTGATCCTCACCTACGAAGCCGAGGCGCAGGGTATGACGGGCGACGGAATCGTGAAGAAGATTTTCGACAATGTCCCCGTGCCGTAAAATCCGTAGCCGCGCTTGTGAGAGCGCGGGCACGCATTTCCGAAAGTCAACCCGCGCTTTCACAACCGCGGCTACGGAGAGATGACCGCCGCAGACGTCATCGCCCGCGTGCGCCGCGTGGAGCTGCGCACGAGCAAGCTCGCGAATGATCTCATGGTCGGCGCGTATCACTCGCAGTTCAAAGGGCGCGGGATGAACTTCGAGGAACTGCGCGAATACGTGCCGGGCGACGATGTGCGGACGATTGACTGGAACGTGACCGCGCGCATGCGGCGGCCCTTCGTGAAGCTGCACCGCGAGGAGCGCGAGCTGTCGGTCATCCTCGTGCTGGATGTGTCGGCATCCGGCGACTTCGGCTCGACGGAGCGCACAAAGCGCGAGGTCGCCGCGGAGATCGCGGGCACGCTCGCCTTCTCCGCGATTCGGAATGGCGACAAGGTCGGGCTGCTGCTGTTCAGCGACGAGGTGGAGCTTTTTCTTCCGCCGAAAAAAGGGCGCCGCCACCTGCTGCGCATCATTCGCGAGGCGCTCGCGTTTTCACCACGGCGGCGCGGCACGCGCATTGATTCGGCGCTTTCGTTTCTGAATCACGTCACGCACCGGCGCTCGATTGTGTTTCTCATCAGCGACTTTCTCCACGGCTCCGGCGACGGAAGGCGCGACATCTTCCAGGAAATCGGGCGCACGAATTCGCGGCACGATCTCGTGTGCGTGCAGCTTCAGGACGACCGCGAGCGCGCGCTGCCGGTGTCCGGAATGCTCGTCGTCGAGGACTTGGAAACGGGCGAAGTGATCGAGGTGGACTCGACGCGCGAGACGGTGCGCGATGCGTTTGCGACGGGCGTGGCGCAGCGGCAGGAGCAGCTCGACCGCGCGCTGATGCAGTCGGGCGTGGACATTCTGCGGCTCGGTGCGGCGGATGATCACGCGGCGATGCTGCAAAAATTTTTCGAGCACAGACGACGAAGATGAACCGCGCCGTCCTCGCAGCAGCATTCGCGCTTTTTCCGCTCGCCGCGTCGGGTGCGATCAAGGCCGAGCCTGCCCCGGACTTGCGCCCGCCGCGTCCGAAAATCCCGCCGCCGCCGATCGCGCGCAGCCATATCGCATGGGTCGCCGGCGGGCTCGGCGCTGCGATCATTTTTTCGGCCCTGTGCTGGCCACGCCGCAAGCCACCGGTGCCACCGCCGGATCCGTTTCCAGTCGCGCAGGAAAAACTCTCCGCCCTGCGCGGCAATACCACCGCCGCGACTCCCCTCACGGTATCGGCGATCGTGCGATGCTACGCGGCGGATGCGTTTGCGATCGAGGGCAGCGGGCTCACCTCCGAGGAGCTGGTGAGCGGACTCGTCACGCGCCGCTCGTGCCCGGTCGAACTGACGAACGCGGTGTGGCATTTTCTCTGGGACTGCGACCGCGTAAAATTTTCGCCGCTGCCGGAGCACGCGGATGGATCGGCGCTGCTCGGCACGACGGCCAAGCTGATCGACGAACTGGAGGCCGCACGGGCGAAGGCGGCGCGCACGCTATGAGCGAGGGATTCGAGATTTTATGAGCGAGGGATTCGAGTTTCAGCATCCTTGGGTGCTCGTGTTTCTCGCACTGCTGCCGCTGTACGCCTTCTTCCGCGGGCGCACCGGAGCGGAAGGCGCGCTGCGTTTTTCCAGCGTGGAACTCGTGCGCGCGATCGGCGGCAAGGTGCGCTCGATGGCGGGACGGCTTTTCATTTTTCTCCGCACGCTCACGGTCGCGCTCACGATCGTCGCGATGGCTGGGCCGCGCTGGGTGAATGAGCAGACGGAGACGCAGGCGAGCGGCGTGGACATCATGCTCGTGTTCGATCTGTCGTGGAGCATGATGGCGCTCGACATGGCGCCGCCGGGGAAGCTCACGACGCGCTTCGACATCGCGCAGAGTGTGCTGAAGGACTTTGTGGCGCGGCGGCCGTCGGATCGCATCGGGCTCATCGTGTTCAGCGGCGTGCCGTATCTCGTGAGCCCGCCGACGCTGAATCACGAGTGGCTGCAAAAAAATCTGGATCGTCTCTACATCGGCGTGATCACGGAACTCGGCACGGCCATCGGCGACGCGACCGGCCTCGCGGTGAAGCGCCTCGCCGCGCAGAAGCAGAGCCGCGGCAAGCTCATCGTGCTGCTCACCGACGGCGACAACAACAAGTGGGAGACGCTCGAGCCCGTTGCATCCGCGAGCCTCGCGGCGGGCGAGCGCGTGCGGGTGTACACGGTCGGCGTGGGAAAAAACGAGCAGTGCTGGCTGCCGGATTTCGATCGCGAGACCGGCAAGCTGCGGCTCGGCGCAGACGGCAAGCCCAATGGCGTGATCACGATGCTCCAGCCGGCGAATTACGTGGTGCTCGAGAAGATGTCGAAGATGACCGGCGGCAAAAGCTACACGGCGACGAACCGGCAGGAACTCGACACGGTGTACGCGGACATTGACCGGCTCGAAAAGACCGAGGTGAAGCTGAAGCATCACCGCACTTACACGCCGCTGTTTTACATCCCGCTGCTCGGCGCGCTCGCCGTGCTGCTGCTCGAGCTGCTGCTCGCAAACACCCGCTTCCGGCGCATCCCATGAAAACCCACGCGCTTCAATTTGCCGCCCCGGAATGGCTGTGGTTCACGGCGCTCGCGCTGGCGCTTGTCGGTGCGCTGTTTTGGGTTTCCGCGAAGGCGCGGGGGCGGCAGCTCGGGCAGTTTGCCGATCCCGCGCGGCGCGATGAGCTGCTCGCTTCGCACAGCGCGGTGATGCGCGTGGTGAAAAACACGATGCTCTTTCTTTCGATGCTGCTCGTCGGGATCGCGCTCGCGCGTCCGCAATGGGGCGAGACCGAGGAGCGCGTGGATCGCAAGGGCGACGATGTCGTCTTTCTGATGGATGCGTCGAAGTCCATGCTCGCGTCCGATGTCACGCCGAGCCGGCTCGAGCGCGCGAAGATGGCCGTGCTCGATTTTGTGCATCGTCACGCGGGCGGGCGCGTGGGGCTCGTCGCGTTTGCGGGCGATGCGTTTCTCCAATGCCCGCTCACGCTCGACTACGATGCGTTCGAGGAATCCATCCGCGATCTCGACACGGACTCCGTGCTCGTGCCAGGCACGGATATCGCGAGCGCGCTGTTCGCTGGGAGCCGCGCGTTTGACAAGGCCGAGCGCAGGAAAGTCCTCGTGCTCGTGACGGACGGCGAGGATCTGCAGCGCATCGGAATTGATGCGGCGAAGAAGCTCGCGAAGGACGGCGTGGTCGTCTTCACGGTCGGCGTCGGCACGCCGGGCGGCAGCCAGATCCAAGTGCAGGGTAAGGGCGGCGAGATGGAGCCGCTGCGCGATGAAAAGGGGCAGCCGGTGACGAGCCGTCTCGACGAGCCGACGCTGCGCACGATCGCGGAGACGACCGGCGGCACGTACCGACGGATGGAGACCATCGCGGGCGGACTCGCCGACGTGGCGAGCGCGCTGAAGGATCCGCAGTCGAAGCCCGCGGCGGTGTTCCGGAAACGGCTTGGCATTGACCGCTATCGCTGGCCGCTTGCAGTTGCCATTTTCCTCCTCGTCGCCGAATCTCTCCTCCGCACGCGCCGACGCACTCGCGCACACACCGCATGAACTTCCGCCCCTTCGCCATCCTGATGCTCGCCATCTGCAGCAAAGCGCCCGCGCTGGCCACCACGTCCGAGAAGCAGGGCGCGCGCGAATTTTACAACGAGGGCGTGAGCCGTCTCGGCAAGGGGGAGCTTCGCGACGCGGAGATGTCGCTGCGCAAGGCGGCGGGTGCGGATGTCGAGAGCGTGCAGCCGCTGGCGCTCTACAATCTCGGGCATGTGCGGTTCCGCCAGGGCGAGGAGACGCTGAAGGGCGAGGGCAGCCGCCAGCAGCTTCTCGATTCCTCCGCGGCGGCGGTGAATGTCGCGGAGGAGGCGATCCGGAATGGCGGGCGCGCACTCGAGAGCGACGAGATGAAGGAGATCATCGCGGCCTACATGAATGCCCGCGCTGCGCAGAAGGATCTGCGATTTTCCCGCGACGAGACGAGTCGCACGCTCGGGCTCATCGGCTCGGCGCTGGAGCGGTGGCGCAGGTCGGTCGGCGATTTTCACAGCGCGCTGGAACTGGACGCGGCGAACTCGGACGCGAAAGCGAACGCGGACACCGTCGAGCGAAAAATCGAGGAGCTGCTGAAATTCAAAAAGAAGATCGAGCAGCAGAGCGAGCAGGTCTCCGAGGAGCGCGAGAAGATCAAGGACATCAAAAAGAAGCTGCGCGGAAAAATCCCGAAGGACATGCAGCGCGAGAGCGACGACGAGGAGGACGATGACGAAGACAAGGACGAGAAGGGCGACCCGAAGATCGGCGAGAAGCAGCAGCAGCGCCTCGGCTCCGACCGCGAGGTGTCGCCGGACATGGCGCGCTGGCTGAAGGAGACGATGAAGCGCCGCACGATGTCGCTCGGAACAAAGCAGGAAGGTGAGGGCTTCAAGCCGACTGAGGAGCACCGCAAGCCGTCGCAGAGAAAGGGCCGCAACTGGTGAGGATGCGGCGCGGCATTTTCATTCTCGCGACGATGGTGTTCGCGCTGTGCGGCGCGGTGCCCGCGGTTTTTGCGCAGATCAATCTCCAACCCGCGGACGAAATCTCGCCCGCGGCGAGCGCGAGCTTCACGCCCGAGGTCGCGCAGCTCGGACGACCGGCTATGTACCGCGTGACGATCACCGCATCGCAAAAGCCGCTGGAGCCACCGGAACTCGCGTCGCCCGCCGGACTGGAGGTTTCGTTCGCAGGGAGTCCGCCTACGAATCCGTCGATACTCAACGGCACATTGATGATGACAACGATCTTCAACTACAACGTAGTCCCGCAGCGCACGGGGAAGTTCACGATGCCGGCCTTCGAGATCGCCGTCGGCGGCGGTCGCGTGCGCGTGCCGGCCACGGTGCTCACCGTCGTGCCCGCGGACCCGAATGCCGCGCCCTACCAGCCGGTGCGCGCCGAGCTGGAATTGCCGCAGCGTGATTTTTTCGCAGGCGAATCCATCGGCGGGCGGCTGCTCGTGATCGAGACGCCGGACGAGTCGCCGCAATTTATCTCCCATGTGTCGAAGACGACCGGCGCGGCGGTCGTGCGCCCGTCGCTGCGCACGTCGCGCGAACAGTTCACGATCGGCGGGCAGAAGCACGAGGGGCTCGTGATGCCCGTGCGCGTGACGCCGATTCTCGAGGGCGAACAGGAGTTGGGAATCCAGATCATGGTGAGCGTGCAGAAGAACGACTTGCCGGGGCAGCGCGGATTCGGCAGGGCGCAGAGCACGGTGGATGCGAAGCCCGCGCGCATCCGCGTGCTCGCGCTGCCGCGCACGGGGCGGCTGCCGGGATTCACCGGGGCGATCGGGAAATTCACCGTCGCGCAGCCGAAGCTCTCGGCGACGGAGGTCGAAGCTGGCGAACCGGTGACGCTCGTCATCGGCATGGCGGGCGAGGGAAATCTCGAAGGCGTCGCCGCGCCGGAGATGGGCACCGCGGGCGGCTGGCAGATTTACAAGCCGACGAGCGAATTCCGGCCCGACCCCGAGGATCACAACACGTCCCGCGGCGCGAAAGTTTTTACCTACACGCTCATCCCGGCGCGTCCGGGACTGAAGGCGACGCCCGCGATGCCGTTCTGCTATTTCGATCCCGAGCGGCGCGCGTATGTGGACATCACGATCCCGCCGCTGCCGATCACCGTGAAGCCATCGGCAAACGCGCCCGCACCCACGGAGCCGGAGGCGACGAAAACCGAGACGCCGCGCGCAGAGGAGCCGCGCGTCGTCGAACCCGCGATGACCGGCCTCGCGGAAAAATCCGGACGCTGGGTGCATTCCATCGCGCCGCCGCTGCGCGAATGGTGGCTGCTCGCCGCCGAGTGCGCGGTGCCCGTGCTGCTGCTCGCGCTGTGGGCGTGGCGTCGCCGCCGCGACTGGATCGCGGCAAATCCGCAGATCATCCGCCGCCGCCGCGCGCACGCCGCCGCACGCCGCGCGCTCGCACGCGCACGCGCCGCCGCACGCGCAGGCGACCGCGCCGAATTTCTCCGCGCAAGCGCAGGCGCGCTGCGCGAAGCCGCATCGCCACTCGACACCGCGCGCGCGGACAGCCTCACGCGCGAGGACGTGCTGCGGTTGCTGAACGGCGACGCGGGCGCAACCGCCGTCGCGCGCAAGGTGCTCGATTCCGCCGACGCCGCAAATTACTCATCCGCCGAAGCCGCCACGATGGAGCCGCGCGCGCTGCTTCCGGAACTGGAACGCGCCGTCCACGCACTCGCACGCCGCGCATGATTACGCCCACGGAGAATGACGATCCCCGATTCGTTGCCTTGGCGAATCAGCTTCTCGATACAACCGTCACGACCTGTCGCCCTGCCGAGGTGTGTCTCATCCGCATCGATCAGTGGTTCGATGCGAAGTGGCTCAAGTTCTCAGGCAAGATTCTCGGTGCTCTCGGTGTTTACTGCAACCGTTGGATTACCATCCCGCCTTTTCACCCGAATCGTGTTCTGAGCGAGACCCACCTGTCTGTCGCACCGGAGTCCGGGGCATACGTGCCATCCCCTGCCGCACGGCTGCATATCGTCCAAGCCAGCGCCGAAAACCTCACCCGCGTCATTTCCAGAGTTTCTCCGTCTGCCGTCTTCTTTTGGTACAGCTCATCCACCGTCGGCTTGGATCGTGGCAGCATCATGCTCTACCGCACCGAGCAGGCCGAAGTTTTCCCGTGGTATGCCTCCTTTCACAGGACCACGGAGTGGAAGCTGGATCGCCATCGAGGCATCTCACCCTGCGAAGTCCAACACCTGCTCCAATGCGCCTAGCCCTCCTCTGCGCTGCTGCGATCAGTGCATCCTCCGTTTCATTGCAAGCCGTGACAGCCGAGCCTGGCGCGCGCTTTGCCAAAGCCTCGAAGGACTATGCCGCGGGTGAATTTGCCGATGCCGTGTACGAATTGCGCGAGCTGGTGAACAACGGGCATTTTTCGCCCGGCGCGCTGCACAATCTCGGCGACGCGGAGTGGAAAGTCGGACGCCACGGCCACGCCGTGCTCGCGTGGGAACGCGCACTTTCGCTCGATCCATTCGGCAAGAATACGGAGGCGAACCTGCGCTTTGCACGGCATCACGCTCGAGTGGATGCCCCGCAACTCGCGTGGCACGAGCGCTACTCGACCGCGCTGCCCGGCGGCTGGTGGATCGCGATCGCATCCGCAGGACTGTGGGGCGGAGTCGTGCTGCTCACGCTGCCGCGCCTGCTCGGATGGCGTCGCGCGGACTGGCACCAGGGCGTGGCCGCGGCGCTGTTCGCGATTTTCCTGCTGTGTGGCCCGGCGCTCTTCGGCACGTGGAAGCGCGCGCAATTTGGCGTGGTGCTCGAAGACGAGACCCCGCTGCGCCTCACGCCGACGCGCGAGGCGGAGACACTCGTGAAGCTCATCTCCGGAGAGATGGCGCGCGTGGAGCGCGAGCGTGGCGAATATTTCTACGTGCGCGCCGACGGCGACCGCGCGGGCTGGGTGCGCAAGGCGGACTTCGCCCGCGTGTGGCCGCAAGGAAGGTAGGCGCGCTCGGGAGAGCGCGGCCGCGGGCTCCCGCCCACGCCTACGTCGCACACAAGATCAGTTCCGCTGCCCGCTGATCGGCGTGTAGCGGCTCTTCTTCGATTCGCCCGATCCGAAGTCGTAGCCGACGACGAGGTAGGCGATCTGGTGTTCGGACTGCTTGTTCGTGCCGAACATGCAGTTCAGATCCACATGCAGGTTCTTCGTCACGCGCCACTGGATGCTCGGCCCGACGGCAAAAATATCCACGGCACGGCCGCGCGCACCTTTCACCGAATCACGATCGTAGAACGCCTCGATGCCGACGCCGAGCTTGCCATCAATGACCGTGTAGCTGAGGCCGCCAGTGACCTGAAATTCCTGCTCGCGGTCGCCGCCGACCTCGGCCTCCCACACGAAGTTCAGCCCCCAGTGCCAGCGCGGCGCGAGCTGGTCGCCGAAGAGCAACTTGAACTCGTACACGTCCGGCCCCCAGTGATGGTCGGCAAACTTGTATTCCGCGTAGATGGTTGGGTTGCCCCAAAGTTTCCCCCAATCCGCGAGCGCGTAGCGCAGCTCGATATTGAAGCTTTGAAAATGGAACGCGCCCGTGTTGTCGCCTTCATGGTCCGTGTAAAGGTCGAGTTGCAGCCGGCCCGGCAGGCCGATTTCCACCTCCTGCAAAAGGCGGTGCCGAAGCGTGCCGTCGCGCTTGTGCTTGATGCGCCACCACGACTCGATGCCAAATTCCCAAGGCGCTTTTTGGATGTAAACGCGCGTGCCGGTGAAGCGCCGCGCGCCTGTCCATTCAGGCCGCCCGGTCTCATCCACGGCCTGCTCTTCGAGCAGCGAACCAGCGAGCGAAGTCACAGTCGGCATGCGCTGGACGGAAGTGTTGTCAGACTTTTTTTCCGCAGCGACGGAAAGTCCGCTGAGCGCGAAGCTCGTGGTCAAAAGCACCGATTGGATGAACAGAGTGGGTTTTGTTTTCATTGGCGGCATCGCGCTTAGCGATCCCCATACCAGCTCGTGATTTAAGTTTTAATCCGCTGGACAGCAGTAGTTTGAAAATTAACCGCAATATCGGATTCCGACTGAGTGGATAATTTGTATTCCATCAGAGTGCCGCAATGGCTATGAACTGTCCGCGCCGTATGTCATTCCGCCACAGCCTCGCCTTTCGCCTCGCGGCGGCATTCCTCGGCTTTGTCGTCGTCGGCTCGCTCGGCGTCGTCGCGTGGCTCGACTACGAGGAGACGCACGAGTCACAGTCCGCGTTCGCAGCGGTCGCGCGATCGAATGCGCACTTCATCCGCTCGCAGCACCTGCCGCCGAGCGAACGCACCGCCGAGGCGCTGGGCGAAGTGCTCGGCATGGAGATGTACTTCCTGCGCGGCCAGGCAATCTCCGACGCGATCCCCGATCCGAAATCGCGGCTGCTCACACGCGAAGGCGCGGCGCTCAGCGATGCCGCGCGACTATCGCCCGGCGAAGTGCGTGCGCGCGTCGGCGGCGAGGCCGTGCGCGTGCCGCTCGACGGCGAATGGAGCGTGCTGCTTTTCCGCATGAAGCCGGCTGCCGGCGAATTCTGGCGACTGCGGACTTTCGCGGGGCTGGGCGCATTCTGGCTGCTCTCGCTTGCGCTCGCCTGGGCGCTCGCGAGCGGCATCGTGCGGCCATTGCGCTCGCTCGCACAGCGGCTGCCAAGCATCGCGGATGAAAATGCCGAGCCGCCACCCGAGGCCGCACGCTCCGACGAAATCGGCCAGCTCGCCCGCGCCTACCTCGACACGCGTTCTGCGCTCGCCGATGAACGCCGCGCCCGCCTGCAGGCCGAGCGCCTCGCCACACTCGGACGCATGGCCACGGGCCTCGCACACGAAATCAACAACCCCGTCGCAGCGATCAAGCTCCACGCGCAGCTCCTCGAGGCCGGCACGACCAGCATTCACAACGCCGCATCGCACGGTGACAGCGGCACGGATTCACTCGCGATCATCCTCGCCGAAAATTCGAAAATCGAGGCGCTCGTCAACCAGTGGATGTTCCTCGCGCGCCCGCAGCCGCCGCAGACGTCGCCGTGCGATCCCGCCGATCTCATCGCCGCGGCGCTGCGCATCCAGGCACCTGCCGCCGAACATGCGCGCGTGCAAATCGTGAATAAAACGCACACCGGCCACCGCATCGCCGCCGACGCGCGACGGCTCGGCCAGGCAATCGGCAACGTGATCATCAACGCCATCCAAGCCATGTCCGCGCAGGGCGGCACGCTGCGCATCACGGGGAATGAGGAATGCCGAATGACGAATGCCGAATGGCGAATGCCGGAGGGCAGCAACCCGGCGCACGACGACGCATTCGTCATTCGTCAGTCGTCATTCGCCATTCATTTTCACGACACCGGCCCCGGCTTCAGCGCCGCCGCACTCGCGCGGCACGCCGAGCTTTTCTTCAGCGAAAAGGAAGGCGGCATGGGCATCGGCCTGAACGTCACCGCCGAAATCCTCCGCGCCCACGGAGGCGAACTCCGCGTCGCAAACTCCCCCGCAGGTGCAGTCGTCACCTTCGTCCTGCCACTCGCCGGCGATCCCAAATCCTAAATTTCGCCATGCCCTCGGTCCTCATCATCGAAGACGAAGCCGCCCTCGCGACCGCGCTCGCCCGCGTGTGCCAGCGCCTCGGCTGGCGCGCGGAACTCCGCGCCAGCGGCAATGCCGGCCTGCTCGCGCTCGCCTCGGGCGATTTCGATCTCGCCATCCTCGACATCGGTCTCCCCGACCTCAGCGGACTCGACGTTTTGCAAAAGGCGCGGGCACGCTCGCCGCAGCTCCCCGTCGTCATCATCACTGCGCACGGCAAACTCGAAAACGCCGTCGCCGCCCGAAAGCTCGGAGCCGCCGCCTACCTCGTGAAGCCGCTCGACCTCCGCGAAATCGAGCGCACGCTCACGCAGATCCTCGCCAGCAAATCCGCCCCCGCATCCGTCGCTGTGCCCGCATCCTCCGACGCACAACTCCTCGGCACATCGCCCGCGATGCAGCGCGTCTTCCTCGAAATCGCCCACGCCTGCACGACCGAAGCGCCCGTCCTTCTCACCGGCCCGACCGGCTCCGGCAAGACACTCGCAGCGCGCACCATCCACATTCACGGCGCACGAAAGGATGCGCCATTCGTCGCGCTCCACTGCGGCGCCCTGCAGGAGCAGCTCCTCGAGAGCGAACTCTTCGGCCACGAGCGCGGCGCGTTCACCGGTGCCGTGACCGAGCGCGCCGGACACATCGAGCGTGCGCGCGGCGGCACGCTTTTCCTCGACGAGATCGGCGACATCTCGCCGACGGTGCAGGCAAAGCTGCTCCGCTTCGTCGAGGAGCGCGCATTCACCCGCGTCGGCGGACGCGAGGACATCCGCGTCGAGCTGCGCCTCATCACCGCGAGCAACAAAATCCTCCGCGACGAGGTGAAAGCCGGACGCTTCCGCGAGGATCTTTTCTATCGCCTGCACGTCCTCGAAATCGAAATGCCCCCGCTCCGCGAGCGTGCCGCGGACATCGGCGTGTTCGCCGCGAATTTCCTCCGCACCGCATCACGCCCGCTCACACTCGCACCCGAGGCTCTCGCAGTCCTCAAGCACCACGACTGGCCTGGCAATCTCCGCGAACTCCGCAACGTCCTCGAATACGCCGCCGCCGTCTGCACCGGGCCCGTCATCCTCCCCGCACACCTCCCTCGCGATCTCCGCGAGCGCAGCGCCGCCCCTTCGCCCGATGCCCGCCTCACCGCCGCACTCGCCGAATGGCTCGACGCGCGCCTTTTGGAAAAAGCCACGTATCGCGACATGCACGACGCCATCGAATCCCTCGCCCTGCGCCACCTCCTCGCGCGCTTCGAGGGCAAGCCCACCATCCTCGCCCGCGAGACAAAAATGAACCGCGTCACGCTGCGGAAAAAATTCGCACGCGAGTGACATGCCTTCGCGGTTCGCCTGTGCATTCCCGGAAAATCCGCGCCGTCGAAATCCACGCGCCACCCGCGATCAAACTGCGTCGCCGGAAAGATTTCCCTTGCCGTCACCATCGCTTCCGCTACTTTCAGCGCCTCACCAAATCGCGGGGTGGAGCAGCCCGGTAGCTCGTCAGGCTCATAACCTGAAGGTCGCAGGTTCAAATCCTGCCCCCGCAACCACTTCAACAATCGAGGGTTGAAGTGCTACGGAAGCCCAGTTTGCAACCCGGAAAACGGGGTTTGCTGTCAAAATCTGATGCCCAATTCTCCCCTTTTCGCGCGCAGCGGCTCCATCCGGCCCTACCAGAACAACGCATCGGAGCATTTCATAATCACTTGGAACGCACTCGGAAAACGGCAGCGCGAATCGCGTGCCTCCCTCGATGCCACGAAGCTTCGGGCCGAGGAAATCGCCACCGCGATCAGCAATGGGGAAATTGGCGCCACCGAGCTGAACAGTGCGAACCGGGATTCCCACCGCCACGCCCTCGGCCTGCTCGATCCGCTCGGAATTCCATTGCACGCGGCGGTCGAGGAATTCATCGCCGCACGGAACATCCCCGACAGCGACTCGCTCACCTGTGGCCTCGCAGGAACAAGTCGGCACCATAGAGACTGTGTAAAAAGTCCCGCGTTTGCCATGCCGCTGCATCCGATTCAGGGAAGGCGGATGCAGCCCGGAGGAAAATGGGAGCACACGCTTCCAGCGTGTCCTTTGCGGCATCCTGCCGGAAAGATCCGCCGGGCTGCGGGA
>JBBRYC010000027.1:0-70910 GCA_038238025.1 Chthoniobacterales bacterium
GGTCAGGAGTCAGGCGGCCACGCTTTTCCTGACTCCTGACCCCTGACCCCTGACTCCTCGCCACCGCGGCACGCAAATTCTTTCAAAATGAAAAAACACATCCTGATCGTCGAGGACGACGCGCACATCCGGCTCGGTCTCTGCGAGGCGTTGCGCGCGGAGGGCTACGAGGTCACCGACTGCTCCTCGGGCACCGAGGCGCTCCCGCTTTTCAAGCAGCGCAAGCCGGACCTCGTCGTGCTCGACATCATGCTGCCCGGCAAGAGCGGCTACGACATCTGCCGTGAAATCCGCGCGACGAAAAGCCGCACGCCGATCCTCATGCTCAGCGCGAAGGGGCAGGAGGTGGACAAGGTCGTCGGCCTCGAACTCGGCGCGGATGACTACGTGACGAAACCATTTTCACTCCGCGAACTCCTCGCGCGCGTGCAGGCGCTGCTGCGGCGCGCGGAGTTCGCGACGGAGCCCGCGGGCGACATGCCGGATGAGATCAAGTTCGGCAAGGTGCGCATCGAGACGAAGGCGCTGCGCGGTGTGCGCGGGAAGGAAAAATTCGAGCTGACTCCGCGCGAACTGAGCGTGCTCGCGCTGCTTTTCCGCGAACGCGGAAACGCGGTCTCGCGCGACAAGATCCTGAACGAAGTCTGGGGCATCGAATACTACGGCACGACGCGCACGCTCGATCAGCTCATCGTGAAGCTGCGGCAGAAAATCGAGGGCGAGCCGGGCGAGCCGCAGCATTTGCTCACGGTGCATGGCCTTGGTTACCGGCTCGATGTGTAGCGACCGCAGTGCCGGAACGGGCTCACGCTCTTCCTGCGGATCCAGGGCAAGCGCATCAAAATGAACTGTCAGCCCGAGGAGCAGCAGTTCGGGACATGGATGAGACGCCTGCGGCGGGCTCAACGTCTAACATCGAACATCTAACTTTTAACGCCGAACGGTGCGCAGTCTGATGCCGGCTGCTGAACCTTAAAAGTTTGGGGTTAGGCGTTAGATGTTAGACGTTCAGCCCCGCGCAGCGGCCTTCCGTCTGCTATGCCCGCCTCGCAAATTTTGATGTGTTTGCCCTGCCTGCGGATCAACTTGGGCTTGTCTGCCATTTCCCGGCCATGCTAAAAACCGTCACCATGAATCCCAGACACCTCCTCCCATTCGCCGCTGCCGTCATCACGATGGCGTTCGCCCCTGCCACGATCGTTGCCGCCCCGGCGGCAAAATCCCAAGGTGCCGCCCCCGCCGTCGGTGAGACTTTTGAGCTGAAATTTACCGACAGCCACGGCAAGAAAGTGGATCTCGCCACGCTCAAGGGCAAAGTCGTGCTCGTGGATTTTTGGGCCACGTGGTGCCCGCCGTGCGTGGCCGAAGTGCCGAATGTCGTGAAGACCTACGAGAAACTCCACGACAAGGGATTTGAGATCATCGGCATCTCGCTGGACTCGGACAAGGCGGCGCTGACGAAGTTCACGAAGGACAAGAAGATGACTTGGCCGCAGTATTTCGACGGCCTCGCATGGAAGAACAAGATCGCCACGAAGTTTGGCATCCACAGCGTCCCTTCGATGTGGCTTGTGGACAAGGAAGGCAAGCTCGTGAGCACCAGCGCCCGCGGCGGCCTCGAGGCGGAAGTCGAGAAGCTGCTGGCGAAATAGCGCACGCCGCTTTCGCTCGATTCGTCCCGCTCGCTGACGGTCTTCCGTTCGCGGCGTGCGGCGATCCATTGTCAGGCTCGGAATCCGCGTCCGTTTCGCTCCGAATTTCGGATTGCCTGCGAGTGCTCCGCCGCTAGCCTGCGCGCCCTTTCAAATTCCATTTCTCCATGAGCCATTCCCTTCCCAAACTTCACAACGCAATGTGGCCCGGTCTCGTCGGCAAAGGCACCGGCGAAGGTCAGGAGCCGCCGATCAGCCTGGAGCGGATGCTCGACCTCACTGCGGCGGCAAATGTGAACGGCGCGAAGTTTGAGGGCATCGATTACTTCCTCTTCCTCCCGCACACGAATCCCGAGGCGAGTGACGACGAACTGAAGAAGATCGCCGACCTCATCGCGGGCAAGGGGTTCAACGTCGGCTCGCTCGTCGCGCCGGTGTGGGGCGGCACCATCGGCGACTCCGCGATGGGCGACGCGGCACAGCGTGAAAAATTTCTGAGCGCGGTGAAGATGGCCTGCCGCATCGGCGGTATTTTCAAAAAGCACGGCGTGCGAAAGTATGGCGTCATCCGCATTGATTCTGCGGAGTTCGGCGTGAACAAGTGGGGCGAGAATCCGACGGCGAACACCGCGAAGATTGCGGAGACTTTCCGCGAAGCGGGAAAGATCGCCGAGCAGCACGGCGAGCGGCTCGCGGCTGAAGGCGAAATCTGCTGGGCGGGGATGCACTCGTGGAAGGACATGCTCGACCTGCTCGAAGCCGTCGGCATGCCGAAGACTGTCGGCTTCCAAGCTGACCTCGCGCACACGTACCTCTACCTGCTCGGCTACAATGCACCCGAGCACGCGCTCGTGAAGGAAGGCTGCAGCGCGGCGGAATTTTACGCGGCCTACGAGAAGATGACCGACAAGCTGCGCCCGTGGACGATTGATTTCCACGTCGCGCAAAACGACGGCCACGTCCACGGCGCAGGCGCGCACGACAAGACCGGCAAGCACTGCCCCGCCGACGATCCAAACGGCAAGCTCGATATCGTGAAGTGCGCCGGCTACTGGCTGAAGGACGCCGCCGCGCGCGGCATCCAGCACATCTGCTGGGACGGCTGCATGTTCCCAAATGCGAAACTCGAACAGGCGCAGACGTGGAATGCGATCCTCGACGTGATGATCAAAGTCCGCGCCGCGCACGGCTGGAGCTGAGCGGGACGTCGTCGCGTTTGCGAAAGCGAGGGCACGCTTTTCCCGCGGCAGTGAAATGATCATCCTGCGCTTTCACAAGCGCAGCTACGGAAATTGACACCTCCTGCCTTCCGCGGCGCAGGTCGCCGCGCCGATGCACTGAACTTCACCGGTGCATCTTTCACGGCTGCGTCGCCTTCAGGCGCATGAAGCAGCGCGCGTTGTTCGCGGGGAGCAGGAGGCTTTGCACGGTGATCGTCTCGATGCCAGTCGCGGCGTCGAGCACTCGCGCAAGTTGTGCGCTCCACGCGTTTGCCGGCACGTCGCCGAGCGTGATGCTGTAGCGGGAGCCTTGGTGCCAGGTCACGAGATCGGTGGAGACCTCGACTTGCAGCGTGGCGTCCGGGACCGTGGGATCGTGGAAAAATGAAATCGTCAGCGCGCCGCCGTTCATGGAGGGCTGCGGCGTGGCGGGGCTGGAGGACACATTGGGATTCAGGCCGAACGCGTATTTCAGCAAATTCGGGATGCCGTCGGAAGCAGGCATGGCGAGGTCGCCCGCGATGGCGGCGTTGTTCGCACTCGCGCCGAACACCGCGAGTTTCCACTGCTGGTAGGGCGGGTCGCTGATGCTCAGCGTCGCGCTAGCGCCGCTCAGGGTCGCTCCGCCGGTGACATTGTTCAGCGCGAGGTTCACGGTCTCCGTGCCCTCGACGATGCTGTCGTTCGTGATCGGGATCGTGAATATCTTCGCGCCCGTCTCGCCGTCCTGCCACGTGAGCGTGCCGCCCGTCGCCGTGTAGTCGCTTCCCGCGTTCGCCGTGCCGTCGCTGGTCGAGAAATTCACACTGACGACGCCATTCGATCCTCCCGTGCGCGTGACGCCGATGATCGCGCCTCCCTGATCCTCGACGGCGGAATACACCGTGCTCGTGAATGCCAGGTTGCCCGCGGGCATCGCCACGATGTCGCGGATCACCTCCGTCCCGCCGATGGTGCCGATGAGTGTCGCCGCGCCGGTGCCGAGGTTCACGGTGTAAAGTGACGACGTCGTGCCGCTCGGCGCGGTGAGCGCGGCGAATGCGGTGCCCGTCGCGCGCGAGATGTCGAGGCCCGTCTGTCCCGAGGTGTCCACGCCGAGCGAGCCGAGGGTGTTGAGCTGTCCGCTGTTGGCGGACGATGCAGTGCCGACGCGCACGAGGATGTCGAGCGTGCTGTCGATCGCGAAGAACGTGCCCGCGCCGGAATAGTCGCCGCCGACAACCGCGGGCGTGCTGCCCGCGTGCGCGTCGCCTGCGGCAAATGCGAGCCCGGTGTCCGTCGCGACCGTGAGGCCGGTGCCCGCATTCAGTCGCAGATTTTGCCCCGTGCTGCCGACGATGCGGAGCTGATCCGAGATCGGATCGAAGCCGAGGTCAAAGGATGCATTCGTGAGCGTCGGAGTGAACGGCCCGCTGCCGATGACACTCGCCGCGCCGGTGATCGCATTGATGACGTAGAGCGTGCTGCTGCTGATCACACCCGCGGACGGGCTCACCGTGGCGACGCCGAAAAGCTCGCCGGTCGAGGGACGCAGGCCGATGCCGCGCATGCTTTCGTTCGCCTGCAATCCGGTGATCGCGTGCGTGGAAAGGATCGTGCCCGGCGCGTTGCTGCTGAAGCGCAGAAGATTGTTGCCCGCGGTGAGCGCGATGATCGTTTCGTTCGGCGGCGGAGCGGCGATGTCGTTGTCTATGATCGTCACCGTCACCGTAGCCGTGCCGAGCAAAGCGCCGCCCGCGACGCCGCTCAGTGTCACGCTGAAAGTCTCGTTCCCCTCGACGAGCGCGTCATCAATGATCGGCACCGTGATCGTCTTCGCTGCTGCGTCCCCGGTCGCCCAGTTCAGCGTGCCGTTCGCGGCGGTGAAATCCGCGCCGCTCGTCGCAGTGCCGGCCGAGGTCGCGTAGTTCACACTCACCGCGCCGGTGCTGCCGCCGGTGCGCGTCACGCTCAGCGTCGCGTTGCCCGCGCCCTCGTTCACGCTGAGCTTCGGCGCGCTGAATTGCAGCGAGCCCGCGGGCGGCGGCGGGCTGGAGTCGTTGTCGTTGATCGTGATCGTGGCATAGATCGGCGTGACGGGCACCGCACCGCCGGAGGCGACGCCGAGCGAAATGTAAAAGTACTCGGCATTTTCCACGATCGTGTCGTCCACGATCTGCACTTGGAAGGTCTTTGGCGCCGTGTCGCCGCTCGCCCAGGTGAGCGTGCCATTCGTCCCCGTGAAATCCGAGCCGATCACTGCGGTGCCGCTGGCGAACGAGTAGCTCGCCGTCACCGCGCCGGCGCTGCCGCCGGAGCGCAGCGCGGTGAGCGTGACCGTGCCCGCGCCTTCGCTGAAGGAGAGGCGCGCGAAATTCAACTGCACCGTGCCGTGCTGAGGCGTTGGGTTCAGCGCGCCCGCGGCGACGTTGCTTTCATACGCACCGAGATCCATCGCGCTGCCGTAGCTCGGCCGCGCAGCGTGCGTGAATGGCTGGATGTATTCCTCCGTCACGTCGTAGCTGCCTGCGACCTGCGGGCTTTGCGCCAGCGCGGCATCGATCGCATTCGCGCCCGCGGCGAGGTGGAAATCCCGCGCGGCCACATTCACAAATCCAGGATCAGCGCTGTTCGCGGACGAGCCGGTGAGCATGTTCGCCTGCCCGGTCACGTTGCCGTTGAAAATGGAGTTCACCACCGGCGAGCCGTCGCACCAGTTCGGCGAAATCCAGTTCGCGCCGAGGTTCACCGTCGCGCCCGCGTCCGTGTAGAGGAAATGCAGCGTCGGCCCCGTCAGCCCCGCCGTGGTCGGCAGCGAGGCAAAGATGTTGTTGCGGCAGTCCACGATTTCGAGGGCCTGCGAATTGCCGGTTTCCGCGAGCTTCGGCAGCGTGAAGAGCGTCGTGTCACTGCACGCCGCATGGTTGCAGCGATCCACGACGGTGTTGTTGTAAAAGTAGAGCGTGCCGTGGCGGTAGAGCGCGTAATTTCCCTGCGAGCCGCCGTAGATGAGGAGCTGATCGAGCGGCCCCGTGGAGTCGAATACGTTCCCATAGACGTAGGTTTTTTTGTAAGCCGGATCCGCCGCGATCGTCGTGAGGCCCTGCGTGTCCACGAGGTGCATCGTGATGCCCGACACCTGGTAGTTGTTTTCAAAATAATTGTAGCGGATCACCGTCCCCGACGAGCGATCCTTGATGCTCTGACCGCCGGAATTCGTCACGAGCGGGCCGAACCAATTGTATTGATACGTGATGCCGAGCGCCTCGGTGTAGCTGTTGTGCGTGCCGTAGTTGTTCGCGCTGCCGTTGTTGTAGAAATGGCAGCGCTCGACGAGGATGTCCTTCGACAGCTCCTGCAGCGAATCGTTCTTCGAGTTGATGAAAAGGCCGTTGCCCGAGTCGTGGATGTCGCAGTCCCGCAGCACGAGATGCTGCACGACTTCGGCGTAAATGGCGGACGCGAATGCGAGATACGTCGCCGGCATCCCCGCGTAGTCCGTGAAGTTTCCGCGCGCATTGCGGATGTCGAGATTTTCAAAATCAATGTAGCCGGGAAGATAGGAATACGCCGGCCCGGGGCGGCGCGAAAAGACGACGACGCCGAGCGTGGAGAAGGCGGTGTAGCGGTAGTTGATGTTCGCTGCTTCGAGCGCGCCCGATCCGTCGATGATTGTCTTGGTACCGGTGCTTGGGTCGTTGATCCCGCGGATGATGATGTGCTGTGCGACGGTGCCCTGCGTGGAGATGAGGATTTTTTCGTGATAGCCGCCGGCCTGCCAGTGGATGTTCACGATGTCGCCCGCCGCGAGCGAAGCCCACGGCACCGCGCTGAGAGTCGCGAGCGGCTGGCCGGGGCCGACATCGTGCGTGGCCGCGCACGCGACGGCGTGGAGCAATGCGAGCCCGGAGAAAATGAGCAGCGCGGAAATTTTCATGCGCGAATCCTACGGCACGGCGCGTGCCCCGCAATGGAACCAAAGTTGCATTCCGATCCGCGGCAGAACTGATAAGGATGTCGCGTGGCCCTCCTTACCCAATTCTTGCGCCGGCCGTGGCTGCTCGCGCTGCTGGTGTTCGCCGCCGCCGCCGTGCCGGTGGGATGGTTCCACCGCGAGTGGACGAAGGATGCGCGGCGGCGCGATCAGGATCGCCTGGCCGCATGTTCCGCGGCCATTCGCGACGCGCTCCTCGCGGAGAGCACCCGGCATCAGCACCTGTTGCAGTCGTGGCGCGAGCGCGCGGAGTCGGCGGACGGCACCGCGTGGGATCGCGCGCTGGAGCGTGAATCTGAGATCGAGGGCAGCCGCTTCCGCGCGGTGGGCATCGCGGTCTGGGCCGGTGCGCAGTTGAATGTGCGTGCGGTCATTCCTGTCCGCGATGCCGTGCCCTTTTCGATCGGCGCGGATCTCGCGGCGATTCCGCAAGTGAGCACTGCGCTCGCGGTGGAAGGAAAAAAGTGGAAGGGAATGCTCGTCGCCTCGGAGCCATTCACGATCCCGCAACTCGGCGAACGGGTTGTCACGCTCAGGGGCTTTCAGCGCGCGGGCGACGAGCGCGGCGTGATCTTCGCCGTGCTCTCGCCGGCGGACTTTCTCGCACCCACGGAGACGACGATGCATCGCATAAATTCTGACGGCTCCCTCGGCGAGACGACGGTGGTGAAAAAATTCCTGCCGCATGTCGGCGAGGGAACGGTGACGGTGAGCGCGGTTTCCGCCGGCGCGTACGAGCGCGCGCTGCGCGGCGGCGCGCTGGATGCCACGCTAAATTTCAACAGCCCGACAGGGCGACTTCTGCTGGTCATCACGCCAGGGCCGAATTTCGGCGGCGGCACGGACGGACGCGGACGCGTGATGCTCAGCGCGGGCCTGGCCGTGGCCGGGCTGCTCGCGCTCCTCGCGTGGATGCAGGCACGGCAGCGCACGGTGCTCGCCGCGGCGGTGGCGACGCGGACGGCGGAACTTTCGCGCACGCGCGACGATCTCCACGCCGCGCTGGAAAAGGAGCGCGAACTGGTGCGGCTGAAGTCGCAGTTCGTGAACACCGTCTCCCACGAGTTTCGCACGCCGCTCGGCGTCATCCTTTCCTCCGCGGACATCCTCGCGCACTACCTCGATCGGCTGCCCGCGGAGCAGCGCGCGCAGCACCTTTGCGACATTCACGACTCCAGCGTGCAGATGTCGCGGATGCTCGAGCAGGTGCTGGATCTCGGGCGCATGGACGCGGGCGCGCTTGCCTTTCACCCGAAGCCGCTCGACCTCGCGCAGGTGCTCAGCCGCATCGCCGATGAGAGCCGCTCGGCGTGCGGCGGAAATGTGCGCCCCAGCGCGGAGGGCGATCTCACCGGCGCGGCTGCGGACGAAGCGCTGCTGCGCCACATTTTCCTGAACCTACTCTCGAATGCGCGGAAATATTCGGATGCCGATGCGGTGACGGATTTCACCGTGCTCCGGGAAAGGGAGAATGCCGTGTTCACGGTGCGCGACCGCGGCATCGGCATCCCGGCGGGCGATCTGCCGCAGATGTTCGATGCCTTCGCGCGCGGCCGCAATGTCGCGGAAACGCCTGGCACCGGCCTCGGCCTCGCCATCGTGCAGCGCTGCGTGGCCCTGCACGGCGGCACGATCGGCCTCGCGAGCACGGAGGACGGAGGCACCACGGTCACCGTGCGGCTGCCGCTGTTCACCGAGGCGGCGGGGGAAAGCTCGATCCAAAATCCGCCATGAAAAAAATCCTCGTCATCGAAGACCACGCGCTCATGCGGCGCAACATCGTCACCATCCTCACCATGGAAGGCTACGCCGCACTCTCCGCGGGCAACGGGCGCGACGGCCTCTCCATCGCCCGCTGCGAGCGCCCCGACCTCGTGCTGTGCGATGTGATGATGCCCGAGATGGATGGCCACGAAGTGCTCCGCGCCCTCCGCGCCGATGCGGGCACCGCGGGCATTCCCTTCGTCTTCCTCACTGCGAAGGGCGAGAAACAGGCGGTGCGCGGCGGCATGAATCTCGGCGCGGACGACTACCTCGTGAAGCCCGTGAGCCGCGACGATCTCGTCGCCACGCTGGAGGCGCGATTCGCACGCAGGCAGCAGCAGCGGCCGGATTTTTCCGCACTCTTCGCGAGCGCGCAGCCGCTGGAGGCGCTCGGCATCTCGCCGCGCGAGGCGGAGGTGCTGCTGTGGGTCGCGCAGGGAAAAAGCAACGCTGACACCGGTGCAATCCTCGGCCTCAGTCCCGCGACGGTGAAGCGCCACATGGTGCACATTTTTGAAAAGATCGGCGTGGAAAACCGCACCAGCGCGGTGCTCCGCGCGCTGGAAGTGCTGCAGGGAGGAGTGGGAATGACGAATAACGAGTGACGAATGACGAGTGGCTGCGTGCCTCCGTAGCTGCGATGCCCTCGTCGCAGAGTGCGGCAAGGAGGCGTCCGCCTCCGCAGTCATTCCACCGTGCGTCGAAGGTTCGTGCGACGAGGCGTCGCGCACACCCTCCTGTGACGAGGGCGTCGCAGCTATACCGCGTCATTCGTCATCCGTCATTCTCACCGCCGATGCAGGCCGCCGGTGAGCTTGAAGACGGCGATCAGGATTCCGTAGATCACGGTGCCGATCACCGCGGCGATCATCACCATCACGATCGGCGGGATGAGCGTGCTCACGACCTTCACCTGCTTGTCCAGCTCGCGTTCGTACACGTCGGCGATGAGGTTCATCGTGTCGGAAAATTTCCCCGTCTGCTCACCCACGCTCATCATGTCCACGAACATCTCGGGGAAGATTTTCTGGTGCGCGAGCGCGTTGGAGAGCGTCGCGCCGTCCACGACCGCAGCGCGGACTTCCATCATGCGCAGGCGGATGAATTCATTGCCCGCGATATCCTCGAGCAGCTCGAGCGCGCGCAGGAGCGTCACACCATTCTGCGTGAGCGTGCCGAGCGTGCGGGCGAATTGCGCGTACAGCCGGAAGCGCGGGATGCGGCTCAGCACCGGCACCGTCCATTTGAACCGCCCCCAAGTCACGCGGCCCGACGGCGTGGCGATGAACGCGCGGAACAGCAGGAACGCTCCGACCAGCATGGCGACGACGAGCCACCAGTAGTGCGTGATGGTGTTGTTCAGATTGATGATCATCTGCGTCGGGCCGGGCAGCGCGGTGCCCGTGTCCTTGAAGAACGAGATGAGCTGCGGCACCATCGTGTTCATGAAAATCATGATCAGCCCGATGCCGATCACGACGAGCACGGCAGGGTAGAGGAGCGCCTGCTGCACGCTGTCGCGCAGGGCCTTCACCTCGCCGATGTGGATGGTGAGCCGGCGCAGGATCGTGGGGAGCGAGCCGGACGCCTCGCCAGAGGAGACCATGTTCACGTAGAGCGGCGAAAAGATGCGCGGGAAATCGCGCATGGCCTGCGAGAGGCTGCGGCCATCCACGAGTGACTGGTGGAGGGATTTGGAAAGCGCCTGGAGCTTCGGGTGCTTGAGGCGCTTCACGAGCACACCGAGCGACTCATCGAGCGTCATGCCCGCGCCGAGCAGATGCGCGAGCTGCTCGCTGAAGAGATACTGCTGCGAATAGCTGAGCTTCAGCCCGCCGCCCGCCGGGGCGGCGGCTGCGCCTGCACCAGATTTCGTTGCAGTGGGCTTCCCCGCGGTGTCCGGCGTCTTTGCGAGCGGCGATTTGGAAGTTGAGTTTTCCTTGGCCGCCTGCGCCGAAGTCGCCGGGCTTTTCTGCTGCGGGGCAGATGCAGTGGCGACCTGCGAAGCGCCGGTCTCGGACGACTGCACGCGGATGGGCACGAAGCGCTTCTGCTCGACCATGGCGATCGCCGCCGAGCGATCATTCGCCGTCACGGTACCGTCCACCAACTGCCCCTGGGCATTTCGCGCGCTGTATCGGAATTCAGGCATGAGTCGGGAATGCTGTGCGCTGGCGAAGTGCAAAGGCAAGCTGGGAGGCTCGCATCGCAGAGGTCAAACCCGAGCCGGGAGCTAACCGCGGCTGCGCCGCCGGATCCCGATGGCTGCCGCGGTCAACAGGATCCCAACCGCGAATGTGGTCGGTTCTGGAACGGGAGCCACCACGTTCGAAAGTTGCAGTGCCGCGTTTGAAGAGGGAAATCCGGCGGCGGCCAGCGAGGTATTGTTGGCATTCGGAAAAAAGCTTCCGGCCAAAATCTGGGTGCCACTGGTGGTGAGGCTGGTGAGTTCGATCGAGGGATTTGGCGAGATGTCGCTGGACGGGAAGCGCCAGGCATCAGTCGCCCCGTTCGGCGTGGAAATCGAAGCCGGCACATAGGCGATGGCCTGCTGGGTGACCGTCGCCTCGGCGGTGGTCAGTGATGTGTTATTCGTGGCCTTCAATGCCCAGACATAGATCTGCTGACTCGCAAAACCGGGGTTAGACGTAATTGACAGACTGGAACTCGCCGTGAAGCCGCCATCATTGTTCCCCGCCTGAAGCCCCGTGTTGATCTGGAGGGAACCGAAGGTGTGGAAAGCCGCCGCAAGGGTGGCCGTGCCTGAGACTGTCCCGGCGTTTGCGCTGACCGCTGCGTCAATTGCGGCCTGGGTGGCGCCGAGCGAGGAATCGAAGTATCCGATTTGCACCCAGTTGCCAGTTTGCAGGGCCGCAGCCGAGGACGGAGTGCCGGCGGTGATGATGCCGGTGTTATTGAAAGCGGCCCAATTGACGGTCGCACCGCGCGAAACTCCGGCAGCGAAGAGACCGGCAAGAAGTGCGATGGGGAGGAATTTTTTCACGCGGTCGGGATTCAAAGTTTGCGGTTATGCGTCGGGATCAATGTCTTCAGTTGAAGCTGGCCGGAAACTGGGGAACCACCCAATTGAAAGCTGCGCCGCTGCGCTTGATGAAAAGGGCCGCCCCGGCGGGGATCGCGGTGGTGCTGCCGACATCGGTGTTTGGATAGCCTGATTTCACCCAGGCGTTTTGGATTCCGCGCGGTGTCCCGGACTGGTAATAGTACGAGACAAAATTGGTGCCGTCCCAAAACATCACCTGATCGGCAGCCGTGGAACTGCCGCCAAGGACTCCGGTCGCGGAGTTGCCGGTATAGAGGTTGCAATTGGTCAAGGTCATTCCGGATGCATAGACATTTCCGAGCAAGGTGTAGCCGGACAGCACTGGGATCGAAGTCTGGCCGGTCTTCACCGCTCCCTGAATCGTCACGCTGACGCCGGCGCTCTGATAGCGTGCGATGAGGACTCCATCATCCGGATAGATGATCGTGCTGCCCGCGTCGGCGTTTGGAAACCCCGATTGGACCCACGTATTCAGGAGCCCGCGAGGAGTGCCAGTCTGGTAGTAATAGCTCACATAGCTGCCGCTGTGAAATAGCTGGACCTGATCGGCTGTGGTGGATGAACCGCCTTGGAGGGCGGTGCCGAAGACGCTTGCGATGGTCCAGTGCTGGCGGACTTTGTAGGATGCGCCACTGGTGATGCTCGCGAGCAGCGGTTGCGAGAAAGTGAGCGACTGGCCCGAGGCTGAGGTGCCGGTGATGTCGTAGATGGTGCCTGCACCGGGACCGGAAACGATTTCGACGTAGTGTGTGACTGCGCTGTTTGCGCCGTTGTACGCGTTGTCGGCCCATGTGGCGGTGGTGTCCACGAGCGTCGTCGCTCCGCCCACGGAGGTGGTCGTGCCCTGACGGAGAACGACCTTCGTCATTCCGATCGCCGTGAAGGTGTAAGCCACCGTCCCCGACCCGCCGTTTCCGGCGACGGTGATGTCCGCGAAACCGACCGGGTCGGTCACCGTGGACGACTGGGCGACGGCGGTCGGCTGGAGTGCAGCGACGGAGAGGATGAATGCGACCGCAAGGCCGCACGCAGATAGAGGGGAGGTCTTCATAATGTCGGTTCGTTCTTCCGAATCTTGCAGCGCGTCACTTCCGCTTCCGGCGTCGCAAACCAGCCGCCGCAACGAATGCAAGGCCGCAGAGGGCCACGGTCGAAGGCTCGGGAACCACTGTCGCAAGTTGCAAGGCCCTGTTCGTCGCTGGAAATCCAGCAGTGTTCAGAGACGTATTGTTGGCACTCGCAAAAAAGGTTCCGGCCAGAATCTGTGTGCCAGAGGTCGTAAGGCTGGTGAGTTCGATACCAACATTGCCGCCAGTATCGGAAGCGGGAAACTTCCAAGCCTGTGATGCCCTGTCCAGTGTCGTGATGGAGAGGGGAATGTATGCGATCGCCTGTTCCGTTACCGACGCTTCGGCGGCGGCCAATGTCGAATTGTTCGTCGCCTTCAATGCCCAGACATAGATCTGCTGACTCGCAAAACCGGGACTTGAGGTAATTGACAGGCTGGAAGTCGCTGAGAAGCCACCGGCATTGTTGCCTGATTGACCATTGGTGCTACTGCCCGATGTAATACCTGCGATAGCCCCGGTGAAAACTCCAGGGCCAGTGCCAGTGTCAATCCGAAGGGCCCCGAAATTGTGGAAGGCGGACACAAGGGTGGCCGTGCCGGAGAGCGTTCCGGCATTGGCCCGGACTGCTGCGTCGATCGTGGCTTGGTCGGCTCCAAGCGACGAATCGAAATACCCGATCTGCACCCAGTTGCCCGCCTGGAGCGCTGGAGCCGAGGTGACGAGACCAGCCGTGATGATTCCCGTGTCGGAGAATGCCGCCCAATTGACAGTCGCACCGTGCGTAGTCCCAGCGGCGCAGAAAGCGGCGAAAAGTGCGAGGGAAAGGATTTTTTTCATCCGGTCGAAACCTTGGTGTGAGAACTGATGCAACGAGGGCAAGGGGTTCAGTTAAACGTGGCCGGAAACTGAGGAACCACCCAGTTGAACTGAGCGCCGTTCCGCTGGATAAACAAGGCGGACCCGACGGGAATCGGAGTGTTGCCAGCATCGGTGTTGGGATAGCCTGCCTGCACCCACACATTTTGCAGCCCGCGGGGGGTTCCAGTCTGATAGTAATAGGAAACAAAGTCGGCTCCATTCCAGAACATCACCTGATCGGCAGTCGTGGAACTGCCCCCGAGAACACCCGTCGTGGCAACCCCCGTGAACAAATTGCAATTCGCCAGCGTCATCCCCGCTGCATAGACATTTCCCAGCAAGGTGTAACCCGTCAACACAGGAATGGACGTCTGTCCGGTCTTGACCGCGCCTTGAATCACCACGCTGGTTGCGGCGCTCTGAAAGCGCGTGATGAGGATTCCATCATCCGGGTAAATGACTGTGCCGCCCGCGTCGATATTCGGATAACCTGCCTGAACCCACGTATTCTGAAGACCGCGAGGCGTGCCGGCCTGGTAGTAGTAGCTGATGTAATTGCCGGTGTGGAAAAGCTGCACTTGATCGGCTGTCGTGGATGAACCGCCCTGAAGAATGGTCGTGCCGAAAATCCCCGCGACCGTCCAGTGCGGGCGGATTTTGTAGGACGCGCCGCTGATGATGCTCGCAAGCAGCGGCTGTGAAAGCGTGAGTGAGTGGGTCGCAGAGGTGGTGCCAACGATGTCGTAGATCGTGCCAGCACCGGGGCCGGAGACAATTTCGACGTAGTGGGTCACTGTGCCGCCAGCACCGTTGTACGCATCGTCCGCCCATGCCGCGCCGGTGTCCACGAGCGAAGTCGCTCCGCCCACCGAGGTGGTCGTGCCCTGATATGCGACAGCCTTCGTCATCCCGATTGATGCAAACGTGTTAGCCGGCTGGGCCGAGGTACCGGTCCCGGCGATGTTCATTGTCACGAACCCGACCGGATCGGTCGCGGCGGTCGTCTGGGCGGATGACGTGCCCGTCACCGCAGCGAGGACGAGCGCGGTGGCGGCGGTGAGATTGCGGAGGAGCAAGGTGGTCATTTTCATCGGTTTTGGGAGTCTGGTTCTTTACGCGCTGACTTCGCGGGGAACGGGGAAAATATTTTTCGGATTTGCCTGTGCATTCTTCATTCACTGGGGCGACGGGGCAACAGTTTTGTTGTAAAGTTTCGGTAATAAACGGGCAGTTTTCCGGTTTTCCGCGGCGGCATGAAATCTGGCGATCCGAACCCGGCAGCGGGGCGAACGCCCAAGGGGAAAATACAAACCACAAAATACAAGAGCAACGGGCGTCAGTGGGCGGGTATCCGTTGCGCTTGAAAGCGAAGCGTTCTGTCCTTGAATGTTGGGCGTTGGGCTCTGAATTTTGTGTTTTGTGTTTTGTGTTTTTCAAAGCCTTGCCATCCGCGGCGCACCTGCTTTCATCGCGGCGTGATTTTTCCGCTCAACAGCCGACTTACGCCGCTCTCCGGCAACTGACCGGGTGCCCTGCTGGCACCGTGCCGGAGGGCTGTTTCGCGCAATTCGGCTGGCATTTCCCGGCGGCGGAAATGACCGGCCCTCGTACCGTCTGCCGCCTGCGATAAAATTCACACCCATGCTTTCCAATCCTTCCTCGAAATACCGCGCGTATCCGCCGATCGTTCTGCCTGCGCGGCAGTGGCCTTCGCGCACTTTGAAAAAGCCGCCGATCTGGTGCTCCGTGGATCTCCGCGACGGCAACCAGGCGCTCGCGGTGCCGATGAATGTCGCGCAGAAACTCGAGCTGTTTCACGCGCTGGTGAAGTGCGGGTTCAAGGAGATCGAGATCGGTTTTCCCGCGGCCTCGAACACCGAGTTTGCGTTCAACCGCACGCTCATCGAGCGCGGGCACATCCCGGATGATGTGACGGTGCAGGTGCTCGTGCAGGCGCGCGAGGATCTGATCGAGAAGACGTTTCAATCCCTCGGCGGAGCGAAAAAAGTCATCATCCACATGTACAATTCCACGTCGCCTGCGCAGCGCCGCGTGGTTTTTGGATTGGAAAAATCGGACATCCTCAAGATGGCGGTCCGCGGTGCGCAGATGATCAAGGATCGCGTGCATCGGCTCGCGGGCACGGATGTGCGGCTGCAATATTCGCCCGAGAGCTTCAGCGCGACGGAGGTGGAATTTGCGAAGGAGATCAGCGAGGCCGTGATGGACGTGTGGCAGCCGACGCCGCAGCGTCCGATGATCCTGAACCTGCCGGACACCGTCGAGGTCGCGATGCCAAATGTGTATGCGGATCAGATCGAGTGGATGTGTTCGAACATCCGCAACCGCGATTCGCTGATCGTCTCGCTGCACACGCACAACGACCGCGGCACCGGCATCGCCGCGACGGAACTCGGCCTGCTCGCCGGCGCGGATCGCGTGGAGGGCACGCTCTTCGGAAATGGCGAGCGCACGGGCAATCTCGACATCGTCGCCGTGGCGATGAACTGCTACATGCACGGCCTCGCGCCGGGGCTGGATTTTTCCAACCTGAATGCGCTTCGCGAAATCTATGAGCGCTGCACCGGCATGACCGTCCCCGCGCGGCATCCGTACTCGGGCGAACTGGTGTTCACGGCGTTCAGCGGGTCGCATCAGGATGCGATCAAAAAGGGACTCAGCGAGTGGGAAAAACGTTCTCTCAACGCTCAACCCTCAACTCTCAACTCCCACTGGGACGTGCCGTATCTCACGATCGATCCGGGCGACATCGGGCGCGAATACCGCGAGGTGATCCGCGTGAATTCGCAGAGCGGAAAGGGCGGCGTCGCATACTTGCTTGAGAGCGAATTTGGCATCGAGCTGCCGAAGGACATGCAGCGCGAATTCGGCCCGATCGCGAATGACGCGGTGGACGCGCTCGGACGCGAAGTCACCGCGACGGAACTTAAGGCGATGTTTTCGCGCGAATACATCGAGCGCACCTCGCCGTGGGCGCTGGAAAATTTCGAGGCAGACCGTCGCGGCGAGGTGATGACATGTCGCGCGGGCTTGAAACTGAACGGGCAGAGCCTTGTCGCGAGCGGCGACGGCAACGGCCCCATCGCGGCATTCGTCCACGCACTCATCGGCGCGGGTGCGGAAAAATTCGAGGTCGCGAATTACCGCGAGCAGTCGCTCAGCTCCGGCACCGAGGCGAGCGCGATCGCATACATCCAGATCAAGCTCGCCGACGGCCGCGCAAAATGGGGCGCAGGCGTGGACACGAATGTCGAACTCGCCGCGATCAAAGCCGTGCTCAGCGCGGTGAATCGGGCAACGCAAAGGTAGGGCGCTCTCGCCGAGAGCGCCCACGCCTCTGCGTGGGAAAGATGGGGCGGTTTCGGCGAATCCGCCCTACCCTGTGAACTTCGCGCAGAATGCGCCGTCCACGCCATCTGTCCACGGGCGGATGTGGCGCGTGCTGTGCAGGCGCAGGCCGGGGATCGTGCGCGCGGCTTCGTCGGCGACGTGCTCGTTTTCCTCCGGCTCGAGCGAACAGGTGGAATAGACGAGGGTGCCGCCGCTTTTCAAAAGCCCCGCGCAGCGGCGCAGGAGGGCGAGCTGCTGCGCGGGCATGCGGAGGAAATCCTCCTCGCTCAGCCGCCAGCGCACGTCCACGCGGCGGCGGATGACGCCGGTGTTGCTGCACGGCGCGTCCACGAGGATGCGGTCAAAAGTGTGCGGCTGCAGCTCGTCGGATTCCTTCATCGTGTCGAGGACGAGCGCGCGGACGTTGCGCGTGCCGAGGCGCTCGCAATTTTCGCGCAGTCGCGCGACGCGGCTCTCCCACAGATCGGTTGCGACGATCGTGCCTTCGTTGCGCATGAGTGCGGCGAGCGCCGTGGTCTTGCCGCCGGGCGCTGCGCAGGCGTCGAGGACGGTTTCGCCGGGCTGCGGCGCGAGCATGTCGCACGCGGCGAGCGTGCTCGGATCCTGCACGTAGCAGAGGCCGCGTTCGAGCCACTCGGCGGGGATGCGCGGGGTGCGCAGCGCGAGCGGGTGAAAAGGGTGCGGCTCCGCGTCTGGGAGCGAGGCGAGGAGTTCGTCGCGCGTGGTGCGGAGTGTGTTCGCGCGGAGCAGGACGGGCGCGGGGGTGTTGTTCCACTCGGCGAGCGCAAGCGCGGCGTCGGCAGCGAAATTTGAGGTCCATTTTTCCAGCAGAAAATCGGGATGGCTCGTGCGTACGGCGAGCGGCGCGGCGGCGAGTGCGGCGAGCAATTTTTCCCGCTCGCGGTCGGCGCGGCGGAGGATCGCGTTCACGAGTCCACCGGCGCGGCGCGAGAGGGAGACGGTTTCCTTCACGATGGCAAAGGCGGGCATGCGCGTGTGGAAAAGCTGGTAGAGGCCGAGGCGCAGCACGGCGCGCGTGTCGTCGTCCACCTCGCCGTCGCGCAGACGGGCGATGAGAAAATCCAACTCGGTGAGCCGGCGCAGCACTCCGTAGAAAAGCTCGGTGACGAGTGCGCGGTCGCGGTCTGAGAGCTTCGACGCGGCGAGCTTTTCGTGCAGAAGTTCGTCGGAGTGCGGGCGCTTCTGCTCCCAGTCGGCGAGCAGGCGGTGTGCGGTGGAGCGGGCGTTGGCTGCCACGGAGATCGTCCCGCGGCCTAGCGGTGAACCTTCTTCTGAAGCCCGACGACCATCGCGCGGCAGTGCGGCCATTTCTGCCGCGGGATGAGCACGGCGAGGCTGGTTGCATAGCTGCCGAGCTGCAAAATCTCGATCTCCACGTAGCGCACGCCCCAGCGGTTCATCTCGTCGCGCGTGGCCTTGTAGATGTCGATCGTGTAGCGGCCCACGAGGGCGCTGCCGTAGTCCTCGACGATGTATTCGTCGCCCGTGGCCAGGATGCGGAAGCGCGTGCCCGCCGGCAGCCAGCTCCAGTCGGCGGCGGCGCTGTGCGTGGGCTTCAGGTAGCCGCCCACGGCGGTCGCGCGCCCGCCCGGCTCGCTATGATGATACGCGGTCGTGCGGACATACATGAAGCGCGAGGCCGATGTGCTGATCTGCCGCTCAGGCTTGACGGCGAGGGTTTGGGAACCGTCGTGCCGTGTGCCAGTCTTCATGCCGGTGCCGCCGCCGGTGGTGCATGCCGCGAGCGCGGAGGCACCAGCGACGACGATCATGCGGAGGATGGCCGGGAATTTCATTGAGGAACCGAGCTGTTTAGCGAAACACGGCGGACGTGGGAACAGAAAAGGGCGCTGCGCGAACATCCAAAATTGAACATTGAACATTCAACATTCAGCCAAGGGCGAATGGCGAATGGCGAATGGCGAATGGCGAATGGCGAATGGCGTGGAAAGTGTGGGCGCGGAGGAGTGGAGATTTCGCGCATCCTTGCTGAGCATTGGGCACTGGTTGAATATTGCCTGCTTATCCGGTGGCGTGACAAAACGAGGGAGGCGAAGGAAGGCGGCGAGGTGGAGCGTGACCTCCGGGCACGCTTCGGAGGACGGCCGGCCAGCGTGAGACCGGAAACGCGCCCGGAGGTCGCGTTCCACCGGGCTTTGCTCGCCTGCGAGCGTTTCGTCACGCAATCGGATAAGCAGAGCATATTGAATGTCGGACGTTCACCTCAGAAACCGTCCGAGGTTCTCCTGCTCCCACTCGATCGAGCGGCGGTAGCTGCGGAAGCGGCGCTCCTTTTTCCGATAGCCCTCGTGATGCACGATGCGGCGGCCCGCAGGGTCGTAGCGGTCGGGCACCACGGCGTGAAGCATCTCGTGGAAGACGACGAATTCGAGATACCATTGCGGCACGAACTGCCGGTCCAGCAGCGGGTGGACGCGGATCATTTTGTCCTCCTCCTGGATGCTGGCGAAGACGATCCCGTTCCTCGGTTTTTCACGGCGGCGGCGGCCCCACGCGATGGTGTAGCCGCGGAGACGGTTGCGAAAATAGCGCGCATTGAGCCTGTCGAAGATCGCGCGGAGATCGAACCAGCGGCCCTCCGAGGCGAACTCGAACTGCCGCTGGAATGGCGCGCGCACGGTCGCGAGGTGGCGCTTCCGCGCGCGGCTGCGCGGGTTCGGCGCGACGTGCGGCCGAGGGCGGGCGGGTGGCTTGCGGTGGGTCTGGCGCTTGGGCATGGCGTGCGTTTGGACACGCAAACCACGGGCGCGTTCACCCCCTTTGCAACCGACTATGCTCCGGGAGGAATTAATTTTCCCGGCTCGTCCAAAAGCTGCTCCAAATGTGTCACGCGGGCGCGAAGTTTATGGAGGCTATGGATTTGTGCGACCTGCTCCTTCCACTCGCGCGCGGGAACCGCAGGGCTGCCCATGTAGATCTGTTTCGTCGGCAGGCTCTTGCTCACGCCGGCCTGCGCACCGACGATTACGCCGTCGCCGATTTCCACATGCCCGACCGTGCCGACCTGGCCCGCAAGCGTCACATGATCGCCGATCTTCGTGCTGCCGGAGACACCCACAAACGCGCAAAGAATGCAGTGTTTTCCGATCACCACGTTGTGTCCGATCTGCACGAGGTTGTCTATTTTCGTGCCTTCGCCGATCCACGTCCGGCCGAAGCGCGCGCGATCCACGGTCGAGTTTGCGCCGATTTCCACGTCGTCGTCCACCTGCACGATTCCGATCTGCGGGATCTTCATCTGCCGCCCATTTTGAAACTCGAAGCCGAAGCCGTCGCCCCCGAGCACCGCGCCGCTGTGCAGGATCACGCGGCTGCCGATTTTGCAGCGGAAGCCGATCGTGACGCGCGGATGAATGAGGCAGTCGCCGCCGATCTGCGATTCGTGGCCGATGTAGCTGTGCGCGCCCACGACGGTCCCCGCGCCGATGGACACGCCCTCCTCGACGACCGCGTGCGGCTGGATGCTCACGCCCGCACCGAGCCGCACGCCAGGCGCGACGACCGCGGTGGGATGCAAGCCCGGCGCAAAACACAGCGGCGGCGGCGCGAATCTTTCGATGACTTTGGAAAATGCGAGCGTCGGATTTTCGCAGCGGATGCACATCGCGGGCACCTCCTCGGCGAATGCGAGCGGCACGAGCGCGGCGGTGGCCCTCGATGCGCGGAGCTTTGGGAGGTACTTCGGATTCCCGAAAAAAGTGACCTCGCCCGGCAATGCCTCCGCAAGCGCGGCGGCGCCGGAAATTTTCGCCGAGCCATCGGCCCCTGACGCAAGCTGGCCGCCAACGAGGGCGGCCAGCTCAGAAACGGAAATCTCCACGGCGGGGACTACCTCTTGGGCTTGGGATCCTTGGCCTTGGGATCGGCGGGCGGCACCGGCGCGGGCTTCTCGGGCTCGGGCGTGGTGGACTTGGGCCGCGAGGCGTTGAGCTTCTCGACGATCTCCTTCGTGAAGTCGTAGCTCGGCTTCGCGGTGATGACCACCGGGACGTTGTTGATGCTGAAGCCCGAGGAGTCAAAGACGAGGTCGTAGTTTTCCGAGTCCGTCTTCTCCTTCACGACTTTCAGGATTTCGTCCACGATGCCGTTGCGGATGCGGAGCGTCTGGTCGGCGAGCTGCTTTTCCTTCTCGGCCTGGTACTGCTGGAGTTCGCGCATCATCGTCTGCCACTCGACGATCTTGTCATCGCGCTCCTTCATTTTCTTCTGCCGGGTCGCCTCCGCGAGCTCGGGTTTCTTGACTTCGTCGTTCAGCTTTTCGATGGAATCCTGAAGTTCCTTGCGCTTCTCCATGCGCTCGTCGATGTCGCGCTTCAGGATGCCGCGGGTCTCGCTCATTTTGGTCTCGGCCTCCTTCGTGCGCCAGTAGGACTCGAAGATTTTCTTCATGTCCACCGTGCCGATTTTGATTTCCGCGGCAGCGGTGCCTGCGCAGGCAAGCGAGAGGAGGAGTGAGAGGAGTGGGATGATGAGGTGTTTTTTCATGTGCGAAGCTGAGGATAGACCCGCGGGACGCGGGAACGTTCAATATTTGTAGCCGATGTTAAACTGGAACTTGCCGCCGGAGTTGTTGAAGCGGTCGGACATCATGGGGATGCCGTAGTCAATCCGGATGGGGCCGATGGACGGGATTTCCAGCAGCAGGCCGATGCCGTAGTTGCTATTCAGTCCGCCGGAGCCGTTCGGATCCTTCTTCGCGCTGAATTCGTAGGAGCCGCTGCTCACGAAGCCGATGTCGTAGAAAAATGCCGCGCGCACTTTTTCAATGATCGGCACGGTGTACTCGGCTGTGAACCGCGCCAGCGACCGGCCGCCGATGGGCTCGCCGAACACGTCCTTCGGGCCGACGTCGCGGTAGCGGAAGCCGCGCAGGCTGTTCGCGCCGCCGAGGTAGAGGCGGTCAAAGATCGGCACGCGGCTGCCGCCCGACCATGTGTCCACACCGGCGATCTGGCCCTCAAATGAGAGGATGGTCTCGTGCGGCAGGGCGATGTATTTCGAGGCGCTCAGGTCGAAGCCGTAGATGCTCTCATTGCCGCCGAGGAAGCCGCCGGCGACGTACACCTGCGCATCTGCGCGCCAGCCCTTGGTCGGGAGATAGACCTTGTCGCGGGAGTCGTAGCTGATGCCGGCGCTGACCTGGCTCTTCAGGTAGTTCTGCCTTTCCGCAAGGATCGCCGGCGAGGCAAAGGAGGAGAAGCTGTGGAGTTCAATTTCTTCGAGGCGATATTCGAGGCGCAGCGCTGTGAAATCATTGATCGGAACCCGCATGAACACCTCGCCACCGTAGCGCCGCTCATTGTACACGCTGCTCGTGTAGCTCGCGTCGCGGTAGTACAATTCGGTGCCGAGCGAGAGCTTCTTGTCCAGGAAGTACGGCTCGGTGAGACTGATGATGAAATCCTTGCGCTGCGAGCCGTACTGGATGCGGGTGCGGAATTTCTGCCCGCCGCCGGTGAATGCGTTCTTTTTCTTTTCGCCGCTCGCCGTCTTGCCCGGCCAGTTGAAGAGGTCGAAATTTGACTGCTGGAGCTCGACGAAGCCGAGGAGGTTGTCCACCGAACTGAAGCCCGCGCCGAAATTGAACGAGCCGGTCTGCTTCTCGGCGACGTCCACATTCAGATCGCGCCGGCCGGGCACCGAGATGAGCGGCTCCGCAGGGCGCACCTCGACGCGGGAGAAATATTGCAGGTTCTCGAGCCGCGCCTTGGTCGCGTCCGCCTTGACGGTGTTAAAAAGGTCGCCGGGCGCGAGCGCGGATTCGCGGCGGATGACCTTGTCCTTCGTCTTCGTGTTGCCGGCGATGTTCACCTTGTCCACGTAGTACGCGACGCCCTCGTCGAGCTGGAAATTCACATCCATCCGGCCCCCGCCGGTCGGCACTGGCGACGGAATCACCGAGAGTTCGAGGTAGCCCTTCGCGCCGTACATGTCGCGGATGGTCTTGATGTCCGCGGCGAGCGCCTGCGGCGAATAAATCGCGCCCGGCTTCAGTTTCAGGCGCTGCGTGATCTCGTCCGCCGCGAAGACGCGCGCGCCGGAGAGCGTCACCCTGCTGACGTGGGACTGCGCGCCCTCTTTGATCTGGAAAGTGATGTCCGCGCTCGATCCGCTGCGCGCCACGCTCGGCCTGCGCACGTCCGCCTGGAGGAAGCCCTTGCTCTGGTACAGCTCGCGGAGCGCCCGCACATCATCGTCGAAGCGATCGGTGCTCAGCTTGCCCGCCGTCGAGGAGAGGAAGTTCATGATCCCCTTCGGCTTGCTGGTCACGACCTTCAGCAGTTCCGAGCGCTTCACCGAGTCGTTGCCGATGAAAATCACATGGCTGATGCTGCCCTTGGCACCCTCGTTCACGTCGAACACTGCGCGCAATGCGCCCTGCTTGCCGACATTCTCCGTGTGGTAGCGCACCTCCACGTCGCCAAAGCCCTTGCCCTGGTAATACTCGATGATTTTCTGCCGGTCCGCCTCCAGCGACGACTCGCTCACGGCGCCGCCCACCTTTGAGGAAATCTCGTCGCGCAGCTTGGAAGTCTTCGCCTTCGTGTTGCCGTTGATGACGATCTCCGCGAGCGTGCTCTTCGTGGTCACGATCACGATCACCCTCCAGCCGTCGCCCTGCGGCTCGCCGTAGATGCGGACGTTCGCGAGGTTGCCCGTCTTCATGAGGTTCTGCACATCCTCCTCCGTCACGCGCGGAGAATACGGGCGTCCCACCCGTGATCGCATGTTCGCGATGATCTTCTCCCTCGACACCGTCTGCGGCCCGAGGAACTGCACATCAATGGCCCTTACCATCGGCATTCCCGGTGCCTCCTGCGCGTGCGCAGATTGGGGCGCGAATGGTGCGAATGGCGCGAGCGGCAAAATCAAAAACGCGGCGATGCAGTGGGTGAGGATGCGTGACTTCATGAATGTGTGTGTGGCACGCCGGCAGGATGCCTCCCGGCGCGAAGCGGCGTATTAGCCGGAGTGCGAGCCGCGACGTCAAGCGGGCTTTTGTCACAAAGTCCGCGATCGCGCTGCGGCATCGGCGGGCTGCGCGTGCGCCCCGTCCGCTGCGCAAACTTTCGGTCACGCGCAAATCAGCGCGGCTATTTCCGCCCGAGCTTGTATTCGAAGCTGTCCACCAGCGCGAGCCAGCTTGCCTCGATCACATTGTCGCTCGCGCCCACGGTGCCCCAAGTGTCCTCGCCGTCCGTGCTCGTGATGAGCACGCGCGTGCGCGCACCGGTGCCCTGCTGGCCGTTGATGATCCGCACTTTGTAATCCTCAAGCCGGATGCCCCAGATTTCCGGGTAAAAAGGAGAGAGAGCCTTGCGCAACGCAGCGTCGAGCGCGTTCACGGGACCGTCGCCCTCCGCGACGACGTAAGCCTCCACGCCCTTCACTTCCAATTTCACGGTCGCCTCGCACTTGTCCCACGCACCGTCCGCCGTGCGGCGGAACGAGACGTGATACTCGCGCAGCTCGAAGAGCGGCCTGTGCTTCCCGAGATGCTTGCGGATGAGCAGCTCGAAGCTCCCCTCCGCCGCCTCGAATTCGTAGCCCTCATTCTCCAGCCGCTTCACGCTCGCGAGGATTTCCTTTACCTCGGGCGCGCCCTTTTCAAAAGTGAAACCGAGTGCCTCCGCGCGCATGAGCACGTTGCTCTGGCCGCTGAGTTCGCTCACCACGATCGTGCGGTGGCTGCCGACCAGCGCGGGATCCACATGCTCGTACGTGCGCGTCAGTTTTTGCACTGCGTTCACATGCGTGCCGCCCTTGTGCGTGAACGCCGCGCCGCCCACATACGGTGCGCGGATGTTCGGCTGCACGTTCGCGAGTTCCGCGACGAAATGCGAAAGGTCGCGCAGATTCTCCAGTCGCGGCACGAGCGTCCCGAAGCCCATCTTGAGTTGCAGCGTCGGGATCACGCTCACGAGATCGCAATTTCCCACGCGCTCGCCGTAGCCGTTGATCGTGCCTTGCACCTGGCACGCGCCCGCGCGCACCGCCGCGAGTGCATTCGCCACGCCCACGCCGGAATCATTGTGCGTGTGGATACCCACGGGCTTGCCCAGCCGCGCGATCACGCGCGCCGTCATGTCCGAGACCTCGTCCGGCAGCGAACCGCCATTCGTGTCGCAGAGCACGATGAGATCCGCGCCGCCGTCCACCGCCGCCTCCAGCGTCAGCAACGCGTGCTCCCAGTCGTCCTTTGCGCCGTCGAAAAAATGTTCCGCGTCGTAGATCACCTCGCGGTCGCGCTTTTTCAAAAACGAAACCGTGTCGCGGATCATTCGCCGGTTTTCCTCCGCGGAGACGCGCAGCACATGCTCGACGTGCAGCGCCCAGCTCTTGCCAAAAATCGTGACGGCGGGCGTCTCCGCATCGAGCAAAGTTTTCACCTGCGCGTCCTTCGCCACCGGCGTGTTCTTCGCGCGCGTCATGCCAAAGGCTGTGATCTTCGCGTGCTTCCACCGCCGCTTTTTCGCCTCGCGAAAAAACTCGATGTCCTTCGGGTTGCTCCCCGGCCACCCGCCCTCGATGTAATCAATCCCGAACGCATCCAGCTTTTCCGCCACGCGGATCTTGTCCACGACCGAGAACGAAATCCCCGTGCCCTGCGTGCCATCGCGGAGCGTCGTGTCGTAGAGCGTGAAGCCTTTGGTTTTCATAAAAAGGGCGCGCACGCTACGGCACCCGCCACAGCGCGTCAACCGCGCGCCCCAACATCCGCAGGCAATCGCATCAAAAGTCCTTCGTTTCAAAGAGCGAAACTTGAGGACGGCCGGAGGCGCCTGCGGCGGGCTTAACGTTTAACATTTAACACTTAACTTCTAACGCCAAACGGCGGAATCCGTTTCCATGAAACTGATCGCTGTGAACTTTCGGCGTTAGGCGTTAAATGTTAAATGTTAAATGTTAGACGTTAAGCCCCGCGCAGCGGCCTTTCGTCCATGCAGCTTTCCCGTGGTTTTTGATGCGTTTGCCATCTCCGAGGTCCGTATTGAGCAAAAAAGGCATGGACAATCCTGCGCTGTGCTTTCCCTCGCGTACGCGAAAAACCCAAGGCTGCGTTCGTTGGCCCTGGGCTTTGCTTCCGCGCCCCGTCTGGGGCGAGTGAGTTGCCCGACGAATCGTTGATTCCGATTACGGGCGGATGAAGTAGCGGCCCGTCGTCGGATCCTCGACGACTGCGCCGTGCGGGATGCCCGCGACATTGATCAGATTGTGCCGGCCATACGGGCTCTCGACAACACCGCGACCCACCGAGCGTGCGTACGGGAGCTGCCGACCCTCATAGTAGCCGCGATCGTCCGCGCGCCCGATGAGATGGCCCGCGAGCGCCCCGGTGCCGGCACCGAGGATTGCGCCTGCGGCGATATTCTCCGCCCTGCCACCACCGAGCGCAGCGCCCAGCGCTGCACCTGCGCCGGCACCGACGAGAGCGCCCGTGCCTGTGGTGGATTCGCACGACGTCAGGGCGAGAATTGGAGTCAGGAGGAGGGAGGTGAGGAAGATGCGGTTGAGTTTCATGGCAGTGTTCTTTCGTATGCTTCGTATGCCCGCTGCCATCTGGATGGCAATATTCAAAACGACCTTTCCGGCGCTCGGGTTCATGGCAGCGCAAATTGCTTCCGGTACTCCGCAGGCACTAGTTCCCCGATGAGCCTCGCTCGATCCGCGCCGACTGCCGGCGAGCCTTCGGGCATCGGTTTGCCGTTGATGATGCAGTTCTCAAACTTCACGTCGCCGCGTGCCGTGAGTTCGAGGTTTTCAAAAGTCACGCGCTTCGCATCAAGCGACGCCGTCCTCGCCACCTCCGCATTTTTTGCGGGGCCGATGCGGCGGATGAGCACATTCTCCATCACGAGTTCCGCGCGCTTGTCGTCGCGCCCCGTGAGCGCGAACGGATTCTGCGCCGAGGACAGCACGACCGAGTTCGTGAGCCGGTAGCGCCCGTCGTCGAGGAAGAACAAATCAAAGCCGTGGCAGTCCGCGATGAAGACGCGGTTGTAGCTCGTGTGCGCCGCGACCGTGTCGGTGATGCCCGTGCTGTTGCCGATCGAGACGAAGCCGTCCACGCGATACTCCGCCGACTCGTGCGCGGAGATGCCGTCGTCGCCGCACTCAAGGGCGCGGATGTTTTCAAACACCACATCGCGGCAGTCGCCGTGAATGTTGAAGCCGTCGTTGTACGGATGCGTCGCCGTGAGGTTGCGGATGACGAGGTGTGCATTGTCCCCGCTCATCTGCACGCCGGCGCTGCGCATCGGTGCCGCGATGTGCGCGTCGGCGAGCTTTTGTCCTGCGGGGAGCTTCAGAAAAAATGTGCCGAAAATCTGCTGCGGCTTCGCATCGGCGTGCAGCGGTCCTTTCACAAATGTCCACTCACCCGGCTGCAGCTCCTCCGCCTTCTTGAACGGCGCGCTCCGCCCCTTCGACGTGCGGCCCATGAGATTCATCTTTCCGTCCCACAGGAAAAACCAGCGCCCGATCACCGCGTCATCCAAATTCCGGGGCGGCAGCAGTTCGTCATTCGCAAAAAGCCCCGGCGACACCTCGCGCCATTTCGCCGGATCGATCGGGTCGCTGCCTTCGAGCGTCGCGCCGTGTCCGTCGAGCGTGATCGGTTTTCCGGCCTCGCCCTTCTTCCCGTAAAATCCCGCGTAGTCGCGATACACTTTCGGCTCGAGATGGATCGTGTCGCCCGGCTGCGCGATCCTGATCCCCTCGGCGATCGTCTTCGCGTCGGTGCCCACGCGAATGTCGCGTGCATTTGCCGATGCAGCGGCGAGCAGCATGAGAGAGAGGAGTGGCGCGCGATAAGTAAGACGATTTTTACAACGAGACTTCGTGACGGTCGGCGACGCTGCACAAGGAGCGGGGGCGCCCTCGCCCCGAGTCTTTACGGCGCGGGGCGAGGGCGCCCCTGCTCCTTGCACGCGCTTCCGGAATTTTGACCGTGAAAGTCGTATAATCATTTTCATGCTAGATCAGGATGCCCGCGATGGTCGCCGTGATGTAGCACGCGAGCAGCCCGGCGATCATCGCGCGGAAGCCGAGCCGCGCGAGATCGCCGCGGCGTGTCGGGGCCATCGCGCCGATGCCGCCGATTTGGATGGCGATGCTCGCGAAATTGGCAAAGCCGCAGAGCGCGTACGTCGCGATGGTCACGGAGCGCGGCTCGAGCGTCGCCATGTTTTTCGAGAGCGAGATGTAGCCGATGAATTCGTTCAGCACGACGCGTTCGCCGAGCGCCTGGCCGACGACCGTGCAGTCCTTCCACGGCACGCCCATGAGCCATGCGAACGGCGCGTTCACGTGGCCGAGGAGCGTCTGGAGTGTGAACTGGTTTTCCTTCGCGACACCGAACGCACCCTGCGCCGCGCCGCACACGGCATTCGCCAGCGCGACAACGGCGACGAATGCGATGAGCATTCCCATGACGTTGATCGCGAGCATCACGCCTTCGCTCGTGCCACGGCAGAGCGAGTCGAGGCTGTTCGCGTCGGTCTTCTCGACTTTCATCGGCGCGCCGGCCGCGGTCTCGCTGCGCTCCAGCTCGGGGAACATGATTTTCGAGATGAGCAATGCGGCGGGCGCGCTGAGCACGGAGGCGGTGAGGATGTGTCCGGCGTCGAGGCCGAGCTTCGGATAGACGACCATCACGCCCGTCGCGATCGTCGCCATGCCCGCGGTCATCAGCGCCATGATTTCGCTCGCGGTCATCTTGGGAATGTACGGCTTCACGAGCAGCGCGGCCTCGGTCTGGCCGAGGAAAATATTGCTCGCCGCCGCGAGGCTCTCGCTGCCGCTGGTGCCCATGACGCTCCGCATCACCCAAGCCATCGCCTGCACGATGCGCTGCAAGATTCCCCAGTGGTAAAGCAGGGCCGAGAGCGCGGAGATGAGAATGATCGTCGCGGTGATCGAGACGGCGAAGACGTACGCATTGCCGTCGCCAAACGCCTTCCCGAGCACCTCGCCCTTTGCGAGCGGGCCGAACGCCATCGCCGCGCCTTCGTCGGAAAAATCGCCGATGCGCTTCACGGCATTCTGCACGCCGCCGAAAAGCGAGAGGCCAGCAGGCGTCTTGAGGATAAAAAGTGCGAACGCGAATTGCAGCCCGAGGCCGGAGAGCACCGTGCGCCACGGGAAGCGCGAGCGTTGATTCGAGAGCAGCCACGCGATCACGATGAACGCGGCCAGCCCGAGCAGGGAAATCAGTTTGGGGAACATGCGTGCGGAGAGTGCGCGGTGGCGCGGGAGATTCAATCACGGACGCGCCCAAGTGCTGCTTGCGCAGACAGGCCGCACCGCGCACCGTGCGCCATGCTCCAAGGTCCAGATGTCGTCCTCGCCTGCCCGCATTGCCAGTCGCTTGCGCGCCTTTTCACCGTCGCAAATCCCGACCCGAGCGGCGCGGTGTCGTGGTCGGACGGCTATCAGGAAATGCCGCTCACGCCCGCGCAGCCGAATCTTTCCCGCTGCAAAAACTGCGGCAAACTGATGTGGGTCGCCGAGTGTCCGCCGATGGGGATGATTGATGAAAACCACCCGCTGCCCGAACACGAGGAGTGGAAAAAGCTGCCGTACGTCGAGCCCGTTGAGGAGGCGGATTACCTCGAGGCGTTGAAGTCCGGCATGGCGCCGGAACCTGAGCGGGAAACCGAGCTGCGCGTCTTCGCGTGGTGGCGCGCAAACGACAGGCACCGGCGCGACCAAGGCACGGGGCGCTACCCGCAGTCGCCGGAAGCGGTGGAAAATCTGGAGCGTCTCGTCGAACTGCTGAAGGACGGCGAGCATGAGTTCGTGCTTTTCCGCGCGGAGGCGCTGCGGCAGCTCGGGCGCTTCGACGAAGCGCAAGACATGCTCCACGGCATTTGCAGCGACTATGCAGTCGCCCGCGAGATGCTTGCGGGTCTGATCGAGAAAAAATCGCGCGACGTGGAGGTGCTTTTTTCCGAGCCGCTCACTGCGGAGTCGCAGCCATCCGAGGAGCAGGTTTCCGAGGCGAACGCATGAACGGAGACGGCTACATCACGCTCACCCGCGAAATCACCGCGATCAAAATCCCCGAGGGATCGGAGCGCGCACTGCCCGCGGGCACGACCGTCACGATCACGCAGGAACTCGGCGGAACATTCACGGTGATGGCGCCGGATTTCGGCGGACTTTTCCGCATTCAAAACCGCGACGCGGATGCGCTCGGGCGTGAAGTCACCGAGCTGGCCGCGGCGGATGGTGTCTTCGAAATCGAGCGCGTGTGGGAGCAGCTCCGGCAGGTGTATGATCCGGAGATCCCGGTGAACATCGTGGACCTCGGGCTGATCTACGACGTGGATGTCGCCGACGATGAATCCGGCAAAGGCAAGCGCGTGGCTGTAAAGATGACGCTCACCGCGCCCGGCTGCGGCATGGGCCCGACGATCGCCGCAGATGCGCAGCAGCGGATCCTCACGCTGCCGGGCGTGGCGGATGCAAATGTGGCCGTGGTGTGGGATCCACCGTGGGCACCCGCGATGATATCCGCGGCGGGGAAAGAGAAGCTGGGGATGGAGTGAGGAGGCGTGAGCGGAAGCTCACGCTCGCGCCGGGCGCCATGTAGCCGCGCGTGTGAAAGCGCGGGCATACTTTGCTCTCGGCGCGGACAGATCAGCCCGCGCTTTCACAAGCGCGGCTACGAACGCTCCTCCGCCTCGCCGCGCCTTCCGCCGATCCAGTCGCACAGCCCTCTCTTTTTCGCGCCGGCCACGAAGTCCCAAAACTCGCGCCCCGTCTGAGTCCATTGCTCGGACTGTGCCGCAGCGACCGCCTGCGAAGTATTTTTGCCTGAGCGGTAGAGCAGATCGAAGGCACGTTTGATCTCCGCGCGAGTCGCCGCATCGAAACCGGCGCGGCGGAGGCCGATGACATTTAGCCCGGCGATGCCATTGATCTCCGCGGCCATGAGGAAGGGCGGGATGTCTTTTCCGAACCCCGACAGGCCCTGGCAAATCGCAAGCCGCCCGACGCGGATGTGCTGGTGAAACACGCAGCCGCCGCCGATGAACACGCGGTCCGCGATCTGCACGTGGCCGGCGAGCAGCGCGTTGTTTGCAATGATGACGCCGCTGCCGAGCCGCACATTGTGCGCGAGATGCGTGCCGCCCATGAGGAAGCATCCGTCGCCGACCACGGTCTCGCTGCCCTCGGTCGTGCCGCGGTGGATCGTCACGCTCTCGAAAATTTTCGTCCCATCGCCGATGACGACGCGGCTGCGCACTGAGGGCTTGAACGCAAAATCCTGCGGGTCGCCGCCGAGCACCGAGCCGTGGCCGACCGTGCAATTTTTCCCCACCGTGACATGCCCGCCGACGAACGCGTGCGCGTGGACCGTGCAGCCGTCGCCGAGCACCGCGCCCGCCTCGATGACTGCGAGCGGCCCGATGGTGACGCCCGTGCCGAGGACGGCCTGCGGATGAATGACTGCGGTCGGATGGATGCTCACGTTGCGCTGCCGGATAGTCGCCCGCACCGGGGAATGCCAGCCTTCCGTTTGCGCCGCGCTCAGATCACTCCCGCCTCGCGGAAGCTGAAAAATGGCGAGCGCCCCGGCGACGGGCTGCCGAGGATCACGTGGTCGAAAAATGTCACCTGGAGCATCTTCGCAGCCTCGGCCATGCGGATGGTCACGCGGCGGTCCGCGTCGCTCGGCGACGGGTCGCCGCTCGGGTGGTTGTGGACGAGGATGAATGCGAACGCATTGTGCAGCACCGCGGGCCGCAGGATTTCGCGCGGGTGCGCGAGGCATTCATTCAGGCTGCCGAGCGAGACCTGCTCGACGCGCAGCAGGCGCAGCTTCGAGTCGAGCAGGATCACGCGCAGGCTTTCCTGGCCGAGCTGGCGCATCTCCGCGCCGAGCAGCTCGTAGATCTGCTCCGGCGAGTTGAGCGGCGTGTCCGCGATGTTCTCGCGCGCGAGCCGCGACGCGAGGCCAAATGCCGCCGCGAGCTGCACCGCCTTCGCGCGCCCGACGCCCTTGATTTTCGCCAGTTCCGCGAGCGATGCGCGCGCGAGCGCGGCGAGGGATCCAAAGTGCAAAATCATCTGCCGCCCGATGTCCACGGCGTTCGCGCCGGGGATTCCCGTGCGGAGCAAAATGCCGATCAGCTCGCTGTCCGAGAGTGCGGCGGCGCCGTGTGCGGCCAGTTTTTCGCGCGGCCTTTCCTGCTCGGGCAGTTCGTGGATTTTGAGCGAGCCCATGTGCCGCGGATTCGCCGTGCCCTACAGGTCTTCCTTTTTCACAGGCGCGGTCGTCTTTGGCGCGGGCTTTCCGTTCGCTGCCGCTGCCGCGCCGGTGAGCGTCTCATTCACGTATTTGATCGTCACCGTGCCGCCGGTCTCCTCGTTCCCCTTCATCGTCGCGCCTGCAATTTCCGCGGAGATGAGCACGCTGTTTTTATCCTTCATGTTCGGCGTGAATTTCCAAATCGCCGCGCTCGTCGCCGGCTGCGGCTGGGCACCCTTTTTCGTCGTGCCGCCGGTCTTCTTGTCGGTCGTCGCGGAGCCGTATTTCGAGACGAGCTGGGCGCGGAATTCCTTGTAAACCGCGCCACCATTCGTGTCGGTCTTCAGGGTGACGGTGGCCGCCGCAAACTTGCGGTCCGGGAATTCGATCACCCACTTCGTCACCGGCTGCCCCGCGAAAGTACCGCCCGTCAGCTCGATTTTGTAGTCGTCCGCGTTCTCGGGAAACGTGACGCCGGGCCGCTTTTGCAGGACGCGCTTTGCCTCCTCGGGCGACGCGCCCCACGCGATGCCGAGGAACCCGCTCGGCCGCTCGACGGCGAGCGCCAGCGCATTGCAGGCGAGCAGGAGGAGGAGGGGGAGCTTCATGTTGGGACGCTGCGGAAAAGGGAACGCCACGCCGCGCGCGGAGTCAAACCCCGATGCAGAGATGATCCCGTCAAGCGTGCTTCGAATCGCACGCAACGCTTCGGTGCGCTGCTGGGCTTTAACATCTAACGTCGAACGCCTAACTCCTGACATTTAGAGGAAGCAGTTCCGCGGAGCAGGATTTCACCCTTAAGTGTTAGGAGTTAGGCGTTCGACGTTAGACGTTAAATCCCCCGCCTTTTGCCGCGCACCTGCCCTCGTGATTTTTCATGCGGCTGCCCTGCCGCCGGTACCGTCGCGCTCAGTCGGCAAACTGCCCGAGCATTCCGTCGAGCGTGCGGATGAGGCCCTTCAGCGCGTCGTGATATTTGTTCGCCGGGATGATCCGGAGCTGCTCCTCCGTCTCGCGCAGCATCCGGCGCGCGGTGCTCACGGCATTGTTGATCGCGCCTGTCTGCTTCGCCTTGTTCACCAGCGCGGCGATCTCCTCGTCACTGCCGTCGAGGATGATCGCGCAGATGCGCTCGCGCTCGTCGGGTTCGCTGTGCTGGAGGAGGTACAAAATCGGCAGCGTGAGCTTCCCTTTGCGCAAGTCGGTGCCGAGCGTTTTTCCGGCATTTGCCTCATCGCCCGCGAGATCGAGCACGTCGTCGTAAATTTGGAATGCCGTCCCGAATTTCAGCCCGAACGTGCGCATGGCGGCGATGACCGACGGCGTCGCCTCGTTCAGAAAAGCCCCGAGTTCCGTCGCCACCGCGAAGAGCGCGCCCGTCTTCATCTCGATGATGCGGTAGTAGTCTGGCACCGAGAGCTTCAGATCGAAGCGCCGCTGCGTCTGGATGATTTCGCCTGAGCACACCTCGTTCGCAGCCTCGGCCATGCGGCGCATCATTTCGCTGCTGCGGAAGCCAGCCGCGAGCTTCAGCGCGTGGGAAAAAAGGCAGTCGCCGAGCAGGACCGAGAGCGCGTTGCCCCACTTCGCGTTTGCCGTCGGGTTCCCGCGGCGCGTGTCCGCGCTGTCGAGGATGTCGTCATGCACGAGCGTCGCGGCGTGGATGAGTTCCACGACCACGGCGAGGTCGAAATGATCCGGCCCGATGTTCCCCGTCGCGCCGCCCGCGATGAGCGCGAGCGCCGGGCGCAGCCGCTTGCCGCTGCTCTCGACCGCATACGCCACGTAGCCCTCGACCGCCGGATCGAAGGCCCGCGCCTGCGCGCGGATGCGCTCTTCGACGGCGTAGAGTTCGGAGTTGATCAGCTCGAAGGTCTGCTTGAGCGCCTCGGTCTTGCTTACGCCTTCAGTTGCACCGGGAGTGCTAGCTTTGGACTTTGTGAAATGTTTCACAAGCGCACGTTACGGCTCAGTGTCATGCAAGTCAACGCCTGCGTCGGCAGTGGACTACTTTGAAAAGTGGCATGGGCGTCCCGCCCATGAACGGGCGGGACGCCCGTGCCACGCAGCGCAGCGCGGCGGCTTCGGCCTTCGAGCAGATGCAAAGGAGCCCACTGCGCCTGCCTCCGCGGACTTTCGTGCGAGTGTTTTCAAAACCATCCGCGGTGCGGACGCGATCAGATTTCGAGAACGAACTCCACCGATGCCTCGAGCACGCCGTTCTTCAGCAGTTCCGCCGGCGGACGTTCGAGCTTCTTCACACGCTGGAGCGCGTCCTCGATGGACTTGTCCACCTCGACGTTGCCGGTCGGCTTCACGAGCTTGAGCGACTCCACGGTGCCGTCCGCCGCCACGCGCAGGCGCACATGCGCCTCCACCTCGCGGCTGCTGCTCACGACCGTCTGCGGCGGCTTCCACTCGCGGTGAATCACCGGCTCCACTTTGCTGAAATACGTTTGCAGCGCCGCGGTCGTCCCGCCCGCCGCGCCGGGGCCGCCTTTCGTGCCCGCGTTCGTCGCGTTCCCCGTGCCGGACTTCGCATTTCCGGTGCCGGTCCCCGCGCCCTGCGGCTTTGCATTCGAGTCGGTGATCTTTGGATCCGCGGGTTTCGTGCCGGCGCTCGGCGTCGCGATTTTCGCGACAGTCTTTGCGGGTGTCGGCGATGCCGCCGATGCCACCGGCTTTGGCTTTGGCTTCGCCGTCGGTTCCGGTGACGGCTTGGGCACTGCCGGTTTCGGCCGCGGGGTCGCGGTTGGTTTCGGTGCCGGTGTCGCCGTCGGCCTTGGGCGCGGTGTGGGCGTCGGCGTTGCCTTCGGGAAAAGCGCAAGATCGTCGGTTGCCTTTGGCGTGACCGGCTCCGGCGTGAGTTGCGGCAGCGGCGGCAGGATGTCCCCATCGGGCTGCGGCAGCTTCACCGGGGGCCGGGTGTCGCCGCTTTCCGGCAGCGGGAGCGCGGCTGCGGAGCCAAGTTCGCCGCCGCCATCGAGCCATGTGATCTGTTCCGGCTTGTGCGGCTTGAAAAGCCACCTGCCACCGACCCACGCGAGCGCGATGAACGCGACGTGCGCAGCAAGCACGAGCAGGAAATTTTTCCGAAATCCCCCATGCTCCTCACCTGGCAATGTCAGTGGTTCGTCGCGCATCGTGCGTCACTCCTTCGTGGTTTGCACAAAGCCGATGCGCTTCACGCCCGCGCGCTTCACCGCGTCGAGCACCTCGGAAAATTTCTGCACCGGCAGATCGCGGTGCGGGCGGATGAGCACGCCGAGTTCCGGCTGCGATTCGAGCTGTGCGGCGAGCTTTGTTGCGAGGAGATCGGCGGTCACAAATTCGTCGTTCAGCGTGATGGTCTGGTCCGCGTGAATCGAGACCGTGCGCACGGTGTCGGCGTTCGCCGCCTGCTTCGCCTCGCCGCTCGGCAGCACGAGGTCGGTGCTGTTTTCCATGAGCGGCGTGGTGATCATGAAAATGATCAGCAGCACGAATGCGAGATCCAGCAGCGGCGTGACGTTCAGTTCGCTGAGTGTCTGCAGTGCATGGCGGTCGGAAAAGCGGCGCATGGTCAGAATGACGAATGACGAACGACGAATGACGAAGAAGCGACACCGCACGACTCACGAACGACACGGCGCTGCATGTCATTCGTCATCCGGCATTCGTCATTCGTCATTTCCACACAATCAGCCATCTTAGCGAAAGAGCCTCCTCTCGCCGTGGTCCACGTATTTGTGCTCGATGGCGCTCGCGAGTTCCGCGCCGAAATTGTCCAGCTCCACGATCATCCCGCGCAGTGTCGTGATGAGCCAGTTGTAGCCGAACATCGCGGGGATCGCGACGAGCAGGCCGGTGACCGTCGTGATGAGCGCGGCAGAAACACCGGGTGCCATCGCCGCGAGGTTCGCTTTTCCCGCGGTGGCCACGTCGCTGAACGTGTCCATCACGCCCCACACCGTGCCGAGCAGGCCGAGGAATGGCGCACCGCTCACAGCGGTCGAGAGCAGCACCATCTGCGATTCGAGTTTCAGTGCCGTCTCGCCCACGCAGCGCTCCATCGCGGTCTGCACCATGCGCATTTGCGCGGGGGAAATCTTCGGCGCGGTCTCCAGTCGCGCGGCAAAAGTCTCATCCACCTCCGCCGAGCCGAGCATCTGGAAACTCAGCTCGCGGCATCCCGCCTGATACACCGCAAAAACCGGCGCACCGGAAAAGCGCGCGCCGCTCTGAAACAGGCTCAGCGGCTGCCGGTCCGCACGGAATGCATCGAGAAAATCCATCCGCCGCTCGCGCGATTTGCGCAGCATGCGGAACTTTGTGATCATCACCGACCACGAGATCACCGATGCAAAGAAGAGCGCGCCGAGCACGATGAGCCCCGGCCACGTCGAATTGTGCAGCGCATAGAAAAGTCCGCCGCCATCGGCGAGAATCTGAATTGGATAAATCACGGGCAGCGTCACGGGCAGGGTCGGTATCAGTTCACCGCGCCGGGGGCAAACGCAACCTCCGTAGCTGCCGACGGCAGGAGGCGGGCTGATCAAACGAGGGACGACGGACGGCGACCGAAAAAGCTGTCGGCGGAAAGATGGCCCACCTCCTGCCGTCGGCGGCTACGGCTTCGCAGTCCCGCCGATGCGCCAGAGCGCCCCGTCGGTGCGGAGGATGAGCGAGCCGTCCACGGCGGCGGGGGTGGCCATGATTTTTCCAGGGAGCTGATTTTTGCCGAGCGCCTCAAATTTTTTGCCCGGCTTGATCACGGTCGTGAGGCCGGTGCGGCTGGCGATGTAGATTTTGCCGTCGGCAAAAATCGGCGAGGAACTGTAGTCGCCGCCGAGCCGCTCGCGGTAATTTTCCGCGCCGGTCTTGGCGTCGAGGCAGGTGAGGAAGCCGCCGTCGCTCACGATGTAGAGCTCGTCGCCCACGAGCAGCGGCGAAGGCATGCTCGGTGCGCCCTTTGCGTAGCGCCATGCGATCTCGTGAGTGCCGCCGTCGCGGATGGCGAGCACCTCGGGCTTCATGAAGGCGGTGCTCATGAAGATCATCCCGTGGCCGGCGACGGGGCGCGGGCTGATGGAGAAGCCGAGATGGCCGTACGGGACTTTCCAAAGTTCGCGTCCACTCGCGGGATCATACGCGTAGAGCCAGTCGGCGGCAGGGGAGATGAGTTCGGCCTTGCCGGCGGTTTCGAGAATGATGGGCGTGCCGTAGGATTTCTTGAGCTGGGGATTGCCGTTCATTTTCCCCGTGCGATTCGTTTTCCAAACGAGCTTGCCCGTGGCCTTGTCGAGCGCGGCGATGGACTGCGTGTCGCTGCCGTCGAGATGGAAGATAAGGAGGTTCTTCCAGACGACAGGCGAACTGCCGGGGCCGTTCTCGTGCATGATGTGGAGGCCCGTGTTTTTCCAAAGGATCGCGCCGCGCGCCGTGTCCACGCACACGGTGCCGAAGGTGCCGAAGTGGCAATACAGCCGTCCGTCCTCGATGACTGGCGACGGCGACGCGTAGCTGTTCAGCTCATGCACCCACTGCGGCTCGCGCTCGGTGAGCAGCAGCACGTCGTGAACGATGCGGCCCGTGTCGCGGTCCACGCACACGGCGCGCAGCTCGACTTTATCGAGGAGCGTGACGGGCTGTCCGCCGGTGTTCGCCTTCAGCCGGCGCTTGGCGTCCTCGGGCGAAGCAGGTGTCTCGATGGCGGTGGTGAGCCAGATTTGTTTTCCATCCACGACGGGCGAAGACCAGCCGCGGCCCGGGATGTTCGTTTTCCAAGCGACACCGCTCGTCTCGCTCCACATGGCGGGCAGTCCTTTCGCCGAAGCGTGTCCCTGCCCGCCCTGCCCGCGCCACTCGGGCCACTCGGGCCACTCGGCGGAAAATGCGGACGATGCGATGAGGCTGGCGAGCAGGAGAGAAGCGATGCGGTGCGTCATGGGTGCGTGGTGATGGGTGAATCGAGAACCCCGGAGTGTGCGAGTTCGTGGGGGGATTTGTGAGTGGGTTTGCTACGGTGCAATCGTCGGATGCGTCAACGCCTCTGCATGCCAAGCGATGGATGTCTGCGATGATGCCGCACGACGAGAATCCGCACCGAGTCGCCGACGATGCGGAAGAGAAAATGATGAGGAAAGCGGTGCAGGTTCACTCTGCGGAGATCGCGCTCGCGGATTGAAAACGATTCCGGACGTTCCGCCGCCGCCAGCATGAAACTCCGTAACTCGCCGTAGAAATCATCCGCAAGTCCTGCGTCAGCGACACGTTCGTAATACTCCATGATCTCGTGGACATCGGCGCGAACCCCAGGATGCAGGACGAGCCGCATCACCGATGGCGGGCACTGATCTGCTGGTCGAGTTGTTCGAGCGTGATGCCGATGTTCGGATCCGCATCGAATTCTGCGTCGCGACGCAATGCCTCCGCGACGCCTTCGTCGTCATCGTGCAGGACGGGCGGAAGCGATCTCAGCAAATGCGCTGCGAGAACAGCCCGCTGGGAATCGGGCAGATCAAAGGCGAGGCGCTCAACTTCTGCGATGGTTGCCATGTCGGCAGTGTAGTCGTCCGTGATTTCCTCGCAAGCACGCGAAGCCACATCACACCGCGCTCGGCATCGGCTGCAGCGGTTCGGCCTCGGCGTCGTAATTGATGCCTTCCATTCCAAAACCAAACAGCCGCAGAAACTCCGCGCGATATCCCGCGATGTCGCTGAGCGTCGGCAGCGTCTCCGTCGTGAGCTGCGGCCAGAGCGCGGCGACCTCGGCCTGCACGTCGGCGCGCATTTCCCAATCATCAATGCGGATGCGCCCCTCCTCGTCTGGCTGCGGATTCGCGGACGGCGCGAGGCGCGAGGCGAAGAGCCGGTAGATCTGCTCGATGCAACCCTCGTGCAGTCCCTTCGCCTTCATCACACGGTAGAGCAGCGAAATGTAGAGCGGCACGACGGGAATCGCGCTGCTCGCCTGCGTCACGAGCGCCTTGTTCACGCTCACCCACGCGTGGCCTTCGTGCTTCGCGAGCTTCGCGGAAATGCGATCCGCAGTCTCCTCAAGGTGCTCCTTCGCACGGCCGATCGTGCCATTCCGGTAAATCGCCCACGTGAGATCCGGCCCGATGTAGCTGTATGCAGCGGTGACGACGCCCGGCGCGAGCACGCCCGCGGCATCGAGCGCATCCATCCACATTTCCCAATCCTCGCCGCCCATCACCGCCACCGTGTCGGCGATCTCCGCATCGTTCGCGGGTTCGATCGTGATGTCGCTCACAGTACCCTTGTCCGTGTCCACCGTCTTGTTCGTGTAAGCCGCGCCGAGCGGCTTCAGCGTGCTCTTGTGGACGACGCCCGTCTTCGGATGCGTGCGCCGAGGCGAAGCGAGCGAATAGATCACCGCATCCACGTTCCCAAGGTCGGCTTTGATCATCGCGATCACCTGTTCCTTGATCGCGTCGGAAAATGCGTCGCCATTGATGCTCTTCGCATACAGCCCCGCGCTGTGCGCCTCGCGCTCAAACGCCACCGAATTGTACCACCCCGCCGAACCCGTGCGATCCGTCTCACTCGGCTTTTCAAAAAACACGCCAATCGTCGCCGCGCCGCCCGCAAACGCCGGCGCGATGCGCGAAGCCAGCCCATAGCCCGTGCTCGCGCCGATCACGAGCACACGCTTCGGCGCACCCGCGATCGCCCCTTTCGATTTCACATAATCCACCTGCTGCCGCACATGCGCTGCGCATCCATCCGGATGCGCCGTGATGCAAATGAACCCACGAATCTTCGGCTTGATGATCATGCCGCAACGGTGCGCAAGCCGCGCGCGCGCCGTCGAGGAATTTTCCGCAGCGGGCTGATCGAATCACGGCACGCGAAATGATATGCGGCCACAAACGGATGTGTGGAAATGTGCCGCGGCCCCGGCTACGCTTCCCGACGTGAATCTCCGTGCGCTTCTTTTTTTCCTCCTGTCCGTCTCCACCGCCGCCGCACAGGGCGGCGGCACTGCGCTCGACGCGCTCAAATTGATCCCGCCGGACGCCGCGAAACGCCTCGCGCGCATCGAGGCGCGCGAGGGCACGCCTGCGCCGGAGCGCTGGTATCTGCTCGTGCATGATCCGGTTCAGGAGCGCGGCATGCGCGAGTTTGTCGTGGCCAACGGGAAGTTTGTGACTTCGCGCACGCTCTCGCAATTTGCCGACACGCTGAAGCCCGCGGACGTGATCGGCGCGGACACGGTGAGGGTGGACTCCGCGCACGTCGCGAAGCTCGCCGCGGCATTTGCGGATGCAAACGGTGCAAAGGCCGGCTCGCTGAACTACGAACTCGCGCGCGACGCGGCGTCGAATGCGCCCGCGTGGAAAGTGACCGTGCTCGATGCGGTGGGCGATCAACTCGGAGTCCTCACGGTGAACGCGACGCGGGGCGCGGTGATGAGCGCAGACGGCTTTGAAAAATCACCCGCCGTCGAGCTGCTCGCGCCGCCTGCGTCAGCCGCGGGCGCGGGACGGCCTGCCGGGAAAGCTGCAAAGCCCACGCCGATACCGACGCCAAAGCCCGGCGTGCTGAAGCGCATTTTCAGCGGCGGAAAGACCCCGAAGCCCGGGCAGTGATGCGCGCCGCCGTGGCTGCGCCGCCGCCGTCGAAATATGCCCCGGAGGATTTTCCAATGTTCATTTTTTCAATCATCGGGGATCGCGCTTCGACGGCGAGGTGCCCGGTGAACAGGGAGTTTCTCACGGGGATTCCTTTTTCCATCTGCGCGCCTCAGTGTTGAAATACGGCGCTTCCTCCGCGGAAAAGTGACTTTCATTGCACGCCTTGCTTAGCCTCGCGCAACAGCGTGAAAGCCATTGCTTATTCCGACGAAACGACGGCTCACGAGACCGCAGGAGTTGTAACTGAGGCGCGCAGAAATTCGATATTGCAATACCAAGTGGAAAAATTCATCTCTCCTTTCGATAAAGGGTGAACCGGCAGAACCAATCTACTCAGGCCAGACAATCACAACCATGAATCCCCGCCACGAATCATTCCGAGCCACCATTTTGCAAAAGTCTGTCGCCGCGCTGACGGCGCTGGCCGTGCTGACGCAGGCGATGCCTGCCCAGGCGGGCGCGGATATGCGACCGCCGGTGCGGAGCAGCAAGCTCTGCCTGCCGGACGAAAATGCAAAGCCTGATCGAGGGAAGGCCAGCACAGTCGTGATCCGTACCAGGGAAGATGGGAGCGCGCTGATAAGGGAGGCCACGAAGGCTCTCGATAGCCTTCATAAGAAAGTCGAGGAGTGGGGGATGACGACCATCTCGGCACCGATAGCGGTGTTCGAACCCGGCGCTTTCAAGGTGCCGGATAACTTTGTGTCCATACCCGACATGTGGAAAGGGGCACGGGAAGACAAGCAGGGGACGGTGGACATAAGAACGTCGCGCACGATCGAGAACAGCCTCACGGCATCCGCCACCTTCGTTACGTCCCCGGCTCCCAAGCCGGTTGCCCCCGCGGGTTTGACTCCGCCGAATGTGGCCGGCGGGCAGAATGACAAGAATGCTGAGAAAGCTGCGGCTGAGGCTGAGGAGTCTGCACTAAAGGCGCAGGCATCCGAAGTGGCGGCGAATTCCGCTGTGCTCCAGGCGAAGATCGCCAAGAACGCCGCGGAGGCGGCGGCAGCGGAGGCAAAGGTGACGGAGGCAAAGGTGGCGGCAGATGCGAAGCCTGGCTCCAAGTCGCCGGTGAAGAGCATCGCGGCGGCGATGCGGGAGGTGCAGGACAATGTGGTTCGGCAGAAGATCTATTCCCGGATGTCCAATGCTCAGGGCATCCGGAATTACAACAGGGTGTTCTTTGTGATCGTGCAGGTCTCGTGCAACCCCGGCTGGCGGACTAAGGAAAACTATATCGCGGACTGCTCGGCCTCGATGGAATACTACGACATGTGCGAGGGCAAATCCCTCTCCCGGGCGGCCCGGCGGGAGCCGACTGTCTTCAGCGTCCTTCCGCTGGTGGATGCGCAGACGATCGAAATGTCCAGGACTCAGAAGGACATGACGCAACTAATGTTTGATCTGACCGCTGCGCTTCCGGCGAATAGCGTCAAACTGAGCGCAAGGGACGTATTTACCTTCGTGAAGACTTATGCCCGTGACCTAAAGACCGTGACGCCGATCCCGGTGGTGAATTCCTATACATCGGGCGGGACGTTTGGCTTCCGGTTTTCACCATCCTTTCAGGCGCAGTCCGATCCTGCGGCGAAGCAGGCACGCACGGCGAACGTCCTGCTGCCGACGACATTTCCCGCCCTGATCACGGTCGTCGTGAATGAACGCGACTTGCAGGTGGCCTCGCAGACTTTTGCGAACAACCGCATGGAGAAGGCACCAGCAGGGAGGAAGCTCGTGCACGACATGGCGATCATGGCGCACATGAATACGCGGTGGTACATCAAGGATGCAGGATCCCTCCTCCAGAGGATATTCTGGCCCATGAAACGGGATTCGGCATGGCGCGAAGTGGGTGCGGCCGACGCGGTGGCAAGGACTTACCGGGCAAAGGAAGATTACAAGTATGGGGACAGGGACGATTACGGAGCACTCACCCGCGTTGGAAAGGGGCACTTTAACTCAGTCTATGAGGAGCTAAGACGGGAAATCATTGACCTCGAAAGCAAGGCGCTCGGACGCTCCTGGCCGATCCCGCTCCATGAGGATCAAGACGAGTTGGTGGCGGCGGTGAAGAAGCAGGCCAAGACAAACTTTGCCGCAGAATCCCTGGAGATTCTTGGCAAAATATACCAGAACGATATCATCACTGTGTATCAGTTGCAGGGCGCTGTCCTTTACCCCGATTCGGACTCGACGGCCGAGCAGAGGGCGGAAATGCAGAAGAAGCTCGATACGGCGAGAAAGACGCTGGAAAAATCCGAGGGAGCGTTGCGTGGCGCAAAGGCGGCACCGGCGTCTTCTCCCAATGCATATAACGGCATGAACGAGAGAAGCATGGTGGTGGATGCCCACCGGGTGGCCATTCTCGACAATTACGACGAGGTGGCAAAGCTGGCCGCAGAGCGCCGCGATTTCGCGAAGGGAAATCTTGCGGCCTTGAAGACCAAATTCGACGCCTCCCTCGCCGCGCTCGGAACGGATGCCAGGGTTCCTGTCACGGACGGAACTGTGCAGGCATCGGCCACGGAATCGGACATTGCCCCGGTCACGGCTGCGGATGTGCAGACGCTGGCCAAGGAAGTGGATACTGCGCGAGCCGCACTGGAACATGCGGAGAACTTTCTCCGAAAAGTCCAGGACGACCATGCCAGGGCGCTGAAGGAACTCGGTCCGATGCAAGGCTCGCAACCGGCGGGGAACGGCGGCGGGCAGCTCGTGATACAGGATCTCGGCCTGTTTTCTTTGCAGGATCCGCTGAACCCCGCTTTGCCCGAAGCTATGCCCCTCCCGAATGCGGGAAAAAAGATCGCGGTGAAGAAACCTCCGCAGCCGGCAAAGCGTGAGGCCAAGCCGGCTGCTCAGGGCAAGTCGGCGATGACCGCGGACACGCGGAAAAATTGGCTGCCAGCCCTCCCGCGGCCGTGAGCAATCCGGCCCGGCCCGGCTGGCCAACGGCGGTCGAATAGGCTGGCTGGCGGAGTCATCTCATACGGATGACGCCGGCTTGCCGGTCGGGAAGGGCGTCAAAGCCGGGGCGCGTTTCAGCCAGTTCGGGGATTGGCAGACATCATCCGGTTCATCGGAGGGATGGGGAGGCCACTCCTGTTTCCGCAGAAACGCCGCACTGCAAAAAGTGCTTGCCGTGCGAGCCGTGCCCGGTAGTTTCCGCGCCCCGCAAACGGCGATTCCGGAGTAGCTCAATGGTAGAGCACGCGACTGTTAATCGTGTGGTTGTAGGTTCGAGTCCTACCTCCGGAGCCACGCGACCCTTCGTTCGACGGGAGACGTAGCGGGAAGCCCGCCGCACCACACGGCTTGCCGCGCGGGTGCCGCCTGCGTAAAAGCCCGGCATGAAGTTCCTCCCGACTCTCGCCGCCCTCCTGTCCCTCGCCAGCGTCACTTTCGCCGCGGAGAAATACACCATCGCGATGATCCCGAAGGGGACCACGCATGAGTTTTGGAAAAGCGTTCATGCGGGTGGGCTGCGCGCCGTCGAGGAACTGAAGGCCGAGGGCATCACCGTGGACCTCATCTGGAAAGGCCCGCTGAAGGAGGACGACCGCGACCAGCAGATCGCGCTCGTGGAGAATTTCACCGCGCGCAAGGTCAGCGGCATCTGCCTCGCGCCGCTCGATTCGCAGGCGCTCGTGCGCCCGGTGAATTCCGCGGCGAAGGCGAAGGTGCCCGTGGTCGTCTTCGACAGCGGCGTGAAGACCGACCAGATCGTGAGCTATGTCGCCACGGACAATTTCAAGGGCGGCCAGCTCGGCGGCGAGGCGCTCGCGAAGCAGCTCGGCGAAAAGGGAAAAGTCATCCTGCTCCGCTACATGATCGGCTCGAACAGCACCGAGGAGCGCGAGGCGGGCTTCCTCGACGTGATGAAAAAATTCCCCGGCATCACGCTCATCTCGTCGGACCAGTTCGCCGGCTCCACGCGCGACAGCGCCTACGCGAAGGCGCAGAATCTCCTGAACCGTTTTGGCAAGGAAGTGGACGGCGTCTTCTGCCCCTGCGAGCCGGTGACGACCGCAGTCACGAAGGCGCTGCGCGAAATCGGCCGCACCGGCGGGCAGGTGAAAATCGTCGGCTTCGACGCGGGCACGCAGAGCGTCGTGGATCTGGAAAAAGGCGACGTGCAGGGACTCGTGCTGCAAAACCCGATGCGCATCGGCGGCGACGCGCTCAAGGCGCTCGTCGCGCACCTGCAAGGCAAACCCGTCGAGAAGCGCATTGATACCGGCGTGGTCGTGGTGACGAAGGAAAACATGGCCGCCCCCGCCAACGCCGAACTCCTCCGGCCCCCGCTGGAGAGGTATTTGAAATGAGCGGGGACGGCACAGTGGTGATGAGTGCGATATTTGGAGTTCTTCAGGACAAGGACATTCCAGTGTTCCTCTTATTCCTAATTGGCCCAGTGATCCTATTCTTGGCGTTAAGGAAGTTGAAGATTTGGCCTGAGCAAAAACACTACTCGGCTCAGATGATGTTTCTCGTCTTTCTCATCGCATTCTTGATTTACCGTTCAATCGGCCCTTTGCCGAACTTTGACCCGTTGGGTGAGAGTCAAAAAAACATCAATAAGGTGGCGGTCGTATTAAAAATGTATGCAGCCGATCACAGAGGCAATCTTCCAGCGACGCTTGCGCAAACGGTTCCACGCTACGCGATCGGATCAGCCCTTTTCCTCGCAAAATACCGACTTCAGGACGAACCGTGGATTTACTACTCAGGACATCGAGAAGGCGACGAAGTCGTCACAGCAACCATTCCGATCACCGAAGCGCCGGAAGCGAGTTGGTTGAGTTCCTCCGGACAACAAAAAGCAGTAATCGTGAGATCTCCGGCGCGTTGGAAAAATGTTTGGCTCGTCGTGTTTAGCGACTTCACCACCGGTGTAGTCCCAGACGATGAATTCAAGAAGCTCAGGATGGACGACTCGAATCCACCCGCAGCACCTGTGCGCGTGCAGGAACAGCAGCGATGATGAAGATACGAATCTTGAGTCTCGTGCAACCGGGGCACACGACTTTGCCATTCAGGAAGGTTGTCTGTTGCGTTCAATCAACGACAGGCGCGCGAATCTCGCAGCGAAACGGGAGCGCACGCTTCCAGCGTGCCGGTCTGCGCATCCTGCGCAGACCATCGGGCGGCATCGGATCTACGGTCGCGGGGATGGTGCGACGTGCGCGCGTCGTGTGTCCGGCAAGGATGCCGGACACTGCACGCTGGAAGCGTGCGCTCCCTTTTTCCTTCGTGCTTCGCTGCGTCGCTGTGATTTGCATGCAAGAACAGCGGCGCTGATGAATCGCACCCAGCCCGTCACTTTCACGGAACCAAAACCCCAAATGTCCCACCGCCTCCTCCTCCAGGATGTCCGCAAGAGCTTCGGCGCGACGGCGGCTTTGCGGGGCGATTCGCTCGCGGTGGCGGAGGGCGAGGTGCATGCGCTCATCGGCGAGAATGGCGCGGGCAAGAGCACGCTCATGAAAATCCTCAGCGGCGCGCACCTCAGAAAAGCACAGTACAAAAAGAGACCGGGGGTTCATCACCACCGCTTGCGCGTTGGGAGAGGAATTAGCCCCCGGACTGTGAAAAAGTCATCGTCGCAATACCGCTGAGAATCAATGGATTTTTTTCCGAAACTGGAGCGTTCACTCTCCCTTTCGCGCCTCAATTCTTACAGGCAGACTGGAGGCGGGGAGCAAGGCGCGCTGTGCCGATACCTCTGGAACATCGCGCTCTGTGAGGCCCTTTATCCGGTGCTTCAAATTCTCGAAGTGGGATTTCGCAACTCGGTTCATTCCGAAATTGCCGCCGCGATCGGTATGCCGGAATGGCTGAAGGCAGAACCTGCCTTTCTTTTTGCCCCGGAAAAAGAGCGGATTACAAAAGCGAAGGATGGACTGAGAAAAACGGTGAAGCCTCTGACGGAATCGTTTTTGGTTGCTGAATTGAGCTTCGGTTTTTGGACAAGCCTGCTGGACGTTCGATACGATCGCTTGTGGCACAAAATCATCATGGGAGTGTTCCCAAATATGCCGCGCACCATCCGTACGCGCTCCGAAGCCTCCGCACGCATGAGCACAGTCCGAAAATTAAGAAACGCAGCCCTTCATCATCATTCAATCTGGCACTGGCAAGACCTTGAAAAGAAACATTCGGACATTCACACGCTGATTGAATGGGTGTGCCCTTCGTCCGCGAAGATCGCACGCAGTCTGGATCGGTTCCCTGCAGTTTATTCCGGGAAGGCCGAGCAGTTTGCTGCAATCGCCGCTGAGATTTCAAAGTAGGGTACCACTCAAATGTCCCACCGCCTCCTCCTCCAGGATGTCCGCAAGAGCTTCGGCGCGACGGCGGCGCTGCGGGGTGTTTCGCTCGCGGTGGCGGAGGGCGAGGTGCATGCGCTCATCGGCGAGAATGGCGCGGGGAAGAGCACGCTGATGAAAATCCTCAGCGGCGCGCACGAGGCGGACAGCGGGCGCATCGAACTCGACGGGCAGCCGTTTGCGCCGCGCACTCCGCTCGAGGCGCGGCGCGCGGGCGTGGCGATGATTTACCAGGAGCTGAATCTCGCGCGCGATCTGAGCGTGGCGGAGAACATCACGCTCGGCGCGGAGCCGTCGCGCTGGGGCTGGCTGCGGCGCGACGCGATGCGCGACACGGCGCGGCGCGCACTTGCGGAACTCGGCCACGGCGATCTGCCGCTCGATGCGCCGGTGGGTTCGCTTTCCATCGCCGAGCAGCAGCTCGTGGAAATCGCGCGCGCGCTGGCGGGGGAGCCGCGGGTGATCATTTTTGACGAGCCGACGAGCAGCCTCACGCAGGCGGATGCGGAGCGGCTCTTTGCCGTCATCGCGCGACTGAAGGCGCGCGGGACGGGCGTGATCTACATCAGCCATTTCCTCGAGGAATGCCGGCGCGTGTGCGACCGCTTCACGGTGCTGCGCGACGGCGAGAGCGTGGATTCGGGCACGATGGCGGAGACGCCGCTCGCGGACATCATCCGGCTCATGGTCGGGCGCGAGGTGAGCGAGCTGTATCCGAAAATCGCGCATGAGTGCGGGGCGGTGGTGCTGCGTGCGGAGGCGGAGTCGTCTGCAGCCGACGACGGAAGGAGGCGGGCAAATGTAGCGCCGACGACTGTAGCGCCGACGACCCGTCGGCAGGCAGGACGGGCGCAGCCGGCGGGATGGCGCGGAGCAGAAAGCGCACAGACTCCAAACACGTCTCCCGATGCGGACGCCTCGGGCCGACCACTGGTCGGCGCTACATTGCCAGCGGCTCCGCTCGCGGTCCGCTCCGGCGAAATCTTCGGGCTGTTCGGCCTCGTCGGTGCGGGGCGGACGGAACTTCTGCGGCGGATTTTCGGACTCGACGCGCTCGGCGCGGATCGCGTGGCAGTTTTCGGGCGCGAGGAATCTTCCACATCACCGTCGCGCCGGCTCGCGCAGGGCGTCGGCCTTCTCAGCGAGAACCGGAAAGAGGAGGGCCTCATGCTGCGGCGCCCGCTGTCGGAAAATCTCACCGCGACGCGCCCGGTCGCGCGCGGCGGCTGGCTTTTCCGCGGACGCGAGCGCGCCGTGACGCAGCAGTGGATTGCAAAACTCGACGTGCGCGCGCGCGACCCGGAGCAGCCCGTCGGCGAACTCTCCGGCGGCAACCAGCAGAAGATCGCGTTGGGCCGCCTGCTGCATCACGACGCGAAAATCCTGCTGCTCGACGAGCCGACGCGCGGGATTGATGTCGGCAGCAAGGCGCAGATTTACCGGCTCATCGGCGAACTCGCGGCGCAAGGCCGCGCGGTGCTTTTCGTGAGCAGCTACATCCCGGAACTGCTCGGCGTGTGCGACACCATCGGCGTGATGTGCCGCGGACGCCTCGCCAGCGTGCGCCCCGCCGCGGAATGGACCGAGCACACGCTCATGGAGGCGGCGATCGGTTCGACTCCGTAGCCGCCGACGGAAGGAGGCGGGCCGTCTCCTTTTTAGAAGTTAAGAGTTAAATGTTAGACGTTGATCCCGCCGAAGGCACCTCCCGGTTGGAGACACGCGTTCGGAAACTGTTCGGCCGCTGCGCGGGGCTGAACGTCTAACATCTAACATTTAACTCTTAACTTCTAAAGACGAGGCAGCCTCCCTCCGCTCACGCTCGACAACACACCCGCCCGCAGACTTACGTTCCCACCCCGCATGAACGTCCTCCGCCGCATCACCTCGCTGCTCAGCCCGGTCCTCGCACTCGCGGTGGTCGTCGGGCTTTTCTGCGCGCTGCTCGCGTGGAAGGACGTGCGTGACTACCAGCAGCAGCACGAGGGCGTCGCGTTCAGCGATGCGTTTTCAAAGATGCGCGCGCAGCCGGACGAGGCGTTCAGCGGGCTGAATTCATTCATCACCGGCGGCTCGTGGAAAAAAAATCTCACGCAGACAGCCATCGTGTCCGTCGGCGCGCTGGGGATGATTTTGATCCTCGTGAGCGGCGGCATAGACCTCAGCGTCGGCTCGACGGTGGCGATGTGCAGCGTCTTCCTCGCAAAGGCGCTGAACGCCGAACACTCGCCGCTCGCCGCGGGTGCGATCGCGATTTTCGCAGGCGCATGCGTCGGCTGCGTGAACGGCTCGCTCGTCGCGGGGCTGCGGCAGAATCCGTTCATCGTCACGCTCGGCATGATGAGCGTGATCCGCGGAGTCGCGCTGTGGCGCTCGGAAAATCAGACGGTGAATCTGGACGGAAAGGCCGGCGAGAATTGGATCACCAACCTGCTCGCGGTCGAGGAGCCGGGAAAATTTTGGCCGCTGCCCGCCGGTGTGTGGATCGCCATCGGGCTCTCCATTTTCATCGCCGTGGTGATGAACCGCACGGTCTTCGGCCGGCGCATCTTCGCCATCGGCTCGAACGAGGCGACCGCGCGGCTCTGCGGCATCCGCGTGCGGTGGACACAGGTGGCGATCTACACGCTCGCGGGCGCGCTCTTCGGCCTCGCGGGCGCGTTGCAATTTTCCCGACTCACACAAGGCGACCCGACCGGCGCGCCCGATCTCGCGCTCGACGTGATCGCCGCCGTGGTCATCGGCGGCGCGAGCCTGAACGGCGGCAGCGGCAGCGTCTTCGGCGCAGTGCTCGGCGCGCTGATGATGACCGTGCTCCGCAACGGCGCGACCGCGATGGCGTGGGAGGACTGGACGCAGCGTGTGATCATCGGCGCAGTGATCGTCGCGGCGGTCGCGCTCGACCGCCTGCGGCGGAGGGAGAGATGAGCGCCACTGTGACGGAGTGTCCTCTTTTAGAGTTTGAAGTTAGACGTTAAAAGTTTGGCGTTGAGCCCCGCGCAGCGGACCGTTCGGTTTCTGAACCGGCACCCTCAGTCGGGAGACGCCTTCGGCGGGATCAACGTCAAACGCTCAACTTTCAAGGCGGGACAGAGCCGCCGTGAGCCCCGCTGGACAAGCGCGAGCGCCTCGGTAATCTCCGCTCCTTCATGTTCAGCCTGCTCGCCGACAAACTTCAGGGGGTCTTCCGCAATCTTTCCGGGAAGGGGAAGATCTCGGAGTCGAACGTCACCGATGCGCTGCGCGAAGTGCGCATGGCGCTGCTGGAGGCGGACGTGCATTTCCAAGTCGCGAAGGATTTCATCGCGCGGGTGAAGGAGAAGGCGCTTGGCGAGGAGGTGCTGAAGTCCGTCACGCCGGGGCAGCAGATCGTCAAGATTTTCCACGACGAACTTACGACGCTGCTCGGCGGCGATGCGTCACCGCTCGACCTCACGGGGTCCGCGCGCATCCTCGTCGTCGGTTTGAATGGTGCGGGCAAAACGACGACTTGCGGCAAGCTTGCGAACTTCCTGCGCAAGCAGGGCAAGGCTCCCGTGCTCATCGCGCTCGACCTTTACCGCCCCGCCGCGATCGAGCAACTCGCGACGCTCGGACGGCAGCTTTCGATCCCCGTCTTCGTCCCGCCGCCGGGCGCGACGGACGTGCTTGCGACGACGAAACTCGCCGCCGAATGGCTCGCGCAGAATCCGCACAATGTCGAAATCTACGACACGGCGGGGCGGCAGGAAATTGACGAAGCCCTCATCGCCGAGGTCCGCAGCGTGCGCGAATACCTGAAGCCGCAGGAAGTCCTGCTCGTCGCGGATGCCGCGACTGGCCAGCAGGCGGTGAGCGTGGCGACGCATTTCCACGAGGCGCTCGACATCACCGGGCTCATCCTCACGAAGCTCGACGGCGATGCCCGCGGCGGCGCGGCGCTCTCGATGCGCGAGGTCACGAAACGGCCGATCAAATTCGCCGGCACGGGCGAAAAAATGGAGGCGTTCGAGGTCTTTCATCCCGACCGCCTCGCAGGCCGCATCCTCGGAATGGGCGATGTGGTCACGCTCGTCGAGAGCGCGGCGGCGGCGATTGACGAGGCGGACGCGAAGCGCATGGAGGAGCGGATTCGGACCGCGACGTTCGACTTCAACGACTTCCTCGAGCAGTTCAAATTCATGCGCCGGCTGGGACCTCTGGAAAAAATCCTTGGCATGTTGCCCGGCATGGGTAATCTCAAAAACCTTTCGCTAGACGAAAAGCAGCTCAAACGGGTCGAGGCCATCGTTCTTTCGATGACTCCGAAAGAGCGCACGACGCCGGACATTCTGAATGCCCGCCGCCGCCAGCGCATCGCCCGTGGGAGCGGCCACACCGTCACCCAAGTGAATGACCTCATCACGCGCTTCAATGAGATGCGCAAGATGATGAAGCAAATGCCTCGAATGCAGAAGATGATGTCCAAATCCAAGGGCGTCGGTCTTTTCAAACGGGGCGGACAGTAAATTTTCAAAACACAAGCAGCACAAAAAACAAATCATGGTCGCAATCCGTCTCCGCCGCGAAGGCACAACCAACACCCCGTATTACAAGGTCGTCGTCACCGACCAGCGCAGCCCGCGCGACGGGAAGTTCATCGAGATCATCGGGAACTACGATCCGAAGAAGAAGGATCTGAACGCGAAAATCGATCTCGCCCGCGCCGACTACTGGATCGGCCAGGGTGCGAAGCCGAGCGACACCGTGCGCAGCCTGATTAAGAAGGTCCGCAAGGCTGCCGCGACCGCCGCTTAATCAGCGCGGTTTGCATTTGTAGGCGCGGGCGGAAGCCTGCGTCCGCGCTCTCCCGAGCGCGCCTACTGGAAAAATTTCAGCGGAAAGTTTGGGCATGTTCCTGAACTTTCCGCTTTTCCGTTTTCACACAACGCGGTTACAAGTGCCGCATGGAACGCTTTCTCGATTTTGTCCTGCGGCAGCTCATCGAATTTCCCGATGAGCTGGTGATCATCCGCGAGGACGCGCCGAAGAAGACGATCTTCCGTCTGCAAATGCGCAAATCCGACATCGGAAAAGTGGTCGGAAAATACGGGCAGACGATCTCCGCGATCCGCAATCTTCTCGACGCTGCTGCCTCAAAACACGGCGGGCGTGCGACGGTGGAAATCATCGAGGACGACGGACGCTCGGCCCCGGCCTGAGGCGGTGCGTAAAGTTGTCATGCGCTTCAGCGCGTGCGGCGTGCGGGCATGAATGTGGCATCGGATTGCGGGGATCGCGCGGGTGGTCGCGGGCAGAATGCCGAGGCTACTTTGCCCCCGCACGGCCGCTATTTCAGACCGAGGATCAGCCGCAGCGAGTCGAGGCGGAGGTGCGCGTAGTTCAGCGCGATTTTCAGGTCGGCTTTCTGTGTCTGCACGGCGGTGATTTCCTCGGGGCGGACGTGGTCGTTGATCGTGCGCAGCGTTTCGAGGCGTTCGATTTCATCCTGGAGCTGTGCGTCCATTTTTTGGACGGCGTCGGCGATGACGGTGGCCATGCGCTCGGTCGCAAGCTTCTGCGCGGCGGCGTGCATCGCGGGGAGGAGTTTCTTGCGCATCGGGCCGCGGTCGAGGAGGCGGAAGATGTCGCCTTTTTCCAAGCGCGCGGTGCGGACGGTTTCGTCGTCGCTGCGTTCGGTCATCGCGTGATCGATCACGATGCGAAGCGGCGTGGGCGGCAGGAAGCGGTCAATGTGCAGCGCGGCGGGCGCGACGCATTCGATGACGGCGTGGATTTCCAGCAGGATGGATTCGCTGCCGGAGTTTTTCCAGATGCCGAATGCGGCGTTGCCACGCTCGGAGCCGAGCAGGAGATCGATCGCGCTGCTCACGAGAGGGTGGTCGCCGCTCATCAGCCCGAGGTCCTCGCGGCTGAGTGCGCGCGTGCGGTCGAAGGTCACGGACATGCCGTCTGCGGGCAGCGTCGGGAGCGCATCGGTGATCATATGGCCGGGCTTGAGCAGATAGCCGCGGGTGCTGAGGTCGTCCACCTGCACACCAAAATGATCGAGGAGGCGCACGCAGAATTCCTCGAAAGCGGTGTCCGTGTCCGCGGCGCGGATTTGTGCGATCAGGGCGGCGGCGCGCTCGGGTTTCGAGGAGTTGAGTTCGAGCAGGCGGTCGTGTCCGCGCTCCAGTTTCCCCGCAACTTTCGAGTGCAGCGTGCGGGTGCGCTTGAGGAATGCGGTCAGCTTTTTTGCGGAGAAATCATCGAGCAGCGCGGACAGATCGTCCTGCATGTCGCGGGCGATCTCGTTCGCACCGTGCGGATTTTTTTCAAAGGCGTTCAGCCCCTCGTGATACCAGCGCGCCAAAATTTCGCCCTCGCTGCCGGGCACGAACGGGACGTGGATTTTGATCGTGGCACTCTGGCCAATGCGATCGAGGCGGCCGATGCGCTGTTCGAGCAGCTCGGGATTTTGCGGCAGATCGAAAAGGACGAGGTGATGCGCGAACTGGAAGTTCCGCCCCTCGCTGCCGATCTCCGAGCAGAGCAGGATGCGCGCGCCTTCGTCGCTCGCGAAGAACGCCGCGTTGCGGTCGCGCTGGAGCAGCGTGAGGCCCTCGTGGAAGATGCCTGCGTTCACCTTCACCGCGCGCTGGATGCGGTCGGCGATTTCCTCGACGAGTGCACGCGTGCGGCAGATGAGCAGGATTTTTTCCGAGCCGAGTTCCTTCAGCAGCTCGGCGAGCCATTTCACTTTCGCGGTAAGTTCGTGTCCCTCGGTGGTGAGCGGGTGCAGCTTGGCCTGGCGCTTTGGAAAGCCCGGCAGCGAGGCGCGCGTGTTGCGGAACATCACGCGGCCTGTGCCGAAGGCGTCGAGCAGTTCGGTCACGAGATGCGTGCGCGCGGCGTCATCGCCAGCGCTGAGTTCGTCGCAGTGGCGCAGGACGCGCGGCGACTGTTTTCCGAAAAGCGCGCGGTCTTCCTTCGTGAGCGGTTTGCCGGCAAGCAGGCGATCGAGTGCGCGGGCGACTTCCTCGTAGTGGCTGTTTTCCTCCAGAAACTTCGCGAGGTCCGAGTAGCGATCCGGATCGAGCAGGCGCAGCCGCGCGAAGTGTCCCTCCGGCCCGAGCTGCTGCGGCGTCGCGGTGAGCAGGAGCAGGCCCTGCGTTTTCCGCGCGAGCCCTTCCACGAGCGCATACTGCCGGCTCGCGTCCTCGGGACTCCATTCCATGTGATGCGCCTCGTCCACGATCAGGAGATCCCATCCCGCCTCGGTGATTTGCTGCGCGCGCTGCCGGTCGGCTGCGAGCATCGCGATGCTGCAAAGCACGAGCTGGCTGTCGAGGAACGGGTTTGCCTCCGCGTCGTGCTGCTGGATGGACACGCAGCGCTCCTCGTCGAAAATGCTGAAGAGCAAATTAAACCGCCGCAGCAGCTCGACGAACCACTGGTTCACGAGCGGCTCCGGCACGAGCACGAGGATGCGCTCCGCGCGGCCTGTGAGATGCAGCCGGTGCAGGATCAGCCCGGCCTCGATCGTCTTGCCGAGGCCGACCTCGTCTGCGAGCAGCACGCGTGGCACGAGCCGGCCCGCGACTTCGCCCGCGATGAACATCTGGTGCGGCAGAAGGTCCACGCGCCCGCCGGTGAATCCGCGCACGGGCGAACTCCGCAGTTCGCACCGCCGCCGCAGCGCCTCGACGCGCAGATCGAAAGTGCGCAGCTCATCCGTGTGCCCGCCGAACAGCCGGTCCTCGGGTTTGCTGAAGCTGATCGCGTCGGAAAGATCCGCCTCGGGCAATTCGCCGCGCGCCCAGCGGTACACGAGCAGCCCGGCCTCTTCCTCGACCGAATCCACGAGCAGCTCTGCGCCCTGCCGCGATTTGATTTTGTCTCCCGCAGCAAACCGCACACGACGCAGCGGCGCGGATTCGATCGCATACTGCCGCTGCTCATTCGCCGCGGGAAAATGCACCTCCACGCGACCGAAGCCCGCCTTCAAAATGATCCCGAGACCGAGTTCCGGCTCGGTGTCGCTGACCCAACGTTGTCCTGTGACTGGCGTGCTCGTGTTTTTACTCATGAAAAAGGGCGCGAACTTAGCCGCCTTCGCGGTTTTGACAACGGCTGTCCACGGTGGAATTCCGCCGTCCTCTTTTTCCTCTCACCTGCGATTTTCAGCCCTTTTACCTGCGTCAAAGCCAACGCTTCTGTCCGACGCGACCATCAGCGCCGAAACAGATATGGCTCCTCCCACCTTCAAGCCTCTCGATGTCAGAAAGCTGATCGTGCAGGGCATCGAGTCGTTTCCGGAAATCCGCATGTGTGTGGACGCGTTGAAGGCCGGCGAGGGGCTCGCAGTGATCGCGCCAATCCTCCCGTCGCCGCTCATCGAAATCCAGCTCGACCGCACGAAGCGCGTGCTCGCCGCGGAACTCGGCACGGTGAGCGAGACGCTCTCGCGCACGCTCGCGGGCTTTCGCGACAGGAAGCTCATCCGCGTCGCGGGAAAAAATATTGCCATTCTCGACCCGAAGCGGCTCGACGCAGAGCGAGTCTGGAAAAGTCATCGCCGGCGAGGAAGGCAGCCTTATCGTGCAAGTCTTCGCCCTGCGAAAAAACACGGCTCGAAAAATGCGCCGCGTTCCCATTCCCTCTCCGACGATGACTTCTCCGTTTGCCCTCGTGACACTGGCGTTCACCATGGCCGTCGCCCCGGCGGCGTGCGGCGACGATCCGGAATCACCTCAGGTGCCCGGTCTTGGATCGCCGCCCGCGGTGAAGGTTGTGCCGGGACAGGAGCACGTCGTGGAGTTTGCCGATGACACACGGATGCACGGGCGCGTGTTGAAACTGGCCGCCGATGAACTCGTGCTCCAGCGTGCGGACTCGGGCGAGCCGCTTACTTTTTCCGTCCGCGAAATCCGGCGGATCATTTTTCGCCCTCCACCCGCGGCGGCGGAGCAGCGGACGAAAGCGACGCTGCATCTCGCGGGCGGCGGCTGGGTCGGCGGCGAAATTACCGCGTTTGAGGATGGGAAATTCCAAGTGCAAATCGGAGCCGGCGCGAGCATCGCGGTCGCACGCACGAAGGTGCGATGGCTCGGCCTTTCGCCGACGGATGCGCCGGATGGGTATGACGGGCCGGATCGCGAGTTTGGATTCGAGGGCTGGGGCAACGGCGCCGGATGGGAACAGTCCGGATCGTGGTACGACCGCGGCGAGATGACGGCGCCGGTGACGAGGAGATTTCAACTCCCGGAGAAGGTGGATGTTGAAATTTCCGCGAGCGACATCAGCACGGAGAAATGGGGAAACACCACATTTGCGATCGCCAATGAAGGTGCGAACTCTGGCGAGGGTGCCCAGATGAGCAGCGCTTCGGTCTCGATGGGCGCGGATAACATCACCGGCCATCTGTGGCACGATCGACAGCGCGGGGGGAGCAAGTCGCTGGTCGCGGCCGTCAAGCTCGGTGCGGATGCGCCGAAGATCACGACGTACCGTTTTCTCCACGACCGGAAGTCGGGGAGCATCATCGCCTTTGTGAACGGGAGAAAAATCGCCGACTGGAAATCGGCTTGGACCGAGAAATTTTTCCCGGGCTGCACGTTTACGCTCCAGCCCGGAGCACTCGATTTGCCGCTCGTGCGCCTGCGCATCATGCCGTGGGACGGAAATCCCGAGCCCGATGCGACGCCCGCGGAAGCCGGGCAGGATCTGCTCTCATCGGGCGCACCGGGGCGGCACGCGGGGAGCATCGAGGCGATCACCGGGGACGCGGTGCGGTTTTCCGGGAAGGAGTTTTCGCGGAAGGAACCGATCTTCCTCCGCCTCGCGGGCGGCGATGCCGCGGTGCCGCGTGCCGTGGCAGTCGCGCGGCTGCACCTTGCGCAGCGCGGGGAGTTTGATGTCGCCTCGCTCGAAATCCGCGACGGGCAGCTTCGGCTCGGCACATCCTTCGCCGGCGAGGCCTCGCTGCCGGTTGCGGCGGTGCGGTCAGTCGTGTTCCCGCGCCGCGACCATGCGCCCGGTGCGATCATGGACCGGCTGGTTTTCACGAATGGCGACATCCTGCCCGGTTCGTTTGCGGGCACCGGTGCGGATGGCGCGGTGAAGTGGCGCACGGTCCGCGGCGCAGAACACGAATTCGGCGCAGCCGCGGTCGCCGGGACGGTGCTCGCGAAACGACCGGAACCGGCGACGCTCGCGGGCGGCGCCGCCGTGCGTTTCCGAAATGGCGACTGGCTCGGCGGCGAGGTGGCGGCGCTCGATGCGACGCACCTGCAGTTCAAAGTGCCGTCGCTCGGAAGTCTCCGGATCGATCGCGCGAACGTGGCCCATCTTTATTTTGGCAGGGATGGCGAGGTGCCCGCGTGGGACGGTGTCGCGGATCGCGATGCGTGGATGAAAGGGCTGGCCGCGCAAATCGGGAGCATGAGTCCGGGCAGGAGCAGGTGGCGCTATCTCGACGGCGCATTTTTTGCGGAGACCTCGGATCGGGGCGGCGAATCCGATGGGAGCGGCATGGTGCTGGGGCGCACCTTTGCCGCGCTGCCGGAGAAGGTCGAGGTGTGCTTCGACGCGCGCAGTGCCAAGGGGCAGGCGGGTCTCGTGATGCAGCTTTTCGCCGACCTCCGGCGCGGCGGGGGGATCACGGTTTCGTACTCCGGCGACTCGATCACGATCAGCGAACAGCCGGCGAGGCAGGGCGCATCTGCGAGGGAAGCGCAGGCGGAAATCGGTGACACGCCCGAAGATGGCAAGCCGCGCCGGTGCCGTCTCCTCGCGGATCGCAGGTCGGGGCAGATCGCGATTTTTGTAGATGGGAAACTCGTGCTGAGCTCGGTGCCGCGCTCCGCGAAGGACTCGCCGAAGCGCGGGCGCGGCATGTTCATCACGCCACAGGCGGAAAGCCTCATCGTGTCGAATCTGTGGGTCGCACCGTGGGCCGGGACGATCCCGGAAATGCCGAAGAAAAAGGACGCGAAGGAAATCCCCGCACCGGAAGCGCCGCAGGAAATGGTCGCTCTCGCGAACGGCGACGAGACCCCGGGCACGGTCGAGCGCATCACCCCGGACGCAATTTTTCTGAAGTGCGAAATTGGCACCATCGAGATCCCGGTGAAGCGCGCGCTGATGGTGGATTTCGCCGCGAAGCCGGTGCCGCCCGTGCCGGGCGTGCGCCTGCATCTCGCGGGCCGGGGCCTGCTCACCGTGCAGGCGTTTAGCCTGCGCGACGGGAAGGTGTCGTGCCGCAGCGACGTACTTGGCGATCTTACCTTTCCGATCGGGTTGCTCTCGGAGATCGGTTTCCTGCGCGCCGGGCCGCGTCCACTGGCGGGAATCGCGCCCGCATTTGAACAATGGCGGAAGCCGGAGCACGCGCCGGCGCTGGAATCCGTGAAGATGGATCCGGCCGCGCTCGATCTCACGCCGCGGACTTACGATCTGATCGACGTCAACGACAACGATGGCGACGAGAAAACGGGCCACATGGTGACGAAGACCGTCGTGGGGAAGGATGCCGTAACATTTGAGGACGAGATGAAACTCAACGGGAGCGCCCCGACGAAACGCACGACAGTCGTGGGAAAAAATCTCGCGTTCCGGCTGAGGCAGATTGTCGTCGAATCCAAGGAAGCCGGGGCGCGGAGCAGCCAGCAACTGGTCATCGCGGGCGGGAAGGCGGTAATCAGGACGGACGGTTCCGGCCCGGATGATCCGGCAAATGCGATCGCCGTTTCGTCGAACAGCTTCACGACCGCGATGCTGATGCGCATCGTGACGCTCCTGCCGCGCGCCGCCGGCGGCGCATGGACGATCGATCGGATTTTCAACGACGTGGACGCGGACTTCGGAACCGCGGAACCTCACTGGCTCGAATGCGCCGGGAAGGAAACAGCCGAGCTGGGCGACACGGTGCGCCGCATGACACGCTTCACGCTGCGCACGGAGTCGCGGACGAGGGCGGCATTTTTCGTGGATGACAACGGCGTCGTGCAATGGGTGGACCTCGAGGAATCGCTCTCGTCGGGAGGGTTTGCGATGCGGCTGCGCGAGGCGCGCGAATAGCCTGCGCGGGATTTGCGGTGGAAACTTGCGATTGCCCGCACGTGCCGCGGGAGGCACGATCGCGGTCCCATGAAAATATTCCTCCTCCTCGCCCTGCTCGCCACTTCCGCCATCGCCGCACCGGATAACATGAAGGCCTTTCCCGCCGCAGAGGCGGGCATGACACGCTTCGTCATCCCGGTGCCGAAGCAGGATGATGAAGGTGCTTTCAAGGTCGAACTCATCATCGGAAAAAACGTCACCACGGACGCGGTCAATAGCTACTTTTTCGGCGGCAAGCTGGAGACGGAGACGATCGAGGGCTGGGGATTTGATCGCTACATCCTGCGCAAGCTCGGCCCGATGGCGGGCACGCTCATGGCAGGGGATCCGAACGCGCCGAAGGTCGAGCGCTTCATCAGCGTCGGCGGTGAGCGGTCACTGCTCCGCTACAACAGCCGGCTCCCCATCGTGGTCTATGTGCCCGAGGGCGTCGAAGTGCGCTACCGCCTCTGGCGCGCGGATCCAAAGGCGACGCCGGCCGGAAAATGATTTGATACCATCTTTTGGAAATAAGAAGACCGATGTGAGGAGAAGCGGGACGGCATGCCTCGGGTAGCGTGGGCGTCCCGCCTGCCGTATGCCGCGTCCCGCGGAATACACCCGGAAGGCGCTGGCGGACGGAACGCTTGTGATCATCTGCCGGGTGCCGCGCGGGACGCGCGCCACGGCAGGCGGGACGCCTACGCTACCCGAGACAGGCCTGCGCGTTTTCTGTCCGGTTATTTCCAAGAGATGGTATGAGTCCCTCGCGCGTCACCCCCTCGCAAACACCCCCATGAACAAACTCCTCCTCTCCATCACCGCACTTGCGGGTGTCGTCGCGACATCACATTCCGACGAAGCGCCCGTCTTCCGCGATCTTTTCAATGGCAAGGATCTCACCGGCTGGGTGGACGTGAATACGAGCAAGGACACGTGGAAGGTGCGCGACGGCCTGCTCATTTGCAGCGGCCATCCCATCGGCGTGATGCGCTCGGAAAAGCAGTACGAAAATTTCATCCTGCACATCGAATGGATGCACATGGAGGCAGGCGGGAATTCCGGAATTTTCGTCTGGAGCGAAGGCACCGCCCCTCCCGGCAGGCCGCTGCCCAAGGGCATGGAAGTGCAGATGCTGGAGCTCGAATGGCCGAACCTGCATCCCGGCAAGGACGGCAAACCGAACCATCCCGGCTATGTCTCGGGCGAGCTATTCGGAGCGAATGGCGTGAAAGCCACGCCAGACAATCCGCGCGGCGAGCGCAGCATGTCCTTCGAGATGCGCTGCAAGGGCAAGGGCGAGTGGAACACCTACGACGTGGTGTGCGTGGACGGGACGATCAAGCATTCGATCAACGGCAAGTTTGTGAACGGGATCAGCAAGTCGTCGGTGAAGAAGGGCTATCTCTGCCTGGAGTCGGAGGGCGCGGAGATTCACTTCCGAAATATCCGCATCCTCGAACTCCCGCCGGGCATCACCACGCCCGAGCAGACCGCGCCGGTCGTGGAAAAGTGATCGCGGCGCGGGATTTCGCAATCTCCCGCTTGGCATCGCGCGGTGAAAGCGGTTCACATGGGGATTCCCATGAACATCCGTCTCGTCACCGCCGTCGCGGCAGCACTCGTGCTCCCGCAATTTTCCATCGCTCAGAAATCGAACACGCTGCCGAAAGGCAAGCTCGCTCCGGGTGAGAACAAACCGAAGCAAAAGATCAAATGGGACGACATGGATCTCGGGCCGTTTTTCAGCGGCTGCTACAAGGTCGGTGACAGCACTTCGTTCAAGGGCATCGCGGTCGCGGTCGGCACGAAGGATGCGCCGGCGACGATGCTGTTTGACTCGGAGTTGCTCCGCTTTCACGCGGCGTGGGAAGGCGGGCTTGCGCGATTTCCGCGCGCGCGCGGCGGACTCGAGGGGCAGATCGCGGCGGATGGTGATGTGAAAATTTCCGCGGGTTGGGCGACGGGCTGTGGGACTGAGATCAAGGACGATCCGCGCGAGAAGCATCAGGGCGCGCTGCCGGGGACGAAGTGGCATGGGATCTACGTGCATGGCGATGCGACGGTGCTGAGCTACTCGGTCGGCAAGCAGGCGATCCTCGAAGTGCCGGGCAGCGAAGTGCGAGATGGCGTGCGCATCTTCACCCGCACGATCACGATCGGCGCGGGCGGCGATGTGCGCCGGCTGCTCGTCGCGGATGCGCCCGGCGCTCCGCATTCCGCCGCGAAGGGAATCGTCGCGGTGGAAAAGGAGGGCACTGTCACCGCTGCCGCACTTCGCAGCGCGCAGGGCGTGAGCATCGCTGCGGACAAAAATGGGCGCATCACGATCGAGATTCCGGCACTCACGCAGGAGACGACTTTCCAGATCGCCCTTGGCAGCGCTGCGCTCGCGGACGCGGGCAAGCTGGAGTCCGCATTGCTGACGAAGACGCAACTTGTCCTGCCTGCCACGCTCACAAAGGCCGGCCCTGCGCGCTGGGGCGCGGCGCTCGATGTGCCCGGCAAGCCCGGCGACAGCTCGCAGCCTTACACGGTGGATGACATCACGCTGCCGGACGAAAATCCGTTCAAGAGCTGGTTCCGTCCCGGCGGCCATGACTTCCTGCCGGATGGCACGGCGGTGCTCGCGAACATGAGCGGCGACGTGTGGCTCGTGTCCGGGCTCGACGAAAAACTTGAGCACGTGAAGTGGAAGCGTTTTGCGACCGGCCTTTTTCAGCCGCTCGGCTGCAAGGTCGTGGACGGAAAAATCTACGTGCTCGGCCGCGACCGGATCACGCTGCTGCACGATCTGAATGGCGACGGCGAGGCGGACTTTTACGAGAGCTTCAACAGCGACTGCATCGTGACGGACAACTATCACGAATTCGCGCTCGATCTTCAGACCGACAGCGCGGGCAATTTTTTCTACGCCAAGGGATCGCCGTGGCAGCCGACGAACCAAAGCCCGCACCAAGGCACGATGCTGAAGGTGAGCAAGGATGGCTCGAAGCTCGAAGTCATCGCGACCGGGCTGCGCGCGCCGAACGGCCTCGGCATGGGTCCCGGCGACGTGCTCACATGCAGCGACAATCAGGGCCACTGGATGCCGACGAATCGCGTGAACATCGTGAAGCCCGGCGGCTTCTACGGCATGACGCCCGCCGCGCATCGCGAGCTGCTTTTCAAGCGAGCGGACGGGACGGAATTCAAGGCGAACCCCTCGCTGCAATCCGCGCGCGATGAATTCAAGACGGACTTCTGGGGTAAGAACGAGACGCCGATTCCCGCGGCGGGCTACGACCTCCCGCTGTTCTGGCTGCCGATGGACATTGATAATTCCTCCGGCGGCGAAGTGTGGGCACCGACCAGCCCGAAGTGGGGCCCGTGGGAGGGCAGGATGCTCCAGACGACTTACGGAAAGTGCGCGCTCTTCGGCGTGACGATGGAGACGGTGGACGGCGTGCAGCAAGGCGGCCTCGTGCGCTTCCCGCTCACGTTCAAGAGCGGCATCATGCGCGAACGTTTCAGCCCTACCGACGGGCAGCTCTATCTCAGTGGACTGAATGTGTGGCAGAGCAGCGCGGCGAAGGACGGCTGCTTCCAGCGCGTGCGCTACACGGGCAAGCCGGTGACGATGCCGATCGGCTACGCGACAAAGGCGAATGGCGTGGAGATCCAATTCACCGCGCCGCTCGACGCCGCGAGCGCGGGCGACGCCGCGAACTGGAGCGCGCAGCAGTGGAATTACAAATGGACCGGCAACTACGGCTCGCCGGACATCTCCGTGCGCGACCCGAAGAAGCAGGGCAAGGACACCGTCGAAGTGACGAAAGTCACCGTAAGCGCGGACAAAAAGAGCGTGCTGCTCGAACTCTCCGATCGCGTCCCGGCGATGACGCTGCGCATCAAGTGCAACGTGAAATCCGCCGACGGTGCGGAGGTGAAATACCAGCTCGACAACACGATTCACCGCATCCCCGGACAGAAGACCGTCGCGCGATAGCGCGGATGCGACGGGTCCTCGCCTTGCCTCCGGGGTGAAGCGCGTGCATTTTCGTGGCATGACCACGACTGCCGCCGCCATTTACGAACATGGGGTGCTGCGTCCGCTCGCGCCACTGCCGCTCGCGGAGGGTTCGCGCGTGGAGGTGACGGCGACGGACGATGCCACGCCAGCGCGCTTCATCGAAGAGACCGGCGCAAACGATTTGCTCGGAGCAGTCGCCGCGCTGCCGATGGAGTCGGGTCCGGAGGGTTTCTCCGGGCGGGATCATGACCGCATCCTTTACCGCGATTCGGGCAACGCATTGTGATCTTCGTGGAAACCGGCGCGTGGTTTGCCTCGGTCGTCCCGTCGGATCCGGATTACCGCGCGGCGACCGCATGGTTCGCCGTCGCGTTAGATGAACATTTCCGGCAGTTCGGTTCTGTCACCGTGTGTCCGTAGGAATGATACCATCTTTTGGAAATAAGAAGACAGATGAGAGGAGAAGCAGGACGGCGTGCATCGGGTAGCGTGGGCGTCCCGCCCGCCGTATTCCGCGTCCCGCGGAATACACTCGGATGCCGCTGGCGTACGGAACGCCTAGGATTCTCCGCCGGGTGCCGCGCGGGACGCGCGCCACGGCAGGCGGGACGCCTACGCTACCCGAGACATGCCTGCGCGCTGTCTGTCCGGTTATTTGTGCGAGATGGAATGATGCGCGGGCGGCGGGAGGCGCGTGTTCGAGCGACTGCGTTTTCGAAAGTAGTCATGAGCTTTAGCTCGTGGCCGCGTTGCAATCAGGACGCGTAGCTTCTGGGGCCTCGTGGTCTGGCGGGCTAAAGCCCAAGACTACTTTTAATTCCCCGGCTCCGGCGCGTCCACGCGATCCTCGAAGCGCGTGAACTCCTTCAGAAAAGTCAGCGGCACGTCGTCGGTGGGGCCGTTGCGCTGCTTGGCGATGATGAGCGTGGCCTTGCCTTCGGCCTCTGCTTTCGCTTCGTCGGTGTCGGCGTAATAGACTTCGCGCACGAGCAATCCCACGACGTCGGCATCCTGCTCGATGGTGCCGGATTCGCGGAGGTCGCTCAGGCGCGGGCGGCCCTTCGCATCACCGGTGCGTCCTTCGGGGTTACGGTTGAGCTGCGCGAGGACGACGATGGGGATGTTCAGCTCCTTCGCGAGCGCCTTGAGGCCCGAGCTGATTTCCGCGATTTCAAGCTGGCGGTTGTCCTGCGCGCGGCGGCTCGAGCTGCGGAGGAGTTGGAGGTAATCAATGAAGATCGCCGCGATGTCGTGCTGGCTCTTCATGCGCCGCGCCTTCGCTCTCAGCTCCAAAATGGAAAGGCTGCTCGTGTCATCAATCAGGATTTTTGCCGACGCGAGTTTTGCCGCGCCCGCGGTGAGCGCAGGGAAGTCGCGGTCGCTCAGAAACCCGTTGCGGATCGAGGCGAGGTTCACGCGCGCGATGGAGCACAGGAAGCGCTGCACGAGCTGCTGCGAACTCATTTCCAGCGAGAACACCGCGACGGCCTTGCCGAGTTCCACGGCGATGTGCTCGGCCATGTTCATCGCGAATGCGGTCTTGCCCATCGAGGGCCGCGCCGCGATGACGAACATTTCCGCGCCGTGCAGTCCGTCCGTGAGCTGGTCCAGCTTTTTGAAACCGGTGGACAGGCCGCTGATTTTCCCGCGGCTTTCGTAGAGTTTGTTGATGTCGCCGATGGCCTTCATGACCATGTCCTTCAGGCTCGCCGTCTTGTCCTTGAAGCGATCCTTCGCGATTTGGAAAATCTTCGTCTCCACCTCGTCGAGCAGGCCGGCCGTGTTGTCCTGCTCCTCGTAGCTGCGCGCGGAGTACTCGTTGCAGACTTTGATGATTTCCCGGAGCGTGTATTTCTCGAGGAGGATCTCGATGTAGTAGCCCGCATTCGCCGCCGTGGGCAGGAAGACAAACAGATCGTTCAGCGCCGCGGGGCCGCCGATTTGGTCGAGCCGGTTCCGGTCGCGCAGGTATTGCGCGATGGTGATGAAATCAATCGGCCGGTTTGCATTCCACAGTTCCAGCAGCGTCTCGAAAATCTCGCCGTGCGCCGGGATGTAAAAGCTCTCCTTCGTCACGCCGCTCTCCACGGCGAGGCCGATCACTTCCTTCGGTGCGAGCAGGATCGAGCTGAGGACGCCCTTCTCGGCGTCGGGAGCCTGTGGGAATTCCCGGTGAAAATCCGGTGGATAAGTCACCTTGGATTTCAGGTCGCTCCGGGGCTTGTTACCCCGGCTCTTCTCAGAGCCCGGATTCCCTTGAGCGGAACCCTCAGCCATTGCGCACTATTCCTTGTGCTTGGCCTTCGTCTTGGCCTTGTAGCCACCGACGGTTTTCTCGGTCTTCTCACCTTCCTCGGCCACGGGCTTCGGAGCCTCGACGGCCTGCGATTTCGGAGAAATGGTCACGGTCACCGTGGCCGTGATATCGTGGTGCAGCTTGATCTCCACCTCGTGCTTGCCCGCTTCCTTCAGCGCCTTCGGGAGCTGGATGCTGTGACGATCAAACTCGGTGTTGCCGCCGAGTTCCGCGCGAATCTTGTCCGCGATGTCGGATGCGGTGACGGAGCCGAACGCCTTGCCCTGCTCGCCCGTCTCCAACTCGAACGTGAGCTTCATCTTGCCGATGCGCCGCGCGAAATCCTGCGCCTCGTTCAGCTCCGCGGCCTCACGCTCCGCGCGCTTTTTCTTCAGCACGTTGACGCGATGCACGGCTCCGGACGACTTCTCGATCGCCTTGCCCTGCGGGAGCAGGAAATTGCGCGCGTAGCCCGCCTTCACTTTGACGAGATCGGCTTCTGCGCCGAGATGGGCGACTTTTTCGGTGAGGATGACTTCAATGGTAGGCATGGCGGAAAGTTTGCGGGTTTGCGGTTGGAAAAAGGGTGGCGTTGATAGTCCCCTCGTCCAGCGATGTCAAAGGGCATTTTGCTCATTTTGCTTTTTGTAGCGATCTGTTGCGGAGCCGCCGACTCGCCGGGCGCGCGCGCTGGAACTTCGCAGACGCAGGGTGTGAAGCGCGGATGAACGCAATTGCAGTGAAATCCGTCTGCGGTTCAAAAAAAATCGGCCTTGCGAATCCCGGTGTGATTTTCAATCCGCGTGCGAAAACTGCGAGGGCTCGGCTTGACGCTGCCGCTGACTGCCTCCACCGTGCGGGTTCTTATGCGAAAGTCAGCAATCATCCCAGCCCTCACCGTCACCGCGATCCTCACTGCGGTGCCGATGGCGGGCGCACTGGACATTCTCGGGTGGAAGCCGTTCGGGTCGAAAAAGGCGGACAAGGGCGCGCCCTCGCCCGGCAACGAATCCGCCGCGCAACAGGAACTCCGGCGCGGCGAGGCGCTGGAGACCGCCGGGAAGCTCGACTCCGCGCTGAAGGTCTTCCGCGGCATCGTGAAGTCCGACCCGCTGACTGCGGCGGCGGCGAAGGCGCAGTTTCACGTCGGACACATCCTCGGGCAGAAGGGCGACTACCCGGAAGCGTTCAAGGCGTACAATGAGTACACGGCGAAGTATTCGAACGGGACGGATTTTGACGGGGTGATCCAGGCGCAGTTTGACATCGCGAAGGCATATCTTGGCGGCAAGAAGACGAAGCTGCTCGGCGTGCCGGTGGGCCCGGCCTACGACAGGGCGGAGAAAATGTTTGCGGACATCGTGAAGCACGCGCCTTACCACCGGCTCGCGCCGCTCGCGCAGTTCAACTACGGGCTCGCGCTCGAGAAGCAGACGAAGGTTCCCGAGGCCGTCGCGGCTTACAAGGAGGTGATCAGCCGCTATCCCGGCGATCCCGTGGCGCACGACGCGCAGTACCAGATCGGCTACGTGCAGCTCCGCGAGGGGCAGAATGGCGGCTACAACCAGCAGACGCGGCAGCAGGCGGTGGAGTCCTTTGAGGAATACATGAACCGCCAGCCGAAGAGCGAGAAGACGGCGCAGGCGCGCGAGAACATCAAGGCGCTCAACACCGCCGAGATCCAGAACACGCTGAACATCGCGAAATTCTACGACAAGACGAAGAACTACAAGGCGGCCGTGGTGTACTACAACGAGGTGATCCGCAGCGCACCCGGCGGCAAGGAGAGCGACCAGGCGCGCAAACGCATCGAGGAACTCAAGTCCATCGCCGGTGCGGATGTGCTGCGCACCGGGCCGGAGAAGGCGCAGACCGGTGACATGGCGCTCGCCCGCCGCCGCGCCCAGGCCCGCGTGGATGTCGCAAGCCGTCCTGATTTCAACGGACCATACGTCCCGCTCCCTCCGATGCCGGATGACGGCCGCCCGCGCCTGCGCACGCCGCTCGGGCCGATGGGACCCATCACCGAGCCGCCGCTCCCGGCTGTGGATCCGCTGCAGGATCCCTCGCTCCCGAGGTTGCGCACCGGCGATCCGCTCATCCCGCTCGCGCCGCTGCCCCCGGTGCCTGAGCCGGCGAAGCCGGACGCGGAGCCTCCGAAAAAGGCGCAATGAGGTTTGTGCTCTCGCTGCTCGCGATGCTGCTGTGCGCGTCGTGCGGCTATCATGTCGGCCCGGTGAAGCCGAAGAAGCTCGAGAACATCCGCCGGATTTGCGTGAAGAATTTCAAGAACGACACGCTTGAACCGCGCATGGAGGCGATGCTCGCCAGCGCCGTCATCAAGCAGCTCCAGCTCGACGGAACCTACCAGATCACGAACGAGGATCAGGCGGATGCGATTCTCACCGGCACGCTCCAGAGCATCGTTCGCGCCCCTTCGCGCGCCGTCCGCGGGAACGTCCTGCAAAGCTCGGAGTACCGGCTCACGATCAGCGGCATCTACCGGCTCGTCACGGCGCGCACCGGCACGCTGCTCGACGAACGGACGGTCACGGGCACGACGGATTTCTTCGTCAACTCCGGATCGAGCGGGGCAAACCTGCTCAACGCCGACTCCGCGCAGGATGAGCGCCAGGCGATGCCGCTCGCCGTCGAGGACATGGCCACGCGCATCTCCAGCCTGATCAGCGAAGGCTGGTAGCGGGGGAAGTTGAGAGTTGAGGGTTCAGGGTTGAGAGGCGAAGAATCGCCGGCTCGCAGCCTGAATCCGATCCGCGCGCGCGAATTCCATGAGCCGCCGAAGTTCGCGCTGGCACTGCTTTTTCCTCTCAACTCTCAACCTTCAACTCTCAACATGCTCTTCCTGGTCCCCACGCCCATCGGCAACCTTGGCGACATCACGCTGCGTGCGCTCGATGTGCTGAAAGCCGCCGACCTCATCGCGTGTGAGGACACGCGGCACAGCATCCACCTGCTCCGGCATTTCGGGATCGAGAAGCCGCTCGTGAGCTACCACGAGCACAACGAGGCGATGCGCACCGCCGAATTCATCGGGCAGCTCGCGGCGGGAAAAAAGATCGCCATCATCACGGATGCGGGCATGCCCGGCATCAGCGACCCCGGCCATCGCATCCTGCGTGCGTGCCGCGAGCGGGGCATCCCGTTCACCGTGCTGCCGGGCGCGAGCGCAGTCGTCACCGCGCTCGTCGGCTCGGGGTTCGATGCGGCGAAATTTTACTACGCCGGCTTTCTTCCTGTGAAAAGCGGTGGCCGCGAGCGCGATCTGCGCGCCGCCGGCGAACGCGCCGAGACGACCGTATTTTTTGAATCCCCGCACCGCCTCGTGAAGACGCTCACCGCCGCCGCCACGCTCATGCCGGAGCGCCCGCTCTGCGTCGCGCGCGAACTCACGAAGACCTTCGAGGAATACCGCCGCGGCACCGCCGCCGAACTGCTCGCGCACTACACCGCACGTCCGCCGAAGGGCGAGATCGTGCTCCTCGTCGCCGGACTCGACTGATGAACTCCAACCCGATGCGCATCCTCCGCCTGCTGCTCCTCGTCGCCGGGCTCACGCTCGTCTCATGCACGGATCCCCGGAGCAGTTCGCTCTCGCGCCTCCGCCATGCGGACGCAGCGGGTCTCCGCGCGGAGGTCGCGCAGCTCACCGCGAAGCTGCTGCCTGCGGCAGGCCCCGAGTTTGCCCCCGTCCAGCCCGAAGCTTGGCCTGTCGCACTCCTGAAACTCCGCCCGCTCCGCCTGAACCTCTACCGCGACGGGCTCGCCGTCTCGCTCCAGTCCGCGCCGGGATTTGAATACGGGCTTCACATCGTCGCGGCCGGCGCCGACGCGCAGTTGAAATCCACCGAGCGCACGAGGTACGAAAAATTGCAGGACGGCATTTATTACTTCGCGCAGAAGCGGTGAGGCAAATTTCCGCAGTGCCTCGGTTTGAAATTTTCGGTCTTCGTCTTGCTCTCGCTCTCGCTCTCGAAAGCACCGCCGACGAGAGCAGGAGCAAGAGCAAGACAAAGGGCAAGAGCCGCCGCGCGCTCAATTCGAGCCGCTGCCATCTCGATGCAGAAACCGTCGCTGATGTCCGCACCGCGCGATGTTCTTTGCGCCTTGGCGTCTTTGCGTGACCCCCGTAATGCGTAGCCACGAATGAAAGCCTGGCTGCAACTTTTCCGCGTCCCGAACCTCTTCACGGTGCCGGGCGATCCGCTCGCGGGCTTCCTCATCGCCACCGGCGGGCGGCTCGATGCGCGCGCGCTGTGCGCCGTGCTCGCGAGCCTCGCGATCTACGCCGCGGGACTCGCGATGAATGACCTCGCCGATTTTGCCGAGGACAAAAATGATCGCCCGAAGCGCCCGCTGCCCAGCGGCGCGATCCCGCGCGGCACGGCGTGGTTTGCCACGGTGAATCTCATGCTCTTCGGCCTCGCGCTCTGCTACCTCGCCGGGCCGCAGACCCTGCTCATGGGCGTCGGCACGGTGATGGGCGTGGTGCTCTACAATTTCCTCACGAAAAAAATCCCCGTCATCGGCGCGCTGAACATGGGCGTGTGCCGCGGGTTCAGCCTGCTGATCGGCGCAGCCGCCGGGCTCGGGCCGGATCCTCAGATGCTCGATGCCGCGTCGAAGCTCGATGTCTTCCAGCCCGTGCTCTCCGCGATTCTCGTCGCGTTGGCACCGTCGAGCGGACAGCGATTCTTCGTCTTCGCCGTTGGCGCGGCACTGCTCGTCGCGATCTACATCGCGGCGGTGACGAATCTCGCGCGTCACGAGACGAAGCGGGACTACCCGAAAATTGCGCGCGTGCTGCCGGTCGGCGCGCTGCTCATCGGCTTTGTGATCTTGAAACAGGCGACGGACACGCTGCTGCGCGATCAGTCACCCGCGCTCTGGCTCGTAGCGATCATCCTCGCCGCGATGAACACCTCCGAACTCATGCGCGAACCTCCCGCGCCGCTGCCGCCGCGTATCGGCGCATTCATCCGCATCCTCCCTGTGATGCAGGCTTCGCTGTGCGTGCTCCCGAGTGTGCCGACCGCGTTGCACAAGACTCCCGCGAGCCTCCTCACCGCACTCGCGCTGCTCGCGTGCGTGCCGATCCACTCGTGGCTCGGGAAAAAATTCTACGCAAGCTGAGGGACTGTGTAAAAAGTCCCGCGTTTGCCATGCCGCTGCATCCGATTCAGGGAAGGCGGATGCAGCCCGGAGGAAAATGGGAGCACACGCTTCCAGCGTGTCCTTTGCGGCATCCTGCCGGAAAGATCCGCCGGGCTGCGGGA
>JBBRYC010000028.1:0-70709 GCA_038238025.1 Chthoniobacterales bacterium
AAGTCCCTCGCCATCGGCACGCCCGCCGACGGCTACTACGCCATCCACGTCATGCGCCAGACCGGCGGCTTTGCCGAGGACGTCACTGACGACGAAATCGTCGAGGGCATCAAACTCCTCGCCGAATACGCCGGCATCTTCGCCGAGACCGCCGGCGGTGTCACCGTCGCCTGCGCGAAAAAACTCATCGAGGCCGGCAAGATCCCGCGCGACGAGGAAGCCGTCCTCTGCATCACCGGCCACGGCCTGAAAACGCAGGAAGCCATCCAGGGCAAATGCGGCGAGCTCCGCCTCATCAAGCCGAGCCTCCGCGAGTTCGAGGAAAAAGTGTACGCCCCCGATCAGGCAGCAACCGCCGCCAAATCTTAAATCCTAAATCCTAAATCTTAAATTCCCATGCCCTCCGTCCGCATCCCTACCCCACTCCGCAAACTCACCAACGATCTCGAAGTCGTCTCCGCCGCCGGCGCGAATGTCGGCGAAGTGCTCGACAACCTCGACAAGGCCTTCCCCGGCCTGCGCGAGCGCATCTGCGATGAGAAGGGCGACGTCCGCCGCTTCGTGAACATCTTCGTCAACGACGAGGACATCCGCTTCCTCGAAGAGCGCGCCACGCCCGTGAAGGAAACCGACGAACTCAGCATCGTCCCTGCGATCGCCGGCGGCTAGCCGCCACACCGGAGCCAAATCTTAAATCCTAAATCCTAAATCTTAAATCGCCCCATGGCCTCCGACACCACCCGCCTCTGGCTCATGTATCCCACCCGGCTCGTCACGCGCCCGATCGTCTGGGAGCTGTGCAAAAAATTCGAGGTCACCACGAACATCCGCCAGGCCAGCGTGAACGAGGAAGTCGGCCTCGTCTGCCTCGAGTTCAACGGCGAGCGCGAGGAAATCAAACGCGCCATCGCGTGGCTCGAGGAACTCGGCGTGAAAGTCGAACCCGTCGAGATCAACACCATCGAGGGCTGACTCGGGCGCCCCGCGCCGAAACGGCGCTGCCGCCTGCCATACCCCCGCATAAAGCCCCGCATAAAGCCCCGCGTTGCCACGGTGCAGTCAGGGGGAGAAAAGCGTCTGCTTCTCCACCCTGGGCAGGAGTTCGAAGGCGTCTTCGTTCCCGTCGAGCGTGCTCATCGCGGCGAAAGCAGCGCGCCTCCCGCGAGGAGGCTCAAGCGCCGGGGCGCTGGAAATAATCAGCCCGCACCCCCGTTCCGCTTTCACCCGACGCATCCGTCCACTTGCAACGGACCGCCGCCCCGCCGTGGCCAGCCCGGTCATGTGCGGATAGGAGTTTGGACGTTGAAGGCATTCCACACAGCGCGCAGCACACCCCTCTCATCTCTATTTCTCCAAGAGAGGGCATTCCTCGGAAGCGGAAACGTTCCGCAAAGCAGCCGCCCGCCAAGCAATGAACCCACTGATGTAAAACCCAACAAAAGCCCTCAGCAAATAGTCAGGCAGCTCAACACTTCACCTTGACAACTCCCATAGGGGTTAGGCGATCCTTATGGGGCTTATTCAATAAGGCGACCAGTGTTGCGATCTTTGTTGTTTGGCACCCATCCGCCTTCGAATTCGTCGAATAGGCTATTGAATGTAAATTCACGGTTTCCAGAAATCCATATTCTTTGATGATCGAGCACATGCCATTCAATCGGTTTGCCATTTAGGGTTGCCGTAGCAGGGCCGGTGAATTTAAATTTCTGGGCTTCTCCAAGAAACTTGTCGTTGGCGTAGTAGTTCCAGCAGGTTCCAGTGAGATAGTTTGCCAAGTCTTCGGGCGTTCGGGCTTTTGGGCGTTTGTGCATTGTCGAAACCGTGGCCAATGAGGCCTTGGCAAACTTCTCCTTTTCATGCGCGATAAGCTCAAGCGTTTCCGGGATGTTCGCATAAAGTGTTTTAAGCCGATCCAAGCCAGTTGCGTAATCCTCATTGGCACGAGTGAGGGCGTCTTTGATTGTCTTCTCACGCTGGGTGCGGAGTTGAGCAATCTGGTCACTAACCGTATCAGACGCCTCCGAGGCATGAACGGTAAATAAATAACAGGCGAGCATGATACGATGGACAATTCTATGTGTTTTCATGGTGTTGTGTTTTGTTCGTTTTGAAAAAATGCGCTGAATCGCCTAGGCGTTTTGGCTGCTGTCATTTGATTAGCTCTTCTAGTTTCGAGTCGGGCTCCCCACCAAGTGCAAGTGCCTGCGAGTATTGCGTCTGGGCACCTTTCCGATTCGGGGGCTGCTGAGTCACGTAGATGACAGCCAAATTGAAGTGGTGGTCTGCGTCGGTGGGAGCCAATCGGATAGCGCGTAGCATAAGCTCGATCGCCTGCTGTTCGCGACCTAAGTAGGAGAATACACTCGCTAAATTAGCGAGAAAGCCTGCGTCGTTTGGTGCCCGCTCCAAAGCCCGTTGCGCGGAGTTGAGTGCTGGCTCGCGTTGGCGGGCCAACATCTGCAGCTCTGCGAGATCGAGGACTAGTTTCGGATCGTTGGGATGCTCTACGATTTGGCGTTCGCAGGATCTGATGAGTCCCTCGATTGATAAGCCTTCAGCCGCGCGGCTTCCGTGCAGGAAGAGCGCCGAAAACATGAAGGTAGTCAGACAGGTCTTCACGATGCGCGAGGCAACGCCTAACATAGTATTGGGCCGAGTAGGTGGCGGGATTTCGTCGGTCTAGCCTGAGAGGGAGGGCGCACGGCGGTGGAGGCTGTCGCGGGGTTTCTTCAGAGTCAATCGGGAATCGGTTGGCGGGTGGGCTGGCGGTGTCGGTGGCGAGGGCGGTGAAGGCGGGGTCGCCCTGCCGGGGGCGAAGCTCACGAGATTGGTTGTTTTTTCCGAAAGAAAAACGCTTTGCCTAATGGGAGCGCCGAACCAATGGAAATGACGCGGACGAAACGCGGCGTCAGTTCACGTAGGCCGCCTCGTTTGAGAAGAGCAGCGCCTGCGTGTAGGTTTCCCACGCGTTGAGCGCGCGGCGGGCGACGCGGAAGCCGTCGTTCTTGATCTCCGCACGGCCATCCATGCGGTTGCGGCCGCCCTTGTTGATGTTCTTCGCGACGAAGTTGTTGGCAGCCGAGTCCTGCGATTCGATGTCCAGGAATGCGAGGCCCATCTTCAGCTCCTGCGCCGTCGGCCTGCGCTGGAAGATGATGCGATGCAGCGCGAGGATTTTTCCGCCCGCGACCAGCTCCTCGCGGGTCGCGTTTTTCTTCGAGATGGTCTTGTGGAGCGCCAGCACGATCTGCGCGTTGGCGTTGTTCAGGTCGGCAGTGAACTCGGGGCGGCCCACGATGCGGCGCACGACATCCACGGAGAACGGGCTGTTCATCAGGAAGAGCGCCTGCTGCGGGACGATCGTCGTGGTGCGCTTGGAGTTCGCCATCTCGGGCTTTGCGAAATCGAAGTGCGCCATGAGTTCGGGAAGGTTGCCGCGATCGATGTAGCCGTAGATCGAGCGCCGGAAACTGTACGGCTCCTCGGTCACATTCACCGGCTTGCCACCGACGCTGCGCTCGAGCTGGCCGCTCATCACGAGGAGCGAATCGCGCACGGACTCGAAGTCTAGGCGGCGGACATTCGCGCGCCAGAGCAGGCGGTTGTAGGGATCCCGGTCCACGTAGTCGGAGCCTTCAGGGACGTGGGTGCTCTGCTGGTAGGTGCGAGAGAGCATGATGAGGCGGTGCAATTTTTTCATGCTCCAGCCGCTCTCGGTGAAATAATTCGCGAGATAGTCGAGCAGCTCCGGGTGCGACGGCAGCTCGGACATCATGCCGAGATCATCGGGCGTGGAGATGATGCCTTCGCCGAAGTGGTGCATCCACACGCGGTTCACCATCACGCGCGCGGTGCGCGGATTCGCCTTGTCGGCGATGCACTTCGCGAGTTCGAGGCGTCCGCTGCCCTGCGTGAAGGGCACGCCTTTTCCCTCGGGCGAGAGCACGTCGAGGAAGCGGCGCGGGACCATCTCGCCGCGCGTGTTCGCCTGGCCTCGGATGAAGACGGGCGAGTCCTGCGGCTGCGGCTTGTCGGCGACGATCATCGCGTAGGCGGGCGAGCCGGGATGCGTGAGCTGGAGTTCGTTCAGCTTCGCGAGGCCGCCCTGCGCGTCGCGCTTGCGGTTGTTCGGCAGGCGGTCAATGAGCTGGCGGAAATCCGCAATCGAGAGCGAGCCGCCGGGCTTCACCTCGAAGGGAATCTGGAGCAGCTCGGACATCGCGGCATCCACACCGGGGACATTCTCGTTGGAGCTGACCGCCATTTCATCGAGCCAGATCGCGGACTTCCCAGCGACCATCGCGAAGGCGTTGTCATAGATTTCCCAGACGTCCTTCACGGACTTGATCGAGTTCGGCTTCGCATTGCGGAACGCGAGCGCGACGAGACGGTTGATCGGTTTCTTCGCCGTGCCTGGCAGCATTCCTGTCTGCACCTGCGCGATGATGGCCGCCGATTTCGCGAAGAAGTCCTCCGCCTTCACCGACGAGAGCAGCGCGAGCGGCCCAAAGACCGCGTCATCCTTTTTCTTCGTGCGTCCCTCGACGCGGCGCGCGATCTCGTCGTCGAGTTTGTTCGCATCGCGGAACTTCACAAAGGGCGAGACTCGGTCGGACTCGCTGGTGGGATCGCGGGAGAGCGAGACGAGTTCGAGGTACTTCGGCGACTTCAGCCGGAAGGTCTGGTTGAAATGGCCGATGGACTCGTAGTACGCGCCGGCGATGTCCTTCTTCACCTCGGTCTCCTGCTTCACGAAGTCGGCGAGCAGATCCTTTGGCGGCAGCGAGCCGATGAGCGGCTTCATGCTTGGCTCCGTGATGCTCGAGAAGACGCCGTGCAGCGCGTAGTAGTCCTTCTGCGAGATGGGATCGAACATGTGATCGTGGCAGCGCGCGCACGAGACAGTCATCGCGAGCATCGCCTTGCTCACGGTGTCAATGCGCTCGTTGATGAGGTCGTTCGGATTTCCAAAACGCTCGCCGACGGTGATGAAACCGAGCGCCGCGAGATGCTCGCCATTGTAGCCGAGTTGCTCCTTTGGCATCATGTCCGCCGCGAGCTGATACGTCACAAACTTGTCGTATGGCATGTCCGCGTTCATCGCATTGATGACCCAGTCGCGGTACGTCCACGCGTATGCAAAACGGTAGTCCTGTCCGTTCGCATTTTCGCCCGCGGTGTCGCTGTAGCGCGCGGTGTCGAGCCAGTGCCGGCCCCAGCGCTCGCCGTAGTGCGGCGAGGCGAGCAGGCGATCCACCACGCGCGTCCACGCGTCCGGCGCGCGGTCGTTCACAAAGGCCTCGATCTCCGGCGGCGACGGAGGAAGGCCGATGAGATCGTAGTACGCGCGGCGTAGCAGCGTCTCGCGATCCGCATCCGGCGACGGGAACATCTTCGCGGCCTCCACCTTTTGCAGGACGAAGCAGTCCACCGGCGTGCGGCACCACTGCTGATTTTTGTTGATGGGCACCTTCGGGATTTTCACCGGCTGATACGACCAGTGGCCGCGTGCCTTGTCCGTCATGCCGCTGAGTTTCGTCTTCACGGCGGTGGCGTTCGCAGGCATCGGCGCGCCCATCTTTACCCATGTCGTGAGGTCGGCGATCTGCGTGGCGCTCAGCTTCCCGCCGGTGCTCGAAGGCGGCATCTGCAAGTCAGGATCGGAATAGGAGATCGCCTTGATGAGCAGCGATTTTTCCGGCGCACCCGGCACGGCAGCGGGGCCGGTGTCGCCGCCCTTTAGCATCGCGTCGCGCGAATCGAGTGTGAGGCCGCCCTTGCTTTTCCCCGCGTCGGCGCTGTGGCAGCGGAAGCAGGTGTCCGCGAGCACGGGCCGGATTTTCGTCTCGAAAAATTCCGTCTGCTCCTTCGTGATTTCCTGCGCGTTCACCACGAGCGATGCGGCAAATGCAATCGCCGGGAACAAAACAATGCGCGACGCGACAGGTGATTTTCCGGGGGAGAAAATGGAGGATTTCATAGTGGGCAGTTTTGCAGCATAGCCCGGAAAAAATGACCCTCCAGCGTGAATTTCACCCGAGCCGTTTTGAATAGCCGCACGCGCGTCGCGTCGAAGTCTGCAGCCATGAAAACACTGCTCGCAGCCTCAACCCTCGCACTCCTCCTCACCGCAACCGGCGCGACCGCCGTGGCGCACGAACGCTACGACGCCGAATACTGGGCCTACCGGCACCGCATCGAAGCCTCGCGCTACGAAGCGCCCGAAGTCCTCTACGACCGCTACGGCAACCAGGTCGTGTTCAGCAACGGGCGGCGATACGTGGTTCCCGCCGAGGAGCATTGCGATCGCGCGCCGGTCGTCGTGTCCGAGTACCATCGCGCGCCGAGGCATTTCGAGCCGCCCTTCGTCGGCGTGCTGAAGTCCATATTCCGCCACTGATCTGCGCCCCGTAAATTCCCCGGACCCGGCCAGTGAGCCGGAGCCAAAACAAGAGCCGCGAGGACACCCCATCCCCGCGGCTCTGAAGTTTTCGGGCGACAACTGCGTCGGCAACGTCGCGTCACTCGCCACTCGATTTTCGCACTTCGACGCTACCGCATCAGTCCCTGCGCCTTTTCCAGCAGGGAGATGAATTCCGCGCGGTAGCCGGCGGGGTCCCCGCCTTTTCCTTCCACGGCGAGTTCGCGGACGGAGTTCCAAGTGGTGTTGCCCTTGTGCGGGGAATCGCGGAGGAGCATCCCGTAGCCAGCGACGGCGGCGGCGAAACGGAAATCGCGCGAGGATTTTTCCAAAGTCGCACCGCTATCGGTGAGCGGGAATTCGAGCAGCTTGCTCACATCGCCGTCGGGCGCCTTGTAGCGGAGTTTCAGCGTCAGCAGCTCAGGGGAAGGCTTGAGTTTTGAATTTTCAATTTTTAATTTTTCGTCGTCGGGCTGCTGGTATTTCAGCGCATCCACTTTCCCCTGCGGCACGTCATTCCCCGCGGGCACGATCTCGTAGAGCGCGGTGACGGTGTGCCCCGCGCCGATCTCGCCCGCGTCCTTTTTGTCATCGTTGAAATCCTCCTTCGCGAGCAGCCGCTTTTCGTAGCCGATGAGACGATATGCGGCGACGTGCGCAGGGTTGAACTCGACTTGGATTTTCACGTCCTTCGCGATGGTCACGAGCGTGCTGCTGAGCTGATCCACGAGCACCTTTTTTGCCTCCAGCAGCGTGTCAATGTAGGCGTAGTTCCCGTTCCCCTTTCCGGCGAGCTTCACGAGCATGGAGTCGTTCAGATTGTCCAGGCCGAAGCCGAGCACGGTGAGAAAGACGCCGCCCTTCGCCTTCTGCGTGATCATCTCGATTAGCGCGCTCTGGCTCGTCACGCCCACATTCCAATCGCCGTCCGTCGCGAGGATCACGCGATTCGTGCCGCCCTGGATGAGATGCTCCTGCGCGATCTGATACGCGAGCTGGATGCCACTCGCGCCATTCGTCGAGCCGCCCGCTTCGAGCCGGGCGAGCGCGGCGCGCATTTTTGCCTTGTTGTGCGTGGAATCGAGCACGCAGCCGCTGTTGCCCGCATACACGACCATCGCCACGCGATCCTCCTCGCCGAGTTGGTCAATGAGCAGGCCGAGGCTCTGCTTCACGAGCGGGAGACGGTTCGGCGCGGACATCGAGCCGGACACATCAATCAGAAAAACGAGGTTGCTCGCAGGCCGTTTGTCCCTCGCGATTTCGCGGCCCTTCAGCCCGATGCGCACGAGCCGGTGCGCCGGAGTCCACGGGCACGCGGCGACTTCCATCGTCGCGGAGAAAGGCGCGTCGCCCTTCGGCTGCGGATAGTCGTAGGTGAAGTAGTTCAGCATCTCCTCGATCCGCACCGCGCCCTTCGGCGGGAGCTGATGCCCATTCAGCAGCCGCCGCACGATGGCATAGCTCGCCGTGTCCACATCCGTGCTGAAGGTCGAGAGCGGATTCTCGCGGACGGGGAGAAAGCCGTTGTCGGTGATCGTGTCGAAGGAGCGGGGGTTACCGGGCTCCGTCTGATCCGATCCGCCATCCAGAGTCACGCTCGGCTGTCCGGGGTATCTTTGGAATTCGTTGGGCCGATCAATACGGTGCAATGGCCGCGCCCATTCCGTCTGCACCTCCCATTTCGCTGTCGCGCGGGTGGCGTCACCGGCGCGAAACGTTTTCGCATTTCCGGGCGACATGGCAGAAGCACGACCACTCCCCATCCTCCCATTCATCGCACCGGACAATGTGCCAGAATTCACATTTCCCCGTCCCACCGCAACCGTATCAGGAATCCGAAGATTGCCTGCATTCGGTGATGCTCCGACTACAACACTCGGAGCGACTTTGAACTGAGAGGCACTCGCCGTCGTGCTCATCACATCGACATTCGGACTCTCCACCTTGTCCGACAGCACACGAACCGCGGGTGCCGGTTCCGCAAGGACATCAGGGCCGGGATTTGCATCCATCGGCATCTCAATGTCCGGCGGTGCCACAAAATCATTTCCCGTCGCCACCCGCACCGCATCATTGTGCCGCTGATTCAGGATGAGGGCCACGCCGATGAAAAAGCCGACGATGAGACACGCTGCGATGGCAGACAGCACCGTCGTGCGGCGCGGAAAGAATGCCACCTTTGGAACTTCAAACACCGCACCCGAAGCCCTCGCCGACAGCACCCTGGCACGCTGCTCGCCCGTGAGCAGCGGCATTTCCTCGCCCTCCAAATCCCGGCGCAGCACCTCCGCGAGCTTCTGTGTTTCCACCGCCTCCGCCGCTGCGGATGGATCGTCGTGGAGGAGCGCCTCGATCTCGGCGCGCTCGGCGGGAGTCAGCGTGTCGTGTTCGCCGAGCAGGTGGGCGGTGAATTGCGGGTCGTCGGTTTTCATGGCGTGGAGCGGAGTGCGGGTTCGAGATCGGGTACCGGCTGCTCGCGGAGCAGCGCGCGGAGTTTTTTCAGCCCCGCGTGGATGAGGAAGCCGACATTCGTCACGCTGAGCTTCGTGACGCCGGCAATCTCGCGGTAGGAAAGATCGTTCTGGAATTTCAGCCGGATGACCTCGCGCTGGTTCGGGCTCAGTGCGTCGAGCATTCCGAAAATCACCGTCGCATTTTCGCGCTGCTCGAGTGTGGCATCGGGGCCGGGCGCAGCGCAGGGACGGTCGTCGGGAAGCGTCATGGAGATGATGCGGCTGTGCTTCCGCTGGTGGTCGAGCGCGCCGTTGCGCGTGACGGTGAAAAGCCATGCTTCCAAGTGCGATGCGGAAGCCTCCGCGCCATTCGATCCATTGCGTCCCCTGCCCTCCGCATTTCGCACTTCGCCGCGCGCCACCTTGATGAACGTCTCCTGCACTACGTCGCGCGCCGAATCGAGATCGCCCGTGATGCTGCGCGCATAGCGGATGAGCACCCGCTCGTAACGGTCGAGCAGCGCGATGAATTCAGGCGTGTCCGTGGGAGGCATGGCGGTTCTATGAGGCATACGGATGGGCCGCGCGATTTCTTAGCAGACGGCGAAAAAATGTTCCGCTCGTTCTCTTCGTCGTGCTCGTGCTCGTGCTCTCGCCCCCCTCAACGCGAAGAGAACAAGAGCAGGAGCAGGACAAAACAATCAGGGCCGCGCACATGCCCGGTTCGACAGGCTGTGGGCGACCGAGTCGGAGGCGAGTGTCCCTGCCTCTCCGATCTCAGCGCGACGCAGCCCGGTGCCCGCCGCTGCTCTGGACTGCGGCGAGCAGGCTTGCGGCGGCCTGGTGGATTTCGAATCGCGACTGGAAACACGCCTGCGCATTTTTCCTCATGCGCTCCTTTTCCTCCGCGGAAATCCCGAGCCACCTCTCCAGCAGCCGCGTGGTGCCAGGCTGGTCGTCATCTTCCACGAGGCCCGCACGATCCTGTTCGATTTCGCGCCAGATGTTCACCTTGTTGGAAATGAGCACCGGCGTGCCGCACGCGAGCGCCTCGGCGACGGCGATGCCGAAATTTTCCTGGTGCGACGGCAGCACAAATGCCTCGGCGATGCGGAGCATTCCCCACTTCAGATCGCCGGTGAACATGCCCGTCCACAGCAGCTTGCCGGAGATGCCGAGCGTGCCGGCGAGCGCCTTGAGTTCCCCCGCCCATCCGGTCTGATCCGGCCCGGCGAGGACGAGGCGGATGCTGTCATCGGATGCCGCGATTTTTGCAAATGCACGGAGCAGCAGGTCGCAACCCTTTTTCTCGTGGATGCGGCTGAGGAAAAGAAGCACGCGCGCGCCGCGAAGCTCGGGAAAACGGTCGAACACCGCCTGCCGCTGCGCGTCGGCGTCGCCCGCTGCGCCGGCGATCCCGTAGTTCACGACGACCTCGTTGCAACGGTAGAGCCAGAAAGATTCGCGGGCCGCGCGCCGCTCCTCCTCGGAGGTAAAGAGCACCGCGCGCGCATCGCGCAGCACGCGGTAGTCGGCCCACGGCCAGTAGAGCCATTTTTTCAGATGCTTGAGCGGATAGGCGCGCTTAAACCACGGGTCGAGCATGCCGTGCGGGAAGACAAAATACGGCGTGTCCGTCCCGTGCAGCGCGCGCCACACGCCGAAGCCGCTGTACTGCCAGAGGCCGCTGACGATCACCGCGTCGTAGTCGCGCCGGTGCTCCGCGATCCACGGCGCGAATGCGCGCGAGTAACCGTATTTCGTGCGACCCGGCCCGAGCGCGCGGACTTTCACCGGGCACTCGCGCACCCATGGATCGTCGGGCGAGTCCACCGAGACGATCTCAGTCGTGTGGCCGGCCTCCTGATGAATGCGCGCGACCTGCCGGATGCCCTCGATCGGTCCGCCGCCGGCGGGATTTACCGAGTGGATCGAGCGGAGGATTCGCATGGGCGGGATGAGTGGCGGGAAGGATCGGGATTCGCTAGCCGGGCATCCTCGCGGCTTCCTCCTCCGCATTCAAGCCGCGCGACTGAAAGGCAGGGCTCAGTTTGAAATCTTCCGTCTTTGTCTTGCTCTTGCTCGTGCTCTCTTTGCTCCGATTTTCGAGAGCAAGAGCAAGAGCAAGACAAAGAAAATGGGGTCGCCGGATTCTCAAATTGAGCCACCACCGACTGAAAGGCTCGCGGCCATCGCACAGCTTGCACCGCAGTCGCATTCCAAGCCACCTTCCCGCAGTGAAATCGTACCGCAAAGAACTCTGGTTCGAACTGCCCGCGCGCCGTGGTTTCGTGAACATCACGCCGCAGGTCGGGGCCGCGCTGCGCGAGAGCGGCATCCGCGAGGGGCTGTGCCTCGTGAACGCGATGCACATTTCCGCGAGCGTGTTCATCAACGACGACGAGCGCGGGTTGCACGGTGACTTCGAGACGTGGCTCGAAAAGCTCGCACCGGAAAAGCCGCACGCGCAATACCGGCACAACGACACCGGCGAGGACAACGCGGACGCGCATCTCAAGCGCACAATCATGGGCCGCGAGGTCGTCGTCGCCGTCACCGCGGGCAAGCTCGACTTCGGCCCGTGGGAGCAGATTTTCTACGGCGAATTCGATGGACGGCGGAAGAAGCGCGCGCTCATCAAAATCATCGGCGAGTGACGTGACGACGCGGAGCGCATATTCCCACTTCACATGATCAGGCATCCGAAGATCGTGAATGAATATCGTGCGCTCGCGTCGAGGACGTTCATGTCCATGCGGGACGATCTTGCCGGGGAAGAGTTCGGCACGCTCGCGCTCGACATCCATGCGTTCCAACTCCGCCACAACCAGCCCTATGCCCGCTGGTGCGCGACGTTTCCCGCGCCGGCGGGCTGGTGCGAAATCCCCGCGGTGCCGCAGGCGATGTTCAAGCGATTCCGGCTCTCGTGCTTTCCGCCGCAGCTCACGCAGCTCACATTCCGCACGAGCGGCACGACGGGCGAGACGCGCGGCGAGCATCACCTTTACGACGCTGCGCTCTACTGCGCGACCATCCTCAGAGGCTGGGGACGCCTGCGCCTGCCGGCAATCCCCTCGCTCTTTCTCGCGCAGCGTCCCTGCGATGCGCCGGACTCCTCGCTTGCGCTCATGTTTGGCATCCTCGCGAAGCGCGCTGCACGGCGCGCGGCCTTTGACATCCGCGCCGACGCCGAAAAGATTCACTGCCTTGCAGCGCACGGGCCGTGCGCGATCTTCGGCACCGCGCTCGCGTTCCTCGCGCTCTTCGAGCGCATGGGCGATGAGCACGTGCGGCTGCCGGAGGGGAGCTTCGCCTTCGAGACCGGCGGCTACAAGGGCAGCGGGCGCGACATTCCAAAGGCGGAACTCTATGCGAAATTTTTCACGCACCTCGGGCTGCCCGCAGATTCCGTGTGGAACGAATACGGCATGACCGAGCTTTCCTCGCAGGCCTACACGCGCGGGCTCGGGCGCGCGCACGGGACGCCGCCGTGGCTGCGCGCACTGGTGATCGATCCCGAGACAGGAGAGGAAACCGCCATCGGTGAAGCGGGCGTGCTGCGGATGTTCGACCTCGCCAATGTCGGCAGCGTGCTCGCAGTGCAGACCGCTGACATGGCGATCCGCCGCAAGCAGGGCTTCGAGTTGCTCGGTCGTGATCCGTCCGCGATCCCGCGCGGATGCTCCCGCCGCGCGGATGAATTGCTCCGGGGCACGCAAGCGCCTGCAGCGATCACGCGCATCTCCAGAACCGTTTTGCCGAAGCCGAGCCGCCGTCCGCTGCCCGACACTGCGAGCCGCGCCCGCACGCTCGCCAGCGCCGCATCCGCATTTCCCTCCCTCGGCAAAGTCACCGCGCGCGCGCTGCTCGATCTCGTCGCATCGGAACTCGGCCACGCTGCGGCGCTCGATCGCTTTGTCCCGCAAGGCCGGCGTCATCTGCGCGCCATCGCGCCGCGCCGCATCCTGCATGTCCTCAGCGGCAACACGCCCGCCGCCGGGTTGCAGACGATCCTCCGCGGCCTGCTGCTCGGATCGGAAAATTTCTGCAAGCTGCCAAGCAGCGGAATCCCGGAGGTTGATGCATTCCGCGCGCGGCTCCCGCGCGCGCTCGCGGAGCGGCTCCATCTTTCGCACGAACTCCCGTCCTCATGGCTCGAAGGCGCGGACGCCGCCGTGATTTTTGGACGCGATGAAACGGTCGCGGCATTGCGCGCCGCACTGCCGCCGGGGATTCCCATCATCGCGCACGGCCACAAGCTCAGTCTCGCCGTCGTGTTCGACGACCCGCAGTTCCGCTCCGTAAGTGGAGCAGCGCGCGACGTGTCGGTGTTCGATCAGCAGGGCTGCCTCTCGCCGCATGTCATTTTCGTCCGGGAAAAAGGCGCGCTCACCGCGGGCAGCTACGCGCAGCGGCTCGCGCGCGCGATGGCACGCTTTGAAAACCACACGCCGCGCGGAGCGCTCACGCTCAGCGAGGCAAACAGCATCCGTACGCTGCGCGATGAGACGTCTTTCCGTGCCGCAAATGGCGAGCCGCTCGAACTGATCGCGAGCGCAGGCACGGCGTGGACGGTCATCGTGGATCGCACCGCGCAGATGCCGCTCTCGCCACTCAACCGCGTCATTTTCGTGAAGCCATTGCCTGGCAGCGTCACGCCGATGCTCGCGCCGCATCACGCACATCTCAGCACTTGCGGCATCTGGCCCGTGCATTCCGCAAACCGCGATTTTGCAGCGGCGCTCGGCTTCACGCGCATCTGCGCCATCGGGAAAATGCAGTCGCCGCCGCTCGACTGGCACCACGACGGCCAGCCGGTGCTCGCACCGCTCGTGCGCTGGGTGGATTGCGAGCCGTAGCCGCGCTTGTGAAAGCGCGGGCTGATCTTCCGCGGCACGGTTGACCATCGGAATTCAAAGCCCAATCGCACCGCCCGATTCGATGCGTGCCCCCGCTCTCACGGGCGCGCCTGCGCGCGGCGCGTGAGCAGGGTCACCCACTTGCCCTTGCGCACGGCGCGTTCGAGGCGGCAGCCTTGCTTGCGAAATGCCGCGACCACCTCGCGCTCCTGCGTGCGCAGGATGCCGCTGAGGATCAGCCGTCCGCCCTTTTCCACCGCGCCCGCGATGCGCACTGCGGCGGCGATGAGTGTGGTGCTGAAGACATTCGCGAGCACGACGGGCCACTGCCGCGGCGCGTTCCACTTCAGCAGGTCGGAGCGGGTGAAACGCACGCCGGTGATTTTATTGGCGGTGGCGTTTTCCTTCGCGACCCGCACGGCGGTCGCGTCGAAGTCGCTGGCCTCCGCTTTTCGCGAGCCAAAGATGCGCGCGGCCAGCGCGAGGATTCCGCTGCCGGTGCCGAGGTCGAGCGCGTCCCATTCGCAGCCGCGCAGTTCGTGCGCGACATCCGCGAGCAGGCGGAGGCAGCTCGCAGTCGTCGCGTGTTCGCCGGTGCCAAATGCGACGGTCGCGGGAATCAGCAGCACGGGCATTTTCGGATGCTGTCTCGTTGCGAGTGCGAGTTCCCTTTCCGTCGAGACCACGAGCAGTTTCCCGCGCACGCGCAGCGGCGGGCGCGGCTTCGGCTCGAGATCCTTCTTCGTGAGGGGACGCGCGGCGCGCACGATGCCGCCGAATTTCGACACAAGCATGTCCGCCTCCGCGCGCGTGACGTGATACGCCTCGATGCGCAGCGAGCGCGAATCTGGCAGCGTGTACATCACGAGCCGCTGCCCGAGCCAGCCGAGGCGCTCCATCCATTCATCTTCCCATTTTACGACACTGAGCTTGCGCCATACGAAGCGCGCACGTCCGTAGCCGCCGGGGGGACGAGGCGGGCTGGTCAATTTCTTCTTCGTCTTCGTGCTCACTCGCGCGGTCAGTTTCAAAATCTACTTCTTCCGGAAAAAGATCATGTGCTGCTGCGGCAGCTCCTTCTTTGTCTCCGCCCATTCGAGTTCGGGATGCACGGCCATCTCGCGCTTCACCTGCGCCTCGGTCATCTTGTGGACGAGCTTGATGGGCACGTTCGGATCCTCGCCGCGGTATTCCACGAAGACGATCTGGCCGCCTTTTTTCAACCCGAAGATCATCTTGCGGATCATCTCGTACGGGAACTCGAACTCGTGGTACACGTCCACCATCACCATCATGTCGCAGGTCTGCCAGTCGAGCTTCGGGTCGGCTTCCTCGCCGAGGACGGGCTTCACGTTTTCGATGCCCTTCGCCTTCATTTTTTTCACGAGCAGATCGAGCATCTCCTGCTGGATGTCCACGCCGTACACCACGCCACCGGGCGCGATGCGCGGCACCACGCGCTCGGCGAGATAGCCCGTGCCGCAGCCGATGTCGGCGACGGCCATGCCGGGCTTCAGGCCGAGTGCGGCGACCATCTTGTCCGTGCGCTCCTCCTGCTCGCGCTCGGGGCGCTCCAGCCAGTCCGCGGCCTGGTGCCCCATGACGTGCGCGATCTCGCGGCCCATGTAGAATTTCCCGATGCCGTTCCGGTCGTGCAGTTCGCGCGTCTCGTAGCGCGGCGACGGGGGCTTCGGCGCATCGTCGGCGGCAAACGCGGTCGCGAAGATGGCGAGGATGGGGAGAAGGAGAAGGCGCTTCATGCCGCGGAGAAAACCACGCACCGCCGCTGTTGGCGAACCAAACCCGCGACTACGCGGGACGGACGATCGCCGTGACGTGCGCCTGCGTGAAATACTTGCGCGCGGCGGCGCGGACCTGATCGAGCGTCACGGCCTCGACGCGCTGCGTGAGGCCCTCGTAGTGGCGCGCACCGAGGCCGTAGAGTTCGTCGAGCGCGCAGGAAAATGCGAGGGCATCGTTGCTCTGGTTGCGGATGGCTTGCGCGCCGAGGAGCTTCGCCTTCGAGCGCTCGAGTTCCGCGGGGGTGATCCCGTCCTCGGCGAGCTTGCGGATTTCATCGGCGAGCGCAGCGCGGACTTCGGAAATTTTCGCGGGATCGGTGCCGACGTAGAAGCTGAAGGCGCCACGCGCGAGGCCGGTGAGATTGCTACTGCCGACGAAGTACGCGAGGCCCATCTCCTCACGGATGCGGTTGAACATCCGCGAGCCGAGATCGCTGCACGCCTCGTCAATCAGCTCCAGCGCGATGGCGTCGGCACTGAAAAGATCCACGCCGGGGAAACCGACCATGATGACGGCCTGCTCCTTCGGGCGGATGATCGTGTGCTCGCTGCTCGCGGTGGAAAAATCCGGCTGCAAGATTTTCTGCAACGCCGGTGTGCCGGCCGGCAGGGCGGCGAGCGCACTCTCGGCGAGGTCGCGGATATCGCGCGCATTCACGGCTCCGAACACCGAGAGAACGCCGTTCGTGGCGACGACGTGGCGGTCGCGAAATGCAATGAGGTCGGCGGGCTTCAGCTTTGCCAGCGAGTCCGGCGTGCCGAGGAGCGGCATCGCAAACGGATGGCCGGAAAAAAGCTGAGCGCGCAGGAGATTGCGGGCGTTGCTGGTCACCTCCTCGTCGTCGGCCTTGATGCTCGCGAGCTGCGCGTCGCGCTCGCGGCCGAGAGCGGCGGCGGGGAAGTTTGCATTCAGCAAAATATCCGCGAGCAGCCCGATGCCGTGCGCGAGATCGGGGCGCAGCACGCGCGCGGAGAGGCTCACGGTGTTGTTCCCGCTGTCCGAGCCGAGCGCGCCGCCGACGGCCTCGATGCCCTCGGAAATTTCGTCGGCGGATTTCGCGCGTGTGCCCTTGATCAGCGTGCGCGCAAAGAGGCGTGCGATGCCGTTGTCCGAAGGAGTCTCGGCGAGGATGCCGCCCTTGAAAGTGGCGACCATCGAGACGAGCGGGAGCCGGCCGTCCTCGCGCACGAGGAGGCGGAGGCCATTCGAGAGCGTGAATTTCTCCACCTCGCCGGCCCGGCGCGATGCGGTGCCGGCGGCGCGCTTCCGAGCGGCGCCCTGCGGCACGAGCGTGGAGACGGTGAGATTTTCCGAGGAGAGATGCGCGCGGGAGACGCGGATGAGTTCGTCCGATGTCACGCGCTGGATCGCGGCGAGATAGGTCTGGTTGAAATTCACGTCACGCGCGTGAAGCCAATTCGAGCCGAGGCTGCTGGCCTTGCCGCGCATCGTGGTGAGGGAGTGGAACTCGTGGCTGAGAAACTGCCGCCGCGCCTTTTCGAGTTCCGCGCCGGTCACGCCGTCCTGCTGGATTTCACCGAACATCCGCAGCACCTCGGATGTGGTCTGCTCGACTTTGTCCGCGTCGAGCACCGCATCCACGCCGAAGATCCCCGTGGTGGACGACGTGTAGCACCACGCATCCGCGCCATGCACGATGGCGAGGCCTTCGCGGAGGCGGCGGTAAAATCGCGCGCTGCGCCCGGTGCCGAGCACGCACGCGAGCAGGTCGAGCGCGGGGACGTCGCCGTGCGTGATTTCCGGCGCGTGCCACGCGAGGCCGAGGCGCGCGAGCTGCGTGTCGAATTCCGTGTGCTGCTCGCGCCGCCCCATCTGCACGGGCTCGCGCGGGATGAGCACGTCGGGCAGCGGACGGCGCGGCTGCGCTGCGAAAAGGTCGCCGAGCTGTGCGCGGATTTCATCGGCCTTCACGTCGCCGACCACGGTGAAGAACACGTTGTTCGGCACGTAGCGCGCGCGGTAGTACGCATCGAGGTCGGCACGCGTGAGGCGGTCGAAAATATCGCGGTATCCGATGACCGGATGCCGGAACGGATGCTCGGCAAATGCGGTCGCGAACATCTGCTTGCCGGCGATGGTGTCCGGGTCGTCGTTGCCCATCGCAAACTCGCGGCGGATGACTTCCTGCTCCTTCGCAAACTCCGCCTCGGGCAGCGTGGAATTCATCACCGCATCCGCGAGCAGCTCGACTGCGACCGATGCGTTCCGCGACGGGATGTCCACCCAATACACCGTCTGCTCGAACGACGTGTACGCATTGATGTAGCCGCCCTTTTCCTGGATGCCCCTCGCAAAATCCTGCGGCCCGCGCTTGGCAGTGCCCTTGAAAAGCATGTGCTCGAGGAAATGCGACATGCCAGCGCCGAGCCAGCGGCCCTCGTGGATGCTGCCGGTGCGAATCCACGCCTGCACGCTGGCGACTGGCGCGGAGTCGTCCTCGAGGACGATGAGTTCCAGCCCGTTCGGAAAATTCAGGACCTGCGCCTCGCTCGGAGGCAGGAGCATCGCATCCATCACGCCCATCACGCGCATCCCTCCGATGATGCGCGGCACACGCGATCCGAAGACCGCACAACATCCGACCGACGCGGCATCATCGCGTCAGTTCCGCACTTCCGCGCCGGGTTTTGCCTTGCGCGCCGCGGGTGCCGGCCCGCCGGGGAGGAAGGGCTGCACGAATGCCTCGCGGAACGAATACACGTTCCTGAAATCCTCCCGCGAATCCTTCTCGGTCCGCCCGAAGACGCCGAGGCCGATCAGCCGCCAGACCATCTCGCCGAAGTCGTCCGTCTTGCGGATGCCCCAGTATTCGAAGACCGTCAGCACCATCGGGCCGAACGCCTTGATCGCGAGCTGCCGGATGCCCTCGCAGAGCTGCTGGCCGGAGACGTGGCCGCTCTCACCGTGCTGCCGTTTGCGCAGTTTCACGGCATGATCCAGACCTTCGCGGAGGAAAAAATAGGCATCGGCGTGATAGTACGGATCTGCATCGGTGAGAACCGTGACCGCTTCGGCGAAATCGAGTTTTTGCATGTGGCTTGACGCTGCACGGAGGCTACGCGGCGGGCGCAGTTGCGTCAACCCCACCGCCCAAAAATGACTGCGGAAAAACGTGCGGAAACGAGTCATTGACGCGCGCGGATGCGGCTCCTAATGTCACGCCCCTTTTTCAAAGGGAACCACTCACCGAAACACTCAACCAGACAGGAGGATAAAAATGCCCGAAGTTGCCGTCCGCAAAGGAGAACCCATCGATCGCGCGCTCAAGCGGCTGAAAAGCAAGCTCGAAGCCGAAGGAATCATGGATGAAGTTCGCCGTTTGCGCGCCTTTGAAACGCCCACGCAGCGCACCAAGCGCAAGGCGAAAGCCAACGCCAAGCGCGCCAAAGCGAAGTTCCGTTTCAACGTGAGCTAGCTCCGGGGACGCGGCCTTTTCCCGCCGCGCATTCCTCTCTCATCAAAAGCCCGCCGGGTCCACAGACCCGCGGGCTTTTTGATTTTTCGCCGACCACCCTGGCCCGTCACACACACTCGCAAACGATCCGGAAACCGACGTCGTTGGCGAGATAGGCCGGTTCGTTGAAGGCCCGCGCAGTCGTGCGGAGGCTCGACATGCGCGACTTCCACGAGCCGCCGCGGTACACACGCTGGCGGCCATTTTCCGGCCCGCGCGGGTTCATGACTTCCTTGGCCTTGTACGGCGCGTACGTGTCGAGGCACCACTCGAAGACATTGCCCGAGAGTTCCTCGATGCCGAAGGGGCTCGCGCCGCGAGGGAAACTCCCGACGGGGTTCGTGTGCGCGAAGCCGTCGTCAATGCCGGGATCGCGCCAAGGGAAAGTCGTGCTCGCATCGGCGAAATTCGCGAAGTGCCCGAGGTGGCTCCATGTCCCCCATGGGAAAATCCGCCCGTCGCCGCCGCGGGCCGCGTATTCCCACTCGGCCTCCGTGGGCAGCCGGTAGCTCTTGCGCTCGCGCTTGCTGAGCCACTGGCAGAATGCCACCGCCTCATTCCAGCTCACGTAGAGCACGGGATGCCTGCCGTCCGCCCACGGAGCGCGCTTAGCCGTGTGGCTGGGGTTGAACATCTCGAACTGCTCATTCGTGACCGGCAGCCGGGCCATGTAAAAGCATGACAGGACGACGGGCGTGAGCGGCCCCTCGTTTGGCTGCGCGTGGCTGTCCTGGCTCCCCATCGCGAACCGCCCGCTCGGGATGAGAAACAGGTCCGCGCCAATCGGGCTGGCGAAATTCGGGAACTTCTGCCTCTCCTTCGCAAGCGCGGCCGGGGAAATATTGACCTCAATCGGCGCCTCCTTTTTCACCACCGGCGCAGCAGGGCGGTTCGCCGCCGGTGCCGGTGCGGTCGCGACAGCCGCCTGCCTCGCCAGAGCGGGAGCCGCGGCATGCGCGGGCTGGCGATTGTGGACGGGCGTCGCACCCTTTGCCGGCTGCGCGGCGGATCCGATGGTCATTTGCTCGAGATACTCGTCAATGTGATCCTCCGCCTGACCGCCCGTGAGGCCGAGGCTCTCGCCGAGATTGCACATCGCGTCGCGCTGATCGTCGGACATCTCATCGCCGTCGAGGCACAGGCGCGACATTCTCAGGATGCGGCGGAACTCATCCGAAGGGCTGCCGGAGACGGCGGGTGCCGCAGAGGATGGCCCCTGCGCCGGCACCGGCGCGGCTGGCGGCGCAGGCTCGGGTGGTGGCGGCTCCGCGTCACGCGCCGCGCCCTTGGTTTCCAGCGCGGCCTTGATCGCCTCTTCAATGTCCGATTCCGAAAGCCCCAGCCCCTCGCCGGCGATGCGGAGCTTCTCCTCGCTCTCCTTGCTCAGGCGCTTGTCCGCGAGCGTGAAGTCCAGCAGCTTCTGAAACTCATCGAGCGCATTTCCGAGGAGCTGGCCGTGGATCTCCGCGTCAATCTTCGCCCGCTCCTTGGGATCGAGCAGCTTCGTCCGCGCATCGGCGAGAAAGTGCGGCGCGTCGTCGAGCCCCCCGCGCAGCATCTGCGCCAACGGGTTGCTCGGCTGGTTCTTGAGAGGGAGCTTTTTCTGCCACCAGACGAGGATGCGGCGGCAGTGATCCTCGATGACCTCCGAGGTCGCATTCGAGGAAAAATCAAGGCACAGGCGCGCGTACAGATTGGGAGAATTGTAATTCTTCCAGTCGGCCCACCTGCTAGGATTGTCGGGGATTGGATTCGGGAGTGCCACGGCTTTGGGCTCAGGCGCGGACAGTCGGCAGCCGGTCTTACGTGATGGTCAGCGTGGAGAGATCAGCGGTCGCGAGACCGATTTCATCTTCCGCCAGTCCGGTGTTTCGCGCGATGGAGACGCGGTTCGATCGGCCGTAAGCCTCGACGACCACCTCGAGCACCTGGTTCTCATTGTATCGGTATGTGAGCTCGACAGGCGATCCCTTCGGCAGAAAAGGCGGCAGCTCGATGTCGCAGATGCCGAGCGGCGTGCATTCGCCGGGCACGGTGCTCTCACCCTCGACCACGCGCACGATGGCGTTCTTCATGTTCGCCTTTGCGGTGCCGAATGAATTCTTCATCTCCCCAGGGACTGGCGTCATCTTCGGGATCATCGGGAAGACGTATTCCTCCACCCTGTCATCGTCCCAGAGCACCACACCGAGCGTATGCGTGGTGATGTTCGTGACCTTGATCAGCGATCCATCCGCCGCGGAGAACTGATCCCGCACCTCCTGCGCGATTTTGTGTTCGCCGCTTTCATCCTCCTGCCGAAGCATCGAGAGCATCGCCTGGATCGCGGCCCCCATCGCCACGGCCTCGTCAGGGCTCACGTCATCCGCAGTCGGGCGGGTGGAAAGGTCGTTGATCATCTGCCGCACGGAGGGCACCCGCGTCATGCCCCCGGTGAGGAGGACGCGATCGATCTGGTCCCACTTCATGTTCGCCTCCTGCATCACGATCTCGCAGATCGCCTTGCTCTTTTCCAGAAGGTGCCGGCTGCGCTCCTCGAATGCCTCACGGGTGAGGTCGAGCTTCACGCTGCGGCCATTGTAGTTGTGGACCAAGGTTGTCTTCTGGCGTGTGGAAAGCTGCACCTTCGCCGTCACCGCGCGGTTGTAGAGATCCTGGTAGCTTTGCAGGTCGAGCAGCGGATTCTCCCCGTGCTGCTTGTCAAATTCCTCCGCAATCCAGTTCACGATGATGTCATCCCAGTCCTTTCCGCCGAGGCGGTGGTCGCCGTTGCTCGCCAGCATGCGGATGTGCATCCCCTCGATGCGCATGATCGTCACGTCGAACGTGCCGCCGCCCAGATCGAACACGAACACCGTCTGATCCTGATCCAGCTTGTCCAGTCCGTACGCCAGCGCCGCCGAGGTCGGCTCGTTGATGATTTGCAGCACCTTCAGCCCCGCGAGCTGCCCCGCGACCAGCGTCGCCGAGCGCTCCGCATCATTGAAGTATGCCGGAACCGTGATGACCGCATCCGTCACAGGCTCGCCGAGATATTTCTCCGCATCGCCCTTCAGCTTCCGCAGGATGATCGCGGAAAGCTCCTCCGCGGAATACACCTTCCCCCCAAACGTGCGGCTGAACTGCGACTTGCTCTTGCCCATCTCGCGCTTCACGAAATCCACAATCTTGTCCGGCTCCGCGACCGCGTTCTGCTTCGCGATCGTGCCGACGACGGCATTCGTCCCGTCGAACAAAATCACCGAAGGCGTGATGCGCTCATTCTCGGTGTTCGGGATGATCTGCGGCTTTCCGTAGGCGTCAATGTGGGCGACGGCGCAGAAGGTGGTGCCAAGGTCAATGCCAATGGCTTTTCGGTTCAGAGGTTTGTCGGACATGGCTCTTTGGGCTGAAGAACGCTGTTAGTTATTTACGGACGAGATATTGGGTTTTTTCAAGGCCAGTCAAGGCCTGGCCTGCTGCTTTTCCGCGGCGGGCTGGGATGCACCCTTCCATTTTTTGATCACCACTTCCTCGGGGCGAATCACGCGATCCTTCCACATGAAACCCCGCTTGATGATTTTCACAATGTCGTTGTCCTGCTCCTGGCTGTCCGTGAATTCCACGCTCACCGCCCTCTGCGACAGCTTGTCCAGCTTCCCCGTTCCCACCGCGGTGAGCGTCACATCCAGCCGCTCCAGCACCTCGAGAATCGCATCCCGGTTGTGTTCGAGCTGCTTCGCCGGAGCCGCGACATTTTCAAAGAGGATCAGGGCGCTTCCGGACAGGCCGCCGCGCTGCTCCTGCGAGTCGAGCGCCAGCGCGAGCTGCCGGTGGATTTCAAAAATGTCGTCGTAGAGCGAGATGATGTCGCGGATCACGGGCCGCAGCACCGCCTCGAGCACGAATGCATCCTTGTAGGTCTTCAGCTCCCCGTGCAGCACCTCGAACATCGCCCTGTTCACCACATTGCGCTGCTCCAGCGCCGCCCTCGTGTCGGTGAGCACCTTTGTCACACCGTTCTGCGCCTGCATCATCTTCTCCACCCGGTCGAGCACGCCCACCTGCTCGAACTGTGCGCGCGCCATCGCCTCCACACCGTGCAGGATCGGCCGCAGCGACTGCTGGAAATTCACACGCTCCGCCGCGCCGTCACCGGCATCCTCCGCCGCATGATTATTTGCAGGCTTCATCGGGCGCACGTTCGCAGGGGTGCCAGTCTCACCGGCACCGGCATTCGCCGTGTCGGGAAGATCACTGATATTGTCGGGCTGAGGTTCGACCATGAAGTCCTGCAAAAGCGAATTCCGCGCCAACCTCCCGACGAATTGTGGCAGGGATCAGGCGGGCGCTGAAAAATGCGCCAGAATCGCCTCCGCCAGCCCCGGGATATCGTAGCGTTTCGCCTCGGCATCCACCTTCAGCCCCAGCTTCCGCATCGTCGCCGAAGTGATCGGCCCGATGGATGCAGTCTTCATGCCCACTGGCAGCGGCAGCTTCAGTGCCATGAAATTTTCCGCCGTCGAGGAACTCGTGAAAGTGACCATGTCCGCGCCCTCCTCCCGGAAACGCGCGATGGCACCCGAACGATCCTCCGTCTCCGGCACCGTGCGATACGCCGCCACCACATCCACGATCGCGCCGAGCTTCGTCAGCGCCTCCGGCAACACATCGCGCGCCTCCTCCGCCCGCGGGATCAGGATGCGCAGGTGTTCCACAGAGCCTTCCTTCTTGAACGCCTTCACCACTGCCTCCGCCACAAATTCCTCCGGCTGCAAATCCACGCTCAGCCTGTACTCGCGCACCTTCGCCGCGGTCGCCGGACCGATGGCCGCGATGCGCACGCCACCAATTTCCCGCGCGTCCTTGTACACTTTGTAGAACGCCTCGAAGAACGCATCCACGCCATTCGGACTCGTGAACACCAGCCAGTCGTAGCCGTGGCAATCCGCAATCATCTGCACAAACGCAATCTTGTCCGTCGGCGGCTCGATGCGGATCGTCGGAATCTCCATCACATCCGCGCCGAGTTCCCGCAGCCGCGACGACAGCGCGCCCGCCTGCTTGCGCGTGCGCGTCACCACGATGCGTTTCCCAAAAAGCGGACGCCTCTCGAACCAGTTCAGCGATTCGCGCAGCTTCACGACATCGCCGATGATCGCCACCGCCGGCGCCTTGAAACCCGCCGCCTCCACGCGCGCCGCGATGTCCGCCAGCGTGCCCACCAGCGTCTGCTGACGCCCCGTCGTCGCCCACCGGATCAGCGCCACTGGCAAATCCGCACGCGCACCGTGTTTGACCAGTTCTGCCGCGATGATGCCGATGCGCTCGACGCCCATGAGCATCACTTTCGTCCCCGGATTCTTCGCGAGTTGATCGTAGTCGAGCCGGCTCTCCGGCTTCGTCGGATCCTCGTGCCCGGTGAAAATGGTGAGCTGGGACGTGTGCTCGCGATGCGTCACCGGAATGCCTGCGTACGCGCCCGCCGCGACTGTGGACGAAATGCCCGGGATCACCTCGAAGCGCAACCGGGCCTTCGCGAGTTCCAGAGCCTCCTCGCCGCCGCGTCCGAACACGAACGGATCGCCGCCCTTCAGCCGCACCACGCGCTTCCCCGCCTTCGTTTTTTCCACGAGCAGCGCATTCGTCTCCTCCTGCTTCAGCGCATGCTGCGCCGCGCGTTTTCCTGCGTAGATGATCTCCGCGCCATCCGGCGCCCATTTCAAAATCTCTGGGTTGCACAGCGCGTCATACACCACGACCTCCGCCATCTCCATCACCTCGCGCAACCGCAGCGTCACCAGTCCGATATCGCCCGGCCCGGCTCCGGCGAGATAGCAGATTCCCTTGGACTTCGATTTACTGGCAGACATGCGCGCAAACTGTCCGAAGCACCGCCCGCCGGGCAAGTGCAACCTCACCTCCGGTCTTCACACGACACCAGACAACTGCCGGAAAAGCTGTGCTGCCACCGCTTCCGGATCGCTCACATCGCCCGATGTTTCGGCTTGTGCAGGCACACTACCGCGGTCGGAAAAGAGAATACCGCGCATGATGATGCGCCCCTCGCGCAACTCCGTGTGAACGCCGACCGGTACCGAACAGTCGCCCGAAAGCAACCGCTGCAACGCACGCTCTGCGCGAATCGCTACCATCGTCGCGGGGTGATTGATTCTCGCAAGCACACCGCGCACCTCCTCGCGATCCGAGCGAATCTGGAGCGCAATCGCCCCCTGCCCAATCGCCGGAACGATCCACTCCGCAAGCGATGTGGCATGCCACTCGCCGCCGTCCCATTGCAAAATTCCCCGCTCCAAATCGAGCGCGTAACCAAGACGCCGCAACCCCGCTTCCGCCAGAACAATCGCGGCAATATCCGCGCGCTCGCCAAGTTTGCGCAGTCGCGTCGGGACGTTACCGCGCCATTCCTCAATGGCGATGTCCGACCGCAGCCAGACAAGTTGGCGTGCGCGACGCACGCTGCTCGTCCCCACGTGCGCTCCGTACGGGAGCATTTCAACCCCGCCCGCGATCTTGCTCACGAGGATGTCCGCAGTCGGCGCGCGCTCAAGCACTGCGGCGATTTCCAACCCCTCGGGATTGTGCCCCGGAAGATCCTTCAGGCTGTGAATCGCAACATCAATCCGTCCCTCGATCAGTGCGTCTTCGAGTTCCCGAGTGAAGAGCCCCTTGCCTCCACCCTCACCTCGGGTGAGCAGATTCAGGTCGAGCTTCTGATCGCCGCGCGTGATGAAAATCTCGCGCTCGGTGCGAAGCTCCGGCAGTTCGCGCGCGAGCGCAGCCTCGGTGAGATCCACCTGCGCCAGCGCGAGCGCCGATCCGCGTGTGCCGATTCGGAGCGTGTTCATGAATGGCAGATGTTCTTCGTGAAAATGATCCGCGCACTGTTCCCGAAGGATGTTTTTTGCGTCACGCAAAGACGCGAAGACGCAAAGGAAGATTGGCTTCTTTGCGACTTCGCGCCTTTGCGTGACCCCCATTGAAATGCGATTTCCTGCACGGTCGGCAAATTCACTTCGCGCCCTCCGGGTGCATCCCTGCTGTTCCGCCGAAGCCGTGATGCGGCACCGCAAGCCATTGCGAAAACTCCGCAACATGCCGCTCGATCATTTCCTCGCAGCGCGCGAGTTCATTCCGCCGCACCGACATGCTCTGCTCGGCGATGCCTTGCAGCGCATCGATGTCGTAAAGATACACGCCTTCGATGTCGTTCACAGTCGCCTCGATGTCGCGCGGCACCGCGAGGTCTATGCAGAAAAGCGGGCGATCCTGACGGCGTGTCATGAGTGGTGAAATCTTCGCGCTCGTCACCACCGCGTGCGGCGCACCGGTCGAGCCGATCAGGATGTCCATCGCGTCGAATTCGCGCTCCCACTCGTCGAAATGCACCGCGCGGCCGCCGAGCATTTCCGCGAGTGCCACGGCGCGCTCGTGAGTGCGGTTCGACACGAAGATCGCCTTCGCCCCGCGCGATTGCAGCGCCTTCGCGGTCATTTCCGCAGTCTCGCCCGCGCCGAGCACCATCACGTTGCACGCGTCGAGCTTGCCGAAGATTTTCTCAGCGAGTTCCACCGCCGCGCTGCCGACGCTCACCGCGCCGCGCGTGATGCTCGTTTTCGTCCGCACTTCCTTTGCGACATTGAATGCGCGCTGGAAAAGTTTGTTCAGCGTGCGCGACGTGGCACCGGCAGTCTGCGCCGCGAGATACGCCTTTTTCACCTGGCCGAGAATCTCCGTCTCGCCGAGCACCATGCTCTCGATGCCGCTCACGACGCGGAAAAGATGCCGGATGCCCTCGGCGCTCTTCAGCCCGATGAAAGTCGGAGCCACAGGCGCGTGCCCGCATTTCTCCGTGATGAAATCCGAAACCGTGCGATGCGCCGCCGCAGCGTCTTCGGCTGCGACGTAGTACTCCACGCGGTTGCACGTCGAGACCACCACGGCCTCGCGCACGCCGGGAGCCTGCGCGAGCAGCGAGCTGAATTCGCCGAGGTGTGCGTCGCCGATCGCGAATCGCTCGCGCGTCTCGACGTGCGCGGTCTTGTGACTGAGGCCGAGGCAGAGGACTTCCATCAGTTCCCGAGGTGGAAAAGGCTGAGCACGCCGAGCGTGCCGAGAGCCAGGGTGAAGGCGACGACCGCGAGCCACGCGATCCGGCGCGAGCTGAAACGGTGCGTGCGGCGCATGACGAGGATCGCACCGTACGGCAGCCACACGCCCGCCGCGAGCGCGATGGTCGCCGCAGGCGTGTGGCCCGCGAAAAATCCCGCGACGATCCCGACGGTGAGCAGCACGAAGCCCGCGAGCATCAGGCGCTGCACGGCGACGGATAGATTCGCGATGGGCGGCAGGTCTTGAAAAAAGGAATTCAAGTTGTGCCGCTTGAGGTGCCGCTCCTGCACGAGGAACATCACGCCCGCGACGCACGCGAGTGCGAACGCGCCGTACGCGACGAGCGAGATCGCAGCGTGTAATTCCGGCCAGAAACCGGCGCTCTTCTTAAACACCGGCGCGACCGAAGCCGCAGGCAGAAGCTGTGCGACAACTTGGATCAAAAACACAAGCGGCGCGGTGAATGTCCCGAGCAGCGAGAGCCGGTACGTGCTGCCGACGACGAAATACAGAAGCACCACCGACCACGACAGGAACACGAGCACCTCGAAAAGATTCGTGAGCGGGCATCGCCCGACCGCGCCGCTGCGCAGGCGCAGGAAGCCGAGTTGGAACGCAAATCCGAGGAGCATCACCACGAAGTTCCAGCGCGAAGGATGGCGCACTTTCGCACCGAGCGCGTACATCGAGTACGCGAAGCCCGCGAGGAAGCAGAGTGTGGATGAGACGAGGAACGCGCGCTCCATGAGGTTCACACGCTAGCGGTGGCGAAGTGCAATGCAAACAACGCGGCCATCCGATTCACGGAAACCGGACGCAGCACGAAGGAAAATGGGAGCACACGCTTCCAGCGTGTCCTTTCCGGCATCCTGCCGGAAAGCTCCGCCGGACTGCAGAACTGCGACCGCTGTGCGAAAATCGGCCGGCCCACCGCCTTCGCCCTGCGTTCGGCAAGGATGCCGGACGCGGCACGCTGGAAGCGTGCGCTCCCGTTTTCCTGTGCGCGTTCGGACGTGCAACGGGTCGGAATGCCAGCGTCCTGACCTTGGGCGGCGAACATTGCGACCATGCGCTGCACGAACTACGCGAGGACTCCTTCGCCCGCTGGTGCGCCTTCGGTGACGACGCGGCGCAGCACACGCTTTCCGTCGGCGAGGGTGAAAATGTATTCCGACGAAAACACCGCGCCCTCGACATTCACGCTGTGTGTCTGGCCCGCGATCTTCGCGGCTTCCTTTGTGTGCCATGCGCGGAGCGCGTCGGGCGTGAGCGAGGTTTCCTTCCAGAATTCCACGCGGTCGAACGGCAGTTCGCGCAGGCGGCGCTGGATGAAATCGCGATCGAGGAATGCGAGCAGGTTGCCGGCTTTCGGGCCTCCGGTCTTGTCGAGGATGACGCGGTAGAGCGCCTTGAATGCAAGCGGCTGATCGATCGGCGTGAGCCGCGCGACCTCGAAGATTTTCGACTGCAGCGCGTCGTCCTCCCACGTCGTGTCCGGCAGCGCGTCGGCGAGGGCGTGCAGAAATGCGCGCTGAGCCTGCGTGAGTTCGGCGGCGCGGGCGGGCAGCGTTTCCTGGAGGCGCGTCTTTTCCTCCTCGCTGGCGTAGCGCTCGACCCAGACTTTTGCAGAACGGATTCGCGCTTCGAGGTGCGCCCGCTCGCTTTCGTTGAGCGGACGGCCTGCACGCTTTTCGATCTCCTTCACGGCGTCGAGATGCGGGAGCTGGATGAGCGCGGTGACGAGCTGGAAATTCGCATTGAACTCATGACCCTGCATCGCAGCGGGTGCGGCGAGGCGTGTGACGAATGCCTCTTCCGGCGTGGCCTTGCCGGTGACCGTGCGATCGTGGAAGCGGTCGTATTCATTGAAGAGCTTCACGATGCCTTCCTCGTGAACGTCGAAGTTCACGGGCGAGTTTGGCTTCGTGCGGATCATCAGGAAGCGCAGCAGCTCCGGGGGCAGCAGGTCCGCCATGTCGCGCGCGCTCGCGCCGATGCCTTTGCTGGAACTCATCTTCGCGCCGCCGACGAGGAAGAACTCGTACGGCACATTGAGCGGCGGTTCCTTTTGAAAAATCGCGCGCAGGCACGCGGCGCTCACGTCGCGCGAGCCGCCCTTCGTCGAGTGATCCTTGCCAGCGCCTTCGATCGTCACCGGGAAGCTGATCCACTTTGCGACCCATTCGAGTTTCCACGGGAGCTTTCCGCGTCCGTCGAATGGCGAGACTTTTCCCTCGTGGCCGCAGCCGCGCGCCCACTTCACCATGTCGGGGCGGCAGCGGTAGCTGACCTCTTTGCCGTCGTACGCGAAGACTTCCGTGGTGCCGATGCGGCCGCACTTTTCGCACACCGTCTGGAATGGGAACCAATTCTCGGGCCGGTCGGAATTCGACACTTCCTTGTACACGCGGCGCACGGTCGGCGCGGCGCGGAGGATGGTGTCGATCGCTTCGTTAAATTTCCCGCTGCGGTAGATGTCCCGCATGCGGTACTTTTCCACCTTCACACCGAGCTCCCCGAAGACTTGGAAAAATTCCGAGATGTAATGCTCGGCCATGTCGCTCGCGGCCGAGCCGTCCGGCGGCGGGACGTTGCAGAGCGGCTGTCCGAGGAATTGCTCGAAGTGCGCGCCCTTGCCGGCAGGGATTTCGTCGAGCGGATCGTAGTCGTCCACGCCGAAGAGGTAGCGCACCTCGATGCCGGCGTCCTTCAGCGTGCGGAATATCGCGTCGTGGATGAGCACGCCGCGCATCGCGCCGACATGCACGCGGCCAGACGGGGTCTTTGAGTCGTTGATGATCTGCGGGCCGACGCACTTGGCGGCGACTTCTTCGGTCCAAAACATAGGGCCGGGACAGATAGCGGCGAAATGCGGCAAGTCGAGCGAAGCCTTGCGCGGAATCCCGCTGCCGGTAAGTTCGCACCGTTGGCCGACGATCGCTTGCGGTTCGCCCGTGAGAGGAAAGTCCGGACACCACCAGACAGCAGGCCGTGGAGAATCCGCGGGCGCAGCGCGCGAAAGCGCGCGGCGACAGACAGTGTCACAGAAAACAGACCGCCCGTGGTTTTTCGCAAGAGAGGCCGCGGGTAAGGGTGAAAAGGCGGGGTAAGAGCCCACCGCCCGCGCAGCAATGCTCGGGGCACGAAAAACCTTCTGCGGTGCAAGACAAAACAGGAGGCCGGGTGTCTGCCCGGTCCGCGAAAGCGGACAGCCTCCGGGTACTAGTCGCACTGGCGGCGCGGGCTCCGGCTCGCGCCATCGGCCAGCCGCCTTCGGGCGCGCTGGAGAGAAATGATCGTCACCCGCGGCGCAAGCTGCGGGGACAGAATCCGGCTTATCGCCAACACAAACGGGGCGTCTCGGGGAAACCCGGGGCGCCCTCGCTTTTTCAGGCGGAAGAACAGCGCGCGGATGGGCTCAGGGCGTGCTTAGGAATGCGGTGAACCCACCGCACTTTTGCAACACGAAGCCTCCAGCTTTTCCGAAGACACGCTCCCGCCGCCCTCGCATTCGCCGCGGCGCGTGCTCGCACGGCTGAAGATCGAGGAAAAGCTGCGCCTGTGCGGAATCCTCAGCCTCGGCGCGGCGATCGTGCCCCCGCTCTTTCTGCTCTGGCGGCTGCAATCCGGCGCAGCCGGCGAACTCGAAAAGGCGGCGGTCATCCAGCAGGTCTGCTGGACGGTGGTCGCACAGGGGCTCGGCCTGCTCGTCGCGGGCGCCATCAGCAGGCACATCCTCCGCGGGATGCGGCACTCGTTTCACCGGCTCTGCGGCGTGGTCGAATCCATCGCAACGGGCGAGAATGACGCGCCGCCCGAGAGTGGGGCGCGCGGCGACGAGATCTGCGTGCTCACATCGGCATTGCAAAGGATGATCTCCGTGGCGACCGAGGATCGGCAGACGCTCGTGGACAACAACATCGCGCTCGTCCTCGGGAACGAAAATCTCGCCGCGGCAAACATGGATCTCGAAGCTGCGAACGGGCGTGTGCGCGAATTCGCGGAGCAGGCCGGCAGCGCAAATGCGGCGAAGCGCACTTTCCTCGCGGTGATGAGCCACGAGATTCGCACGCCGGTGAACGGCATCATCGGCATGACGGAACTCACAATGAAGACGCGGCTCGATCCCGCGCAGCGCGACTACCTCGAGACGATCAACAATACCGCCGGGAGCCTGCTCGACCTGCTGAACGAGGTGCTCGACTTTTCCAAAATCGAGGCGGGCAAACTCGAACTCGAAGTGGCGGACTTCAGCCTGCGCAATGTGGTGGGCGACGCGGTGAGCGGCTTCGCGGCGCGCTTTCACTCGAAGGGGCTCGCGCTCGTCCTCGACATCGCGCCCGAGGTGCCGGACGCGCTCATCGGCGACCCATACCGCCTGCGCCAGATCCTCGTGAACCTGCTGAGCAATGCGCACCGCTTCACCGAGGCCGGCGAGGTCGCGGTGAATGTGCATGTGGACGAGCCGGGCGAGGTGGAGACGCGACTGCTTTTTTCCGTCACGGACACGGGCTGCGGCATCCCGCAGGATCAGCAGGGGGCGATCTTCGAGCTGTTCACGCAGGGCGACAGCTCCACCACGCGGCGCTTCGGCGGCAGCGGCCTCGGCCTCACGATCAGCAGCCAGCTCGTGCATCTCATGGAGGGCGAGATCAGCGTGCTCAGCGAGGTGGAACGCGGCAGCCGGTTTGATTTCACAGCCGTGCTAGGAGTCGGTGCACCGTCGCCCGTGCCGGAAGTGACGGGTCTCCCGGGGCGGCGCGCGCTGCTGCTGGAGTCGCACCCGCGCAGCGCGGAGATCATCGCGCGGATGCTCGTGGGCTGGGGCGTCGTGGTGACCACCGTGCGGCGCGCGGCGGACGGCATCCCGCTGCTGCGTGCGACATCGCAGCCGCGTTTCGATTTCATCATCGCCGACACATTTCACCCGGGGGGCAACGGGCAGGAGCTCGCGACCCACGCATCGGAGCAGGACGCGAATGCGCGCATCATCCTGCTCACCTCCGCAAATCACACGGACCTCTCCGCCGCATCGCTGCCACCGGCGGCATCCACCATCAGCAAGCCGATCCGCGAATCCAAGCTGCTCGCGACCCTGCTGCACGCGCTGAACCCGTCCGCATCGAACGCAGTGGGCGCGGACGGTTCGCAGCACGCGCCGAATGCGAACCCGCATGGCCGCAGGCTGAATATTTTGATCGTCGAGGACAACGCGACCAACCGGCGCATCACGCGAACCTATCTCGAGGAATGGGGGCACACGGTCGTCGCCGCGCACGATGGCACCGATGCGGTCCGCGTCTTTTCCGCGGGGAAATTCGATCTTGTGCTGATGGATTTGCAAATGCCGCGCATGGACGGAATCGCGGCCACCGCGAGCATCCGGCAGATGGAGGAGGCAGGCACGCGCGTGCCGATCATCGCGCTGACGGCGAATGTGCTCAAGGGCGTGCGGGAGCAATGTCACGCCGCGGGGATGTGCGGCTACCTCGCGAAACCCGTACGCGAACACGAGCTGCTCGCGGCGATCGAGGAGGTGGTGCCGGGCCTTCGTGCTGCGCCGAAGATCGTCGAGCAGCCGGCTTCCGGGATCCTGATCGCCGCGGAGGATGTGTCGGCACCCTTCCAGGCCGACGCCCTGATCCGCAGCGTGAACGGATCGCGCACGACGCTCGACGGGCTGATCGCGGACTGCCGCGACGGTGATTTCCCCGAGCTCTTCGAAAACCTTTCTGTCGCACTGCACGCAGGCGATCTTCGCGGCGTCCAGCGCGCCGCACATGCGATCAAGGGAGTCATCGGCGTCTTCCACGCGCCCGCCGCGTACGCCGTGGCGAAGCAGCTCGAACACAGCGCCCGGACGGGCGATGCCGTGCCGATCCCAGCGCAGATGGCGGAACTCCGCCGGACGGTATCCGAATTGCTTTTGTCATTGGAACGCTTCGCCGCAGACTCCCCGCAACTGAGCCGCGCGGCATGAGGCACGACACGACCCTTTTATTCTCACCGCAATGCCAGACAACACGCCAGCAATCCTGATCCTCGAGGACACACGCACGGTCCAAAACTACATCCGCGATGTGCTCCGCCCGCTCGAGGCGAGGCATCCCATCCTGCTCGCGCGACGGCTGGCCGAGGCGCAGCAAATCGCCGCAGGCGCGGCCGTCTCGCTCTTCATCGTGGACATCGGGCTGCCCGACGGAGACGGCATAGATTTCCTCTGCGAGATGTCCATGCTGCACCCGGAATCCCGCGCGCTCATCATCACCTCGACGCCGACCGACGACTTCCGCGAGCGGGCGCGGCAGCTCGGCGTGCTGCACTTCATGGCGAAGCCGCTCGAACGCCGCGCGCTGCTCGACGCGGTGACGAATCTCCTCGCGCCGGCGAGCGATGGCGACGGTGGACCCGCGGGCTTCGAGGCGACGCTCGGCGGGCTGTCACCGGTGGACATCATCCAGTTGAAATGCCTGCGCGGCGCGACCGGCTGCATCGAGCTTCGCGAGGAGCATCTCTTCGGGCAGGTGTGGTTTGAGAATGGCGAAGTCATCCACGCGGAATGCACGCTGCCCGGCGCGAAGCACTCGGGCAGCGAGGCATTCCAGTGCATCCTCCTGTGGCGGATCGGCTGCATCCGCGAGGTGAAAAATCCGCGCACAGTGCCGCAGACGATCAGCACGCCATGGCAGCAACTGCTGATGGAGATCGGGACGCAAGCCGCGGACAGCGCAAAGTAGTTCCGCGCATCAGCGCAAACACGCGTCTGCCGGGCTGAAGCCCCGGACTGCTTTGCTCCGCGGATTATGCGACCTGCTGCTTGATTTCCTCGCGCAGTTTCTCGCTCGACGAGATCGTCTGATCGAGAATGTTCGGCACCGTGGGGCGGGCCCGGGCGCGGACGTAGATCTGGTAGTTGAAGAGGCTGCGAATGATCGGGACGCGGCAGAGGAAGCCGTTGATCGCCATCACGATTTTTCCGAAGAAACCGTTGCCGACGACCTTCGGAAAAGGCGCGGGAATGCCGCGCATTTCGAGCACGTTGTAGCCGGTCTGCTCGAAGAGTTCGCGCAACGAGCGCCATGTGAAAAGCCGCGTGTGCGTGCGGTCGAGAATGCCTTTGCGCCCATAGTTGAACTGGCCGAAGAAGAGCATCGTGCGCGTGACGAAGAATGCGATGTTCGCCGTGGTGAGGATGATCTCGGGGCGCTTGTGGACGGCCTTCTCACGCAGCATCTCCATGAAGACCTCCGGGTCCTTCAGGTGCTCGATGATGTCGAGCATGAAGATCTGATCGTAGTCCGAGATGTCCACCGGCACGGGCTCGGCCTCGATATCCCACTTGCGATAGTCCACGTTTGGTTTGCCGCCCTTTTCCGGCGAATATTGATCGAGGCCGGTGACGTGCGCGGCCTTCTCCGCCATGAGTTCGGCGACGTAGCCGCGGCCGCAGCCGATGTCGAGGACACGCGCGCCGGGCTTCACGGATTTGATCGCACGCTCGTGGCTGCTGTCGTAGCCGAGCTTCAAGTCATAGGTCTCCTCGACAGGTCCGACGTCATACTTGCGATCGTAGAGCAGATTCTTGCTGTGGAGCTTCGCGCGGACGACGGCCTTGCAGCAGTCGTAGGCGTATTTGATTCCGTTCACGCGGCAGATTTCATCCCCGTAAAATGTGGGGATCGGCAGCTCGACGATCCGCATCCCCGCGAAGTGGAGCTGGATGATGATGTCCGTGTCGAAGTGAAAGTCGTTCGCGTTCCGCTCGAACGGGAGCTTCTTCAGCGCCTCGACGGAATAGAGCCGGTAGCCGCTGTGGAATTCGCTGAGATTCGTGCCGAGCACGAAATTCTCGAACACGGTAAGCACCTGGTTGCCGATCCATTTGTAGAGCGGCATGCCGCCCGCGAGCGCGTCCTGTTTTTTGATCATGCGCGAGCCGAATACGGCGTCGGCCTCGCCTCTGGCGATGGGCTCGATGAGGTCGGGCAATTTTTCCGGCGCGTACTGCCCGTCGCCATGAACGAGCGCGACGATGTCGAAGCCGTTTTCGATCGCGTAGCGGTAGCCGAGCTTCTGGTTGCCGCCGTAGCGCTGGTTCTCGGGATTGCGGAGAATGGTGATGCGGAAATCGCCCTCGCGATCCTCGTGCTTCAGGCCGGTGGCGAAGGTGCGATCCTTCGAGGAATCATCAATGATGAGCACCTCGACGCCGGGCCGCCGCAGCGACGCGGGGATGCGGTCGAGGACGCCGGTGATGGTCGTCTCGGCGTTGTAGGCGACGATGAAAATGAGGACGCGTTTCTGCGCCGGAGCGGGCGTGTCGGGCATGGTTGGTCGTGCGGAGAATAGCGGGCCGAGTGCCGCGGTCTAGCTTTGCGTCGGGTGCCGTTGCCCCGCGGCTACCGCGCGTTCTTGATGACGTTTTGCAGCCGCAGCAGATCCGCCGTGACGGTCTCGTAAAGCGGGAGCGCGGGATTCGTCGCGAGGATCGTGTATTGCCGGAATTCATACCCGCAGAGCGCGACGACAGCGAGCGTCGCGCCGAGCCACTGGCGGTGGCCGAGGTGCGCGCACAACTGCCAGATCATGCAGAACGCGGCGGCGCGCAGCGGGAGTTCCCAGATGGACGCGTAGCGGAGGTTCATCCCGTATTTCACGTTGCACATGATCGCGTAGCTCGCGACGACGAACACCGCGAAGAACGCGAGTTCCCTGCGCTGCGGCACGGCAGCGAAGAGCGCGCCGAGCGCGAGGCACACGATGATGGGGCTCACGGTGAGCAGATCGATCAGGTAGCGGTGCCACGGGCCGTCGCCGGTGAGCTGCGCGTAGGCGAGGTTCTGCGCCTTTGCCACGAGCGTCTGATAGACCTCGATGAATGGCCCGATGCCGCCGGAGAGCGCCGTGAGGATCGCAACCGCAAGCAGCGGCCCGGCGATGCTGAGCAGCACGAAGCGCCGTGTGACGGCGCCGAATTTCAGCCAGCGATTTGAGATCACCGCGACGGTGAGCGCGCAGTACACGAAGAAGGCGTTCTCCTTTGTCATCACCATCAGCGCGAGGCAGGCGGTGTGCGCGGCGAGCCACGGGATGCTGCGCGGATTGCGCAGGCATTCCCAAGTCGTCCACATGCACATCACGGCCCAGAAGGTGAAGAAGCCATCAATGAGCGCATGCTGGCTGAAGTGAATCTGCAACGGATCGCACGCCATGAGCGCCAGCACGCCGAGGCCCGCGGCCCTGCCGAGCATCCGCATCGCGAAAATTCCGCCGGCGATCATGAGCAGCACGGAGAAAAGGCACGACACGCGGTGCAGCGACGCGAGCGCGGGGTCACGGTGATCGGCGTCCTGCGAGCGGTCGTCCGTGAGCGGCTTTTGCATCTCCGCCATCGCGAGCGGCGGCGTCGCGCCGAACTGCACATTTTTCCAAAGCCACGACGTGTAGATGTAAAGGAAGCGCGTCGGCGGCAGTTCGCATTCCGCGCCGGGCTTGCGCTGCGTTTGCAGGAAAAAATCCACGAGGTCGGGCATCGCCGCCGCGCCGGCGCCATGCACGGTGAGTCCGTATCCACGCATCGAGTGATCCTGCTGGAAGGTGCCGACGGCCTGCTTGCCGCCGTCCATCATGTTCACGTATCGGCGGTAGAGGACTTCATCGAAGCCCGTGCGCCGGAATGCCGCGGAGTCCGCGATGCGGATGCCCGCGCCGACGATCGTGATGAGCGCGAAGAAAATCCAAAAGACGCGCGCAGTGAGGACGGGTGGCTGCGCGCCAGGCTGGGCAGTGGCGGTCATGGTTGGGCTTATTTTTTTGTGGAAAAACGGACTGCTGATTCCTCCTCTTAATCTTATTCTTAATCCTAATCTTACTCCGCAAGCGGAGGAGTGCTGCCGGAGGGATTAAAATTAGGATTAAGAATAAGAGGAGAAGGCGAAGCGGCGCTGCTCTTCGGTGCGTGTGTCTAAGCAGACAGTACGCCAGCCGCGGGGGCGCGTACTTTCCATACCTCGCGCGAGAGCCACACGAGGCACGCGATGAGCGCGAGCCATGGGAGCAACTGCCACGGCCCCCACAGCGCGATGTGCGGATTGTCAGATTTCGCGAGATTCCACGGATGCGCCCGCGGCGATGCCCACGGATCACCGCCGAGGATGCGCGTTCCGTCGGTGATCACGTTTGCGGTCACATTGTAAAATACGAACAGGAACACCGATGCAGCGGCGGTGATTGCAGCCGCCCAGCGCGGCGCAGCGACGAGGAGGAATGGCGCGAGCCACACGAAATACTGCGGCGCGATCCCCGCGGCGCAGACGAAGAACAGCACCCAGACCCACGCGAGCGAAACGAACAGACCGCGCGCGTCCGCCTTTCGCCGAAGCCACGCGAGCGCGCACGTCGCGACGATGATGATCCATTTGCAAACGCCCATCACCGCGAGCTGCGCGGCGGTGAGCTGCTCGAAGCCGACCTTTTGGAACGTCTCCGCGCCCGTCTGCTTCAGGCACCAGCTCACGCCCCAGATGCCCCAGTAGCCCTGGTAGCCGAGCACGTTTCCGAGGAATGCGCGCGGCGCACCGACCAGCGCGGGCGACCAGCCGGCGAGCGTCACGACCGAGGCTGCAAGCAGGAATGCGCGCCACGCACGGCGGTCCTCGCGGCCCCACCACCACAGAAAAAACACAGGGCAGAGCAGCAGCGGCGCGACCTTCACATGGCACGCGAGGCCGAGCACGAGACCGCACAGCGCAGGCTTTTTCTCCGCCGCCAGCCACGCGGCGGTGAGCAAAAGGAACGCGAGCAGCGAGTCCACATTTCCGTGGAAGCCAGACACCATGAACGCCACGGGACTCAGCGCAAAAAGCGTGATCGCCCACCACGGCAGGCCGCCGAATTTCGTGCGCAGCCGCATGAGCACAAAGACCGAGAGAAAATCCGCGATGATGCCCGGCAGCCGCAGGAAAAACGGGAGCAGTTCCATCCTCATCTGCGGCCCCGGCTCGATGCGCTGGAGCAGCGCGGCGTACGCGCCCACGAGCGGCGTGTGGTTGAAAATCCGGAAGTGCCCGTAGATCCACGCGAGGCCGTGCTCGTTGATCACTTTTCCAAAACCGTAGAACAGAATCGTGTCAGTCGTGCCGACCGTCATGGCCGCGCAAAAGAGCTTGGCCACGAGCGCGACGAGGGCCGCGATCAGCACGATTCGGTTGGGACGCATGTGCTGCGGGCTTTAGCACGCCCTGTGCCCCCCGCAATCCGGTGCGCGGCGATTTCTCTCCACAGAGCACCACCGCCGCCTACTCTCCGCGCCCGTGAATCCGCTCCGACGCCTCGTCTTCCCAAGCCTGCTGGTCGGACTCATCACCGCGTTCCTCCTGCAAGTCCGGCCCTTCTCGCCCGAGAAGATCATGGCTTTTTCCCAAGGCCCGCCGCTGCAACTCGCGCGGCGAACGCTGCCCTTCGCTCCCCTCTCCGCCGCGCTTCAATTCACTGGAGGGACTCTCGCTGCCGTCCTCGCACTCAGCCTTGCGGGGCTCATGTCCGCCCCGCGGCGCGCGCGCCTCGCCGCGACGCTTGCGAAGCTGCGCGACGACCACGCCGCGTGGCCCGCCACGACGATCTTCCTCGCGGCTGCGCTTGCGACGGCGGCGAGCTGCCACCCGATTATTTTCTGCGGAAAGAGCTTCATCTCGCCGAATTTCGGGCCGGTGCCGACGCTCCTGAACCTCTCCCCCGACGCCGCGCAGCAGGCGCATGAGCCCGTCGAGGATAGCCGTGGTGCGGACACCGGCGCGATGATGTGGGCACACCTCCCGTACTCCGTCATCCAGCACCGCGCGATTTTCAAAAACCACGAGCTGCCGCTCTGGAACCGCTACACATTCTGCGGCAGCCCGCTGCTCGCGCAGGGGCAGTCCATGCTCGGCGATCCGCTGCACTGGTTCCCCGTCGCCGCCGCCGGCGCATCGTGGGCGTGGGATGTGAAGTTTTGCATCGCGAAGCTGCTCTTTTCATTCGGCATCGGGCTGGTCGCATTCGCCGCGACGCGACGGATCTGGGGCGCCGCGCTGCTCGCGATTTCGTCATCGTTCATCGGCTTCTTCGCGTTCCGCTTTGATCACGCCGCATTCTTCAGCCTCTGCTATTCGCCGTGGATTCTCCTCTGCTGGCTGCGCGCCGCGCAGACCGCGGGCCGCGTGTGGCCGTGGGCGCTCGCGCTCGCCGCCGCGAATTTCTGGGAGCTGAACAGCGGCACCGCGAAGGAATCCGCGATGCTCATCGCGGGGCTGAATTTCACGGGTGGCCTCCTCGTGCTGACCGTCGTGGGAAGCTGCCGCGAACGGTTCGCACGGTTGGGCCTGATGATCTCTGGCGTCGCGCTCTTCATCATGCTCAGCGCGCCGCACTGGATGCTCTTCCTCGACGCGCTCCGGCACTCGTGGACGAGCCCCGCCGCGATGCCGTTCACGCAGCTCCCGCCGGATCTCGCGCTCGGAATTTTCGACGACCTATTTTTCGCCCAAGTCGTGCCCGGCGGGATCCTCTCGAACCCCAGCGCAAACTTCCTCGTGCTCCTCGGCTGCCTCTGGGCCGTCGTTGATTTCCGCAGGTTGATCGCCGACCGCACATTCACCGCAATCCTCCTCGGCGCGCTGCTCCCCGCCGCACTCGTCTTCGGCGTCATCCCCGCGGAGTTTCTCGCGCGGCTGAAGCTCATCGGAAAAATTGGTCACATCGCGAACACCTTTTCCTGCGTGCTCATCATTCACCTGCTCATCATCGCGGCGTACGGCCTGCGTGCGCTGTGGGATCGTGCCGCGAGGAAAACGGCACTTACCGACATGCTCATCGCGGCGATCTGCGCGGCGCTTCTCGTGGCGATTTTCCTTCCGTACGTTCACGGCACGTCCGGGAAAATGAGCGGCTTTTTCCGGGCCTGCGCGATCGCCCTCGGCGCGGCGCTGCTCGCGCTGCCGTGGATCGTGCGCGGCATCCGGCGCAGTCCGAATGCAGGGCACTTCATCGCAGGCGGACTCTGCCTGTTTCTCATCCACTTCCGGCACGGGCTTTGGACGGATACGAAATTCGACAGCCACGTCGCAAACCCGCGTGCGCGCACGAACCTCGCCGCGCTGTCGCCTAGCGCCAGCCTCATCCGCACATCATTCGAGGGGAGCGGCCATCCCGCGCGCGTCACCGGCATCGGCAGCGTGCTCGCGCCGGGCTTCAATGCCGCGCTTGGCCTCGAACATTTCAGCGGAGCCGACGCGCTCGTGAACCGCTGGCAGCATGAACTTTTGGAACAGGCAGCCATCCCGCTCCCAACAGATCGGCGCGGCTTCCTTGCGCGTGAAAGTTTCCCCCGCACACGCAGCTTCGGCGATCTCTGGAACACGCGCTTCTATCTCGGCGACCCCGCGGATTTGCCGCGCGATGTGCGCGGCCTGGAACTCGTGAAGACGCCCGATCTCGACATTTACGTGAGCCACCGCGCGTGGCCGCGCGCATTTTTCACCGACCGTCTCGCGGAATGCTCGTCGCTGGAAAATTTCACCGACCTGCTCTGCACCGGCGACGGACGCCCCTTCGCCGCGACCGTGCCGGACAAGCCTTCGGACGCTGAACCAGCGAAGGTCGCATCCATCGCAGACAGAACCGTCGTCGCCGCGACCGACTACCGGCTCACAGAAAACTCCACGGCCTTCACGATCAACGCGCCCACGCCCGGCATCGCCGTGCTCGGGAATTCCTTCGAGCCGGGCAACTGGCGCGTGACGCTCGACGGAAAACCCGTGGAATGCTTCCGCGTGAACCACTCATTCCTCGGCGTGAAAGTGCCCGCCGCCGGCACGCACACGCTCCAGTTTTCGTACTGGCCGCGGCTGCTCACACAGGCGCTGCGCATTTCGCTCGGCGGAGTGATGTTTGCACTGGCGGCACTTTTCACCGGTCTGCAGCGGCGCGCTGGAACCGGCGGCAAACCGGCAAAAATGGAAGCGCCACCCGTGGCGGGCACATAGGGTGCTTAGAAGGCTGATCCCAATCAGCCATGCAACCCACCGCCCCCACCCTTCCCAGCGCAGCAGCGCGCCCCGCGTTGCGCAGTGATTGCCCCGTCTGCAACAGCAGCCGGCTCTCGTATTCCTTCTCGCACCAGTCGCACCGCGTCATGCGCTGCGGGGATTGCGCGCTCATGTTTCTGAATCCGCAGCCCTCCGACCAGGAACTCTCCGACATCTACACCGCCGAATATTTCCTCGGCCACAACTCCGAGGAGGGCCGCCGCAAGGCCAGCGATCTCAAGCGCGCCACCGCGCGCCAGTACCTCGCCGAACTCACGCGTTACAACGGCGCTCCGTCCGGCCGCCTCGTCGAGGTCGGCTGCGGCGAAGGTGACTTCCTCTGCGAGGCCGAGGCCGTGGGCTACGAGGTGCTCGGCGTGGAATATTCCGCCGCCGCCTGCACGACCGCCAACAGCCGCCTCACGCACGGTCGTGTCGAGCAGGGCGAACTCGCCGACGCGAAGCTGCCCGACTCGCACTTCGACGTCTGCGTGCTGAATGACGTCATCGAGCACGTCCGCGATCCCCTCGCCTTCCTCCGCGAAGTGCGGCGCATCCTCCGCCCCGGCGGCGCACTCTTCATCGCCACGCCGTGCCTCGACTCGTGGAGCGCGCGGTTCATGAAGGAACGCTGGATGGAATGGAAGCCCGAGCACCTCACGTATTTCAACAGGGACAACATCCAGACCGCGCTGCTGAAGGCCGGCTTCGAGGACGTGCTCGTGCAGCCCGGCTGGAAAATCCTGAGCTACGACTACGTGCAGGCGCACTTTGAAAAATTCCGCGTCCCGCTTTTCACCCCGACACTCCGGATGCTCGGAAAGATGCTCCCGAAATCCGTGAAGCAAAAGCCGCGGCGCATCGTCGCGAGCGGCATGATGGTCTTCTCGCGCAAGGCCCAGGAAACCGGCGCACGCCTCTCGGTCGTCGTTCCCGCATTCAACGAGGCCGGCACCATCCGCCCGATGATGGACGCGCTCGTCGCGAAAAAAATCGCCGGCATGGAAATCGAGATCATCGTCGTCGAGAGCAACTCCACGGACGGCACCCGCGAGATCGTGCAGAGTTACGCGGAGCACCCGCGCGTGAAAATCATCCTCGAGGAAAAGCCGCGCGGCAAAGGCCACGCCGTCCGCGCCGGGCTCGCTGCAGCGACGGGCACCTACGTGCTCATCCAGGACGCCGATCTCGAATACGACATGGAGGACTACGACGCGCTCGTCGAGCCGCTCGTCAGCGGGCGGCACGCGTTCGTCCTCGGCTCGCGGCACGGCGGGCGGAACCTCTGGAAGATGCGCCAGTTCACCGGCCAGCGCAGCCTCAGTTCGTTCCTGAATCTTGGCCACTGGTTCTTCACCACACTCGTCAATGTGCTCTTCGGAAAGCGCCTCCGCGATCCGTTCACGATGTTCAAAGTCTTCCGCCGCGACTGCCTCACCGGACTGCGCTTCGAGTGCAATCGCTTCGACTTCGACTTCGAGCTGCTCATCCGCCTCATGCAAAAGGGCTACACGCCCGCGGAGATTCCCGTGAACTACCGCTCACGCTCGTTCAAGGAAGGCAAGAAAGTCTCCATGTGGCGCGACCCGCTCACATGGCTCGCCGCACTCGCGCGCCTGCGCACATCCAGGGTGGACACGCTCGCAGAAATCGAGCGCACCCGCGCCGCGGAAACGATCCCGCACCCCATCGCACTCCCCGTCAGGGAAGCGCTCGCGCACCGGTAGCCCGCATTTTTTTACACTGCCTGAGAAGGATCAGCGAACGAATCACCGATCACTTCGCTCTGCCTCACGCGGCGCTCGCAACCTCGGATGCCGCAAGGCTGGCGGTGTTGCCGGCCTTCTTCAGGTAGTGCCCCATGACGACGAGCGACCAGAGGCGCGTCCAGTGGATTTCCCCCTTGTAGAATCGCGCGCGGAGACGCTCGATCGCCTCGGGCGCGATGAGTCCGAGGCTCTCCATCTCGCGGAGGCCGGCAGCCTTGAATTCCTTCAGCGGCCCGCGCATCCACACGTCCATCGGCAGGGTGAATCCCATCTTCGGGCGGTCGTACACATTCCTCGGCAGGAGGTCGCGGCACGCATTCACAAGCAGGCCCTTCACTCCGGGATAGCGGGTCTTCTCGCGGCCGGGCAGGCGCAGCACGTACTCGATCAGGTCGCGATCGAGGAACGGCACGCGAAGCTCGAGCGAGGCAGCCATGCTCATCTGATCGGAGTCGCGGAGGAGCATGTGCCGCATGTAAACGCTCAGTTCCGCCCAGCTGATCTTTGCAAAGCTGTCGTGCAACTGCGGCGGCGCGGCGAGTTGCAGTGGCGCGATGGGCAGGCCGGCCTCGCGCAGCATCTCGTCGCTCCAGTGCCGCCTGCGCCAGATCGCCATCGCGGTGATGTCGCCCGAGGGAAGGTCCGCGAGGCGCGCGCCGATTTTCCCGAAGCCGGAGAACCACTGGCGGATCATCTTTGGCACCGCGGAAATGATCCGCAGCTTCCCGGCGTCGCGAAAACTGGGATAGCCTCCGAAAAGTTCATCCGCGCCGAGGCCGGAGAGCGCGACCTTGATCCCCTGCTGCGCGACCTTGCGCGAGACGATGTACGTGTTGATCGCGTCCACCGATGGCGCGTCCATTTTTTCCACCGCCTCCTGCACGAGGACGATGGCCTCCTCGTCGGCGACTTCGATGCGGTGATGGTCGGTGCCGTAGCGCCGCGCGACTTCCGCGGCCACCGAGGTTTCGTCAAATTCCTGGTACGGGAAGCCCACCGAAAATGTCTGCAGTCTGCGCTTGCCGATCGCGCGCGCGGCGATGGCGGTGACGATGGATGAATCAATCCCGCCGCTGAGGAACGAGGCCACCGGCACATCCGAGAGCAGGTGTTCCTCGACGGATCGCTCGAGCAACTTCCGCACTTCGAGCGGCGCCGCGTCCGCCGAGATGCGACGGTAGCGGGCCGCGGGCCAATAACGGTGGATCGCCGTGGTCCCGTCGGCATTCACGATCATGTTGCTCCCCGCCGGAAGCATCTCGACTCCGGCGAAAATAAAATCGTTTTCCGGGCAGCTTCCCCACTGGAGGTACGAGCTGAGCCCGGTGCGCGAACATTTCCGCGGCATCGCCCCCATGAGCGTCCGCACCTCCGACGCGAAGCGCAGGCTTCCGCCGAACGTGCCGTAGTAAAGCGGCTTGATCCCCGCGGGGCAGCGGCTCGCGAAGAGGCGGTTCCTGGCCTTGTCGAAGATGATGAGTGCGAACATCCCGCGCAGCCGGTCCGTGAATGCGTCGCCCCACAGCCGGTACGCGGCGAGCAGCGTCTCCGTGTCCGAGGTTCCCCTCCACTTCACGCCTGCGTCCTTCATCTCATCGCGCAGCGCCTGGTGGTTGTAGATTTCGCCGTTGAAAATGATCACGTTGCCCGTCTCCTCGTCATGCATCGGCTGCGCGCCGGACGGCGAGAGATCCAAAATCGAGAGCCGCGTGTGGCCGAGCCAGATGTGGCCATCCGGGGAAACCCACTCGCCGCGGCCGTCGGGGCCGCGATGCGCCATGGAGTCGAGATCGAGCGGCGCCGCGCGACCGGTGGAATTAAAAACAGCGGCGATTCCGCACATGTCAGGTTCCCGATGCTGCCTGCGTGGCCGCTCCGGGGATACCACGAATCACGCGGACACCCGTGAATATTGCGTCACGAGCCGGTGGCTGCGCATTCACATTTGCGCCGTCCGCGGATGCCATGCCGGGCGTGTTTTCAGCCGACATATCCGGTCTTCCGGTTGAAGTACTTGTATTCCTTTTCCAGCGTCTTCAGCGCGCGCACGGGGATTCCGCCGTAGAGGGTGTAGGAATCCTCAAGGTCGCGGTTGAGGAGTGATTTCGCGGCGAGCACGGAATAGCTCGGCAGCGTGCTGCCGCCGAGGATCACGCAGTCCGTCCCGATGAAGCAGTAGTCGCCGATCGTCACCGGCTCCGCAGTCTGCCGGCTCTCGACCACGTCAATGGAGTGCGAGAGGAGCTGCGAGCGGAATCCCGCGAAGGTCGTGAAGCGGCCGATCATCACGCGCGCTGTGCAGTCAATCATGTGCCGGTGTGTGATGGCCGAGTGCGTCCCGAGATTCAGTTCCGCGCGGCGCGACGGCAAGTGGCCGAAGAAGTCCTTCCCGTCCGACGAATACCCCGTGATCCAGTTCCCGCGACCGATCGAGGAGTGCGGCTTGAGGTGCACGAGATCCAGATGGATGCACACGGTGAGATGGCCGATGGAGGTGTGCTCCTCCATGATGAGATCCTTGCAAAGCAGCAGGCAGTATCCGAGCCGCGCAGTGCGGTGGATTTTGTAGCCGAAAAATTTCGTGAGCGCCCAGCGGCGCAATGGCCAGGGCAGGAAATTCGTGAGGGCGCTGAGGATGATCCGAAACATCAGGAACCCGGCGCGGGACGGGGCGTGGGGGAGGCTCCACGCGCGGGGAGCCTTTGCTGCACTGCGGCGAAAACTTCGTCAACGCCAATGGAAAGGATGCATGCCTTTTTGTGCTCGATGCAGACCTTCAGGCCGCAGCCCCAGCATGGCGTCTTATGGTAGAAAATGGCGTGCCCTTCGCCCCGCGGGAACCATTCGCCGGGCCGGTTGCGTGCGGAGAAAATCGCGACGCACGGCACTCCCATCGTCGCTGCGAGATGCATCGGGCCGCTGTCGTGGCAGACCATCGCGGCGGCCCCGCGGAGCACCGCCGCGCTGACCCGCGGCGAGGTGATGCCGCAGAGATTTGCAGCCGGCCCATTCCACAGCGCCGCAAGCCGCGCGGATCGCTCCTGCTCCTCGCGCACTCCGAAAAGCACGAGCGGCAGACCCGGATGTTCCGCCGCGAGCCTGCGGAAAAGTGCCGACCAGTTGTGCTCCTCCCAGTCGTTCGCCGGGTTCTTCGTCCCGACGGCCGCGGCGAGGAACGGCGCGGTGATCCCGTGCGCGGCGAGCAGCTTTTCGGCCTCCGCCTTTTCGGCATCCGTCAGCCGCATGTCCCACCAGCGCTCATCGCGAGTATCCACTTCGCCGAGCGCACGAATCGAGTCGAGTGTGCGCACCGCCTCGGAGGTGACCAGCTCCGTTCCCTGCACTGGCAGGCACCGCAGCGTGTGCCGGCCGAATGGAATCCCGATCAGCCTGCGGATGCCGCACAAGCGGAAGAAAATCCAGTCGCGGATGCTCGCGAGGATGCCGCCCTTCGGCTTCGCGAGATAGACCAGCGCATCATAGCGCCCGGCGCGCAATTCCCGGCGCAGCCGCCACAGTTCGCGGAAGTCACGCAGCGAAGTGGGATACCGCAGCGTGTCATCGTAGAGGCCCGTGTGCTGGAGGATGGCCTCCATCGGAGCGGCCTTCGCATTCACCGGGAAACTTGTGAGCAGCGTGAGGTGCGCCGAGGGGAATGCCCGCCGCACGAGATGAAATGCCGGCAGCACGATGAGCGTGTCCCCGAGGCTGCCCACCCGGTACACCACGACACGTTTCGCTTGCTGGCCGATGGCGCTCATTGCTTCGCGGCGGAGAAAATCAGACGCGCTTCCCGGCGTGCAGCCGCTCTGCATACGGAGACCGTCCGCGGGCCACCGGCTTCCGATCCGGCGTCATCTCCATCAGCACGATTTCATCGATCGGCACCTCCGTGTCCCTCGCGGCGGCAAGCGTCATCCCCGCGCTCATCACGACGAAGCCGAGCGACATCGGGATGCCGAGCGGCCCCGAAATCACAAGGAGCGAGCATGTGGAGAGAAGAAGCATCGGGAGCGGATTCAACGTCTTCAGAGCCATGACCGAAACCCGAAGTAAATGCGCAAAAAGCACGATCCGCCAAAGAATGAAGAGACCACCCAAAAGCACACCGCTCTCGATAAAATGCCTTGCCCACTCGTTTTCGGTACCAGCCATGAATTGCCGTTGGCCGGTGAGCATCCCTCCAGCCGCATTCGTCCCTGCCCCCAAACCTAAGCCTAGGAATCCCGCACGATCCAGCACGCGAAACGGCTCAACGAATCCATCCAAAAACCTTACGATGCCGCCTTCATGAACCCCACCCGACTCCTCCACCCGCTGCTGCAGAATGCCGACTGCCTCTCCAAGCACGGAGAATCGCGATACAAAAAAGTACAGAATGCCTACCAAGCAAGCGACCATGACCGATCGCGTCGCCAGCTTCGGAGCCAGCACCGAGCACAATCCAGCAGCTGCGAATACCATTGCGATCGACAGAACGCACGTCCGGCTGATCGAAAGGCTTCCCGCAACCGCCAGCGAAATCGCCCCTACTGCCAGCATTTTTTTGGAAGTCACCTTTTTGACCAGCAGGGCGTTGAGGAGAAACGCGGCCACCCACGCGAGATAAGCTGCATTGCCGGTGTTGTAAGAAAAAAGGCCCGCAGGCCGGATTTTCTCGCTGCCAGAGACCCCAGACCAAATTTGACTGCTGTCCTTTCCGGCACCGCGATTCACCCAAGCATCCGGCGGCGATTTATATTGCAGGAAAATCAAAACCGCCGTCAGGGGCGCAATCAGCAGCGTCCATTTCCCGAAAGTACGAAGCCGCTCCTTGTCAAATGCATCCCTAATCAGGAAAATCAGCGGCACATGGAGGAAATTGGCGTGGAAGCCAAAGGCCGTTATCATCAGCACCTGCTGCATGTCCGAGAGAGGATTGACAAACAGCGCGACCATGGACGAGGCAATGCCAAGAAATAGCGCCGACACCGAAAAGCCGCCGGTCGGGAATTTGCCGTTCTTGAGCGCGATCAGGTAGCAGACCACCACGACCGGATCGCGGACGACGAGCAGCAGGTTGGAATAACCCGGAAACGCCCACTTCCTCAGCGCCCCCTCGAAAAGCAGCAGCCAGAAATAAATCCAAATCGTGATGCGGATGCCGTGGTAGCCGTCATCCGCCACCTGCACGCGGGATGCGCGGATGGCGTCCTCATTGTCAGGCGCAGCCACGGCAAAACCGCCGGCGGATCTGGCGGACAGATGTTCAGGCGCGGGATACATGAAATGGGAGTGGCTGGCTCACGGGGAATTCACCCATTGCACAAACCATGCGATTCGTCGAGTGGGGCCGTGAGAAGCGAGGCACAAATTACAAAATACAAAAAGCAAGGGTCGGCCCGCGGCGGTCAGGAATCTCACTCCTTGCATTTTGTAATTTGTGTTTTGTTTCCTGCCCCCTCCCCCTGCACTGCGCGCAGGATTTCCACGAGCCGTGTGCGATAGCTCTCCCATGTGTTCCGCCGCGCCGTCGCAAACGCCGCCGCCTTCATCTGCGCCAGCAGCGCACGGTCCGCCGCGAGCCTCTCCAGCTTCTGCGCGATCGCCTCCGCGGATCGGATCGGCACGCTGAACCCGTCCAGACCGTCCGTGACGATGTCGAGGCCGCCGCTGTTTGGCGTGGTGATGACCGGCAGCCCCTGCGACATCGCCTCGAGGATCACCAGCCCGAACCCCTCGAAGAGCGACGGGAACACCAGCACATCGTGCCGGCCCATCTCACGCAGCACCTCCGCGTGCGGGATCGAGCTGACCCACCGGTGCCGCTTCACCGCCTCGTTCAGCGGACGGCAATTCTCCGAAATCTTGCGCCCGATCAGCGTCAGCTCCGCAGCGCCGCCGAGCAGTTCCATCGCACGCAGCACGTAGCCCAGCCCCTTGCGCTGCCCGAGCGAGCCGACGAAAAGCACCCTCAGCTTTCCATCCGCAGCCGGCGACGGCTGCTCCGCGAAAACCAAAGGCCCCCCGTACGGATTCACATGGATCGGGATCGCCCCGATGCCCGGCGCCATCCGCAGCGTCTCCCGCACAAACGTGCTCGGCACGATGATCGCCGACGCCGTGCGCAGCTCCTCATCCTTCCGCTCCAGCTTCGCCTCACCGTCCTTCAGCCCGTCGAGCGTCGACGCCCACTCCGGCTCTCGCTCGCGCTCCTCGCGGAAAATCGCGTGCGCCGCGCGCCAGTACCCGATCGGCAGCTCGTACACGCCCTTGCTCCCAAATTCCCTCGCCGCGCGGAACGTCTCCACCGCGCCGTCCTCATACGCGTACACGAGCGACGGCCTCAACCGCGGCAGGACTCGCCGCGCCATGTGCCGATCCATCGCGCGGAACACGGAATCAATCGAGAACACCGCCGACTCGCCGCGGCACAGCGCGCCCCATTTCATCCTCACCGCGAGCAGGCGCCCCCATTCCCGCCACGGCATCGTGCGGATGAAGGGCCGCAGCTCCTCGGGAAATGTGCGGCGGCGCAACTCCGCGCGAATTCCGGCTGGGAGCAGGCGGTTGATAAACGCGCGCTCGTCCCAACTGATCGTTGTCCACATCTCCGCGAGCAGCCCCGCCTGCGCCATCGCGAGCGCCGCATGGCGGGCGTTCTGGTTTCCAGTCGCGTGGGAAAAGGCGATCATGACTTGGTGCAAAAGCGGAGCATTCTCACGCATCGCAGCCGCGGACGTATGCAAGCCACAGCCTCGCCAGCGCGGCATTCGAATAGCGTTCGAGGTAGAAGCGCTGGAGACGCGACTGGTCGGTGTCACCGCGCGCGAGTGCCTCAGCCATGCGGCGGACCCCACCGAGAAACTCGCCCTGCTCCGAAACCACGATGCAGTCCGGGTTGTCGGCCGCATAGTCCGGGATTCCGCCGACGCCATTGGCCACGAACGGCACGCCGCAGGCCATGGACTCCAGCAAGACAAGTGGCGCACCTTCCGGGAAAATAGTCGGGAGCAAAGTCACATCGTAGCTGGACAGCAGGTCGGCGTACGCCTGACCGCTGGGATACGGCCCCATACAACGCACTTGGTCGCCGAGTCCATTCGCTTCGATGAATGCTTCGATTTGCGCCTGCTCGGGCCCGGCACCGTGAATGTCCAGCGCACTCACAAGGTTCTTCAGCTTGTCCCATTGCCGCACTAACCAGAACGCCTGCTTGCCTTCGACAAGCCTGCTAAAGAAACCAGCACGCATGCTCCCTAAGATCACAGTCCTCTTCCTCGCCACATGCAGGGTTGCCGTAAGCTCCAACGGCTCCGGGAACGCAGGGATCGCACTGAGCTTTTTCCGCCATCCAAATTCCCGCGCGAATGTCTCCGCAACGCGCGGCGACTGCCCAATCACCTCGCCAAAGAACCAGCGCACCAGCCAGCGCGGATCCTTCCGGCCAAACGACTCGCCGGACATGCCCTCGTAGAAAATCTTCCGTACCCGCGACGGCAACGCCATTCCCAGCAGGCCGAGATGCCAGCTCAGGCCGGTCCCTAGCAGAACATCCGGACGGAAACGGCGGACTTTTCGGATAAGCCTCACCGCTTCCCGCAGCTTTCCCAGAATCTCGGCCCTCTCCGGCAGGTACACGATTTCCGCACCGGCACGAACAAGATCGTCATTCTCCCCCTTCCTCACCTTCCCGGCAGCCCCAACATGCAGCACCGAGGAAAGCACGATCACCTCCCATCCCGCGCCGAGGAAAATCCGCGCAAGCCCACGACCGTTCATCTGCATCCCTCCCATTCCGGCGATAGTTGCAAACAAGGCTATTTTCACTCTGTGTAGGCGACGCTAGGGTTAAATTCCATTTGGAAAAGGCTAGCAGCAAGTGAATCGCCCAGACACAAAAAACTTCTGTGCCTGCGGCCGCAGATCATGTGTGGCGAAATGGCTTTGAGCATCTCGTGGCCCTGTAACTTCCCGCACAGAATGCCTCACCAGTCATTGCACAGCGCGCCGACACCAATGCTCGACGTTCTCACTCGGAAAAAAAACACTTCGGATTGGCCAGCATCGCACGCCAGCGATTGCCGAAACTCTGATTGCTGAAATTCGTTTGAAAAAATCGCCGCTGCCGCTCGGGATCAAATCCACCCTTTATTAACCGTTCACAGAGTGCTCGCACGCCGTCAGTGATGGATTCAGCATCCGGCTCAACCATGATAGCATCTGGATTTCCACGCGTGGCATCAGGAATGGCTCCAACATTTGTCGTAAGGATTGGAAGGCCGCAATTCATCGCTTCCAGAAGGACCAGAGGCAGCCCCTCCCCAAATGTGCTTGGCAGAACCAGTGCGTGGTGGCTTGCCAGCAACCGACAATATGCCTCGCCTCCCGGGTAGTGGCCTCGCAACGTCACCCGGCTCCCGAGATTTTTGAGAGCGATGCGTTCGGCTAAACCGGGACGCTCTGGACCATCCCCATAAATGTCGAGTGTTGCAGGAATTGCATCTGGAAGTCTGCCCATCGCGTCCACTAAAAGCGGAATCCCCTTATTCGGAGCCAGACGCCCAAAGTAAGCCAGCCGCAGATTGTCACCCTGAGCGGGCAACGAGGCGAGGCCTCCGCCCTCACCAGTATCGCCGAAGCATGGAAGCCAGTTCACCAGCTTCGCCGAACCCATCACCTCCCTGTAAAGCCCGACCATCATTGGCGATTGGACTGCCACTGCATCGAAAGCCGCCGCCATCGCATCGCGAACCGGATCGTGTCCTGCAAGCCAGAGATCCTGGTAAATCTTAAAGGTGCGGCGGCCCGCAACGCGGGCGAACGGAACAAAGGAGTGTCCATAACCGACGGTGAGAAACAGATCCGGAGCGAACAGTCGGATACCTGCCGCTAGCTTTCCAAATCGCAGGGCCTTCCTCACCCGAGCACCCAGCGTCTTTGCCTGATAAGGAATTGCGAGCATGCGCGAAGGCGCTTCAATGCTCGGCAAATCCCGCACATCGTCCGTGATGCCTATACCGAAGACCGTGTGGCCCTCGGAGACCAAAAAATGCGTTAGCAACCGGAAATGCGTCGGGCCGCCACCAAGGCCATTGCTGAATCCAAGAAATACAATTTTCATAAACTTTTACCACGTAGCGGATTGGCACCTCGCAAAGCGAGCGAAAATTCGGAGCACACCAGAGGTTTTTCCGTCTCAACGGACAGCCCATCCTCCGGCAAGCGTCTCGTTCCAACACAACGCAATCTGCGTCGCGTCAAGCTTCTCTCCTGAGTCAACGTCGAGGCATGCAATATAATTGGCCTTTCAGTTCAATTAGAATTACGACGCGTAGTCCCCAGCAAACGCTCAGCAAGTCGGGCCAGCCATCGATGCAACGCAGCACGCCGGGCCTCAGTGATCCTCGAAAGCAGCAACGTAGCGGCGAACACACAGGCAGCTACACCCAATGTCTGCGTCCCACTGTGATGATCGAAAGGCACCAAAGCTGCGGCAAAAACGAGGAGCGGAAAATGATAGAGATAGAGAGAGAAACTCATATCCGCACCTACTTTAGTCCAGCGTGCGAGAGCGGCCGGGATTGAACGATTCAGGAACGCTGCGTCAAAAAAGAATAGCACAATTGAATATAATGCCCCAAAGCAATAATCGCTTAAGAACCAACCTGCACCAAAAAGCGGATGCTGGAAGAGAGGAAATGGTCCTCTCCATGAAGTCGCAAACAATAACAGGAGTAGGGTAATGGAGAAAATCAATCCTAACATTGCCCGACCGGGCGACAATCGCACGCGCTGACCTGCAAACAATGCAGTGGCCCCCATGACCCAAACTGGGAATAGGAGTAAGATCTTTGGACCTACAAAGAGAAGCAGCCCAGCAAGAAGGCATCGCCCAGCCCGACAGTGACGACCGTAGATCCAGACGCCAAATAAGGCGTAATACCAGAATTCAAACCCTAAAGACCAGAGTGGCGCATTCGTCGGCGGCGACGCACTCAAAAACCATAGTTCTTGAAGAAAACATGCCGCAAATAAGAGACGCAATCCATCGTGTCCGCGAGTGAGCCATTGATAGAATGCATTATGCGTCTGCATTCCAATCAGTAAGAGGAGTGCTGTCAGAATTACGGCGGGTGCAACGACCGAATAAAGTCGTGACAATCGTGCCAGCGCGTAATCCGTCGCCGTTCGGCGCCGATGCCCCTTGATGGAGAAAGCAATCAAATAGCCAGACAAGACGAAAAAAAGAGTAACCGCGTCATGAGATGCCCTATCGCTGACTACCCCTTCCGGATAAAACCACCACTGGGAAATATGTCCAAAGAATACAATCAGCGCGGCAACAACTCGCAGAGCATCAAGTAGGAATGATGTAATCGGTGGCATGAAACTGTGCAAAATAGGCTGAGGCATGGCTATTGTTGTATCAATAACTTTCTATCCAACGTTCGCCGTGCAGGTTTTTGTTCCTTCATTCAGTCATTTCCAACCAAAGCTCCTTCCCTATAAAGCGACGCAATCCGCGACCAACTCGCAGTCTCCTCGAACCACCCGCTCAGCTTTGCCGAACGATCTATGAGCATCCTTTGAAAATCGGCACCATTTTCTTCCCATTCCAAGGGATGCGTCACCCAGCAGTGCGGCGGTTCTTTTATCCCGCGCATGTCAAGCGAGAGAATATTCAAACCATGCGACGCGTATGCCATAAAGATTGTGGATTTAGTGTAGGCACCCGCTCCTTGACTGTACAATCCGACCTCCGCCTCCAGCATCAATCGCGACAACTCTGCACTGGGAATGCGGCCCAGGATTTCATACGCTTCGGATGGCAGTGCAGAGGCGAGCAACCGATCCTCCGTCCGATTAAATCCGTCGTTCTCGCGCGCGCCAGCCACCTGCACCAGACTGACATGACCTGCGGCGCGGAGTTTAGAAAGCCACGGCAGCAATTTTTCCAACGCAACAATCCGGCTCCCCTGCCTTCCGAAAAGAATCCAGTGGCCGGCTTTGCGGGGCACCGATCCCGGAGAGGCAACCGGCAAAATATTTGTCCCCACCGGTACGATGCGCAATCGGCCGGGCGGCACGCAGTCTTGAATCATTCGAGCGTATCCATCGGTGCTCACAAACACCCTGTCTGCTGTGGCTGCCAACTTCTGCAAGGCGCGACGATGCAGATGCTGGAGCAGGAAATCCGGCTTCCACCACGCGGGGGCGAACCACAGTTCCATCAGCATCAGCAACAATCGCCCCTCCGGGTTTCGAAGCCGCCATTTCCGCAAGCCATTGAGCAGCCACAGCGGGCAGCAGCGCGACTGGTAGCCGTAGCCCACGTATTCAAGCACCACATGCGAGGCCCCAATTTCCTCCAGCTTCCGCACCAGGCTTGAGGAACTCCGTTCCAACTGCTCGACGCTCAATTCCGGGTTCGCGGCGTTTGTTTCGGCAGCACCGTTGGCTACGAGAATGTGCGGCCTCCTAGCAAGTTTCAGGTTTGACAGTAGCAGCGTCGAATAATCGCCAAGCCCGCACACTGCGGGCGGAAGCTGTGGAATGATGAAAACCACGCCCCCTTCCTTCGTTCCAGATACCAGTCCGATCCTTGTTTCTTGAGTTGCGCTGTCTATTGGTGTCGGCATTTTTGGGTGGAAATATCCTATAACGATAGCGCTAAAAAGCGCGAGGTAGCACCGAAAATTGCCACTGGGTATTCACCGGGGAGACGGCGACTCGCCGCGGGCTCATGCGCCCACACACTGCTGGTGGCAGCCGCGGCTCGATGGAAAAAATCACGTCGCTCATGGATTCTCGGGGAGCCCCAGCGCGACGCGGTACGCCGCGGCGATGCGCGGCCAGCTTGCATTTTGCTCGTACCATTCCGCGATCTGCCGTCCGCGATCCGCGATGGCGGCGGATGAGATGCCAGCGCCCCCGAGCATCTCACCGGGATGCGTCACCCAGCACTGCGGCGCCTCCGTCGCGCCGCGCGTGTTCGGCGAGAGGATGCCGATCCCGTGCGACGCGTATGCCATGAAGATCGTGGATTTCGTGTAGCTCAGCGGGCTCTGAGTGAAGATGCCCGTCTCCGCGGTCAAAAAAATCCGAGAGAGATCCTCCGGCGATTTCGGCCCGAGGATTTCCACCGTCCCCGCGGGCAGCACCGATGCGGCAAACGCATCCTCTCGCGCATCCATCTCCGCGCTCTCGCGGCTCCCGGCGAGCCACAGTTTTTTCAGCCGTCCCGCAGCGTGCAGTTTTCCGAGCCACGGCGCGATCTCATCCAGCGCCGCAAGCCGGCTGCCCTGGCGGCCGAAGAGCACGCACGTCCCCACCTCGCGCCGCGCCTCCGCGGGCGGTGCCACGGGCAGGATCGTCGCCGCATTTGGCAGGACGCGCAGCCGCTCCGGCGCAGCCGCGTCCGCGAGCCAGCGGCCGTAGCCCGCCGTGCTCACGAAGACCTGATCCACGACCGGCGCGAGACGCAGCAGCGCGCGCTTGTGCAGCTTTTGCAGCAGGAAATCCGGCTTCCACCACTTCGGCTCGAACCACAGCTCCTGAAACATGATCACCAGCCGCCCCCACGGCGTGTGCCGCCTCCATTTCCGCAGCGCCCCGAGGAATCCCAGCGGGCAGCCACGAGCCTGGAAGCCCTGCCCCACGTATTCGACGAGCACCCGCTCCGCGCACAGCTCCACGAGCCGCGCCACGAGCCCCGCGCCACTCGCCGGAAGCTGTTCCACATTCAGTTCCGGATGCGCCTCACGCGTCGCCGCCAGGCCCTTGTTCACGAGGATGCACGCCCGCGGCTGCAGCCGCATCTGCGCGAGCAGCTTCATGGAATAGTCGCTGAGGCCGCACACTGCGGGCGGCAGTTGCGGCACGATAATAACCACCGGTGCCAAACTCGTGTTTGCAGGCGATGGCTGGGGTGAATCGTGGGGCGATTTCGGAGGCAAGAATGCAGTTCATACTCGGAAACGTCCGCCGCGTCCAGCAACCTCATGCGCCACGGGTGTCCGTCCGGATTTATTTATCCCGCATCCTCCGGTGGCTCACGGGGCTGACAAATCAAGCCACAGAGCCGACGCGCATCGGCCCACAAAGTAGGCGAGGTTTCCAACCTCGCGCGGGCGAGCGCAGCGAGGCGGTGGGCCGTAGGCGTGGGCGGAAGCCCACGCCGCGCTCGCCCGAGCGCGCCTACGCACCGCTCCATCCCGCCGCCTGCGCCCATCCTCCCGCGCGAGGTTGGAAACCTCGCCTACTTTGCGGCGTGCGTGTGCCGCGCCTGCCTGCGCGCCGCGCGGATCGCAGCGGGCTTCGGCGGCGCTGGCGCAGCGGGAACTCCGCGGAGTGAAAGCGCCTCGCGCCCCGGCGTGCGACGCCAGTCGGCATCGAGCGTGGCGGCGACCGCCGCGCGATCCGCGCCATTCTCCGTGAGAAAATCGAACAGCCCCTGCGCGACGGATTGCAGCGCGATCTGGTGCGTGCGCCGCAGCGTCGCGTGCAGCCAGTCGCTGAAGCGGAGGAATTCCGCAAAGGGCGACGCGCCGTCGCGCCACAGCAGCGCGAGTGTGCCGGAAAAATTTCCGCTGTTTGCGACAATGTCCCAGTACCGCGCGAACCGGCGCATCCGCTGCATCGTGGAAAAATCCAAGTCGCGCGTTTCGAGGATCTCGTATGGCGGATGCGGCGCGTACTTCATCCGGTACTCCACATCGTGCCGCACGATCGGCGTGCCGCGCAGCCGTTTCAAAATCCCGACCTGAATCTCCTGCGGCCCGAGCCGCACGAGCCGATCAAAGCCGCGTCCAAAGCTCTCCATCCCCTCGCCCGGCAGCCCGACGATGAGATCGGCATGCACATGCACACCCGTCTCCTCGCGGAGAAAACGCAGGTTGTCGCCGAGCCGTTCGAGGTTCTGCCGGCGGCTGATGTTCTTCGACACCGCGTCGTCGAAAGTCTGGATGCCGACCTCAAACTGCACCGCGCCCGGCGGAAATTTTTGGATCAGCGCGCGAAGCTGTTCCGGCAGCCGGTCGGGGATCATCTCGAAGTGCAGGAAGAGTCCGTCGCGCCAGCGGTCGAGGAAGAATTGCAAAATCCCCATGCTCGTCGGGAGATGGAGATTGAACGTGCGATCCACAAATTTGAACTGCGTCGCCCCGCGTTCGAGCAGCCGCTGCATCGCGGAAAGAAACGCATCGATCGGAAATGCGCGCACCGGAATGTCGAGCGACGAAAGGCAGAATTCGCAAGTGAACGGACAGCCGCGCGACGCCTCCACATACACGATGCGATGCGCGAGATCCTCGTCGGTGTAAAAGTCGTACGGCGACGCGAGGCGATCGAGCGACGGCAGTTCGGCGGCGATGATTTTTAGAAGTGCGGAACGCGGGACACCGCTCACGGAAAGATCCGCAGCGTGCCCGTAGCGTAGCTCTCCAGAGCTGCGCCCTCGATGGTCAGTATCGTCCACGAGCAACGCTCCGCACACCTCCGCAAATTTCACATCCGCCTCGCCTGTGATCACATGATCCGCGAGCGCGACAATTTCCTGCCCGTCCGTCTCGTACGAGACCTCCGGCCCTCCGAGGATGACGATCAGTTCCGGGCGGATGCGCTTCAGCAACGCGACGACCTCGGTGGTCTGCTCCACATTCCAAATGTAAACGCCAAAGCCGACAATGCGCGGCTCGCGCGCGAGGATCGCCTCGGTGATTTCGAGCGGCGTCTGGTTGATGTGGAATTCTGCCATGCACGCACGCGCGGAGAGCGCCCCGAGATTCGCCATGAGGCAGCGAAGCCCGAATGAGGCGTGAATGTATTTCGCATTCAGCGTGGTGAGGACGATGTCCGGCATCGCGCGCACTGTGGCCGATCCGCGTGCACACGGCAAACGGCACTTCCGCCACTCTGCCTGCGGCTACTTCGCGCTCGGCGACATCCGCAGCGGACCGCCGGGGCGCGCATCGGTGAGCGCACCATCGCGGATGACCGCCTCGCCGTTCACGATCACATTGCTGAAGCCCTCCGCGTAGTGATGCGGGTCGGTGAAGGTCGAGAGATCGTTCACTTTCTCCGGATCAAAAATAACGATGTCCGCCCACGCACCGGGCTTCAGCACGCCGCGATCCGCGAGGTGGAAAGTCTGCGCGGGCAGCGAAGTCATGCGGCGGATCGCGTCCTCGATCGTGAGCACCTTCAGATCACGCACGTAGCGGCCAAGCACGCGCGCGTTGTTCCCGTAGCTGCGCGGGTGCGGGATGTCCTCGCCGAATTTGCGCGGGCCGCCGTCGCTCGCGATCATCGTGAGCGGATGTCGGAGGAATGCCTGCACGTCCTTCTCATCCATGCCGTGAAAAATCGCGCTGCCCCCGCCCTGCCGCTCGATGTCGAAAATCAGCTCGATCTGATCCTCGATGGAATCCGAGCCGCGCTTGATCTTCGTGGCCTCGGGGATCGTCTTCCCGTTCAGCGACGGATCGGCGGCGAATCTCGCGATCACCGCGTAGCCGTAGTCCGTGCGGCCCTGCTTCTCGCGCATCGCCTTCATCTCCGCAACGATCTCCGCCTTCTGCACCGGATCGGCGACGCGCACGATGAAGTCCGCGCGCTTCCCGGCGCGCGCCTTGTCCGGGATGAGCTGCGCGAGCCCGGTGCTCGACGCGGTGTAGGCGTATTGATCATGCGTGATGGCGAGCCCCTCCGCGCGCGCCTTGTCGAGTGCGGCGAGCACCTTCGCATTCATGCCCCACGCGCTCGGCCCGGTGAGTTTGAGATGCGAGACCTCCGCGCGGATCTTCGCCTCGCGCGCGATGCGGAGCAGCTCCTCGATCGCGCTGAAAATCCTCACCGTCTCCGCGCGCATGTGGCTCGCATAAATCCCGTCGTGCGCCGCCGCCACCTTCGCCAGCTCAATGATCTCCCCGGTCTTCGCAAACGATCCCGGCACGTAGATCAGCCCCGTGCTCAGCCCCACCGCGCCGTCCTTCATCGCCTGCTCCACGACGGCCTTCATCTTCTCCAGCTCCTCCACGTTCGGCTCGCCGACAAAGCTCCCGCCCATCGCCAGTTCGCGCACCGAATTGTGCCCGATGAGCGTGGCGACATGGATGGCCAGCTTTGCCGCATCCAGCTCCGCGAAAAACTTCGCCACATCCGTCCGCGAGCCACCGCAGTTGCCGGTCACGATTGTGGTCACGCCCATGCGGAGAAAATTTTCCGCCACGGGATTCTCCGCGATCTTCTCCGAGTGCGTGTGGACATCAATGAACCCCGGCGCGACGACCTGCCCGCGCGCGTCCATCTCCACCGTCGCCGAGCCGGTGACCGCGCCCACCTGCACGATGCGCCGGTCCTTCACCGCCACGCTGCCATTCACGAGCGGAGCACCCGTGCCGTCCGCGATGCGCGCATTGCGGATGATCAGATCAAAATCAGCCGCGGCGGCGAAGACGGTGATGCCAAACAGAAATAGCAGGGAGCGAATCATCAGGCCGGAAATTGGACGCCTGCGAGCACATGATGTCCACGGCATTTTCGCGCACGCCGCACGGCACAGAGACATTTGAAACGCAAAACTCCACCGGGCCGAAACGCGCCCGGACGTCGCGTTCCACCTGCGCCGCTCACTCCGCGCGCTGCAGCGTCATCTTCACTTCGAGTCCGGGCTGCGCGTTTTTCACGGTGACGGTGCCGCCGCAGGCTTCCACGCAGCTCTTCACAATGGCGAGGCCGAGGCCGGCGCCGCCGCCTTCGCGCGTGCGGGCGGTCTCGGGGCGATAGAAGGGATCGAAGAGGCGGTGCAATGTTTCCTGAGCCACACCCGGCCCGCTGTCGGTGATCGCGAGACTGATCTCTGCTCCGCGCGCGGTGGCAGCGAGGATGACCGGGCCGGCATCACCGGCGTAACGCACGGCATTGCGCAGGATGTTGCCGATGGCGCGGGCGAGCAGGTCGGGATCGGCGAGCACCTTGAGCCTTGCATCCACATTCAGGGTGATGTCCGCCATTTCCTGCGCCTCGCGCGCGATGGCCTGCGCGCACAATTCCGCGAGCGGGACGGCGCGCAGTTCGAGATCCTTCGCGCGCAGGCCGGCCTTGGAAAATGAGAGCAGTTCATTCACGAGCGCGGACATGTGGCGGACTTCCTCGCGCACGTCGGTCACGTAGCCCTGCTGCTTTTCACTGGCCTGCTGCTCGAGGACGCCGAGCGCCATTTCCATGCGCGCGAGCGGCGAGCACAGCTCGTGCGCGATGTCGCCGAGGAAGCGCTTCTGCCCGGTGACGTATTCGCCGAGGCGACCGGCCATGTGGTTCAGCGATTCGCCGAGGCGGCCGAGTTCGTCGCCACGATCGGTGTCCACGCGCGCGCCGAACTGCCCCTGCGCCATCTGCCCTGCGGCGCGCGTCATCTGCCGGATGCTGCGCGTGATGCCGCGCACAAGCGGCAGCCACAGCAGCACCGAGCACGCGAGCACGCCCGCGCCGACCCAGAGCCACGGCGTGACATCGAGCAGCAGCCCGCCGGTGCCGAGCGATGGCAGCGCGATGAGCAACGAGGCGGGCGGGCCGGAGCGTCCGTCACCGTCGAACAGCGGCGTGCGGATGCCGATCCAGTACATCGGCGGCGCTCCCGCACGGACGATGAATTTCTGATAGCCATTCGGCCCGCCGCCCGGACGCTGCGCCATGATCTCGCGTCGCAGCGGGTCCTGCGAAGGCGGCCGGCCATCGCGAGACTGCGGGCCTTCATCCCGCGGAGGCTGCGCTCCGTCGCGCGGCGGAGGAGCGTCTGCGCGCGGAGGCCGTCCGTCGCCGAATTCGCGGGGCTGGAAAAAGTCACCGCCCTCCTCCGGCCTCGGCGCAAGTCTGCGCGGCGGCTGCTCGCCCGCCGGAAAATCGCGCGCATTTTCACCGCGCGCATTTTCACCGCGCGGAGGACCGCCGCGCGGCGGCCCCGGCGGAAATTCCTCGCGCTCGTCCTCACGCGGCGGGCGTGGCGGCTGCGGACGCAGACGCGAATCCGTGATGCCTTCCGAGAGTTTCTTCAGCACGGGCGGCGGCGGCTCGGGGATCGTCCCGGCGATTCGCACGCCGTCATTCTGCACCGCTGCAATCTGCACGTGGTTTGCATCGGCGTGGCGCTGCAGGATCGCGGGCCACTCGGCGCGCTTGCTTGCATTCAGCTCGGAGACGATGAGCGTGGCCATTCCCTGAACGCGCTCGCCGGAACTGCCCGTGAGCAGCGAGTCGAGGCCGAAACGAAACTGCCCGCGCGCGACGTACACGGCCACGCCTGCGAGAAGGATGAGGTTCACAAAAAACCACAGGAGGATTTTCAGCGGCAGCGGGAAGGACACGCGTGAGTGCTCCGCCGGCGCGGACGATGGCGTGGGGTCAGCGTTCATCGTCGGGATTCACCATCATGTAGCCCGCGGCGCGCACGGTGCGGATGATGCGCGGGTTCTTCGCATCGTCGCCGAGTTTTTTCCGCAGCGCGGAAATGTGGACATCAATCGAGCGGTCGAACACGTCGTAGCTGCGGTCGCGGATGTTCTCGATGAGCGCCTCGCGCGAGCGCACGCGGCCGCGCGAACGGGCGAGCGCGAGGAGCAGATCGTACTCGACCGGCGTGAGCACGAGAAGCGCGTCGCCGACGACGACGGTGTGCGCGCCGGGATTGATGCGGATGTCGCCGACGACGACCTCGGCCTCGGCCTCGTCGTCCTTTCTTGGGGAACGCGTGCGACGCGTGACGGCGCGCAGCCGGGCGAGGAGTTCGCGCGTGGAAAATGTTTTTGGCAGATAGTCATCCGCCCCGATCTCGAGGCCGACGATGCGATCCGCTTCGTCGCCGCGCGCGGTGAGCATGAGCACGGGCACATCGCTCGTGCGGCGGATCGCCTTCAGCACCTCGAAGCCATCCATGCCCGGCAGCATGAGATCGAGGATCACCGCGTGCCACTGCTCCGCGGTCGCCTTTTCCACGCCCTCCGGCCCGGTATGCACGGCGGTGACCGCGTAGCCGAGCGGCGTGAGGTAGTCGCCGATGAGGCGGCAGAGCTTGCGATCGTCATCAATGACGAGGAGTCGCGGGCGCTCGTTGGCGGGAGCGGAATTCATGGCGGATGTGCGGAGCATGGGCGGGAAGCGCGGTGGGGTGGATGACTTTTACACGCGCTTTACACTTTTGGCCATGCGGCGAGACATTGCCTTTACAGTGGTGTTGCAAGGTGAACGCCAGCGTCCACCGCGCCCCCCGTTATTCGTCCACCCACTCTCACGCCGCCCGCGGGCAACTCAAAAACCCAGCAACCAGAACCGCAACCCAGCATGAAAAAACAACACCTCATCCTCGCGCTCTCGATCAGCGCGCTCACCAGCGTACTCTGCGCCCAACCGGGCAAACCGCCAGGCGGAGGCCCCGGCGGCCCCGGCGGTCCCGGCGGCCCCGGCGGCGGACAGGGCGGCAGGCAGATGGTCCCGCCGATCATCGCGGCGCTCGACTTGAACAAGGATGGAATCATCAGCGCCAGCGAGATCGAGAAGGCTCCGAAATCGCTGCTGACGCTCGACAAGAATCACGACGGAAAACTTACTGAAGACGAATACCGTCCGAAACCTCCGGGCGGTCAGGGCGGGCAAGGTGGCCCCGGCGGTGGAGGCCAGGGAGGGCCGGGTGGTGCGAAAAAAGGCGGCGCTCCCGGTGGTGGCGGCAAAGGTGCGCCCGGCGGCGGACCGCAGGCTGGCCCCGGCGGTGGTGCTCCGGGACAAGGCGGCCCCGGCGGTCCGCAAGGTGGCCCTCCCGGCGGTGCGCAAGGCGGGCCCGGCGGACAGCATCCCGTGCCGCCGATCATCGCGGCGCTCGACTTGAACCAGGACGGCGTGATTGACGCCGACGAAATCGCAAAGGCTGCGGAATCGCTGAAGACGCTCGACAAAAACAACGACGGAAAACTCACCGTCGACGAATACCGTCCGCAACCTCCCGGCGGTCCCGGTGCAGGCGGCCCCGGAGGAAAAGGAAAGGGCGGCCCGCAAGGAGGCCCGCCCGGCGGAGCGCCGCCGATCCAGCCGCCGGCTGCGCAATAACCGATTCACATTCACGCGGAGAGCAGCGTCAGCAATGGCGCTGCTCTCTCGCTTTGTGAGTGGGCGATCCGTACGCACACATCCGATCAAATCCGCCACCACCATGAGCTGCATCCGCGCATTCATCATCACCGCACTCATCACTTTCACGAGCGCAGCCCCGGCGCAAAACTCGAAGTCCGCGCCGAACGTGCTCATTCTCCTCGCGGATGATCTCGGCTGGAATGACGTGAGCTTTCACTCGCCCCGCGCACCCACGCCGAATATCGCCCGTCTCGCAAAGGACGGCCTCGAGCTCCAGCGTTTCCACACGTATCCCGTGTGCAGCCCGGCGCGCGCGGCATTGCTCACCGGGCAGATGCCGCGGCGCTTCGGCATCGTGGATGTGGTCGGCCCGGAGCATGCGTGATTGCCGAAAGGCATCGTCACGCTCCCCGCGACATTTCGCGCGGCGGGCTACCAGACTTCGCTCATCGGAAAATGGCACCTCGGAAATTCCAATCCGCCGATGCAGTGCGGCTTCGATCACTTCTACGGCTTCATGGGGGCGGAGCTGGACTATTTCAAACACACCGCGCGCATGGCCCCGCGCGAACCGACTGGCAGCGCGACGGCACGACGGTGAATGAGGAAGGCTACTCCACGTATCTTTTCGCCGACGAAGCGATCCGCCAGCTCAAGTCGCGCGACACGAAGCGGCTGTTCTTCATGCAGGTCGCATTCAACGCACCGCACTTCCCGCTCGCCGCGCCGGACGATCTCGTCGCGAAACACAAGGCCGATGGCCTCTACGCCGCCGTGCTCGACGGGCTCGACATCTCCATCGGACGCATCCTCGCCGCGCTCGATGCGCAGGGCCTGCGCGAAAATACGCTCGTGCTTTTTTACTCCGACAACGGCTCCCCCGTGCGCACCAGCAGCAGCGCGCCACTGAGCTACGGCAAGGACACCGTGTACGAAGGCGGCATCCGCACGTCGTGCATCGTGCGCTGGCCCGGCCACGTGCCCGCGGGCGCAATCACGCAGCAGCCCGTGTCTGCGCACGACTGGCTGCCCACGCTCGCCGCCGCCGCGGGCATCACTTTGAAAAGTGACATCAAGCCCGACGGCACGAGCCAGTGGCCGGCGCTGCAAAGCGGCAAGCCCGTCGCGCGCACTCCATTTCTGATCGCCTCGCACGACATCGCGATCTTCGACGGCGACTGGAAAATGATCGAGTTCGTCTCCGGGCAGCGCCAGCTCTTCAACCTGCGCACCGACATCTCCGAATCGAAAGACCAGCTCGCAGCGCAGCCCGACATCGCCGCGCGCCTCACCGCGAGACTCGCCGAGCTGAAAAAGGATCTCCCCGCGGACACCGGCCACCGCAACCCTGGCGGAGGCGGCCCCGGAATGCGCAGACGCCCGCCGGATGGAACGAACAAACAGAACTGATCCTCCGTCGCAAGAACGGCCGTTTCAACGTCTTCAAACTCATCGCGGGCGTCACGAACTTCGCGCCCGCCGCAGTCGTTGCATTTGTGAATGATGGCGTGGGCGGATCGTTGTGTCGCGCAGAGAGGTGCGGCTTTTACACGGGCTTTACACTTTTCCCTGCCTGCCAAGACACGGGCTTCACAAAGGGCTGCGACATTTCCGGCATGTTCCTCCCCGCACAGGCACGCCCCGGCCTGCGCGCACGGTGAGCACTGCCGAAAAAACACCCGACGCCCCGAAATGAAGTCCCTCATCTCCCTGCTGATTTTTGCCACCGCGACGGTGCTGCACGCCGACCCGCAGCTCACGTCGTGGTCCACCGCAAACTCCGGCAAATACGCGCGCATCTACGCGGATACCACGGCCCGCACGAACGGCAGCACCTCCTCCACGTGGACCGGGCAGACTTCGCCGGTGTATGCGGGCGTGAATGAGATCAATTCCTCGTCGAGCTGGGTCTATATCCGCAACTCGGGCATGGCCGGTTTCGTCATGGGGCCGTGGAATAATCCAAACCTGCCGAAGAATCAGGCGGCCGTGTGGCGCTTCCCGCGCACGCCGAATACAGCCAGCCCCGGCGGGACGCTGACGAGCAACGGCGCGATCGGTTTTCTCGTGGACGGCGTTTCGATCTACAACACGTCCGACGGCTTTTCCTACTCCGTCTCGAATGCGAAGGACGCGACGCCAAACGGCGGCATCGGCTCCGGCGACGGCATCTGGAACCGCGACGCATTCCCGAATGAACTCGTGTCGTTCGACTACGCGCTCGCGCACAATCCGCCGGGCGGCGAATACCACTCGCACATCAACCCGATCGCCACGCGATACGTCCTCGGCGACAACGTGACCTGCGACGCGGTGACGAAGAACTACGCGGAGAACACAGCGACGACGACGTTCGCGCATTCGCCGATCATCGGCTGGATGAAGGACGGCCTGCCGCTCTACGGGCCGTATGGCTACGACGGCGGCAGCACCGGCGCGACGGCGACCGCGAGCGTGAGCAGCGGCGCGGTGAGCGCGGTGAATGTCACGGCTGGCGGGACTCTGCATCAAAGCGTGCCGCTCGTGACTTTCACCGGCGGCGGCGGCAGCGGCGCGGCGGCGACGGCGGTGCTCACCGGCGGAGTCGTTACGAGTGTCACCGTCACGGGCGGCGGCAGCGGCTACACGTCCGCGCCGACGGTGAAGATCGGCGGAGTGCGCCGCATGATCTCCGGCTACCAGCTCCGCGACGGCACGAATGGCAGCACCAGTCTCGCAAGCACGGGACGCACGAGATTGCCCGTCTGGGGCGCAGCCGCGCAGGGCCGCTCTGCGACGCTCACGTCCGGGCAATACGGCCCGGCCACGACCTACACGAGCACGAGCCCGACACTCACTTACACGCTCGGCCATTTCGCGGAGGACTACGCATACCTCGGCGACTCCGCGGATTTCGGCGGCGCGGTTTACACGCAAGGATCGAGGACGAATGCCGGCGGCGTCTTCTATGACCTCAACAAATACAACGCGCGCTTCTGCGTGACGCCGGAGTTCCCGAATGGAACGTGGGCCTACTTCACGACCATCACCCCGGACGGCACGTCATTTTATCCCTACAGCGTCGGCCGCTGGTATCACGGCAGCCCGACCGGCGGCGCGACCACGGCGTCCGTGATGACTGCGGACACGCCGCTCACGCAGCAGTTCCTCGGCGGCGCGAACGCGGCGCTCACGGTGAGCACGCCGGGCGTGTCTGGCACGACTGTCACGCTCACTTGGAGCGCGGTGGAAGGCGGGACCTACTCGGTGGATGCGTCGCCGAATCAAACGACGTGGACGAGCGAAGCCACGGGCCTTGTGTCCACAGGCACGTCGAAAAATGCGAACTACACCGCGCTCGGCACGAGCGGCACCGAGTATGGGCGCGTGAATCGCACCGCACTCGCGGCCTACGACGCCACGGGGCAGACCGCAGCGACCGTCGCGCAGAGCACGACCACGAGCTACTCGCTCGGCCCGCCGAACACCGCGCCGACGATCACCACCATCGCAAATCAAAGCATCCCGCAAAACACGGCGACGAGTGCGCTCGCATTCACCATCGGCGATGCGGAGGCCGCGGCGTCGAGTCTCACGATGAGCGGTTCGTCGTCGGACACCACGCTCGTGCCGAATGCGAACATCACCTTCGGCGGCAGCGGCGCGAGCCGCACGGTGACAGTCACGCCCGCAGCAAACCAGACCGGCACGAGCACGATCACCGTCACCGTCAGCGACGGCTCGCTCACGGCGAACGCGACATTCACGCTCACCGTGACGGCGAGCGCACCGGCAGTCACTTCCATCGCGAGGAATCCCGCGACGCCGACGAATGCGGACGCAGCCACCATCACCACGAATGTCGCGCCGCCCTCGGGCCGGACGATTTCGAGCGTGCATCTCACCTACACCACGGACGCGAGCACAACGGTCACCGTCTTCAATGAAACGATGGGTACCGTGGCGAATGCCACGTGGACCGGCACCGGCACCGTCTATCCGTGGACCATCGCATTCACCGGCCCGCCGCAGAGTCCGTTCAGCCAGACCACTGCGGCAAACCACACACCAGCCGGGCAGGGAAACCAGTATGGCATGGAGATCACCAAGAGCTCCCCGAACATCGCCGACAGCACGATGACCACCACGAACGTGATCGATGCCACGGGCACGTCGGGCACGGTGTCGTTCTACATCATGTCGGCAAATCTCAGCGGCGCGATGGGCTGGGATTTGCAGACTTCCACCGACGGCAGCACGTGGACCACGCGCACGAGCGAACTCACCGGCACCAATCACGCGTCGTATCAGCTCTTCACCTGGACGCTCACCGCCGCCGAGCGCGTGAGCACGCTGAAGCTGCGCTTCCGATACGTCGGCTCGGGCACGAACACGACACAATCGAAGATCAGCCTCGACGACATCAAGGTGACCACCGTCACCACCGCCTCGCCAGTCACGATCACGATGGTTGACGATGGCGCACACGGTGACGGCGCGGCGGGCGACGGCATCTACGGCGCGACGATCCCGGTGCAAACCGCGGGTGTCACCGTGAGCTACACGATCACCGCGACCGACAGCGCCGCAGCGGTGACCACGAGCAGCAGCGCATCCTACACAGTCGTCACGCCAGCGCCCGTGCTCGCTGTCACATCCGCCACCGCGCTCACATCGAGCGGCCCAGTCGGCGGATCATTTTCACCGGCGAGTGCGAGCTGCACGCTCACGAATAGCGGCGTCGGAGCGATGAACTGGACCGCGGGCAAGACACAGTCGTGGCTCACGCTCTCCGCCACGGGCGGCACGCTCGCAGCCGGTGCGAGCACCACCGTCACCGCGACGATCAATTCCGCCGCGAACGCGCTCGCAGTCGGAAATTACAGCGACACGATCACCTTCACGAACACCAGCAACGGCACCGGCAACACCACGCGCGCCGTGAGCCTCGCCATCCTCTCGACGAACGCAAATCTCTCCGGCCTCACGCTCAGCGCGGGCACGCTCTCGCCCACATTTTCCAGCGGCACGCTGAACTACACCGCGAGCATCGCGAACAGCGTGAACTCCACCACGATCACACCGGCGCTCTCGGACACCAGCGCGAGGATGACGGTGAATGGCGTGACCGTCGCCTCCGGCTCGCCGAGCGGCGCGATGTCCCTCGCCGTGGGCGCGAACACGATCAACACCGTCGTGACCGCGCAGGACGGCGCGACGGCGAAAACGTATTCCGTGATCGTCACGCGCCAGAGCGCTGTGCAGAGCTGGCGGCAGACGTGGTTTAGCACCACAAGCAACAGCGGCAGCGCCGCGGACAACGCGGACCCGTATCACACCGGCCTCACGAATCTCGCCGTCTTCGCATTCCTCGGCCCGAACCAAAATCCCGCGGCCGCGAGCGTAAGCCAGCTCCCGCAGGCGCAGAGGAGCGGCGGCAATTTTTACTTCAGCTTCACGCAGCCTGCGGGCGTGAGCGGCATCACCTACGGCGCGGAGTGGTGCGCAGATTTCAGCGGCGGCTGGACGCCCGTGACCGACACCGGCAGCGGCACACTGCACGTCTTCAGCGTCGCCATCGGCAGCAATGCGAAAATATTCATGCGACTCAGGGTGACCAGCCCGTGATCCGCCTGTGAAAACGCGCTTCCTCCCCGATGCCGCGACCGCGGCGCGGTGCCCGAGATTTCATGACACGGGAGACGGCGCGATGCAGAATCCCGTGTGATGAAAGCAATCCTCCGCCGAGCCGCGTGCGCGATTCTCGCGATCACCTTCGGCCTACCGGGAATGCGCGCCTCCGGTGCGGCGCTGGAGATCGCGGTGCGGCACACCTTCAACGGCGACCCGCTGCTGCTCGATTCGCTACGCTATCAGAATGGCGCGGGTGAGACGCTGTCGTTCACGCGGGTGAGCTACCTGCTGGGCGGATTCGCCATCGAGCGCGAGGACGGCACATGGATCGAAATGCCCGATCACTACGCATGGCTCGACGCGGCAAAGCGGCGCACGTCCCTGCGCCTCGACGGCATCGCCGCAGGAAAATACCGCGCGCTGCGTTTCCACATCGGACCGGATGCGAAGACGAACGCGGGCGATCCGGCAAAACTCGCCGCGGATCATCCGCTGAATGCAGCCCTCAACGGCCTGCACTGGAGCTGGCAGGGCGGCTACATCTTCCTCGCCATCGAGGGACATTTCCGCACCGGCGCATCGGAACTGAAAGGCTACGCGCACCATCTTGCGCGCGATCCGAACCGCACGCGCATCAGCCTCGCCGTGCCACTCGACCTCACGCACGACGCCGCCGTGCAGCTCGATTTCGATCTCGGCGCACTGCTGAACGCGCCGCGTCCGCTCTCGTTTGAAAAGGACGGCACCGCGACGCACTCGCGCGACGGCGATCCCGTCGCCGCCGCGCTCGTCTCAAATCTCCCCGGCGCATTCCGCGTCGCCCGCGTGCTCTCCGCCACGCCCGGGATCAGCCGCCCGTCACCGGTGAAGCCGCTTTTCCTCCCGGAAAAATTCACGCCGTACCGCTTCACGATCAGCGGCACTTTCCCCCTGCCCGCCCTGCCGCGCGACAACCCGCTCACCGAGCAGCGTGTCGCACTCGGAAAGGCATTGTTCAACGAAACCGCGCTCTCGCGCGACGGCACGCTCTCGTGCGCATCGTGCCACGTTTTCAATTTCGCATTCACCGACGCACGCCGCTTCAGCCTCGGCGTGCGCGGGCAGAAGGGCACGCGCAACTCCATGCCGCTTTTCAATCTCGCATGGAAGACCAGCTTCTTCTGGGATGGCCGCGCGCCATCGCTCCGCGCGCAGGCGCTCATGCCCATCGAGGATCACACCGAACTCGACGAGACGCTCGGCAACGTGATCACGAAGCTCGCCGCGGCGAAGGAATACCCCGCGCAATTCGCAGCCGCATTCGGCACGCCGGAAATCACCGCGGAAAAGATAGGCCTCGCCGTGGAAAACTTCCTCCTCACACTCACGTCCTTCGACGCAAAATTTGATCGCGCCATGCGCGGAAAAGCCACGTTCAGCGACGACGAAAAGCGCGGCTTCGAGCTCTTCATGACGGAGTTCGACCCGCGCACCGGCCAGCGCGGCGCAGACTGCTTCCACTGCCACGGCGGCCCGCTTTTCAGCGATCACCAATTCCACAACAACGGTCTGGCACCGACTGCCGACACGGGCCGCATTCGCTTCACAAAGCTCGAATCCGACCGCGGAAAATTTGCGACACCGAGCCTGCGCAACGTCGCACTCACCGCGCCCTACATGCACGACGGCCGCTTCGCCACGCTCGATGAAGTCGTGGAGCACTACAGCACCGGGATGCAGCGCACGCCCACACTCGATCCGAATCTCGCGAAGCATCCCGACGGCGGAATCCCGCTCAGCGCGGAAGACAAACGCGCGCTCGTCTCGTTCCTCAAGACGCTCACGACTCTCGCGCCCGCTGCGCAGTGAAGCCGGCCGGCGTGCATCGGGTAGCGTGGGCGTCCCGCCTGCCGTGGCAAGCGGCCCCCGTGGCACAACGGAGAAGGACAGGCGTCACTCACCAAAACACGCACACCAATTCCCCATTTCCGACCCAAAATTCCTCGGACCGCAGGCGGGACGCCCCCGCAACCCCACCCAATCGCGCCAGCCGCGCGTG
>JBBRYC010000029.1:0-67608 GCA_038238025.1 Chthoniobacterales bacterium
CTACCCGCTCTCGTCGGCACGCGATGGCATGGGCTGATTTCATCAGTCCTTCTCCCCGCCGCCCTGCGCCTTCAGTTCCTCGGACAGCAGCGCCTGCGCGCCGGTTTCGACGATCAGATCATCCGCCTTGATCCCACCGCCCTCGGCGACGAACCACCCCTTCTCGCCATCGAGCGGCGCGACGAGCGTCACGGGTTTGCGCACAAATTTCTCCGTCTCCAACTGCACAAAAACCCACGTCGTCCCGTCGTGCCGCAGCACCGAGGAACGCGGCAGCGCGAAGCCGTTCTGCGGCTCCTTCGCGAGTTCCAGCCACGCCGTGAGCGCCATGCCGGGACGCAGCGCAAACGCCGGCTTCTCCACACGCAGCACGAAGCCCTGCGCCTGCGTCTTCGCATCCGTGTCCGTCGCGGCCGTGATGTTCTTCGTCCCGATCATCTCGCCCTCCCGACCGAGCACGCTCAGTCGCGCGAGCACCGGCAGATCCGCGAGCGCATCGCCCGGGAGCAGATCCACGCGCACGAGAGCCGCATCGCCGCGCACGAGCTGCTCCACGAGGCTCCGCCGCTCCGCCGATTGCAGCGCGGAAAATGCCACGCCCCACTCCATCCGTGCGCGCCTGCGCAGGCCGTCCGCCTTGATTTCATCCGCGCGGAACTGCGCCTCCGCCGTCTCCGCGACCTTGCGCGAAATCCCCTCGCCCGCCTTTTGCAGCGACTGCGTCCGATCGTATTCCGAGCGCGATGCCGACAGCGCCGCCTCCGCCGCGGCGAGTTCGCCATCGAGCGTCACGAGCGGCACCGTATCGATCACGCGGCCAAAAGCGACTCGCTGCGGCTTCAGTTCCGCCTTCTCCGGCTCCGACATCTCCACGCCGAGCGCCTTCCATTTTTCCTTCTCCAGCTTCACGACAAATGCCTCGGGCTCGCCCGCCGCCTTTTTTTCCGCCTCCCCCTTGTCGTGCTCCGCCTTCGCCCCGTCCGCCTTTTCGCGGTGCAGCGTGAAGCCGCGCCACAGCACCCAGCCGAGCGCGGCCAGCAGCGCGAGTGTCATCAAAATGTTCAGCAGCTTTTTCATTTCTCGCGCGTGGTCTGCGTGGCCTCCTCCAGCGCGCCGAGCGCCGCCTGCAATTCCCCCGCCGCATCCAGCCGCGCGATCTCCGTCGTCGCGCGCTCCACCTCCGCGGTCAGCAGCGTGAGCTTGTCGCCCTCGCCCGCAGCGACGAGCCGCTTCTCCGTCTCAAACTGCCGCTGTTGCTCCGTGATCAAATTGTCCACCGTCGCGATTTTCACCCGCGCGGCGCTCACTCCCGCCGCCGCGCGATCGCAGTCCGCGAGCACCTTCGTCTGCACAACGTTGAACTTCGCCGCCGACTCGCGCCGCCTTGACTCAGCCTCGCCGATTGCGCCTTGGTTCTGGTTCAAAATCGGCAGCGTGATCCCGAGGCCGAGCCCCCACTTGTTCTTGCCGCCATCGAGCTGGTAGCCGGGGTTCAGATGAATGTCCGGGAACTGCTTCGCGATTTCCAGCCGCAGCATCGCCTCCACCGCCGCGTAGTCCGCCAGCGCCGCGAGCACATCCGCGCGATGCGTGAGCGCCGCGTGGCGGTGCGACACATTCAGGCCCCTCGTGTTTTCAAAAGCCGCGAAAGAAAACCTCGCATCGCCCAGCCCCGCCGTGCCCATGCCCAGCGACTCCGCGAGCGACACACGCGCGAGCGCGGCGGATTTTCCCGCATCCGCCTGCTGGATGCGGAGCTGCACGAGCAGAAGCCGCGGCTGCGCCATCTCGATGTGCGACACCGCGCCTGCCGTCACCCGCGCACCGATCAGCTTCAGCAGATCGTCCTGCTTCGTAATCGCCGCCGCCACGAGCAAGCCGCGCCGTTCGCCGGCGAAAAGTTCGAGCATCGCCTTGCGCACCGCCGCGCGCACTTTCCAAGTCACATCCACCACGCGGCTCGCCGCCGCGTTCACATTCGCCCGCGCCACATCGCCGCGCTTCCCGCGCTTGCCCGCCGTTTCAAAAGTCCAGTCAAACTCCACGCCATACGTCCCCGCCATCAGATTGAACGGCGTGACGACTTGCGGCGAGAGCAGCAGCGTCGGATTCGGCCGCTCGCCCGCCGTGCGGATCGTCGCCTTCGCCGTCTCATACTGCGCACGGGCCATCGCGACATCGGGATGATTCCGCACCGCCTCGTTAACCAGCGCGCCCAGCGTCCAAGTCTTCGCCGCGAGCCGGCGCCCGCTCAGCTTCGCCGCGCTGCGCGAGGCATCCAGCGGCTTCGCCGCAAAGTGCGCGCAGCCTGCCACGGCGAACGCGAAGAGTGATGCGAGAAGAATTCGGGGTTTCATCAGGTGCGTTGAGAGTGAGCGACTAGGACGCGTCTTTGCAGTGAAAATCTTCGACATCAGCATGGCAGCTTCAGCGTGAATTCAATCTCCTGTGCCTTGGGCTCCAAAGCCACAGGCCACAGTCGCGCGTTCAGTTTGCATCCGATGAGCGCCGCAAATTCACTCGAGAGCGCGAGGCCGAGCCCGTGGTGCTGCGCATCCGAGCAGGCCGCGTCTTTCCTCCAGAATCGCTCAAACAAATGCGGCATGTCCGCAGCGGTGAGCCCGTCGGCGCGATTGCGGAAAAGCACAAGCACCGCGCCAGGCTCCGCCGCCGCGCTGATGCAAACCCGTGATCCCTGAGGCGCATGCTCAGCGGAATTTCCGCACAGGTTTCCGAGCACGACAGCAAGCAAGGTCGGATCACTTTGAATGCTCAGATCCTTTGGCAGCGACATCTCCAGCGCGATGCCGCGCGACTGTGCGTGCGCCTCGTGCTGCTTCCACGCTTCGCGCACGGCGCTCGCGACATCCACCGGCATCCTCTGCGCGACGCCACCCGCGTCCTCACCGCGAGTCAGCGCGAGCAACTGCACGGCGAGCCGCTCCATCCGCTGCGTGGTCGCCAGCGCATCGCGCCACGACTCCGCCTGCTCTGCCGCCGTCGCCGGCGTTTTCAGATTCACCTCGGCGAGAGCGCGCAGCTCCGCGAGCGGCGTGCGCAGCTCGTGCGCCGCCGTGCCGGTGAAGCGCCGCTCACGATCAAACGCCGACTCCAGCCGCGCGAGCAGCTCGTTCAGGCTCGCGGCGACCGGCTGCAATTCCGCGGGCAGCGGCGCGACATCGAATCGCGTCCGCAGTTTCCCCGCATCCACCGCGCACACCTCATCGCGCAGGCGGCGCACTGGCGCGAGGCCGGAGTTCACGCCCCACGCGGTCGCGATGGCGAGCACTGCGAGCGCGCTCGCTCCGATGATGAAAAGCGCGGCGCGCAGCATCGCGAGCGAGCGATCCATCGCCGTGCGATCCCGTCCCACGACGAGCGCCACCTTCGTATCCGACAGCCGCTCCTCGTCCTCGATGGCCGGGAAAAAATGAACGCCTGCGAGCCGCAGCACACGGCCATCCGGCAGCCTCGCATCGGCAAACTCCGCCTGCCCCGGCGATCCCGCCACGGGCGGCAGCGCCGCATCGCCGAGCGAGAGCGAACGCTGAATCTCCCTCCCGTCCGCGGCGCGCAGGAGAAACACATCCGCCCCGCGCTCCCGCTGAAATTGCGGCGCGTTCTCGTGCGCCACATCAATCTCGATCTTTCCGCCGGGCATTTGTTCGGTGAGCGTCGTGACTGCTTGCAGCAAGCCCTGAAGCCCCGCGTCGAACTCCGCGCTGAGCGCGCGCTTCACCTGCCAGTGCAGCGCGAAGCCCGCCGCACCGAGCAGCAGTGCGCCCACGATCACGAGCCGCAGCGTGAGTTGTGCGCGCAGCGTCTTCATTCCTTGCGCGCCTCCAGCACGTAGCCGAGCCCTCGCCGTGTGTGAATGAGCCCCGGCCCGAGCTTCTGCCGCAGCGCGTAGATCGCCGTGTCCACGACGTTGCTCATCGGCTCGACCTGCTCGTCGTAAATGTGCGCCTCGATCTCCGCACGCGGCACCACCTCGCCGAGCCGGCGCGCAAGATACTCGAGCAGCCGCCACTCGCGTGCCGTGAGTTCCACCGGCGATCCGTCGCGGCTCACGCGGCGCGCTGCAAAGTCGAGATCGAGCGCGCCGACTCGCAGCGCACATTCCTTCGCGCCGTATGCACGGCGGCACAGCGCGGCGACACGCGCGAGCAGTTCATCGAGTGCGAACGGCTTCACGAGATAATCGTCCGCGCCCTGCCTCAGTCCCTCGACCCGATCCGCCACCGTATCGCGCGCGGTGAGCAGCAGGACGTGTGTCTTTTTTCCCGCCGCGCGCAGGCGGCGCAGCACGGTGAGGCCGTCGAGTTTTGGCAGCATCACATCGAGCACGATCGCGTCGTATTCATTCGCCTCCGCCGCGGCGAGTCCTTCAGCGCCATTTTCAGCCACATCCACCGCGAAGCCCTCGTGTCGTAGCGCGCGGCGCACCGAGCGGCGCAGCACGGAGGAATCTTCGACAAAGAGGACGCGCATTTTGAAAAGTGATGAAGCGGAAACCCCGGCCATCGCCACCGCGCAGTCGCGGCAACAATGTCCGATTTTGGAGTTAGGAGTTAGGAGTTCGATGTTAGAAGTTAAACGGCACAGACACTGAGCATCGCGCCGGTTTCCGCCGCGATGATTCCGCTGCGCGGGCTTCAACGTCTAACATCGAACGCCTAACTTCTAAAGGGGGACTGCCAGCGGTGCGGCAGCCGGGTATTTCTTCGCGTGCAATTTTACTTCGCCGTGTTGGTCGTGTGGGATTTCAGCAGCACGCTGCCATCGGGCGGCGTGTGCTCGCTCACCACGCCCACGCCTTTCGCGTAGCACTTGTATTCGATGCTGCCATCGGCCAGCGCCTCGCGGATTTTCACGCAGTCGCGATACACGCCCGTCGGCGTCGTCACCGTCTCCGTGACGGACACCACCTCGTCGTTCTCGCGGATCGTCTCGGACACATCCTCAGATCTGAACTTCGCACCCAGCACCGGTTTCCCCGGGAAAAGCACACCCGGAGTCTGCGTGTCCTTGCCATACATCCAGGCTCCCTTGTGGCTGATCACCTTGCCGTCCTTATACTCGTCCACATCCTCGCCGAGATACCACACCGTGCCGTCGTCGGACTGCGCGAAATAATCAATCGCCACCTCGCTCAGTTCGCCGTCCTCGTATTCACGATCCTCGACCACCAGTGTCTCCACCTTCTGCCCGCCGATCTCGAACGTCTTGTGCATGTCCGGCTTCGCCGTGCGCTCGATACGGATTTTTTTTCCATCCTCCGTGCCTTCGAGGATGTCCTGCTTCAGCGAGGCGAGCGGCAGATACGGATTTGTGATCTCGCGCGGATGGCTGAACTTCACGCCCGCGAGGATGTCCTTCTTCTTCCCCTTCGCCGCCGCCTCCTCCGCCTTGTCCGCCGCATCGTCGTGCTTGGTCGTCATGAGTGTGCCGTCCGCTGTGATCACGAGGTCCGCGATGCTGCCATCCTTGTCCTTCACCTCGGCTTCATACACCGCCTTGCCGTCGCTGCGTTTCCCCTCGAGATCCACGCGGCTTTTTTCCGTGCCACCGTTCGCGAGGATCGTCTTGCGCACCGCCTCCGGCACGTCCTCCCACTTCTGCGTCTTGCCGGCGAAACTGCCGAACGTCAGAACGCCGTTGATTGCCACCGCAGCGAGGATCGTCGCCGCCCTGTGAATGGAAATTTTCATGGTGTTGCTTGGTTGCTGGTTTGTGAATGCCGCACAGGCTCGGGAATTTTCATGCTGAAAAGATCGCATGCTCCAAAGAAAGCAGGCTCCGCCGCACCGATCGGCACAGCGGAGCCCGCAGCACATTGGGTTAGTCCTTTTTCTTCTTCTCGCCCTTCTCGGATTTCTCTTTCTTTTCCGCGTCCGGGTTCTCGCGCTCCAGCACTTTTCCAGCTTCGTCAAACGTCACCTCCACCTTGCCGCTGCCCTTCTTGATCACCGCCTCATAGGTGGTCTTTCCCTTGGCGAGCACCTTCTCGACTTCGATGACTTCGCTGTCGCCCGCCTCTTTCACGATGGCCGCGCGCACCGCTTCCGGCGCTTCCTTCAGCGAGATGATTTCCTCGAGGCTCAGCACCGTGCCGTCCTTCGCGACCGCGATCTCGTGCTTGTGGCCGTTCGCGGTCCAGACCGCCTCGTAGGCGGGAGTGCCGTCCTCGTCCCCGAGTTCGATGTCCTTCAATTCCGCATCGCCGGCCGCGGCCTTCATCGCCTTCGCGACTGCGGGTGGCAGGTCCGCGAACTTGACAGGCTTGTCGCCTTCCTCGGCGGCGAAGGTGAAATGCGGCACCGCGAGCGCGGCGAGCAGGAGGAGTGTGTGTTTGAGTTTCATGGTGTGTTTGCTGTTGTTGGTTGGATTGTTGTTTTGCGCCGCCACGACGGAAGCCGGGCGACGCGCACTTTCTCCCACACCGCAGATGACGTGAAGATGATGGGGCGGAAAAATCTTTTGCCGCGAGCCATGGATTACCGCGCAAAGACATGGAGTGTGAAGCCTCCTCTTCGCGCCTCTGCGTGACGCAAGATTTTTACGGCCTCTCAGCCCACCGGCGGCTCATCCGAAAAGAAACGGCTGCCGACTTCCACCGCCTCCAATTCCAATGGCGCGGCAGCGTAGCCGAAGCGCAGACATTCATACACGTAGGCCCGCAGAAAAGGCCGCACACCCCCGAGCCGCTCATATTGCATGACGTGGACGAGCTCATGCGCCACCAGCGCCCGCTCCCGCCAATGACGCGCATGAACGAGGATGCCGTGCCCCGCCGTCAGCCCTGCCGCCTCACTGGCGAGCAGCCCGGTCGCGCGCGCGATCGCACGGATGAATCTGCCAGCGGGAAGCGGAATGCGCTCCACCTCCAGCAATCGCACGCGCTCCGGCGCACGCACTCCGATGGTGCGCGCATCGGCACATTCCGAATCACTCAAAGGCAGACCCTGCGCCAGCACGATGCGCTGCTGCCTCTCCACCCACGCGCAGGCGATGGGGAGGAAAAGTGGCGTCAGCAGGTGAAGCACGGCAGCCCTTCGCGCAACGATGCGGAGCCGTCACCCCCGCGATTATTTCTCCTCCGGCTTGATCTTCCCATCTGCAAAAAACACGACCTCCGTTGATTTCCCCTTCAACACGTATTCCGCCTCATAGACGGTCTCACCGTCCTCCTTGATGCGCTGCACGCGCTGAATCTTCGCCCCTTTCGCATTTGCCTCTATCGCCTTGCGCGCGGCCTCGGGGACTTTGTCGAGCGGCACCGTTTCCTCCTCGCCTTTCACTTTGCCATCGGCGGTCACGGCGACCTCGCGGTCGGCCTTGCCGGCGGCGGTCAGCGATGCCTCATAGACAGTCACCTTCCCGTGTTTTTCCACGACGACCTTCTCGATCTTCATGCCCGCATCTGCCGCATATTTCTGCAACGCCTCGGCTGCCGCGGCGGGAGCTTTCTTCATGCCGGGGATTTTCGCGTCATCGGCGGCGATCACGGTGAATGCAAATGCGAGCGCCGCGCAGAGCGTGGCAACAATGGTCGGGAGAGTTTTCATGGGTTGGGATGCCTGTCTAGTTCCGCGCAGAACGCAGGACAAGCGATTCTGTCGGCCCACGAGCTACTCCCGCAGCGCGACTGCGAGTTCGCTCGTGAGCCGCTCCTTCAGCCGCGAGTGCGCGGCATTCACCTCGTCGGCGGTGAGCGTGCGCTCGGCGCTGCGATATGTGAGCGAGTAGGCGAGCGATTTTTTGTCGGCGGGGACTTTCGCGCCGGTCGCGTCGGTGAAGACATCGAACAGCTCCACGCCCGCGAGCAGCGGCTCCTTTGCCTTCGCGAGCACGGCGGAGATCGAATCGTGCGAAAGTGTGAGCGGCGCGAGCATCGCGATGTCGCGCGAGGTCGCGGGGAAGCGCGGGATCTCGCGATACTTCTGCGCGGCATCCGGGGCGGCGGCTTTCCAAAGCGCGGCGAGATCCACCTCGATGAAAAGCACCGGCCCATCCGCATCGAGTGCGCGCGCGTCCGCGGGCCAGAGCTGTCCGGCGAAACCGACGGGCTTGCCGTTCGCCTTCACGGTGAGCGCGAGCGCGAGTGCGGGATTTTCCTCCGCATCGAGCGTGATGCCCTCGCCGAGCACCGCGCACACGACGGCCTTCAGATCGAAAATATCCGCACCTCGCCCTTCGGCAGAACGCCAGTTCCGATCCGCGAGCGGACCTGCGAAGACTGCGGCGGCGTGCGTGAATTCCTCCGGCCGCTGCGTGCTGAAGACGCGGCCGATTTCAAAAAGGCGCACACTCTTCGCGCCCGCGCGCAAGTTGTCGCGCACCGCGGTGAGCAGCCCGTGCAGCAAGCCGGGACGCAGCACGACCTGATCGTCATTCATCGGATTCTTCACGCGCAGCAGGCTCGATAGATCGGTCTGCGTGAACTTCAGCCCGAGCGGTTCCGCCGGCACGAGCGTGATGCTCCGCGCCTCGTGGAATCCCTGCGCGACAAATGCACGTCGCAGCGCCATTGCGCGATCGTAGTTCCGATCCGTCGCGCTCGCCGCGGCGAAGCGCGCCTGCGTGCGTGCCGGGATCGTCTCCATGCCGACGACGCGTGCGACCTCCTCGATGAGATCCACCTCGCGCGCGAGGTCGGGCCGGTAGCCCGGAGGCCGCCAGCCCTCGGCAGATTTTTCGCAGCCGAAGCCGCTGAGAATCTGATCCACACGCTCCTGCGCGACACTCGTGCCGAGCAGCGCCGCGATGCGCGCGAGCCGCAGCGGGATCGCCGCGCGCGGTGCATTCCGCTGCGCGAGGACTTCCGCCTGCCCCGCCTCGCCCACAGGCGAGACGAGCGATGCGCCTGCGACTTCCGCGATAGCCTTCGCCGCGCAGAGCGACGCGCGCTCGATGCCGCCGCTCCACACGCCGCGCTCGAAGCGATAGCTCGAATCACTCGACAGCCCGAGCCGCCGCGACGTGCGCCGGATACTCGCTGGCTCGAACACCGCGACTTCCAGCAGCACCTCGGTCGTCGCCTCGGTCACTCCGCTTTCAGCGCCTCCCATCACGCCTGCGATGGCGAGCGCCTTTCCATCATCGGCGATCACGATGTCGCCCGCCACGAGCGTGTAAGTCTTCCCGTCGAGCGCGAGGAATTGCTCTCCTTCGTTCGCCTGCCGCACGCGCAGAGTGCCGCGCACTTTCGCCGCGTCGAATGCGTGCAGCGGCTGGCCGCTCGCCATCATCACAAAATTCGTCACGTCCACGACGTTGTTGATCGCGCGCAGCCCGATGCTCTCCAGCTTCGCGCGCAACCACTCGGGACTCGGCCCGATTTTTACTCCCGAAATGCGCCGCGCAGTGTAGCAGCATGGCGATGCCGTCTCGACGGCGACCGCCGGCGCGTCGCCGCCGAATTTCGGATCAGCGGCCCCTTGCGGCGGCGTGATCTGCTTGCCGGTGAGCGTCGCGATTTCCACCGCGATGCCGGCGTGGCTGAGCAGGTCCGGGCGGTTCGGTGTGATTTCCAAATCGAGCACCGTGTCCCCGCGCAGGACGTCCGCGATCGGCGCACCCACTTTGCTTTCCGACGGAAGAATGAGCAGCCCATCGGCGTCCTCGGCGATGTTCAGTTCCTTCGCCGAGCACAGCATCCCGTTGCTCTCCACGCCGCGCAGCTTGCCCGCCTTGATCGTGAAGTCGCCCGGCAGTGTCGCGCCCGGCAGCGCGAGCGGCACCTTGTCACCGACCTTGTAGTTCTTCGCGCCGCACACGATCTGGCGCGGCGTACCACTGCCGTCATCCACGGTGCAGACGCTGAGCCGGTCGGCATTCGGATGCTGGATGGACTCGTTGATTTGCGCGATGACGACTTTTGGAACGGAACAGCCGGTGGTCTCGATGCCCTCGACTTCCACGCCCGCCATCGTGAGCAGATCCACGAGCGCAGGCACAGTCGGCGGGAGTTCGACGAGTTCACGGAGCCAGTTGAGTGAGACTTTCATAAATTTGGAAATGGGCGGTGACGATGCAGACTATGCGCGCTTGCGGCGAGCCTTTGATGCGCGAGGACGCGGCGTTTTCACGCGGATGATTTCGGGGATGACGGCCATCTGGAGATCAATCGGGATCACGCCCTCGGCAGACAGGATGAAATTGTCGCGCGTCGAGGATGGCGACACCATCGCTCACGCGCTGCCAGCCGAAATAGGAACCGGCCAGCGACTCGAAGCCGTGAGCAAGCATGAAGTCGGCGATCTGCGATTCGTCCGGGCCTGGCTTGCCGGGATGCAGCGACTCGATGAACGGCTGGGAAATGACAAAGCAAGGCTGCCCGGTTTGCTCGCCGATGATCATCGAGGGCTTCTCCGAAACCGTCACGCCTTCGAGGATGATTTCGCTGTCGAACACCGCATTTTGGAGCAACTGGCGGTCGAGATATTGCGACGGCAATGCGGGTGCGCGTTCGATGCGCCCGCCTCTCCACACCGGCACTTGGCCGTAAAATCCCGGCCACGTTTTTTTCACGACGCAGCCATCAGCGGGACGACCGCGGACTTCGTGTTCACTCGTCGAATTCGACAGGATGCCGAGCGATTCCAGCGCCGATTCCGCGATTAGGCGGCCTTTCGCGAGGCCCCACTCTTTGGCGCGCTCCTGCTCGGCTCGCAGCCGTTGCGAATCGCCAGCATCGCGTCGGTCTGCGCCTTCATTTTTTCGAATGAAGGCGGCGGCATCTGCGAGAGCCTCCGCATCGCGTCGCGCAGTTCCTTCGATGCCGGAATCACCGGCGGGAGCTTTGCCTGCGGCTTCTTTTTCACGGGCGGAGTGTCGCACGGAAGGTGCCGGTTCGTCAACGTGCGGCTTGCGCGTTCGCGTGGGTTTGCGCGGTGCCGGCTCCATCACACAGCTTACGCCAGCGCCGCGTGCCGTGCCGGTGCGGGCGGCTTGACACCGCGTTCACGCGCGAAGTCGAGGGCAAGTTCGAGCGCGATCTGAATTTCATGGGCCGCCTGCTCGCGCGTGTCGCCATGAGCCATGATGCCCGGCCAGTCCACCACCTGCGCAATGAAGCATTCGTCGCCTTTCACGGCACTATACCAGATGCGGATTTCGTAGTCGCGTGGGTCGTTCATGATCAGTGTCCGAGTTTTCGCAGATGTTCGCGCACTTGGCGAACTTGATAAGCCTTCGCCTTGCTTCCGTCAGGTTGCAAGTTCACGAATAATTCGCCGCGCGCAAATGTGCGATGGCTGCCGCTGCCGCCGCGCTCGACGAAGCCAAGCTTGATGAGCAGCCCGCAAAGGTCGGCAAAGCTGATGTTGGCGTCGCCCCGCCCGCCCATGACTTTCTCGATAAGCTTGTCGAGCTTGCCCATCAGAACTGCGCGAGGAACCGCTGGTCGCTGTTCGTGAAATAGCGGATGTCCGGCGTGGCGGTCATGATCATCGCGAGGCGATCCAGTCCGAAGCCGAATGCGAAGCCTGTGTATTTCTCCGGATCGAATGCGCGATCGCCGCGCTTCGTGTTGATGGATTCGAGCACGGCGGGGTCCACCATGCCGCAGCCGGCAATCTCCAGCCAGCGGTCGCCAGAGCCGAGCGCGCTCGTCTTGATATCCACCTCGTAGCTCGGCTCGGTGAACGGGAAAAAATGCGGGCGGAAACGGAACTTTGCATCATTGCCAAACAGCTCGCGGAAGAAAAACTCCAGCGTGCCCTTGAGGTCTGCGACGGACACGCCTTCGTCCACATACAGCCCCTCCATCTGCGTGAACTGCGCGAGATGTGTGGCATCAATCTCATCGCGGCGATACGCGGCACCGGGCGCGATGATGCGGATCGGCGGCGCGCTTTTTTCCATCGTGCGGATCTGCACCGTGCTTGTGTGCGTGCGCAGCAATCGGCCGTCCGGCATGTAGAAAGTGTCCTGCTCGTTGCGCGCGGGATGATCGGCGGGCGTGTTGAGCGCGTCGAAGCAATGCCACTCCGTCTCGATGTCCGGCCCGTCCGCGAGCGCGAAGCCCATGCGGCGGAAAATCGCGATCGTCCGATCGAGGAGCTGCGTGATCGGATGCAGCGTCCCCTTCCCCGCGAAGCCCGCGGGCGTCCCCGGCAGCGTCACATCCACGCCGGCGAATGCCGCCTTGTCCGCATCGCCCTGCAGCGCGGCCTTGCGCTCATCGAGCGCCGCCGTCACCGCCGCGCGGACGTCGTTCAGCAGTTTCCCGATGCGTGGCTTGTCGTCCTTGCTCACGTCTTTCATCCCCTTGCTCAGCGCCGTCAGCGCGCCCTGCTGGCCGAGAAATTTGATGCGCGCCTGCTCGACCGCGGCCTCGTCCGCAGCGGCGGCGATGGCGGCGATGGCTTCGGCCCGGAGTTGTTCGAGTGGAGCGTCCATGTGTGGAAAAATGAGTCGCGGAGATTGCCCATCGCGCGCGTCGGCGCAAGGGCGGAAAAAGTTCCGGGCGGTGCGCGCCATCCCGACAAGATCGCCGCGCGGCAGAGGCGCGGCCTGCATTCACTATCGCGCGCGCCTGCGCGGGCTTCCTCCCGGTGCCCTACTGATCCCGCAGCATCATCTCCACCGCTTCGGGGAATTTCCCATCCTCGGCGAGAAAGTAGGCGGCCTTGCGCAGGAACATGGAGCCCGCGCCAGGCTTCGCGGCGGCAGTGAGGATGATCGTTTTTGCGGCGTCGCGGTCGCCGGCCAGCTCGTTGAGGCGCGCAAGTTCCGCGAGGTGCGCCGTGTTCTCCGGCGCGATGCGGATGCGGGCCTCGATCTCCTCGCGCGTCCGCGCGGTTCCCTCCACGGGATAGTCGGGATTCAGGATCTTGCCGGGAAAAAACTGCCACGCCCGCTCGCTCATGCCCGCACCGTGCAAGAGCGCGGCCCACTGGCGGAAATCCTCGCGACGCCGCGACGGATGGGTGTGGATCCAGTCCGAGATTTGCTCGGGCGTGGCCCAGCGCTTCGCGAGAGGGTAAAAATCGCGAAGCTCATCTCCCGTCACATCCGCGGCGGTGCTGCGCGCCTGCCACCACAGGTCGAAGTACGTCCTCGTTTCCGCATCCGGCAGCGTACCGGCATAGGTCAGCGCGAGCGCGGGATGTTCGCCGATGAATTCCTCCCAATACGAACCCGCGAATGAAATATCCGCAGTCGCGATGAGCGCCTGCAAGAGTGTCTCCGAGGCACGCCAGCCGGAGCGCCCGATCGCGTGCTGCCAGTACTCGACGCACAGCGCGGGCGAGAGGCGCTTCACGGCGCGCGCGTGGCTGATCGGGTAGCGCCAGCTTCCCGGCACGAGCCGGTGGACGATCTCGATGTGCCGCTGCCATTCGGAATTCTTCGGCGGCCCCGTCTCGAGCTGCCGCATCGCCGCGAAGTGATGCAGCCCGGCGTCGAGCGGGAAAAATCGGATCGCGCTTTTCCATTCCCTGATCGTCGGGCGCGGCGGCATCCCCGATCCCTCCCGCGCGCGCAACTGCTCCACGATCACGGGCTGCCACGCGAATGAAAACCCGAGGAATGGCAGCGCCCAATATGCGCCGATTGCCAGCGGCACGAATCCCGTGCGCGGCGCTTCGAGGCCGATGATCTGCGCCTCTCGCGAGATCGGGCACGCGAGCGCGAGCAGCGCCAGCGCATAACCCGCCGTCCCCCAGCGGTGGCCGGGGACATCGATCGCCGAATGCACCGCGATGGCTGCGACGCCCGCGAGCGCTCCCGCCGCGAGGTAGAAAGTGCCGTGCCTTTTAAAAAGCCCGCGCAGCCGCGACACCACGAGGCCGATGCCCAGGCCCGCGAGGAACACCACCGGGATGACGCCGAGTTCACACAGCCATTGCAGCCAACTGCTCTCGGGGTGGAGGATCACGCCGTCGTCGAGCGTGATGTTCTGGTAAAATGGAAACAGCCCCGTGAACGAAGCCACGCCGTGCCCAAGCAGCGGCGCGTCGCCCCACATCGTGACCGTGTTACCCCAGATGTCCCGGCGGAGCTGGTGCGCGTCCAGCTTTCCATCGCCGGAGAAAAAGCGCCCCGTCACCTGGCTGCCGAAGAGCGTCACGATCACCGCGATCAGCGCCACACCGCAAGCGAGGATCGCCAGCGTCCGTTTGCTCCGGTGCCGCAGCAGCATCATCACGCCGAAGACCGCGCTGCCCGCCGCGAGCGCAAGGAGGCCGCCGCGCGACTTGCCCACGAGCAGCGCGACGATGATCATGAAGATCGCCCCGGTCGCGATCACCGCCGCGCGGTAATTTCGCCGCACGCCGGCCCGCACCGCGCAGCCGAGCCCGGCCAGCGCGGACATCGCGAGGAGCGACGCCGTGTGGTTGCGATTTGGAAATGGCCCCCAGCCCGTCCAGCCCGGCGTGGAGCGCAGGCCGTAGATCGCGCCGGACTGCGCGCCCTTCGTGCTCATGAGAAAGCAGACCGCCGCGAGCGCGATCCCGCTGCCGAAAAGAATCCACGCCAGGGCCACGCGCATCTCGCGTCGCGCCGCCATCGTGCGGACCCACTGGAACCACACCACGGCAAGCAGCGCGACGAGCAGCGCGTCAAAGGCGAGCGCCGGCTCGGGATGGTGCATGCCCGAAATTTCGAGGCCGGGAATCGCCTCCGCCTGCCCGCGCCAGAGCGACCGCCCGAACCACTGGTGCGGCAGAAATTCCTTCAGCACCAGCACGCCGATGAGCACGATCGCCACGACATTCCCGCGCCTCCCAAGCGAGAGCGGCGCAGGCGGATCGAGGAATATCCCCGCGGCCAGCACGACCACGAGCACCACCTGCACGACGCGATCCACCGCGCCGAAGGCCAGCGGCCCGAGCACAGTGATGATCCCGAATGCGATCAGAGCGGCGAGCCTGCGCTTTTTCCAGCTCGGCGGAGGGTTCCGCCGGGCGTTCGGAGAGCTTGGGGGCATCGCGTTATCTGCTCATCTCGGCCCCCACTTGGCGAGCGCGTTCGAATAGGCGGGGCGGAAACACTCCGCGATGCGCTGCCACTCGGGAATCGTGCCCTCATCGAGCGACGCGTGGAGGATGAGCGGCTTCGAGCCATTCTGGCGGAGCTGGATCGGGACCTGGTTCTCGGTCTCATTGGGCTCCACGAATCCAACCCGCCGCATGGTCTGATCGAGGATGCTCCAGAATTGCTGCGCCGTCTCGCAGCGCTCCACCTCGAGCACGAGCAGCTTTGCCTGGAGCAGCGTGTATTGCACGGCCTGCCGCCGGCTGAGCACGCGCTTGATCTGCTGGTGCGCGTCCTTCCAGCTCCGCACGCGCAGGAAGTGCCGCACGCCCCCGAGTACCATGAGGAAAAACATGCCCAGCCCGATGGCGATCGGCAGTGTGCCACCCTTGTTCCAGAAGATCGTGAGCCCGATCAGCGACAGGATCACGCAGATGCCGTAGAGGCCGAAAAGGATCCGCCTTTTTGAAATGCCCATCTTCTCGAGCCGGTGGTGGACGTGCTCGTCATCCGCATGGAAAAGTGGGAAGCCGCGCAACGCCCGCCGCGCCAGCGCAAATGAAGTGTCGAGAATCGGAAGGCCCAGCCCGACGAGCGTGACCAGCAGCGCCGCCGCGACCGATCCCTTGTGCGAACTCGACACGGACAGCACGGCAATCGTGAAGCCGATCAGGTACGCCCCGCCGTCGCCGAGGTAAATTCGCGCCGGGGGGAAATTGAAAATCAGAAACCCCATGAGCGCGCCCGCCAGCGTGAAAGCGAACCACGCGAGCCCGAGGTGATCCGACACGTAGCCGACCATCCCCAGCGTGACCGACATGAAGAGCCCCAGCCCGCCCGCGAGCCCGTCGAATCCATCAATGAGGTTCACGATGTTCGGGATCGCAATCAGCCACAGCACCGTCACCGGCGCACTCCAGCCGCCCAGTTCGATCGTGGTGTGACTGCCGAATGAAAATTTCTGAATCTCCAGCCCGAGCGAGGCGACGATGCTCGCAATCACGATCTGGCCGAGGAGCTTTTTCTTCGCGCCGAGGGGCTTGATGTCATCCCACAGCCCGAGGGCAAACATCATCGAGAGGCCGATCAAGATCGGGAACCACTCGAACGAGCGCGCCGGCTGGAGCCAGAGGATCACCATCACGCCGAGCACGAGGCTGAACATGAGCGGCACGCCGCCGATCCGCGGGACCGGCGCGATCTGCTTTTTTCGCCCCTCGTCTGGCGCATCCATCCCCACGCCGGTTTGGGCGAGGCGGATCATCCACGGCGTGAGGATCACCGACACGAGAAAGCCGAATGCGAGAAAGAATAAAACCTGCGTCATACGGATTGCGTGAGGCCGGTCGCACCACCCGCGCCGGCCATCCGCGCGCCACGGCGCGGAATCCCTCCTGCGCATCGGCATCCTTCATTCGGTTCGGTGGTTCGCGTCATATTTTCCCTCGCGTTGCGACGCTCGGCGGGCGGGCCGCCGTGCTCCGCAGTGGTGAGGCCCGAGCATATGCAGGAACCGGACAAAGACGAAAAAAATCTTCGCATCATCACCGCGCAACCCGTTCCAGCAGCGCACCCCACGCCGCCAGCGCCGCGCCGCGCTGCTGCTCCGCGCACGCCACGGATTCGGGCGGCACGACGTTCGCACCCGCGCGCTGCGCAGCGATCCAGCGCGCCACACCTTCCGCATCGCCCGGTGCGAAGATTCCCGCGTGCGGGAGCGTCCGCAGTTCACTCGCAATCGCGCCATCCGGCGGCCCGACGAACAGGATTGGCCTCGGCAGCGTGACCATCAGCGCCAGCTTGCTCGGCCACAGCAGCCCGCGCACGGCGGGAAGCTGCGATGCGACGAGAACCTGACAGCACAGCAGCGACTCCGTGAGCTGCTCCGCCGGTGCGTAATCCTGCCACTCGCACCGCCGCAGCCCGAGCGACTCCGCGCGCGCCTGCGCCGGCTTCTGCGCCGGCCCTCCGCCTTGGAAAAGCAGCCGCGCATCCGTGCCGCGCTGCTCGATCAGCGCCTGCGCCGCGAGGAGCGTCTCCCACTCATGCGCGCGACCGAGGTTGCCCGAGTAGATCCACGTCCACCGCGCTTCCGGCGGCGTGGAAAAATCAGCCGCATCATCGCTGCGCCGCATCACCCACGGGCGGATGATCACCGGCTCGACGTTCATCGTGCGGAATCTCGCAGCCATGTCCCCGTCGAGCGCGACGACCTTTTTTGCACGGCGATAGACACCGCGCATCGCCCAGCCGGTGAGCTTTGCGACGGGCGAATTGCGTCCAATTTCACCAAGCTCAATCGCAAGCTCGGGATACATGTCCATCGCCCAGTGGATGTGCGCCGCACCGTGCTTGCGCGCGACACGGTCCGCGATCACGCCGAGGCACGGCGGCGAAGTGCCCGAGACGACGACATCCGGCCGCGGTCGTGCGCGCCCCTCTCGCAGCATCCGCCACAGCGCGCCGAGTTCGCGCTTCATGCGCCCTCCACCGCCCTGCGCGCCGCGATAATCCTGCGCCGCATCCACAAAATCCACCTCGTGCCCGAGCCGCACAAACTCATCTGCGATCTCGCGGAACAGCAGCCCCGTCGGCGCGGGATCGGGCGGAAAATACTGGTTGAGGAAAAGAATCCGCATCACCCGATCTGCTTCACGACCTGCGCCGGATTCCCGCGCACGATGCACTTTGGCGGCACATTTTCCATCACCACGCTCCCCGCGCACACCATGCTCCCCGCGCCGATCTCCACGCCCGGCGCGATGAATGCCTGCGCCGCGATCCACGATCCGCCGCGCACCGTGATCGGTTTCACCACGAGCGAAAATTTCTCCGAGCGGAAATCATGCGTCCCGGTGCAGAGGAACGCGCGCTGCGAGATGCACACGCTCGATTCGATCACCACCGGCGCGAGGCTGAGGATCGAGACTTCCTCCCCGAGCCACACGTCGTCGCCCAGCGTGAACCGCCACGGATAGCTCACGTTCACATTCGCGCGAACGACAACTCCGCTCCCAATCTTCGCTCCGAAAAACCGCAGCAGCGCCACACGCAGCGACGAAGGCCACGGGAACGCTGTCAGGAAAAACGCCCACTTCACGAGGATCCACAGCGCCTCCTTCCAGCGCGGGGCGCCGCGGTCGAAGTCGCCAACCGTGTAGCCTTTCAGCGTCATGGCATTGGCTTTGCTGATTGCAGGTCAGCAGTTAGTTTCACAGAAATCATACTGTCGCTTTCGGCTCCATGTCGGCGCATCCATCGCAGGATTCGCGCCCGCGTTCGCCCGAGGCAAACGAATTCGATGCAACGAAAGCCATCCAGCCCAAATGGTCCTTCGCCGCACCGCACGCCGCCCCCATCAGGCAGCGTGCGGCGAAATCTTCGCGGCCTCGCCAGTTTCGTGGCACAGGGGCCGCTACTCTCACGGAAATGATTCGGCCCGACCAGGACGCACACAGCGCAGCGACAGACGCGGCAGGCACGCACGCGCCCTCGCGCCTCGCCGGATTCCGCGCCGGGCTCCGCTCGCATCCCGCCCTCGCCGACCACGGCTTTCACGGCATGGCCGTCCTCCCCGGCGCATTCCTCATCCGCATCGCGGAGAAAACTCACGGCGGCGCTGCATCCGGCGCCCCGGTGATTTTCTCGCGCATCGAGTTCGAGCGCCCGGTGTTCCTCTCGGACGGGGACACCCCGATCACCGCGCGCATCACACCGCAGAACGACGGCAGCACTGTCTGCGAATTTTTCGAGGCAGCAGCCGACGGCGTGGAAAATTCCGGAGCAGCGCAGCCCTGCGCACGGCTGCACATCGAAGCCGCCGACCAGCAGCCATCAGCCGGCGCGCCGCACGATGCGATGCGGACGTTCCTGTCCGCAGTCCCCGATTCCGAAAACAAAAATACCGGGCAGAATCCGATCACTCCCAACGGCAGCGCCGCCGATTTCTACCGCCACCTCCGGGCCAACGGCAACGAATACGGCCCTCACTTCCAAACGCTCGACAACATCCGTCGCGACGGGACGCAAATCGTGGCCGAAATCAACAGCACCGCTGATCACGAATCCGGCGCACTCCTCGACGCCGCCGCACAGCTCCTCTCCGCATTCACCCTGGATCTCGGGCGCACCTTCATCCTCAAGTCCATCGCGCGCCTCGTGCTGCGCGCTGACACCGGCACGCGCCCGACCCACGCCATCGCCACACGCGAAAGTCCCGATGGCCCCGTTCTGATCGGCAGCGTCACATTCACCGACGCACACGGCACGCCGCTCATCGAATTCAGCGGCGTCCACCTCGCATTCATCGATCCCCCCGCCGCTGCGGAAACAAATTCCGCCAACGCGCTGCCGATCTGCATCGCCTCAACATTCACCGCCGAGCCGCTCGAAGAATCGTTGCAATTTTGGTCCGAACACTTTGGCCGGAAATCGCGTGTCGAGTTTGCGCCCTACAACCAGGTCTTCCAGCAACTCCTCGATCCCGCGTCCGCATTCCGCCGCAACCGCGACGGCGTCAATATCCTCGTCCTCGGCCTCGACGACTGGCTGCACGGCGACCGGCGCACACTGCCGGTTCCCGATCCCGCGCACTTCGGCGCGCGCCCGCGCCACACGCTTCCGGACGGCTTTGAAATCGTCCACCTCAACCGCCACGAGACCGAATACGTCTGGCAGGAAATCTTCGAGGACGAATCGTATCTCCGCCACGGCATCGAACTCACCGACGGCGCGACCGTGATTGATATCGGCGCGAACATCGGCCTGTTCTCCCTCTTCGTCCTCAGCCGGTGCAAAAATCCCACCATCTTTTCATTCGAGCCCTCGCCGCGCGTCTTCGATCTGCTGCGTGCAAATTGCGCAGCCTACGGCGGCGGGCGCGTCCATGCGTTCAATATCGGCGTCGCCGAAAAACGCGGCAGCGCGCAGTTCACCTTTTACGAGAATTCGTCCGTCTTCTCCGGCTTCCATCCCGATGAGAGCGAGGATCGCGCCGCAGTCCGCACCGTCGCGCGCAATGTCCTTGAAAGCGAGTTGCGCGACTCCACGCTCAAGTGCGGCGACGCGCTTCTGAACGACGCCGACATCGAGGAAATTACCGCGCACCGCCTCGACGCGCAGACCATCGAGTGCCCGCTCACCTCCGTCTCCGACATCATCCGCGACAACGGCATCACGCGCATCCACCTGCTGAAAATTGACGCCGAGAAAAGCGAACTCGGCATCCTGCGCGGCATCGCCGAGGAGCACTGGCCGCTCATCGAGCAGCTCGTCATCGAAGTCCACGACCGCACGCGCGCCGCCGTGCAGTCCGTCGAGGAAATGCTCACGCGGCGCGGATTCCACTGCGCCGTCGTCGAGGAAAAGCTGCTCGAGCACTCCGGCCTCTTCAACATCTACGCCCGCCGCACTGCGCCCGCCGCAGCTGACAAAAAATCCGAAGGGCTGCGCAGCAAGGTCACCGAATTCTGCTCTGCGCTCGACACCTTTGCCGCAGCCGCGGGCAACCCGTTCATCCTCGCGCTCGCGCCGCGCATCGCCGGGGCAGATGCAGCCGCACTCGATGCCGCCGAGAGTGAAATCCTCTCACGTGCCGCGCGGCATCCGCACATCCGCTGCATCCGCTCACTCGACATTCTTGCGCGGCATCCCGTGCGCGAACTGCACGATGCACACAGCCGCTCGCTCGGCCACATGCCCTTCACGCCCGAGGGCTACGCCGCCATCGGCACCGCGATCTCGCGCGCCATTTTTAGCACCACAGCGCCGCAGGTGAAAGTGATCGCGCTCGATTGCGACAACACCCTCTGGCAGGGCCTTGCCGCCGAGGATGGGCCGGGCGGCATCGCGCTCACGCCGCCCTTCAAGCGCCTCCAGGAATTCATGGTCGCGCAGTCGAAGGCCGGCGTGCTCCTCACGCTGTGCAGCAAAAATCAGGAGGCCGATGTCGTCGCCGTCTTCGACCAGCGCGATGACATGCCTCTGCGCCGCGAGCATCTCGCTGGCTGGCGGATCAATTGGGCCTCAAAGCCCGACAACCTCCGCGCCCTCGCCGGGCAGTTCAACGTGGGCCTCGATGCCTTCGTCTTCCTCGACGACAACCCCGTCGAGTGCGCAGCCGTCCGCGCCGCGTGTCCCGAGGTGATCACGCTCCAGCTTCCGCAGCAGCCCGGGCGCATCCCCGCATTCCTCGACAGCCTGTGGATCTTGGATCGCGCCGCAGCGACGAAGGAAGACCGCGAGCGCAGCGAATGGTATCGCGCCAACACCGGTCGCGAGGAACTCCGCACCGCCGCCCCGACGCTCCGAGACTTTCTCGACAGCCTCCAGATCCGCATCGAGACCGCCGAGGCCACCGAGGATCAAATTGCGCGCATCGCGCAGCTCACGCTGCGCACGAACCAATTCAACCTCACCACCGTCCGCCGCTCGGAAAGCGAGCTGCGCGATTTTCTAAATTCCGGCGCACAGTGCCTCGTGACGACGGTGAGTGATCGCTTCGGCGACTACGGCCTCGTCGGCGCGACACTGCACACCGTCGCGGCAGATCGCTTCGTCGTGGACACGATGCTCCTGAGCTGCCGCGCGCTCGGCAAAGGTGTCGAGCTTCACATGCTCGCCACACTCGCCGGCCGCGCAATGCGCGAGGGAAAATCGCACATCGAGCTTTCATATCGCCGCACGGCTCGCAACGAGCCCGCGCGCAACTTTCTCGCGCAGCTCGGCGCAGTGCCGGAGGCAGCCGATTTTACGCTCACACTCCCCGCCGCATCGCTCGCATCGCTGCGCTACGAGCCCGCAGAGCAGGCACCCGCCGCACCGGCGAAAACTTTGCACGGTGCGCAGGAGAACGCCGCCGCGCGCGGCACCACAGACGATCACACGAAGCTCTCCGCCGCATTGCAGCGGGTCGGCGATGAACTCAGCAGCATCGAGTCCATCGTCGCTGCGATGGACACCGCACGCCTGCGAACGCAGCCCGCGAACACCGCACCAATTCCCGAGTTTCCCGGCACCGGAGGCACGCTCGAACAGTCGCTCGCCGGAATTTGGAAAAAGGTGCTCGGTCGCACACACATCGGTGCGAACGAAAGTTTTTTCGACGCCGGAGGCACATCGCTCAAGGCCGTCGTCGTCGTCGCAACGATCCGCCGCGAACTGAACCGCAGCGTCTCGATCATCACGCTCTTCGAGTGCCCGACCATCGCGCTCCTCGCCGCACGGCTCGAGGGCTCGGATGCGCGACCGAATGAATCCCCCGCAGCGGCAGCCGATGCGGAGTCGCGCGGCAAACAGCGTCGGAACAAACTCATCAAACGGAAAATCGCCTGACATGAAATTTTCCACCATCGGAGTCATCGGCGCGGGCACCATCGGCACGGGGCTGGTGACCGATCTCGTGCTGCACGGACTGCATGCGGTCGCCGTTGACATCTCGGACGCCGCACTGGATCGCGCGAAATCCGAGGTGCTCAAGAACATCCGTTTCGCGCCGATGTTTTCCAAGACGCTGCCGCGCGTGTCGCGCGAGGACGCGCTGAAGCGCATGACATTCACCCGCGAACTGCGCGACCTCGCTAAGTGCGAATTCGTGATCGAGAACGTGCCGGAGAAATGGGAAATCAAACGGCCGATCTACGAGCGCCTCGATGTGCTCATGCCGCCCGCCGTGTGCTTCGGCGTGAACACGTCGTGCATTCCGATCGCGCGCGTCGCAGCGGTCACGCGCAGACCCGCGCAAGTCATCGGCCTGCACGCGATGAACCCGGTGCATCTCATGCCGACGGTCGAGGTCATCCGCAGCCCGCACACGTCCGATGACACGGTCGCGAAGCTGGAGGCGCTCTTCACGCAGCTCGGGAAGCAGGCAATCCTCGTGAACGATTCACCGGGCTTTGTCTCAAACCGCATCTCCCACATTTTCATGAACGAGGCCGCATCCGTGCTGCAGGACGGCGTGTCCACGGCAGAGAACATTGATCGGATTTTCAAACAGTGCTTCGGCCACAAGATGGGGCCGCTCGAGACGGCGGATCTCATCGGCCTCGACACCGTCGCGAACTCGCTCGATGTGCTTTTCGACGAATACAAGGATCCGAAATACCGCGCGTGCCCGCTGCTGCGAAAGCTCGTCACCGAGGGGCATCTCGGGCGCAAGACGGGCCGCGGATTTCACCTTTACCCGGAAGCCTGAATCACTCACCGCCATGACCACCACCGACGAAAAACCGATTTGCGCAAAAATCCGCGCGTTCATCCTCACCGCGATCCACGTCCCTGATCTTGCGGACGACGACAACCTTTTCGAGAGCGGCATCGTGAACTCCCTCTTCGCCGTGCAACTGATGACGTTCATCGAAAAGACCTTCGCCATCGAGGTCGGCCCGGACGATCTCGACATCGCAAATTTCAAATCCATCGAAGCCGCCGCCGCCTTCGTGCTCCGCAAGCAGGCGCAGCCCGCCGCAGCCTGACACGACACGATGGACAGCTTCCTCACCGACGCCCAGCACGCACGCCAGCGCGAGTTCCGCGAGTTTGTCGCGCGCCACGTCGCGCCGCACGCCGCCGAGTGGGATCGCGCGGAAAAGATCACCGGCGATGTGATCGCGCGCATGTCGGAGGCCGGCTACCTCGGGAACATGCTGCCGGAAAAATTCCGCGGCCAGGGCTGGGACACCGTCACGTTCGGTCTGCTGAATGAGGCATTTGGCCGCGAGTGCCCCGCACTCACCGACCTGCTCACCGTGCAGGCGATGGTCTCGATGACACTTCTGAAGTGGGGCAGCGATGCGCAAAAATCCCGCTGGCTCCCGCCGCTCGCACGCGGGGAAATCATCGGTGCCTTCGCCCTCACGGAGCCGAGCGGCGGCAGTGATCTGCATTCGCTCAAGACGCAATTTTCCGACGCAGGCGGCGGCGCATTCCGTCTGAACGGACAGAAGACATGGATTTCCTACGGGCAGACTGCGGGCGTCTTTGTCGTCGTCGGCCACGCGGGCGCGCTGCCGACCGCGTGCATCGTCCCGCGTGATTCCCCGGGCGTGAGCATCGAGCCGATCACCGGGATGCTCGGCTACCGCGCTGCGGGACTCGCGACGGTCACTTTCACCGATGTCGAGATCCCAGCAGCAAACATCATCGGCAAACCCGGTGTCGCACTGAGCTACATCGCGCCGGTTGGCTTGCAGTTTGGCCGCATCAGCACCGCATGCTCCGCCCTCGGACTGCTGCGCGCGTGCGTCGAGGAATCCACCACGCGCGCCACCACGCGCAGGGTCGGCAAGGCGGTGGTCGGTGATTTTGGAATGACACGCTCGATGCTCGCACGGATGGGCACCGATTTGCAGGCCGCGTCGCTGCTCTGCCTCGCCGCGTGCCGCGCGACGGACGAGCGCGATCCAGGCGCATTCACGAAGACACTCATGGCAAAATATTTCGCCTCGCGCGCAGCCGTGCGCGCGGCAGACGACGCGGTGCAAATATGGGGCGCAGCCGGCTGCCACGAAAGCGCGCCGGTGTCGCGCTACCACCGCGATGCGAAGATCCTCGAACTCATCGAGGGCAGCACGCAAATCCACGAGGAACTGATCAGCCGCGCACTCCTCGAAGCCGCGCCGCGACCCGCGAACTGACTTTCCGCATCAGCCCATGCAAGCCACTCACATCGCCGCTGCCGAGACCGATGCCGCACGCATCGCGCGCTTCAACGACACGGCGCATCCTTTCCCTGCGCACGCGACGCTGCACGGCCTCATCGAGGAACAGCTTTCCGCGCGCGGCGACGACATCGCGGTGATCTGCGAGCACGACAAGACCTTCGGCACGCCGGTGCTCACCTGCGCGCAGCTCAATGCAAAGGCGAACCAGCTCGCGCATCTGCTGCGCGCCAATGGCATCGGCCCCGGCAGCATCGTCGGCCTGCTCGTTGAGCGATCATTTTCCATGATGATCGGCCTGCTCGGCATCCTGAAGGCCGGCGGCGCGTATCTCCCCATCGCGCCCGACAATCCGCCCGAGCGCATCCGCTACCTGCTGCGGGATGCCGGCGTGCGCGTGCTGCTCACGCAGGAAAAGCATTTCGCGTTCGAGGGCTTCGACGGAAAAATCATCAACCTCGAAAGCGCCGACACTTTCATCGGCTCCGAGGAAAATCCGCACGGCGGCGCACAGCCCGATGATCTCGCCTACGTGATCTACACCTCCGGCTCCACCGGCAAACCGAAGGGCGTGATGGTCGAGCACCGCTCGGTGGTGAACCGCCTGCACTGGATGCAGTGCGCGTATCCCATCGGCGCGGACGACGTGATTTTGCAGAAGACGCCGTATTATTTCGACGTGTCGGTGTGGGAGCTTTTCTGGTGGGCGATGTGCGGCGCGAAGCTTTGCTTCCTGCGGCCCGGCGGTGAAAAAATCCCGATGGTTCTGCTCGACACGATCCGCCGGCAGCGCGTGAGCGTGCTGCATTTCGTGCCCTCGATGCTGAATGTCTTCCTCGAATACCTCGACGGGCGTGACGCCGCATCATTCGCCGGGCTCGCGTCGCTTCGCCGCGTCTTCGCGAGCGGCGAGGCACTCATGCCCGCGCATGTGCGGAAGTTCAACGACCTGCTCGGCGGCACGACGAACGCACGGCTCACAAACCTCTACGGCCCGACCGAGGCTACCGTGGATGTGACGTGGTTCGACTGCCCGACGAGCAACGACTTCGAGCGCATCCCCATCGGCAAACCGATCCACAACACGCAACTGCATGTGATCAAAGATGGCAGCGCCGCGCCCATCGGCGAACCGGGCGAACTGTGCATCGCGGGCGTCGGCCTTGCGCGCGGCTACCTGAACAATCCCGCGCTCACGGCGGAAAAATTCACCGACAACCCTCTGCATCCCGGCGAGCGCATCTACCGCACGGGCGACGTCGCGCGCTGGCTGCCGGATGGCAACATCGAGTATCTCGGCCGCGAGGATCATCAGGTGAAAATCCGCGGACTGCGGATCGAACTCGGCGAGATCGAAAACACCATCCGCGAATTTTCCGGCGTGGCGGACTGCGTCGTCGTGGTGAAGCGCTATTCCGAGAGCGTGATTTTGATCGTCGCCTATCTCGTCGAGCGCCCACCGCTGGAACACGCGCTTTTGAAAAACCACCTCCGCGCGCGCCTGCCCGACTACATGGTGCCAAGTCATTTCGAGCGCATCGCGGAAATCCCGCTCACCGCAACCGGCAAGGCCGACCGCAACGCGCTGCCGGAACCGCATATCGTAAAAAGATGAGCGCGCTGAATTTTTTCCACGGAGGCTTGCGGTGATGGACGGCGATTTCGACATCGCGATCATCGGTCTCGCGTGCCGTTTCCCCGGTGCGCGGGATGCGGAGGGTTTTTGGAACAACCTTGCGAACGGCGTGGAGTCCATCACGCGGCTCAACGACGATGAGATTTTGCAATCCGGCGTGCCGAAGTCGCATCTCTCCGCACCAAACTACGTGAAGGCCGCGCCTGTCCTCGACGAACCCGGCGCGTTCGATGCCGCGTTCTTCGGCTACACGCCCGCAGAGGCGCGAACGATGGATCCGCAGCACCGCATCCTGCTCGAACTCGCGCACGAATCGCTCGAGGACGCGGGCTGCGTTCCCTCGCGCACGACCGCACGCGTCGGAGTCTTCACAGGCGCGGCGATGAACACCTGGTTCATGCAGGCGGGCCTCGCGCGCAATTTTTCCGAGGACTACATCCCGACGCTCATCGCGAACGACAAGGATTTCCTCAGCACGCGCATCTCGTACAAACTCGATCTGAAAGGCCCGAGCATGACCGTGCAGACGGCGTGCTCCACGTCGCTCGTCGCCGTTCATCTCGCGCGGCAGAGCCTGCTCAGCGGGGAATGCGACATCGCTCTCGCGGGTGCGATCTCCGTGCGAGTGCCGCATCGTGCGGGATATTTCTCCGACCCCGGCGCTGTGACTTCGCCGGACGGGCACGTGCGCGCGTTCGATGCGGATGCGAATGGCACGGTCTTCGGCAGCGGTGGCGGCATCGTCGTGCTGAAGCGCCTGCGCGACGCGCTCGCGGATGGCGACACGATCCGCGCGATCATCAAAGGCTCCGCAATCAACAACGACGGTGCGGAAAAAGCCGGCTACACCGCGCCGAGCGTGAACAGCCAGGCGGATGCGATCATCGAGGCGCTCGCGAATGCCGACGTGGAGGCCGACAGCATCAGCTACATCGAGGCGCACGGCTCCGGCACACCGGTCGGCGATCCCATCGAGGTGCGGGCGCTCACGAAGGCCTTCCGCGCCTCGACGCAGCGCACAGGATTTTGTGCGATCGGATCAGTGAAGACGAACGTCGGCCATCTCGATGCCGCGGCAGGCATGGCCGGGCTGATCAAAACGGTGCTCGCGCTCCAGCACCGGCAGATTCCCGCGAGCCTGAATTTTTCGCGGCCAAATCCCGAGATTGATTTCGCGACGACGCCGTTCTTCGTGAACACGCGGTTCGCCGAGTGGAAATCCGACGGGCCGCGCCGCGCAGGCATCATGGCCACCGGCATGGGCGGGACGAATGCACACGTCGTGCTCGAAGAAGCGCCGCCCGTGACACGTGGCGAAGCTCAAGGCCCGTACCTGCTCGTGCTCTCTGCGCGCACGGAGGATGCGCTCGCCTCCTCCGCAGAAAACCTGCGCGCATTTTTGGCGCGCAACCCGTCGCTCGATCTGCGCGACGCGGCATTCACTTTGCAGGGCGGCAGACGTGCAATGAAGCACCGGCGCTTCGTCGTCGCCGCGGATCGTGCCGCAGCCATCGCCGCTCTCGTCGCAAAGCCCGCGCGGCTTTCCGTCGCCGCTCTGGATGCCGGAGAAAAGCGCCCGCTCGTGCTGCTGCTCCCCGGCGTCGGCGATCACTACGTCGGCATGGGGCGCGAACTCTACGCGACCTTCGACACTTTCCGCGCCGAGGTGGATCGCTGCGCGGAAATCCTGCGTCCGCTGCTCGGCCACGACATCCGCGACATCCTCTGGCCGAAGCATCGCGATTGGAAAGCGGCGTCCGCGTCGCAGGGCATTGATCTGAAGAAGATGCTCGCGGGCAACACGCAGTCTGCGGACGACGGGGACTCGCGGCGGCTGAATGAAATCACAAACCTCCAGCCCGCGCTGTTCACCATCGAATATGCGCTCGCGAAACTTTGGATCGATCTCGCCGGCGAGCCGCAGGCCATCGTCGGGCACAGCATGGGCGAGTATGTCGCGGCATGTCTGTCAGGCGTATTCTCGCTCGAAGACGCACTGAGCCTCATCGTCCGCCGCACGCAGCTCGTCGCAACGCTGCCGCCCGCAAAGATGCTCGCGGTGACGCTGCCGGAATCCGAACTCCAGCCGCTGCTCCCGCACGATCTCTCCATCGCGCTCATCAACGGCACCGCGCTCTGCATCATCGCCGGGCCACCCGGCGGCATCGCAGAATTTGCACGCATACTCGACGCACGCAGCATCACGCACCGGCCCGTGCAAAACACGCACGCGTTCCATTCGCGGATGCTCACACCCATCTCCCGCACCTTCGCGGACGAAGTTCGCAAAGTGCGGGCCAGCGCGCCGCGCATCCCTTTCACCTCGAATGTCACGGGCCGCTGGATCACCGCCGCCGAGGCGACCGATCCGGAATACTGGGCACGCCACGCGGATCACACCGCGCGCTTCCACGACACGCTGCACACGCTCTGGCAGATGGAAAATCCCATCCTGCTCGAAGCCGGGCCGGGCCGCACGCTCGGCGTCCTCGCGCAGCAGCATCCGGCGAGGCCGCGCGAATCCGCCGCGCCCGCGATTTCCTCCCTGCGCCACCACTACGAGGGCCAGCCGGATGCCGAGGTGCTGCTCGCCGCCGCCGGCCGGCTCTGGCTCTGCGGAAAGGAAATCCGCTGGGGAAATCTGCACGCCGGAAAGCAGCGACGACGCATCGCGCTTCCGACGTATCCCTTCGAGCGGACAGTCCACTGGCTCACGCCCGCCGCCGCTTCGCACGGGCAGTCCACGCCCATCGCGATGTCCGCAAACTTGGACGACTGGTTTTATGTTCCATCGTGGGAAAGGACAGCGCCCCTCGGCATTCCCGGATCCGATGCGAATGCGGAGGACACCCTTTGGATCGTTTTTTCTGACCGGGAAACCGACGCAGCCTCGATCCGGCAACTGCTTGCGCCGCCGCGGAACAGCGTCGTTTCCGTCCGCCACGCGCAGCAGTTCGCGCGCGTCTCCGGCGATTCGTTCACGATCAATCCGTCGAACGCCGATGACTGCCTGGGGCTGTTCCGCGAGTTCAGTGGCGGGCACTGGCGCAGGATTCACATCGTCCACCTCGGCAGCGTCACCGCGAAGACAGCGGACGATCCGTCGCGTGCGCTCGGGGGAAGTTTCTTCAGCCTGCTGCACATCGCGCAGGCAGTCTCGCGGCTGAATATTTCCATCCCCGTCGCGCTGGGCATCGTCACCCGTGAAATTCACGACGTCACCGGCGGCGAAAATCTCGATCCGTACATGGCGGCGGCGCTCGGGCCGTGCCTCGTCATCCCGCGCGAGATTCCGAATGTCACAAGTTTCAATGTGGACTTGCAGGGTGACGCTGCGACGCCCGCGATGTGGACACGCATCGTCGCGGAATTTTCTGCGCCGATCAGTGGCGCGGTGATCGCGCTGCGCGGGCCGCACCGCTGGCGGAGGAAATTTTCCAAACTAACGCTGCCAAAAATCACGCACGGCCAGCCGGAACGTCTGCGTCATCGCGGGGTCTGTCTGATCACCGGCGGCACCGGCGGGCTCGGCCTCGCGATTGCGCGGCACCTCGCGCAGACACGGCAGGCCACGCTCGTCCTCACGAAAAAGTCGCCCTTCCCCGACAAGGCGAAGTGGAAGGACATCGCCGCGGCGGAACCCGCTTCGCCCGCTGCAAAAATCATCCGCCAACTCGCGGAACTGGAGAGCCTCGGCTCCACGGTGGATGTGATTGCAGCGGACGTTTCGGAGCGCGCAGAGATGGAGCGCGCATTCGCCGAGACGCTGAGGCTCCACGGTGCGATCCACGGAGTCATCCATGCGGCAGGCATCATCCGCGACGGATTGATCGAAGCAAAGACCAGCGAGGACGCGATGGCCGTGTTCGCACCGAAGCTGCACGGCTGCGAAATCGTCCACAGCCTCGCCACGAAGGCCGGCACGGAGCTGCTCGTCCTCTTTTCATCCACCGCATCCGTCCTCGGCCCGGCGGGGCAGATTGACTACGCCGCAGCGAATGCGTGCCTCGACGCATTCAGTCATTTCGCGAACAAACTTTCCGATGGCCCGAGGACTCTGACGATCAACTGGCCGGGATGGCGCGAGACCGGCATCCTCGCCGAGATGGAGGTGCCGCCGGCAATGCAGCAGTGGAAAGAGGGCGCGCTCGCAAAGGCGATCTCGACTGCCGACGGGCTGGAGGCATTCCGACGCGCACTCGCTTCGGAACTGCCGCAGATCATCGTGAGCCCCCAGGATTTGAATGCGCTGCTCCGCGAAACTGCGCCGACGCCGTCCGGCACTTCCGCAGGCACCGCTCCGAGACTGGATGCCGCCGAGCTGTCGTTTGTCCCCGAAGATGGCTTGGAAAGAACGATCGCAGAAATCTGGGCTTCCGTCCTCGGGTTCGCGAAATTTGGGCGCGACGAAAATTTCTTTGCACTCGGCGGGCACTCCCTGCTCGCGATGCAAGTGGTGGCGAGACTCCGCACACACCTCGGCACCGGCATCACGCTGCGCGATTTTTTTGAAGCGCCGACGATCATGCAGCTCGGCGCGTTCGTCCGCGAGAAAATGATCCAGGACATCGAGGGCCTGTCGGACGAGGAGGTTCGCGCGCTCATCGCGAAGGAGGCGCAATCGCATGGATAGGCACGCCCCACTTTCCGAGGAAAGAAAACGGCTGCTGGAGCTGCGCCTGAAACGTTCATCGGCACCTGCGGGCGACACCCGCCGTTTTCCGAAACGATCGGCCGGGCAGCCAGTGCCGCTCTCCTCCGGGCAGCATCAGATGTGGCTCATCGATCAGATGACTCCGGGCAATCCGGCATACAATGTTCCGGTGGCGTACCGCATCCGCGGCAAGCTCGACGCACCTGCGATCGGGGAGAGCTTCAACCGGATCATCAGCCGGCACGAATCCTGGCGCACGACCTTCCGCGAATGTGATGATGTCCCTGCGCAGGTGATCCATCCCGAGTGCCGGATTCGCGTCGGCATCACGGATCTCACGCACCTGCCGGACGAGGATCGTGAAGCGGCATTTCGCGCAATGGCCGCCGACGAGGCCATCCGGCCCTTCGATCTGAGCAGCCTCCCGCTGATCCGGGTCTCGCTTTTCAAGCTCGGCGAGGATGACCACGCGCTGCTCATCAACGTGCATCACATCGTCGCGGACGGATCCTCGCTGAAGCCGCTGTTCGATGAGCTGGACATCGCCTACCGCGCGGCGACCTCCGGCACGGTGCCGTCACTGCCGCAGCTCGATGCGCAGTTTGCGGATTTTGCGCTCTGGCAAAATGAACAGCTTTCAAGCAGCCAGCACGCGCAGCAGTTGGATTACTGGCTGCACCGGCTCGCGGGAGATCTGCCGGTTCTCGATCTGGCGACCGACAAGCCGAGGCCGCTGCGCCAGTCATTCCGCGGTTCAAATGTCGGCTTTGTGATCCCCAGCCAGCTTGCGCACTCGCTTGGCGCGCTCGGACACACGGAGCGATGCACGTTCTTCGTCACCATCGTCGCCGCCTTCCGTGTCCTCCTCATGCGATATTCGAATGCCGGCGACATCGTCATCGGCACACCGGTCGCGAGCCGGCCGCTGCCTGAGTTCGAGGGGCTCGTCGGAAATTTTCTGAACATGCTCGCGATCCGCGGCGACCTTTCCGGCAATCCTTCTTTTGTCGAAGTTCTGCGGCGAAGCAGGGAGGCGGTCCTCGATGCGCTCGCGAACAAGGACGTTCCGTTCGAGACCGTGGTGAAGAATCTCAAGTCCCATCGCGATCCCGGCCGCAATGCGGTTTTCCAGGCGCTGATACAGGTCCTGCCGTCGGTGAGCACGCGAATCGGAGAACTGTCGGTGAGCAGGCTCGAGTTCGAGACGCGCTTCGCGCAGATGGACCTCAGCCTCCATCTCTATGAGGAGCACGACGGCGGATATTTCGGCCAGTTCCAATTCTGCACCGATTTGTTTGCACGCGAAATGATCGAGCGGATGTCGCTGAATTTTTTGGAACTGCTTCGGGCAATCGCCGGAGCTCCCGGGCAACGGATTCTGGACATCCCAATCATCGCAGAGGCGGAGAAACGACAACTGCTCGTGGAGTGGAACCGGACGGCGGCGGCCTTCCCCGCCGACCAGTCGCTTCGGACGCTCATCGCGCAGCAGACGCAGCGCACGCCGGATTCGATCGCCGTCCGATTTGGAGAGGTGCAGCTCACTTATCGCGAGCTGGAGCAACGCACAAACCAACTGGCCGGCACACTGCGCTCGCACGGCATCGGGCCGGACGCCATCGTGGGAATCTGCATCGAGCGCTCCCTCGAAATGGTGATCGCGGTGCTCGCCGTGCTGAAAGCCGGCGGCGCATACCTCCCCCTGGATCCCGCGTATCCGGCGGATCGGCTGGCATTCATGATCCGCGATGCGAATCCGCCCGTCCTCCTCACGCAGGAGCGGCTCGTCGCATCGCTTCCGCCTCATGGGGCAAAGGTCATCTGCCTGGATCGGGACTGGGCGGACATCGCGACGGCATCCACTCATGCTCCTGCCGCCGCGACGTGTGATCGGAATCTCGCCTATGTGATTTACACATCCGGCTCGACCGGGCGTCCGAAAGGTGTCGCGATGGAAATCGGTCCCGTGACGAACCTCATCCACTGGCAGGCGCGGAGTGCGATGAAAAAGGGCGCGTTCAAAACTTTGCAGTTCGCATCGCTGAGCTTCGACGTCGCGTTTCAGGAAATTTTCACAACGCTCACCGCCGGCGGCTGCATCGTGATCCCGCCCGAGAAAATCCGCCGGGACATGTTCGAGCTGCTGGGATTTTTGGAGCGGGAAGGAGTGGAGCGCCTGTTCCTGCCATTCGTCGCGCTCAGTCACATCGCCGATGCGGCAGTGTCGGAAAATCTGTTCCCATCGCGACTCGTCGAAGTCATCACCGCCGGCGAGCAGCTTCGGATCACCGATGCCATGCAGCAGTTCTTCAGCCGCCTCGGGAATTGCGCCTTGCACAACCACTACGGCCCGACTGAATCGCACGTCGTCACCTCGTTTGCGCTGCATGGCCCGCCATCGGAATGGCCGAGGCTGCCGCCCATCGGTCGCCCCATCGCAAACGCGAGGGCATACATCCTCGATCCGGACGGACACCCTGTGCCGATCGGAGTCCCCGGCGAACTCTGTCTCGGCGGAAACGTGCTCGCGCGCGGCTACCTCGGCCAGCCGGAGCTGACCTCGCAGCGGTTCATCAGCGATCCGTTTGACTCGTCACCGGATGCCCGGATTTACCGGACTGGCGACCGCTGCCGGTATCTTGCGGATGGCAATATCGAGTTCCTCGGGCGCTTCGATCATCAGGTGAAGATTCGCGGATTCAGAATCGAGCCGGGTGAAATCGAAGTGACGCTCACGCAGAACGAATCCATCCGGGAAGCCGCAGTCGTCTTGCGCGAAGACGCGCCGGGCGAAAGACGCCTCACGGCCTACGTGGTTCCGACGCGGACACCGCCGCCATCGGCCGCCGACTTGCGCGATTATCTCAAGGCCCGCCTGCCGGACTACATGATGCCGTCCGCATTCGTTTTCCTCGATGCGCTGCCGCTGAACGCCAACGGCAAACTGGATCGGAAGGCACTGCCTGCGCCGGGCATCACCCGCGGCAGCCCGGAGCAGTCCTTCGCCCCGCCATGCACGGAGATGGAAAAAAAAATCAGCGCGATCTGGCGGGAGATTTTGAAAGTCGAGCGCGTCGGGCTTCACGACAATTTCTTCGAGATCGGCGGCGACTCGCTGGCCGCGATGCGAGTCATCGGCAGGCTGCGCGGGCCGCAGTTCCCGAATCTCAGCGTCTTCCATGTCTTCGAAAGACCAACCGTCGGAGACTTCGTCAAAATATTCTCCGATGTGGACGCGGATCCGGCGCGTGAGGAGGGCGTGCTGTGAAGGATCTCATCGAGGAACTCCGGCAATTGGACATCAAGCTGTGGCGCGACGGTGACAACCTGCGCTTCAACGCGCCCGCCGGCGCACTGACGCCGGAACTCAGGGCAAGGCTGATCGCGCACAAGGCGGAACTGCTGTCGCATTGCTCCGATGCGCCGCTGGCCGCGACGACAATCCCGCGTGCAGACCGCGGCGCGAGACTCCCGCTATCCTTCGCGCAGGAGCGGCTGTGGGTGCTCGAGCGCCTCGAACCGGGGCTGGCCGCCTACAACATGCCGCAATGCTGGCGGATCACCGGGCCGCTGGATCTCGCCGCACTGGAGCGCAGCCTCCGCGAAATCGAATGCCGTCACGAAATCCTCCGCACGACCTTCTCCGCCGGGGAAGATGCGGCACCGGCGCAGATCATCCACCCTGCCGGCGCGCTGACGATGCGCGTGATCGCGGGAGAGCGCGGCGCGTTCCCGCAGATCCTCGCAGCGGAGGTGTCGCAGCCCTTCGACCTCGCCAGCGGCCCGCTCTGGCGTGCCGCAGTCGTGCGTCTCGGCGCGGACGAGCACGCGCTCATCATCACATGGCACCACATTGTTTTCGACGGATGGGCTGCCGCGATTTTTGCAAAGGAACTCACTGTGCTCTATGCCGCGTTTCAGTCCGGCCAGCCGAGCCCGCTGCCTGATTTGCAAATCCAATACGCAGACTACGCGAGCTGGCAGCACGGGAAATGCACGGAGGCCGTGATGTCCGCGCAGCTCAGCTTCTGGCGCGAACGACTGGGCGGTGATCGCGCACCGCTGCCGATCCCCGCGGACCACCCACGCCCTGCGCGCCAGAGCCACCGCGGCGGGATGCGAATGCGCGATCTGCCAGCCACTCTCGCCGCACGGCTCCGCGATCTCGCACGCACCGAAGGCGTCACGCTCTTTGTCCTCGCGCTCACCGCGTTCAAGGCGTTGCTCGCGCGCTACAGCGGCGAGAGCGACATCTGCATCGGTTCACCAATCACGCAGCGGCCCGATGCGGAGAGCGAGAGGCTGATCGGATTCTTCGTGAACATGCTCGCGCTCCGCAGCGATCTTTCCGGCGACCCTGCTTTCCGCGAACTGCTCCGGCGCGTGCGCTCGACGACCCTCGATGCCTTCCGGCACCAGGACGTGCCGTTTGAAAAAATCGTCGGGGAACTCCACCCGTCGCGCGATCTCAGCCACCAGCCGATTTTCCAGATCGCCTTTGTCCTGCTCCCGAATGAAACGACCGCGCCGGCATTTGCAGGCGCCACGGTGCTCGCTGAGACCGTGCCGGTGACAACGGCAAAATTCGACCTCACGCTTTTCATCGAGGAAACCGGCGACGGGATGCGCGCGATCATGGAATTCAGCGCGGATCAATTCGACGGGACGACTGCGGATCGGATGCTCGAAAGCCTTGAGCTGCTGCTCGAAGCCGCGAGCGCCGATCCATCCACACGCCTCTCGCGCCTGCCGATTGTCGGTCCTGCGCAGAAGGAGCGCATCCTCACGGAATGGAGCGGCTCGGAGCGGGCGTATCCGCACGGGCAGACGATTGCGGAGCGCTTTGCGGAATGTGTCGCGCAGGCTCCCGCCGCCATCGCAGTCGTCGAGGGCAGCGAAAGACTGACCTACGCGCAGCTCGATGCGCGGGCGAATCGCGTGGCGCATTTCCTCCAGTCGCGCGGAGTGCGGGCCGGGGATTTCGTCGGGTTGCGCGCCGAGCGATCGCTCACGTTTGTCGTGGAGGCGCTCGGCATCGCGAAGGCGGGCGCGGCCTACATTCCACTCGACGAACAGGAACCTGCGGCGCGTCTCGCGACGATGAAGGCAGCCTGCAAGTTCGTCCTCGAATTTGAACCGGACTCCGATGCGCCCGCAGAATCCGTGGCCTTCGCTGCGCGATCGGACGGCCCTGCGTACGTCCTGTTCACCTCGGGCTCCACGGGCGTGCCGAAGGGCGTGGTCGTTCCGCACTGCGGCATCATGCGGCTCGTAGTGAACAACGACTACGCACCGTTCCGCGCGGATGATGTCGTGGCGTTTGAGTCGAATGTCTGCTTCGACGCGGCGACGTTTGAAATCTGGGGCGCACTGCTGAATGGCGCGACGCTCATCGTCACACCGCGCGACACGCTGCTCTCGCCCGATGCACTCGCGCAGCACATCGCGCGGCATCGCATCAGCGTGATGTTCCTCACGACCTCGCTTTTCAACCGGCTCGCACAGGAGTCACCGGGGATGTTTGCAAAATTGCGCATGCTTGTTTTCGGCGGCGAGGCGGCGGATGCGGCGAGCGTGCGGCTCGTGCTCGAACACGGCCGCCCGCAGCGCCTCGTGAACGGCTACGGGCCGACCGAGACGACGACCTTCGCGATCTGCCACACGATTGAAAATGTCACCGGTGCGACCGTGCCCATCGGGCGGCCCATCGCGAACACGCGCGTGTTCATCCTCGACCGCGTGATGCAACCGGTGCCGCAGGGAGTCGCGGGCGAGATTTTCATCGGCGGGCCGGGCGTGTCGCTCGGCTATCACGGTGCGCCGGAATTCACGGCGGAAAAATTTATGCAGACGGAATTCGGACGCCTCTACCGGACCGGCGATCTCGCGCGCTGGCTCGCGGACGGCACGATCGAATACCTCGGACGCCTCGACGCGCAGGTGAAGATGCGCGGCTTCCGGATCGAGCCGGGCGAGATCGAGTCGGCGCTGCAATCGCATCCCGGCGTTCGGCAGGCGGCGGTGGTCGCGCGCACCGAGTCGGGCCGGGCGCAGGCGCTCATCGCGTATGTCGTTCCGCAGCCGGGCGCGCGCGCGGAGGATTCGGCGCTGCGCGAATTTCTCTCGCAGAGGCTGCCGGCGTACATGGTGCCATCGGCATTCGTGCGGATGGACGCGCTCCCGCTCACGCCGAACGGCAAACTCGACACGCGCAGCCTGCCGCAGCCGGAAGCAACGCAAACGAGCCGCGCGGAATCGGGGCCTCCGAGCAACGACACCGAGCGGCGCATCGCGGAAATTTGGGGGCGTGTCCTCGGCAGGACCGCGCCGTCGGTGCTCGACGATTTTTTCACCTCAGGCGGACACTCGCTGCTCGCACTTCGGATGCTCGCGGAGATTCGCAAGACTCTCGGCGTGGAGATTCCTGCGCGGCGACTTTTCGAGACGCCGACGATCGAGGGTCTCGCGGCGTTCATCGCATCGAGCGCGACCGCATCCGCGACCGCGTGGAATTTTCTCGTGCAAGTGCAGCGCGGTGATGCGGCACGGCGTCCGTTCTTCCTCGTGCCGGGCGGATGGGGCGGAGAGATCGAGTTCCTCGTGTATGGAGAATTGTCGCGCCTCATGGATCCTGCGCAGCCCGTTTGGGGGCTGAAGGCTCGCGGTGCGGGGACAGGCGGCGCACCGCACGCGAGCGTGACCGGGATGGCGGCGGACTACATCCGCGAAATGCGCCAGGTGCAGCCGCACGGCCCGTACCTTCTCGCGGGCGAATGCGTCGGCGGAATCTGCGCGCACGAGATGGCGTGCCAACTCGAAGAAGCCGGTGAAAATGTGGCCCTGCTCGTGCTATTGGACACCGTGGTGCCAGCCCAAGACCATCTGATCAACTACCTCGCGGCCGAATCGCGCAAGCGCGACTCGGAGGCGCGGCAATTCACGTTCGGCTCACGGCTGCGGACGCATCTCGCGCGGATGTCGGGCCTCTCCTTTGGGCAAAAATGCGCCTACATTTTCAACAGCGGGCGCAGGTCGCAGGCCGCGCGGCAGACACAGCCCGCGCAAGATTCCGCGCCCGTCGTGCATGAGCATCCGCGCGGGCAGAAGGACTACCCCGTCACGCTGCTGCGGCACCGGCTCGGGAAATTCAGCGGCAGGATCGCACTGGTGCTCGACGACGAATCCGCGCGCGAACCGGGAATGGCCGGCTGGGCAGATGGCACGCATGGCTCGGTCGATCTGCACATTTTGCCTGGCACGCATCTCACCTACATCCGCGAAAATAATGCGCTGGCTGCGGCGAAGTTCCGCGAACTCATCACGCAGGCATCCGCCGCTTTTCAATATGCTCCAGACACCGCCTGACTGGCTCCCCGGCCCCGTCCGCCCGCAGCTCGCACCCGGAGAAATCCACCTCTGGCGTGCGACACTCGACAATCCGATCCGGCTCTCGGGCGCGGAGGCCGTGCTCTCGCGCGAGGAACTCCTGCGCGCGGGACGCTTCGCTCACGTCCGCGATCGGGAGCGCTTCATCGCGGCGCACGGCGCGCTGCGGATGGTGCTCGGGCTCTATCTCGCCGCGGAGCCGGAGTCGCTGGAATTCCGCACCGGCCCGATGGGCAAGCCGACGCTCGTGCAGACATTCACCGACCTGCGTTTCAATCTCAGCCACTCCGGCGATCTCGCGCTGATCGCCGTGACGCGCGGACGCGAGGTCGGCGTGGATGTCGAGCGCGTGCAGGGCGAGATCGAATTCGATCCGATCGTCGAGCACTACTTCGATCCCGCGGAGGCGTGGGATCTCCGCACCTCACCGCCGCAGGAACGCGTGGGGAAATTTTTCGACCTCTGGACGCGCAAGGAGGCCTGCGTGAAGGCCGACGGCGGCGGACTCGGGACAACGCTTCGTGCCGGACGCTTCGGCGTGCGCAGCCTCTGCCCCGCGCGCGGCTACGCGGGCGCCGTGGCGAGCGAGGGCGACGAGTGGCGGCTGGCGTGCTGGAACTGGAGCGTGTAAGCCACCCCGATGCCCGACCTGCAGCCCAGACCAACCGCAGCGGCCATCCCGCCGGACTACGAGATTCACATCGAGCCGCGCACCGGCTGGCTGCGCGTGGACTGGCGCGAGCTGTGGGAATACCGCGACCTGCTCCTCGTGCTCGTGCGCCGCGACTTCCTCGCAAAATACAAGCAGACCGTGCTCGGCCCGCTGTGGTTCATCCTCCAGCCTCTGCTGAACACGCTCGTCTTCACGATCGTGTTCAACAAGGTCGCCGGCATCGAGACCGGCGGCATCCCTCCCCTGCTCTTCTACCTCTGCGCGCTGCTGCCGTGGGGATACTTCGCGCAAAACGTGACGACAGGCGCGGCCACCTTCACGAACAACGCGCACCTTTTCGGCAAGGTGTATTTTCCGCGCCTCATCGTGCCGCTCTCGGCCGTGCTCTCGAATCTCTTCGCGCTCGGCCTGCAGTTCGCGGTCTTCTTTATTTTCGCCGGCTGGTTCGCCCTGCGCGGCGAGGCGGTTTACTTCGGCCCGGCGATCCTGCTGTCGCTTCCGCTGCTGCTGATCACCGCCGCGCTCAGCCTCGGGCTGAGCCTGCTCATTTCCTCCTCCACGGCAAAATATCGCGACCTCGCGCACCTCACGCCGATCCTCATCCAGCTTTGGATGTTTGCCACGCCGGTCATCTATCCGCTCTCGAAACTCATCGGCGGCGACGGCCACTGGGCGTGGATCGCGTGGACGAATCCCATGGCCTCCGTCGTCGAGGGGTTCCGCTTTTCGCTGCTTGGGCGCGGCATCTGGCACGGGCCGATGCTCTGCGTCTCGGCGCTCGCGAGCGCGATCCTCCTCCTGCTTGGAGTGATGGCATTTGGCCGCGCGGAAAGGACGGTGACCGACAGTGCCTGATCCCGCCGCCATCCCCGGCGCAATCACGGCGCTGCCGCGGATTTCCGTCATCGTCCCGAGCCTGAACCAGGGCGAGTTCATCGAGAGCACGCTGCGCTCGGTCATTGATCAAAAGTATCCCGATCTCGAACTCATCGTGATGGACGGCGCCTCGAAGGATCGCACCTGCGAAGTCCTCACGCGCCTCGCACCGCACATCACGTTTTGGGAAAGTGCGGCGGATCGCGGCCAGTCGCACGCCATCAACAAGGGCCTCGCGCGCGCGACCGGCGACGTGTGGTGCTACCTGAACAGCGACGATTTGCTCGCACCGGGATCCCTCGCGCGCATCGGCGAACTTTTTCGCGATCCGGCGGTGGAATGGGCCGGCGGCATCAGCATTATTTTCGACGAGAAAGGCGAACGCGGAACCGTGACGCCGCAGGAGGCGAAGTCGCAGAAAGAAATTCTCACTCCATGGTCGCGCTCCGTCGAGCATGTGTTTCCTTGCTCGAATGTCTGCTACATGCGGCGCTCGATCTACGAGAAGCTCGGCGGCTTTGACGAAAGCTACGGCTATTCGATGGACATGGAATATTACACCCGCGCGCATTTCGCCGGCTACCGCCTGCACGGCGTCGCCGAGGTGCTCGGCCGCTGGCGCTGGCATCCGGCGAGCAAGACAGTCAAGGACGGCAGCGCATACCGGTTTCTCGAGGAGGAATTGCGCATCGCCGCCGCCTTTGCCGACCGGCTTTCCCCCGCGGACCGCAGGGAAATCGGCCGCGAGATCGTCCGGCATCGGAAGGCTTTCCTCGTCCGTCGCGCGCTGCATTCGCGGGCGGAAGATTCCCGTCTCGCGCGGCTTCGGCGGCTCATCTCCGAGGCGATCCTCCACCCTTCGCTCGTCTGCTTCCGGCCCTGGCTCAGCGCGGTGAAAAGGCAGGTGCTCGCATCATGAAACCGCGCGTCGAAGTCGAATCACTCTCCAAGCTGTACCGCCTCGGCAGCATCGGCGCGACCAGCCTGCGCGACACGTTCGCACGCATCGCCTCGCGCTTCAGCCGCCGCGGTCCGAATGCCGCGGGGAAAAAGGAACAGCCCTCCGCACCCGCGGGCCGCCAGGGGCCGACGCCGGACTCATTCTGGGCGATCCGCGACATCAGCTTCTCCGCGAAGGCCGGCGAGATCGTCGGCATCGTCGGGCGCAACGGCGCGGGAAAAAGCACGCTGCTGAAAATCCTCTCGCGCATCACCGAGCCGACGAGCGGGCGCGCAATCCTCCGCGGACGCCTCGCGTCGCTGCTCGAGGTCGGCACGGGCTTCCACCCCGATCTCACCGGCAGGGAAAATGTGTTCCTCAACGGCACCATCCTCGGGATGAAGCGCTGGGAGATTGCCGCGAAATTCGACGAGATCGTCGCCTTCGCGGAGATTGACCAGTTCATTGACACGCCGGTGAAGCACTACTCGAGCGGCATGTTTGTGCGCCTCGCCTTCGCGGTCGCCGCGCACCTCGAACCGGAGATCCTTTTCATAGACGAGGTGCTTGCCGTCGGCGACGCGGGCTTCCAGAAAAAGTGCCTCGGCAAAATGGGCGAGGTCGCCACGCAGCACGGGCGCACGGTGTTCTTCGTGAGCCATAACATGGGCGCGGTGCGCGCGCTGTGCGAACACGCGATCCTGATCGAGGACGGCCGCGCCACGATGGATGGCCCGCCCGCCGAAATCATCAGCCGCTACCTCGCATCCACCGTGCCGGATGAGACCGCCGGTGAACTCGACTGGACGAATCGCGGCGACGCGCCCTCGTGCGACGACGTGGAATACACACGGCTCCGGCTGCTCGACCAGCACGGCACAGTGCGCACCACATTCGAACCCGATCAGCCAATCGCGATCGAGATCACCTACCGCGTGAAACGCCGCCTGCGCGGCGTGCGCTTCGATGTGGCGTTCACGACACAGGAGGGCGAGATGGCATTTATCGCGACGGACCACCAGTTCCAGCGCGACATCCACGAGCCAGGCCTCTACCAGACGAAGTGCATCGTGCCGGGCGGCCTGCTGAACCGCCGCGGCTACGCAGTCGGCGTGCAGTGCGACATCCCGGGCGAGCGCTTTCTCATCCACATGCGGAATCTTCTCAGCCTCGTCGTCTCCGGCGTCGGCAACCAGTCGTCGAGCTTCCCCGAAGCATGGCCCGGCGTCGTGTGCCCGTGCATCCGCTGGGAAGTCCGCACACTTTCCGAGGAGCCCGTCTCCGCATGAGCGCGCCCGCCGAACAGCTCGTCCTCGCGGTTCCCGTCTTCAATGCGGAGGAATTCCTCCCCGCCACGCTCGAGTCGCTGAATGCGCAGGGGCCGTACCTCCGCTGGTGGCTCCAGGACGGCGCGTCGAAGGATCGCACCGCGGAGATCGCTCGCTCCTACGCCCGCGAAGGCGACACCGTGCGCAGCGAGCCGGACGCGGGCCAGACGGATGCGATCAACCGCGCATTCCGCGTGATGGGCGGCGACATCGTCGGCTTCATCAATGGCGACGATCTCCTCGCTCCCCACACCGCCGAGCGGGTGATCACATTTTTTCGCGAACACCCGGAGATTGACCTCGTGTACGGCCAGGTCGAGTGGATCGATCGCGACGGCAAGCCGTCCGGCATCCACAGCGGGCGCATCGGCTCGCTCCCCGAGATGCTCGACATCTACAACGTCTGGTGGCGCAAGCGGCAGTGGGTGCAGCCGGAAGTCTTCTTCCGCCGCAGCCTGTGGGAAAAAGTGAACGGCTTCGACACCCGCTGGAACCTCGCCTTCGACTACGATTTCTGGGTGCGCTGCATCATCGCCGGCGCGCGCACCGCGCACATCCCCGAGGTGCTCGCGCGCTTCCGCATCCACGATGCGCAGAAATCTGCCGCCACGGATAAGGCCGCCGACGAAATCCGCGCCATCGTCCGCCAGCATCTCGATGCCCACGCGCCCATCGGTCTGTGGAAAAAGCTGACCCTGCGCGCGCACCTGAGCTACGACCTGTATCAGCTCGGCAAGAATCCGCAGACAGGCCGCACTCCGCAGATCTTTGCACGCGCCCTCATCTCCCATCCGCAATGGCTCCTCTGCCACCCGGTGCGAAAGCGCATTCAGGCTGCGCTTGCCAGATTCATCGGTTTGGCGCGTCATAGGCGGACATGATTTCACCGGGACGGCTGTGGTGGCTGCTCAGACGCGACTTGAAGCGCGGATGGAGTGCCAGCTACCACGACTACAGAATCAGGCCGCTGATCCAGAAATGGGTCTGGCCGTTTTTGAACGACGCACCGATGTCCGTTCCTGTCCACGTCCTCACCGGCGAGAAGGACTGGCAGCTCTGCGCCTGGATGCTCGCCAGCTTTTTCCACTACACCGAGCAGACATGGAACCTCGTCATCCACGACGACGGCACGCTCACCGAGGAAATCCGCCGCGAATTCACTTCGCTTTTCAAAACCGCGCGCATCATTCCCCGCGCGCAGGCCGACGCCACGCTCGACGCCGTGCTCAAGCCGCTCCCCTTCGCCTACGAATACCGCGGCATGCACCCGCTCGCGCTGAAGATCTTCGACATGGCGCACTACTGCGAGGCGAAGCGCTTTATCATCCTCGACAGCGACGTGCTCTTCTTCAACCACCCGCGCGAAATCATGGACTGGGCCGGCAGCGGCGCGAACGAATGCTGGTTCAACCAGGATGTCGCCGAGGGCAGCCTCGTCCCGGAAAATGAGGCGCTCGAGGATCTCTCCGTGATCCTCTGGCCGCGCGTGAACAGCGGCCTCTGCCTCGTCGCCAAGGACGCGATTGACTTCGATTTCTGCGACCGCGCACTCGGCGAGACGAGCATCCTCAAAGGCCAGCTCTGGCGCGCAGAGCAGACGCTCTTCGCACTCTGCGCATCGCGCCACGGCAAGGGCGGCCTGCTGCCGAAGACCTACGAGGTCTCGCTCGGAAAAAATGCAGCCGAGGACTGCATCGCGCGCCACTACGTCGGCGCAGTGCGCGACCGCTTTTTCGGCGAAGGAATGAGGCGCCTCCGCCCCGTGCTCCTCGCGGGAGAATCATGATGATCGAGTCCGTCTTCGCGCCCGACTGGCGGCACGGCGTGCAATACCAGGGCCTGCTCGCCGAAGCGCTCCCGGCGCATGGCGTCCGTGTCTCATTTCTCGCGGACTACAAGCGCGTGCTCCCGCTGCGCCGGCTCATGGCCTCGCGCCGCTGCGAAATCCTGCACCTGCACTGGCCGGAGGCGTACTATCCGGCAAAGGGCGACGTGTGGGACTGGTTCCGCCGACTTCGTTTTCCCTTCGATCTGGCCGGGGTCGTGCGCCACCACGCGCTCGCCGTCACCGCGCACAATCTCCACGCGCACAACCGCGCGCACGAATCCTTCGTCACGCGGAATTCACGCGCGGCCTTTCGCATGGCGCGCGTGGTCTTCGCGCACTCGGGGATCGCGAAGCAGCGGCTCGTCGAATCCTTCGACCTCGCGCCGGAAAAAATCCGCGTCATTCCGCACGGCGATCTGGCCGTCACGCTCGGCGCGCCCGTTCCCGCGGCTGAAGCGCGAGCCGTGCTCGGGCTGAACGAAGGCAGAGTCGCGCTCATGTTTGGCGCGATCGAGCCGTACAAGGGCCAGGAGGAAGTCATCGCATGGTGGAAGCAGGCAAAGCCCGATGCCACGCTTGCCATCGTCGGCAAGCCGCACACCGATGCATACCGCGCGCAAATCTCCCATCTCACCGAGGGCGTGCCAAACATCGTCACGCATCTCAACTGGCTCGACGACGCACAGCTCAAGCTCTGGCTGTGCGCCGCCGACGCCACGATCTTCAACTACCGCCAAATCTTCACCTCCGGCGCGGCGAACCTCGCACGCTCGTGGGGCCTGCCCACGCTCCTTCCGAAACGCCTCGACACCGTCGAACTCGATGAGCCCTCGCCATTCGTCCACCGCTTCGAGCATCTCGATTCGGACTTCGGCGCAAAGCTCGATGACGTCTTCCGCGTCCGGCCCGACTTCGCCGCCGCCGCGCAGTGGCGCGCAGCCTGCACATGGGACACCGTAGCGCGCCTCACTGCCGACGGCTACCGCATGGCGCTCGCGGACTGAGCGCTGGCACAGACTTCGCTAAAAGCATGCGCCAAAAGTCCGCAACCGCCGGGAATGAACCGCAGATGAACGCGGATGAACGCAGTTGGGTGTGTGTGAAATCTGCGTTCATCCGCGTTCATCTGCGGTTGCAAACTCCTGATCGGCTGACTTCCGCTCCACGCTCCAAAACCGCCCGGCTCCTTCATCCAATTTATGTGCGGCATCGCAGGCATCGTTGATCGTTCAGAACCCGACCCCGGCGGCGCGCTCGGGCGCATGCTCGCGCGCATCGTGCATCGCGGACCGGATGGCGAAGGCACGCACGTCTCACAAGCCGACGGCCTCGCCATCGGCATGAGGAGGCTTTCGATCATAGACCTCGAAGGCGGCACGCAGCCGATCTGGAACGAGGACAAAACCATCGCCGTCGTCTTCAACGGGGAGATCTACAACTACCTCGAACTGCGCGCGGAACTCGAAGCGAAAGGCCACCGCTTCCGCACGCACTCGGACACCGAGGTGCTCGTGCATCTTTACGAAGAGATGTCGTGGGAAATGATGAAACGCCTGCGCGGGATGTTCGCCTTCTGCATCCTCGACCGCACTAGCCGCACGCTCACGCTGGCACGCGATCACTTCGGGCAGAAGCCGCTGTACTGGACGAAACGCGGTGAGCGCTTTGCTTTCGCCTCGGAGTTGAAATGCCTGCTCACGCTGCCGTGGGTGAAGCGCGATCTGTGGGAACACTCGTTCCTCACGTACGCCGCGTGGCTCTCGATCCCGCCGGTTCTTGGTCAGACGCACTTCGCGGAAATCTGGAAACTTCAGCCGGGCGCACTGCTGCATGTGCCGCTGGATAAGCCGGGCGATGCGGTGTCTCTCGGCGTGTGGAATTACGATCTCACGAAGGATCCCGACCTCACGAATTCCGACGAGGCCGCCGACGCGCTCGACGCCGTGCTCAAGGACAGCGTGCGTGTCCACCTGCGCGCGGATGTGCCGGTCGGCGTGCTCCTGAGCAGCGGGCTGGATTCGCGCGTCGTCTCGGCTTACGCGCAGGAATTGCAGGGCGGCACGATGCAGACGTTCACCGTCGGCTTTGGTGCGGAGGACAGCGAATTGCTCGGCGCCGCGAAGACGGCAAAAGAGATCGGCAGCAAGCATCACTCGCTCGAACTCACCGCGCAGGATCTCTCGGACAACATCGAGCGCATCGCGTGGCACCTCGATGAACCGGTCGGCGATCCCGCCGCATTCGCCGTGCTGAAAGTCTGCGAACTCGCGCGCAACCATGTGAAGGTGCTGCTCAGTGGCGAGGGCAGCGACGAACTCTTCGGCGGCTACGATGGCCGGTACTCAGGAATGCTTTCGACGATGGAACGGACACAGCAACTGCGGCGCTGGCGCTGGCTGCTGCCGCGCGGATCGTTTGCAAGCCCGTCGCGCTGGACGCGCATGAAATGGCGCGCACACAGTTTTCCCGCAGCGGAAATCGCGACGCTCCGCATGGAAGGATTCCCCGGCGACGTGACGAATCCGCGCGGCCTCACACCCGCACAGATCGCCGAGTTACACGGCTCGATGGGCGTTCTCGGCATGGATATTTTCCGCCCGCAGCGCGACCGGCTGAGCGAACTGCTTTGCTTCGATCTTCGCTGGCAGCTCGCAGAATCGCTTTTGCAAAAAGCCGACAAGATGAGCATGGGCGCGAGCATCGAGCTGCGCACACCGATCCTCGACACCGAAGTCGCGAAGGTCGCCGCGCGCATCCCGTCGTCGCTGAAACTTCCGCCCGGCGGTCCCGGCAAGTTCATATTGCGAAAGGTGCTTGCGCGAAAACTCAGCGAGCCGATGAACCGCCCGAAGCTCGGCTTCCCCGTCCCGCTCGGGAAGTGGTTTGCAGGCACGCTGCACGATCGCGTGCGCGATGAGCTCTTCGCCGCGGAATCCGCCGTCTGCACACACCTCGACCGCAAGCTCCTCACCGCCGCGTGGGAGGACACCGTCGCCGGGCGCTGGGACGGCGGGCGCACATTCTACTCACTGTGGCTCTACGAAGTCTGGCGGCGCACGATGTTCCGATGAAAGGGCGCGGGAGAGTTGAGAGTGGAGGGTTGAGTGTTGAGAGGCGGAAGCGCGCATTCGCACGAACAGCGCGTGACCTGCGGCACTCACTCACAGCGGATGACTTTCAAAGCGAGGCGCGAGCGCCCACCTCGGCCACTCAACTCTCAACCTTCAACTCTCAACTCGGATGAAAGTCACTATCGGCATCCCGTGCTACAACGCCGCGCAGTGGATCGCGCAGGCCATCCGCAGCGCGCTCGATCAGCGCGACGTGGAGGTCGAGGTCATCGTCGTGGACGACGGATCGTCGGATGAGTCTGTCGCCATCGCGCAGGGTTTCGGCGAGCGCGTGAAAGTGATTGAGGGCGGACGCAATGGCGCGAACCACGCGCGCAATCTCGTCTTGCAAAACGCCACCGGCGAGTGGGTGCAGCACCTCGACGCCGACGACTGCCTCGAACCCGCGAAAGTGATCACGCAGCTCCGCGAATCGGACGACGGGCGCGACGCCGATGTGCTCTACAGCCCGGTGTGGATCGAGACGTGGACGGCGGATTCGTCCAGCCGTGTCACGAGCGAGAGCAGCCCGGATGCGGACATTTTCACGCAATGGATCCGCTGGCAGATCCCGCAGACCGGCGGCTGCCTGTGGCGGCGCGAGGCGCTCGCGCGCATCGGCGGATGGAAGGAAGGCCAGCCGTGCTGCCAGGAGCACGAACTTTACCTCCGCGCGCTCATGGCCGGTCTGCATTTCAAATTCACGCCCACGCCCGGCGCGGTCTATCGCATCTGGAGCGACGCGACGCTGTGCCGGAAGGATCCGCTGCTCGTCATCCGCATCCGCACGGGACTCTTCGACACGCTGCTCGCGCATCTCACGGAAAAAAATCTCCTCACCGAAACACACCGCCGCGAACTCGGCCGCGCGTGTTTTGAAATGGCGCGCACATTTGCGAAGCACGATCTCGTCGGAGCCGCCGCATATCACGCCGGGCGCAGGGCCAAGGGCCTCATCCGCGCCACCGGCCCGGCCGCACCGCTGAGCTACCGCGTGATCCACGCGCTGCTCGGCTTCACGGCCGCGGAAAAAATCGCGCGGCGGCTGCGAAAGTAGGCGGGGTTTTCCAACCCCGCGCGGGCGAGCGCAGCGAGGTGGTGGGTTTTGGGTCGGGCGGGTTTGCAACCCGCCGCGCCGGGTGCAGGATGGGCATCCTCTGCGACCTCACGCCTTGAGACGTCCGAAAGGCCGGGTTGGAAACCCGCCCTACCCGCGCCATCCCGCTGCCTCCGCCCATCCTCCCGCGCGAGATTGGAAATCTCGCCTGCATTATGCGGACGGGCCGCGGTAGCCGCCGGGATCGATCTCCGCATTTGCGTACCCGGATGCCCGGATGCCACGCTCGATCTCGCCGCGCAGATCCTCGATCCGCGAAAATTCCGACGGTGCAATCTGCACGAGCGCGCCCGGCGGCGCGTCGTGCTTCACGACGTGGCGCACGCGGAAAACACGGAAGCCGAGGCTGCGGATGTGTTCCTCGGCGCGCTCGACCATCGCGAGCGCATCCGTGGTGACCGGAGTGCCCCACGGGATGCGCGAACTGAGGCACGGTTGCGCTGGCGCATCTGCGGTCGGCAGGCCGATGTCGCGGGAAAGCTGGCGGATCTCCGCCTTCGTGAGGCCCGCATCGCGGAGTGGCGCGAGCACATGGAATTCCGCCGCCGCCGCCCGGCCCGGCCGGTCGTGCTGCATGTCGTCGGCATTTTCGCCATACGCAATCGCCGGATAGCCGCGCGAGCGTGCGAGCGTGTCGAGCGTCTGGAAAAGTTCCGCTTTGCAAAAATAGCAGCGGTTCGGCGGGTTCGCGGCGTAGTCGGGATTTTCGAGTTCCTGCGTCTTCACCACTTCGATCGGCGCGCCGATCGCGCGCGCGAGAGCGACTGCTTCGGCGAGCGAGGCGCGCGGCAGGCTCGGGCTGTCGGCGATCACGCCGAGCACGCGGTCGCCGAGTTCCCGCCGCGCCTCCGCGAGCAGGAATGCGCTGTCCACCCCGCCGCTGTACGCGATGACGAGCGGCGAATGCTGCCGGAGCAATTCGTGAAGCCTTGCGCGTTTTGCGTTCACGGGAAATGTATCGCCCGAAAAGAGCGCGGCGGCAATTCGTTCTGCTGCGGACATGCGCTTCACAGCATCAGCCGGCGGAAAATTTCATCCATCGGCAACTGGAGGCCGACGTAGAACTCGCCGAACTCGCCGAAGCGGTGCGTCACTTCATCGAAGCGCATCTCGTACACGATGCCCTTGAGATCCATCGGGTCGTGCGCGAGGAGCGTCACGCCCCATTCCCAGTCGTCGAGGCCCGTGCAGCCCGTGATGAGCTGGAGGATTTTGCCCGCCCACTTGCGGCCCACGCGCGCGTGCCCGCCCATGAGTTCCTTCCGCTGCTCGTGCGTGAGCGCGTACCAGTTCTGGTCGCCGGTGCCACGGCGCTTCGACATCGGGTAAAAGCACATCGCCTCCCACGGCGGGAGCACGGGGTAGAGCCGGTGCTGGAGGTAGTGGTCCATCCGCGTGCGCCATTCGCCGAGCGCCTTGTCGTGCTCGGGCGTGCCTGGCGCGTTTCCTTTGCCGGTGAGTTCCGCGATGTATTCCTCCTCGGTCGAGGTGTATTCGCTGCGCTCGGTCATCGAGTAAAAGCTGTACGTCGGCATGAGCACGTCGGGGCCGAGCGAGAGTGTGAGGCGCTTCTCGATGCGGTTCGCATCGTGGAGGTCCGCGCAGAGCAGCATGAAGCCGAGGTCGGCCTTCGGACTGACCATCGAGAATGTGAGCACCTGGCAGCCCTCGGTCCCGCGGATTTCCTCGATGAGATCGCTGAGGTTCGTGCGTGCGCGCAATTTTTCCTCCGGCGAGAGCAGCGACCACTGGCCGTGCTCGACCTTGTAGAAAAGATGCAGCACATGCCAGCCTTCGGCGGAGACGAGTTTGTCAGCGGGTTTGTCGGTCATGGAAAAATCGGTTCTTTCGACCGTGAGTATCCGAAGACGGCGCGGAATCACCACTGGAATCTTCCCGGAAAAATTGCGTTGCCGAACGGGCGGTGACCGCTACTTTCGCCGCCCAAATCCGACCATGGCCGACCAAGCAAACAAGTATCCCGAAAACGTCAGCGGCAAATTCTACGTGGACGATCAGTGCATTGACTGCGACCTCTGCCGCGAGACCGCGCCCGCCAATTTCAAGCGCAACGACGACGGCGGACACAGCTTCCTCTACAAGCAGCCGGAAAATCCCGACGAGGAAAAGCTCTGCAAGGAAGCCATGGAAGGCTGCCCGGTCGAGGCGATCGGCAGCGACGGCGAGTAGCCGCGTCCCGTCCGCGGTTTTTTGCGTGCGCCCGGCGCTTTCCGGGCGAACATGCACCGGTATGAACCCGCAGCTCCGCTCCAAAGTGATCGCTGACTGGCGCGGCATGCCCGATCGGGGATTCACGCAGGATACATCGAGGCCCATCGCGGGCGTGCTGGAGAAAGTGATCGCGCAGCTCGGCCTCGCGAAGCGCGTGCGTGAGGAGGAAATCATGCGCGCATGGCAGGAGATCGTCGGCCCGTTCATCGCGCAGCACTCGACCCCGCAGCGCCTCGTGGAAGGAGTGCTGCACATCCGCGTCCTCCAGCCCTCGATGCTCTACGAACTGGATCGGACGCTGCGCGCGGACATCCTCGCGAAGCTGAAGAAGACCTTCGGGCGCGCGGTGCGGGATGTGAAGTTCCGCGTGGGGTGAGTACCGAAAGCCTTTCATAATCTCCCCCGAAGCCAGCTCACCAATGAACTACTACAACGGTTATTCCCCGAAGGAGCGCGAGCGTAAGCTGCGCGCATCGCATAGTCTCTGGCCAGCACGCCAGGCTCATCCATGCTCAAAGCCTCCGTGCCATCTTTGCGGTGATCCACAGGCAAATGTGCAGCCGCATTCCGAGGATTATTCCGAGCCTTATGGATGGGAGCCTCCTTTCACTTATGCACTTTGCCGTCCGTGCCACAGCCGCATCCACAAGCGATTCAGCAATCCGACTTCGTGGCTCGCATACAAACTCCATTTGCGGCGCGGCGGCTACGGCTCCGATCTCAAAAGCCCGAAGACATCGCGGGAGATTACACGGCTGGCGAAAACCCTCCTTGCTGGACGAGCATTTCCGCTCTCACCCATTCGCGAACGGCAGCTCACAGGAACAGAGTGGTGGGAATTGCTTTCCACTGATCCCGGAACTTTGGATCAGCCTTCGATGCGTCCGCGATAGGGCATCTTTTTCCTGAGCGGCATGCCAGATCAGATCCTCATCTCACAGCTTGAGCTTTCCACGCGCATCGGCGCGACGGAAGCGGAGCGCAGCCAGCCGCAGCGCCTGCTCATCTCCATCGTGCTGGAACCGACGCGCAGCTTCGGCGAAATGCGCGACCAGCTTGTGCTCACGGTGGACTACGCGGAGGTGGCGGTGCTCGTAAAGGAGCACGCAGCGACGGGCGAACGCACGCTCATCGAAACGCTCGCGGAGGAAATCGCCGCGCTGCTGCTGCGCCGGTTTGCGATTAATGCGGTCGAGATCGAGCTGCGGAAGTTTTTCCTGCCGGATGCGGAATTCACCGGCGTGCGGATGCGGCGCGAAAGGTGACCAGCTACTCCGCGAGGCGCTGCTGGAGTTGACCGAGTGCGTTTGCGAGGTCGGGGAAACGGTTTCCCTTCAGCCAGTCGCCGACGGCTGCGCGCAGGCCGGCGGTGCGCTGCGGCGGATCGTCCGCGGGGGCGGGCTCGGTGACGAGCGTGTCGCCGACGAAGCTGCCGGGGCTCGCAAAGACGGCGAGCAGCTTGTCCTTTTCCGCCACGGCGACATCGGCACGCGCGAGGTATGCCTCGACTGCCTGGCGCTGCTGGGGCTGCGAGAGATCGGCCTTTGAAAAATAATCCGCGCGCAGGAATGGGCGGTCGGCGAATTCCACGGGGTGGCCGTTGAGGTAGTTCATCACGTCGAGCGGGGCCATCTCGCTGAGGCGGTCCATCGCGGCGGCGGCTGCGCGCCGGGTCGCGTCATCCTCGCTCACCGCCATCGCTGCGAGGTCGGCGGCAAAGGTCACGTCCCGCGTGAAAACGATCACATCGAACGCCTCGAAAAATCCCGCGCCCGGCTGCTGCCGCCACGGCTGGTAGGCGAGCATTTCGTGCATTTTCGCGGCGAGGAATGCGCGGTCCTCCGGCGCGGCCCAGGCGACGTTGCGCAGCGCGATGGCCCATTCGTCGGCGGAGGTCTTGCGTGTGAGCAGCGCGCGGGAAAATGTGAGCGCGTCGTCGCTGCCCGCGTCGCGTGCGATGCGCCCGAGCAGGTCGAGCAGCATCACGCGGAATGTCGGCGCGGCGGCGAGTCCCCCGCCCTTCTGGATGCCGAAAGCTTCGCCCGTCCGCGCGTCGCGGCCCGTCCCGAGGAACGCAAGAATCGCGGCCATCGCCTCGTGCGGATCGGCGCCGAGGAGCATCCTGCGCAGCGCGGCGAGATCGCCCGGCTGGAGATTGCCGTTGCGCAGGCGATCGAAGATTTGCGAGAGCAAATCGGCCGGGGAAAGTGCGCGGCCCTCGGTGGCAGCCGGCGCGGCTGTGGTGTCGCGCGCGGCCGGCGGGCGCTGTGGCTTGCTGGCGGTGCCGCGAGGCTGGCTGAAGTGCCGCCCGAGAAAATATCCCGCGACGATCAGCACCGCGAGCAGCGCGAGGAACCGGAGGATGCGGGAAGTTTGCACGGGGCTCAGTCCTTGGAAGACCTCGAAAGAAATGCGTCACGCAAAGGCGCAAAGGCGCGAAGGATTCCGAGGCTCGCAATTTCCAGATGCCTCTGAGTGAGGCGGGATCGGACTTCCTTCACAGTCCGCAGGACCTCAGTAGCGAAGGTAGGTGGCGACGAATGCCGCGCCTGCGGCGTCGAGCGCGCGGATGCCGCCCGCGGGCGGCGTTGCCGAGCCGGCGACGACGATTCCGACGACGCGAAAATCATCCGGCGCGACTTCGGAGAGCACCGGCCCGCCGCTCATGCCGCCCTCGAAAGTGAGCGCCGTGCTTTCCAAAAATGCACCGAGCACCGGGACAAATCCCGACGCCGAACGGACGGCGAGCAGTTCGTCGCCGCTGTGAAATTCCGCACCGTAGCCGAGGCTCAGCACCGGGGCTCCGGCGGTGAGCGCGCGCGCATCCGCACGCCAGCCGGCGTATGCACCGGCGGCAGGCGCGACATTGAAGCGCAGCCCGCCGAGATCGCTGGCGAAGGAGCGGCTCGAGTCCTGCCCGTAGCGCGCGGCGACCGTGCGATAGCTGCCGAAGACGAAGATGCGGCTTGCAAATGTGCGCGATGCGATGGCCTCACCGCTGCGCGCGCGGTTGAAGCGCACGCCGGTGCTCCAGCCGTTCACCGGGTCCCACACGTTGTGCGCGGCGGTGAGCACGCTCTTGGAATACACGACGGTGCCGCTGCCCTGGTACCACGGCTGGCCGCTGCGAAAAATGATCTGCCCGACCATCGCATACGGCATTTTCTTCGTCAGCTCCGCACCGACGGGCGCGGGATTTTCGACGCCCTGCGCAAGCGCTGGGATCGTGCTGAAAAAACACGCGAGGAGTGCGCTGGCGATCAGGGTGGATTTTTTCATGGGGCGCTGACTGCCGCGAAGGCTAGTTCCGATTCTTGAATTGTAAAACGGGCATTTCGCGGCGAAACTGTCGCGGACTCATGCGCCCGGAAAAACAAAATCGAATCCCGGTGAACCCGCAGCAGCAGGGACTCTCAGGACTGGGGCACGCGCTGTCCGGCCTCGATCTCGGCCCGCTGCCTCCAGCGCCCGCACCGCCGGCACCGGCGAAGCCCGCCGCCGGCGCTCCCGTGAAGCCGAGAAAGCTCGGCCGCGTCGTGCTTCGCCGTGAGACCGCGCACCGCGGCGGACGGACGGTGATCGTGATCCACGATTTTCCGCCCGCCATCACGCGAGCCGCGCTGGACGATCTCGCGCGCGAACTGCGCCATGCGATCGGCACCGGCGGGACGGTGCGGGATCGCACGATCGAGATGCAAGGCGACCAACCCGCGAAGATCCGCGCCGTTCTGGAGAAGGCCGGCTTTCAGGTTGCAGGGGTGACGTAAGCGCCAAACGGAAGCAAACTTCGGCACGTCGTTTGCTTGAAAATCAAGCGCCCCATTGCCGTTTCGCACGGCAGCGGGCCATCCATGGCAACGGCTTCCAATAAGATTACAGAGTTTCCCGGCGCAGGCACCTCCCCGGAGCCTGCCACCGGCCTGCCCCCGGATTTTCTCACGCCGGATCGCGATCCGTCGCGCGAGATCCGGAATCTGATCGAGGAACTGCAGGGCACCGCGCGCGATGCCCGGCGCCGCCAGCGGCAGGCCGAGGAGGAATGCGAGCAACTGCGCAACAGGCTGCTCGACCTCGAGGAAAAGCTCGGCGCGGGCACGCAAAACAGCGGCCAGATGAAGGCGCTCATCCGCGAGCGGGACATGCTGGCCGAGCAGCAGGCGCAGTACGGCCCGGCGATTTCCGACCTGAAGCAGCGGCTGAGGCAGGCCGAGGCCGACGCCCGCGACGCGAGTGACGAGCGCGATGCGACGATCCGTGAGCGGAAAAAGTTGCAACGCCAGCTCGAGGAATCCGACCAGCAGCGGACCGACGCATTTCGCCTCCGCGAGTCGGCGAACCGGCAGCGCGATCTGCTGAAGGACGAGAGGGACAAGGCGCTGGAGACGGCCGCGCTCGCGAAGAAGAATTTTGCCGACGCACAGAAGGCCATCGCCGAGGCACAGAAGGCTCTCGCTGAAACCCGGCAGGAACTCACGGTCGCGAGGAAAAGGACGGACGGTGAGCAGGCCGGCCAGCTCGCATCACTGCGGCAGGCACGGGACGGGATGGCCGCGCAAATCAAGGAACTCCAGCAGCGCGTGAGCGATCTCGAAGACCAGCTCGCGGAGGCAGGCTACGCCCGCGAGGCCGCCGAGAAGCTCGCCCGCGAGAGCCAGGCAAATGTCGCCGACATCCAGGGCGTGCTCGAAGCCACCGCCGCCGGCGCGGACGCGCAAGCGATCGAGCAGCTTGAGGGAGCGATCCTCGAATTGCAGCACGGGCTCGCCGCAGCCGAGGAGACGAACAGGGCGCTCTTGGAAAACGAAGCCGGACTGGCAGCCGGACATCCCGCGCTGCCGCAATCCGGCCACGGGACTCCAACGCCTGCCGACGGGACACAGGCCCCGTCCGAAGGGGACCAGGGGCAGATCGCCACACTCATCCGGGAGCGCGATGTGCTGCGCGAGCAGCTCGCGGAAAACGAAATTGCATTCGAAGCCCAGCTCAACGAGCAGGCGGCCGAAGTCGAACGCCTCGTCCAGTCGCTCACTACAAACGGCAGCGCCGCCCCCGCCCCGGACGACATGGAGGCCCACTTTGAAAGGCGCCGCCTCGACATGATCGATCTGAACGCCCGGCTCGAATTCGCGCAGCGCGAAATCCGCGAACTCAGCGCGAGCCTCGCGGAGGCGCGGCTCCATGCGAAGCTCGCGAAACGCGCGGCGCCTGCCGCGCCGGAAATCCGCGCAACGCACACATCCGCGGAGGTCGCGGCGATGCGCCGCAGCTACCAGGCATTCAGCCGCGACCAGCGGCAGCTCGGGCTCCTCGCCGAGATCGAGACGCACACGCGCACGATCACGGGGCGGGCGATGGATCAGGAGCGGCCCATCCTGCACCGCGTCTGCACGGCATTTTCAAACCTGCTCGCGGATCTCATGTTGCTGCCCGGGCAGATCACCCAGTCCACCCTGCGCACGATATTCCAAGGCATCGAATTCATCGCCCTCCTGCTCTCCGAGCCGGACATCGAGGGCAGCATCCGCCTGAATGATGCCCGCGCCTACATCGTGGACGATGATGCGAACTGCTGCTCCACCGCGGTAGTCGCGCTCGAACTCGCGGGCATCCAGGCCGGCCACGCACTCGCGTCCAGCACCGCGCTCATGGAACTCGCCGCAAACAGACACGACCTCATCATCCTCGATGTCCACATGCCGGATCTCAGCGGCTTCGATCTCGCCGTGCAGATTCGCGCCATGGAACCGTATCGGGACACGCCGATCTTTTTCGTCACCGGCGACTCCACGCTGGAAACCTGCGTGAAATCCTCGCTGCGCGGCGGCTGCGAATTCATCACGAAGCCTTTCAGCATCCAGGAGCTCGCACTCAAGTCGCTGAAGTCCGTCGTCACCGCCCAGCTCCACGCCTGCAAGTAGCTCGGAGCTTGCCACGCCGCCCCGCTGCGGGTGCATTGTGCGCACATGAAGAAATTGGAACTCGTCCGCAGGCTCGCGGATCCCGGCGTCATCGCCATCCTGCGCACTGAAAATGCGGACAAACTCCTCGACGCGATCCACGCCCTCGTGGCCGGCGGCATTCACGCCATCGAGGTCACAATGACGACCCCCGCCGCGCTGAAAGTGATCCGCGACGCGCGCTCGGCCCTCGGGGAAAAAATCGTGATGGGCGTCGGCAGCGTGCTCGATTCCGAGACGGCCCGGCAGGCGATGCTTGAGGGCGCGCAGTTCGTCGTCACGCCCGTCGTGCGGCCGAGTGTGATCGAAATTTGCAACCGCTACGGCGTCCCGGTCGCGTGCGGCGCGATGACACCCACCGAGGCATTCACCGCGCATGAACTCGGCTCGGACTTCGTGAAAATCTTCCCCGCAGAAAACCTCGGCCCCGCTTACATCAAATCCATCCTCGCACCGCTGCCCATGCTCTCACTCATCCCCACCGGCGGAGTCACACCGCAAAATGTGCCCGACTATTTCAATGCGGGTGCAGCCGCAGTCGGCGCAGGCTCGACACTGCTCACGCGCGACATTTTCAAATCGGCAGACTGGAATGCGCTGAGCGCGCGTGCCGCCGAATTTGCCGCCGCAGCACGAAAGGCCCGCGCGTGATGAAAGGCCCGGGACGCAAATTGCAAGGGAAGCTGCTCTTCAACATCCGCGGCGGCGCACGGCTCATCGGCGACGACGACCGGCTCATCGCATGGATCGCCGACGGCATGACGGGCACGGCGCTGCACGGCGACATCGTCGAGGCCACGCCGTCGCAAGGCGATCAGGCGCGCATCACGCGCGTCGTGACCCGCGCACACGACAGCATCGTCGGACTTTTTCAGAAACAGCACGGGCAGGCTGTCTTGATCCCCGACGACCCGCGGAACCCGCATGTCTTCCTCGTGCGCAGCGGCGGGAAGGAACTCCCGCGGGCACCGCGTGTCGGCGACAAGGTGATCCTCAAACTCGAACCGTGGACCGATGCAGGCGAACTGCCCACCGGCCGCATCACCGAGCTGCTCGGCGCCGTCGGCGCACCCGGCGTGGACATGCTCTCCGTCATCCGCGGGCACGATCTGCCGGCGGAATTTCCCGAGGCCTGCGAGCGCGAGGCCGCGGCGGTGCCGTCCGAAATTTCCGACGAGGTGATCGCAGAGCGCGAGGACTGCCGCGGGCAGTTCGTGCTCACGATCGATCCCGACGACGCGAAGGATCACGACGACGCGATCGCCGTCGAGCGCACCGCTCACGGCTGGCAGCTCACCGTCCACATCGCCGATGTCGCACACTACGTCCGCCCCGGCGGCGCGCTCGACAAGGAAGCGCGCCGCCGCGCGAACTCCACCTACCTCGTGGATCGCTGCATCCCGATGCTCCCCTTCCGCCTCAGCGCGGATCTCTGTTCGCTGCGCGCCAGCGTCCCGCGGCTCGCACACTCGGTATTTTTCGATCTCACGCCGCAGGGAAAAGTCCACAAAGTCCGCTTTGCCAGAACCGTGATCCAAGTCCACGCGCGGCTCACCTACAAACAGGCGATGGCGATGATCCGCGGCGAGCACGTCATCGGCTTCGCGCCCGATGTCGCGAAGGCCGTGTCCGAATCGTGGCAGCTCGCATCGCTCGTGCGGAAGCACCGCTTCGCCGCCGGCTCGCTCGATCTCGATTTTCCCGAGATCAAAATCTGGCTCGACGCAGAGGGCCGCGCCGAGCGCATGGAGCGCATGGTGAACGACGAGTCGCACCAGCTCGTCGAGGAATTCATGCTGCTCGCAAACGAAGCTGTCGCGAAGGAAATCCAGCGCCGCAACGTGCCGTGCATCTACCGCATCCACGAGAAGCCCGACCCGGATCGGCTCAACGAATTCCGCAAGACCGCCGCGACCGCGGGCCTGCGCCTCAGCGACATGACGCAACGCAAGGAAGTCACGCGCATGCTCTCACTCATCCGCGGAAGGCCCGATGAATTCCGGCTGAAGATTGATTTTCTCAAGAGCCTCCGCCGCGCCGCATACAGCCCCGATCCGCTCGGGCACTACGGCCTGCACAAGGCAAACTATCTGCACTTCACCAGCCCCATCCGACGCTACGCCGACCTCGTCGCGCACCGCGTGCTCGGCGGTGAGCGCGGAGAAAATCGCAAGAGTCTCACGGAACTCTCGAAGCACATCTCCGACACCGAGCGCACCTCCGCGCAGGCCGAGCAGGAGAGCCGGCTCGTGAAGAAGATCGAATTCTTCCAGCGCCAGCTCGACTCGGAAAAGCCGGACACCTTCCGCGCCATCGTCTCGGATGCGCGCGTCCACGGCCTCACCGTCGAGCTGCCCGACGCCGATACGACCGGCCTCATCGCCAGCGAATCGCTGCCCGACGGGCCATACACGTACGACCGCGTGCGCTCCGCATTCGTCAACCGCCGCACAAAACGCACATTCAAGATCGGCGACGAGCTGAAAGTGATCGTCTGCCGCGTGGACGCCGCGCGCCGGATGATTGATTTCGCGCCCGTCTAGCCACGCCGCGCGATGCGCCTGCACGTCCTGACCATCGGCAAACCGCGCCTCGCTTTCGCGCGCGCCGGGGTCGAGGAATACCTCGAACGCTTCCCGCCGAAGAACGGCGTGGAGCTCGAGGCGCTGCGATCATCCACGCGCGAGGACGAAAGCAAGCTGCTGCTCGCGCGGAGCGAGGGGATGTTCCGCGTGGTGCTCGACGAGCGCGGCGAACAAATCACGTCCCGCGAACTCGCGCGCAAATTCTCCGACTGGGAACTCGCGCGCACAAAATCCGTCGCCTTCCTCATCGGCGGCGCGGACGGCCACAGCGACGACCTGCGCAAGAAGGCCGATTGGCGCTGGTCGCTGAGCCCCCTCACGCTCCAGCACGAACTCGCCCTCGTCGTCCTGCTCGAACAGCTCTACCGCGCCCGGTGCATCAACGCCGGCACGCCCTACCACCGCGACTAAAGTAGGCGGGGGTTTCAACCTCGCGCGGGCGAGCACAGCGAGGCGGTGGGCGAAGGTACGCAATCTCACGCAAGACATTCGCTCCGCACCATCCCGCCGCCTCCGCCCAACCTCCCGCGCGAGGTTGGAAACCTCGCCTACATTGTCGCGCCTCGCCTTCGTCATTCATCATTCGTCATCTCGCGCCCGCCACTCGCCACTCGCCATCCGCGCGCGAGCTCGCCTACCCTCCCCCGCTCCATGAAATCCCTCGACGCGAAGATCGCCGACATCCGCAAAAATCCCTCGGGCAGCAAGGCGTTCATCATCGCCGACGCGAAGGATGCGGACATGGCGTTCGGCATCACCGCGCCGGGGCAGAAGCGCCCGATGAACCCCGAGCGCGTGCTGAAGTCGGAGTTTCACTGGAAGACACTCGAGGAATACCGCGAGCAAATCCGCGCGGTGATCCGTCAGGGCCTCGTGGACATCATGCTGCTCTCGGCGTCGAATGTGGAGCAGCTCGCAATGCGCGAGCGGCTCTTTGAAAAATCGCACATCACTCCCGCCGCGCGTGCGAACGACGCAACGGATATCTGGGTCATCCGCGGCGCGGAGTACATCAAGGAACCGTCGCGTCCATTCCGCAGCGCGACGCTCGATCACATCAAGTGCGGCGAACTCGACTGCGACACGGATGCGCCCGCGATCGGCGCGGACCTCGGACTTTACTCGGTCACGTTCACGAACAACTTCGAGCGCGACTACGAGACCCTGCGCGCGTTCAAGGAATTCCGCGAGGAGGCGGAGCGCAAAAACTTCCGCTACTTCCTCGAGGTCTTCGATCCAAATGTGGACACCGGCCTGCCGCCCGAAAAGCTCGACGGATTCATCAACGACCACATCATCCGCAGCCTCGCCGGAGTGACCGCAAAGGGACGCCCGCTTTTTTTGAAAATCGCGTGGCGCGGCCCGAAGGCGATGGAGGAACTCGTCGCCTACGACTCGCAGCTCGTCGTCGGCATCCTCGGCGGCAGCGCGGGCACGACGTATGACGCGTTCAAGCTCATCGCCGACGCGCAGAAGCACGGCGCGCGCGTCGCGCTCTACGGACGCAAAATCAACAACGCCGAAAACCCGCTCGCCTTCATCGAATTTCTGCGCCGCATCGTCGAGCGCGAGATCACGCCCGAGGAAGCGGTGAAGGCGTATCACGGCGTCCTGCAATCGCTCGGCGTCACCGCGCACCGTTCGCTGGCGGACGACATGCAACTCACGTCCGCGGCGACGAGCTACGGCGGCTCCGGGGGCGCGAGGAAGACGATAACCAAGCCCGACGGCGTACCAGCGCCGAAGGCTGCGGCAGCGGAGCATGACGCGAAAGCCTCGTCGGCCCGCGTCTCTGAGCAACTCGCGCGCATCCGCGAACGCTACGGTGCGTAGCAGGGAATTTGAAACGCGGAGACGCAGAGACGCGGAGGTAGGGAGGAGAATTTGGAAATCATGAAACCATGAATGGCTTTCCTGATTTCCTGCCTTCCAAATTCAAAATGAAAACCCTGCTGCGCAAGTTGGAATCTTTTTTCGCATCGCCTGCATCCCCTCCGCGTCTCTGCGCCTCTGCGTTTGAATTTTCCGCCTGACTCCCGCGGGCTGCCTCTGCTTTCCTCGCGCCATGCTCACACGCCTCCTCTCCGCCCTCGCTATTTTTCTCACCGCCGCATCCGCCTTCGCCGCGAAGATCGAAATCATCGCCGGCGGCGGCATGAGGGAATCGGGTGCAGATGCGACGCTGTGCGTGCTGCGCGAGCCATTCGGCACTGAGTTTCTGCCGGATGGAACGATCGCGATCGTCGAGATGACCTCGGGCAACCGTCTGCTGCGCGTGGACAAGACAGGCGTGATGAAAGTCATCGGCGGCACCGGCGTGAAAGGCTTCTCCGGCGATGGCGGCGACGCACGCAAGGCGCAGTTCAACGGCGTCCACAACATCGCCGTGACGCCCGAGGGCCATATCTTCCTCTCCGACGCATTTAATTTCCGCGTGCGCAAAATCAACGCCCAGACCGGCGTCATCACCACATTTGCAGGCACCGGGAAAAAGGGCTTCAGCGGCGACGGCGGCCCGGCGGACAAGGCGGAATTCGGAACCGTGATCCAAATCGCGCTCGATCCCGCGGCAAAGCACCTCTACGTCGCGGACATTGACAACAAGCGCATCCGCCGCATCGCGCTCGCGACCGGCATCGTCGAGACCGTCGCGGGCAATGGCAAAGCCGGCAAACCCGAGGATGGCGCAGACGCAAAGAGCGCACCGCTCAGCGATCCGCGCGCCGTCGTCGCGGCGGCGGACGGATCATTTTACATCCTCGAGCGCGGCGGAAATGCGCTGCGTTTCGTGGACGCAGCGGGAAAAATCAAGACCGTCGCGGGCAATGGAAAATCGGGCCTCTCCGGTGACGGCGGCCCCGCGCTCGCTGCCGCGATGAGCGGGCCGAAGCACCTCTGCCTCGACCGCGACGGCAGCGTGATCATCGCCGATGCGGAGACGAACACCGTACGCCGGTATGATCCGAAAAGCGGAATAATCACACGCATCGCAGGCACCGGGAAGAATGGCACCGCGGGCGTCGGCGGCGATCCGCTCGCGTGCGAACTCGCGCGTCCGCACGGCGTCACCATCGCCCCGGATGGGAAACTGATCATCACCGACAGCTACAACAACCGCGTGCTGCGCATCGTGCCGTGAGCAGCGAACCGCCGCAGTCCGGCAAGCCCGGCATCCGCGAGATCCTCACAGACGCGCTGCGCTTCTGGGAATGGCGGCGGCTGTTTTACAACCTCGTGCTCGGCGCAGTCGCACTGCTGGAATTTGCGCGGCTGTTTCCGCTCTCGAAACACGCGCTGCAACCCAACGCACTTCTCACGCTCTTCCTCCTCGCCGTGCTCGCGAATGCCGCGTACTGCGCGGCGTATCTCGTGGAATTGCTCGTGCAGTTTTCTGAATTCCGCGAACGGTGGCGGCGCTGGCGGCTCGCGCTCTGGCTGATCGGCACCGTCTTCGCCGCAGTGCTCGCGCATTTCTTCGCCAGCGGGATGTTCGGCGGCGATACGATCCCGCAGCCGAATTAGCCGGGCCTGCTTCCATCTCCGCCGTACGACCGCGTTGCAATTCGCACACGCGCCGTCCATTTTCCGCGCCCGAACATGGCACACCAGAAATCAGACGGAATGAACTACGCCCCCGTGGGCAAACCCTCGCCGGTGGTGAAGCCGGGCGAGTTTGTCTTCGCGGCGGCGGCGCTCGATCACGGGCACATCTACGGGCAGTGTCAGGGGCTCACCGAGGCGGGCGGCGAGTGCCGCTACGTCTTCGATCCCGATGCGGCGAAGGTGGAAAAATTCCGCGAAAAATATCCCGCGGCGAAAGTGCTGCGCTCGATGGATGAGCTGCTGGAGCAAAAGGACGTGCAGCTCGTCGCCAGCGCCGCGGTGCCGAGTGATCGCGGGCCGCTCGGCTGCCGCGTGCTCGACGCTGGCAAGGATTACTTCACCGACAAGGCGCCCTTCACCACGCTCGCGCAACTCGAAGCCGCGCGCGCCACCGTGAAACGCACGGGCAAAAAATACGCCGTGTATTATTCCGAGCGACTGCATGTGGAGGCGAGCGTGCGCGCGGGACAGCTCATCGAGCAGGGCGCGATTGGCCGCGTGGTGCAGGTCATGGGCATGGGGCCGCACCGCAGCAATCCGGCAACGCGACCGGCGTGGTTTTGGAGCCGCGAAAAATGCGGCGGCATCCTCATTGATCTCGGCAGCCATCAGTTCGAGCAGTTCCTCATCTACTCCGGCGCGAAGAGCGCGCGCATCGTGCATGCAGCAGTCGCAAATTATCACCACAAGGAGCACGCCGAATTCGAGGACTGGGGGCAGGCGAACCTCATCGCCGACAACGGCGCGACGAACTACGTCCGCGTGGACTGGCTGAACCCGCAGGGCCTCCGCACGTGGGGCGATGGGCGCACGTTCATCCTCGGCACGGAGGGCTACATCGAGGTGCGGAAGTATCTCAACGTCGCGACCGAAGCGGAAGGCGATCATCTTTTCCTCGTGGACGGCGATGGCGAGCATCACATCCGCTGCCACGGCGAAGTGGGCTTCCCGTACTTCGGCCAACTCATCCTCGACTGCCTGCACCGCACCGAAAATGCGATGACCCAGGCGCACACGTTTCTCGCCGCCGAGCTTTCGCTTCTGGCGCAGGCTGCGGCCGTGCGCATCGAGTGACGAAGATGGTGAGGACGAAGGAACCACTGACCTGCACTGACCTGCACTAATGAAGAATTTTGACACTCGCATTCGCACACCTCATGGCACTGCGCGGATTCACGCTGGGATGAAATCAGTCGCGCCGATTTGCATTCATCAGTGCAGGTCAGTGCAGGTCAGTGGTTCAAAAAGCTTCAGCCCATAATTTTCCAATGCCCGATCTCTTCGCCGAACTCGCCACCACCCTGCGCGAACGCCTCGCCGTCATCGCCGACCGCGAACTCTACGCCCGCGATCCCGCCGCGCATTTGGAAAGGCTGAAGGCCGTCTCGGAACGCATCACACAGCTCGGAGCCGCCCTCCCCCGCCCGCTTCCCGGTGATTTTTTGCACTACCTCCAGCGCGCAAGCTACGAGAAGGCGCTCGCGTGGATCGAAGCGAATAAGTCGTAGCGTGCGAAGTGGCAGCCGGAAACGAGGGGCTTTACGGAAACGCCACCGCATGGCAGGGTCGCAGGCATGACAAAAGAAGCGCTCGGCAAGGTCATTCATCGAACCCCTTTCCAGCCGTTCACACTGCGGCTGGCGGACGGGCGGGCGGTTCGCGTTCCGCAGCAGGACTTCATCTCCATGCATCCCACCGGCCGCACTGTCATAGTTTACGGGCAGGACGAAGACTTGGAAATCCTGGATGTGATGCTCGTCACCAGCCTGCAACTTCCCGCCAAGACGGGCAGGCGCAAATAATCAGTCGGTCCCTCGGCCGCGCGTCCCTCGGCCTCTATTTCTGCTTTTTCCGGAGGGTAAACTTATACCACCTGCCTTCGCTTTGCGCATCGGGGATTCGGACGACAAATTCCTGACCTTCCACCTTCGCCTCAATCGGTGAGCGTTGTTCAATGCCGCTTTGCCCTTTTTCCTTGGTCACAGCGAGGAGTTCATACTCGAGTTCGATCGTCCCAAACGGCACTGGTGTCGGGTAGCTCTTATCCGGGCCACTGCGGGACTTTGTATGCCAATGAGGCACCCATGGCTTGCCATTGATGTATGTCGGGTCGTTATGCTTTTCCCACAGGCCGGGTTTCGATGCCTTCTCGGATTCCCAATACATTGCGTCTGGTTTGACATGCAGAACCGAGTGGCCGTCCACAAGCGCCTCGATCACGAATTCCACCCCCGTTTTCTTGGCAGAAACGGTCCGAGTTGCGGGAGCTGGAGAATTTGCAGGCGCAGGCGCATTTGCTTGTTCCGCAGCAGCCGTGATCGCAGGCGTGGTCCACGCGGCGGCGACCTCCTCGCGCTTGGCTTTCACCAGCAGCGCGTCATCGAGCCGCTGCGCCTGCGTGAGCTGCGCCTGCGCCTGCGCGAGCACGGCATCGTATTTGGCATGCAGCGCTTTCGTGCGGACGCCGTTTTCCTTTTCGATCCGCGCAAGCTGCACGCGTGTCGCCGCGCGGATCTGCTTTACGGAGGCGGTATCGGTGGCCTCGTCCTGCTCGGGGAACAGATTCGTCTCGGTGAACCGCTTCTGCTCATTGCGCAGCGCGACCGCTCCATCCAGATCCCCGGCGGCGGTCGCCTTCGCCAGCACGGCGTCGAGCGAGACCGCATACTGTGCCGCGAGCTTCTTGAGTTCCGCCGCATGAATGTCCACCACATCGCGGTTGAACGTCGCCTGCCACTGCGCATCGGTCGTGGCGATCCATTTCTGCATCTCGGTCTGCGCCGGTGCCGGGGCCGGTGCGGGATTGTCCTGCGCCTGCGCGCGGGTGATGCCTGCGGTGAGCAGGAGACAGAGGAGGATGCGCGGTGTGCTCATGGTCTGAGGTTGCGCCTTTCATAGGGAAACCAGTCCCTCCCTGCGAGCGGAAAACGGTGCCGGATAATCAGTCCGTCCCTCGTTCCTGTCCCTCGTTCCTCGTCCCTCGGCTCCGGAATGGAGTTACTCGGTTCCAGACGGCAGTTGCTTCACCTTGATGGACTTGACCGTCAGAATTGCGTTAGCCACGCCACTGAATACGCTGACCGGCTTATCAATGCCTGAGTAGTCTCCGTGGTGTTCGAATCGCAACTGGCCATCCACGTAAACGGCCTGCCGCTTCGGCATCACCACCCAGCGAACCGTCACATACTTGTTCGTTGGAATGAGCCCACCAGTCTTTTTGTGCTGCTTGTTGCCGGGGCCTCCATCAATGCGAAATTGGGCTTTTCCCCTTTCCCAGTTAAAGATGATTTGATCTGCCGCGTAGCCAATCCGAAGATCCGTGGAGTCCGTCTTGGCTTCGACGAAAATCTCTACCGGCGGTTTGAACTTTGCTTGTGTCACGATGGTTTCCTTTTTCTCGAGCTGGAGCGGAGTTGTGCTGCTCCTCCCGTTGGCAAGGGCGGTGAGATGCTCCGCGAAATTAGCAGATGCCGCGGCGGGCTTGACGAATCCGACTGTGGGATTGGGCGGAGTCACTGCCGGGGTCACTTTCTCGGTGGCAGCCACAACTGCTGGAGTCATCCACGCCGCAGCGACTTCCTCGCGCTTGGCCTTGACCAGCAGCGCGTCATCGATCCGCTTCGCCTGCGTGAGCTGGGTCTGCGCCTGCGCGAGCACCGCATCGTATTTGGCGTGCAGCGCCTTCGTCCGCGCGGCGTTCTCCGTTTCAATGCGCGCGAGCTGCACGCGCGTCGCCGCGCGGATCTGTTTCACCGATGCGGCCTCGGCAGCGTCATCCTGCTCTGGGAACACCTGCGTCTCGGTGAACCGCTTCTGCTCATTGCGCAGCGCGACCGCACCATCCAGATCCCCGGCGGCGCTCGCCTTCGCGAGCACGGCATCGAGAGACACCGCATACTGCCCCGCGAGCTTCTTGAGATCCGCCGCATGAATGTCCACCACATCGCGGTTGAACGCCGACTGCCACTGCGTATCCGTCGTGGCGATCCACTTCTGCATCTCCGTCTGCGCGGGTTCCGTCGCCGGTGCCGGCACGGGTGCCTGTGCGTGAACGACTCCTGCGGTGAGCACGAGGGAAAGAACGATGCTTGATGTATTCATAGCCTGAAGGGCGCGTGCCAACGTACGAGATTCTAATTTTCCCAGCGAGCACAAACTGGAAGCGGCGACTTCCAAGTCGCCGTGAACCTGCGGCGCTCCCATCGTGCGGCCCCGTTGCATTTCAGCCTGCGAATTTTCCGCGACTTTTTTCTTCGCACTCGCGCGGGGGCTGCGCATCTTCCGCGACTCATGCGCGCAGTCCTTGCACTCGAAGACGGTCGTCACTTCATCGGTGAATCATTTGGTGCTCCGGGAACGGCGGTCGGCGAGGCGTGTTTCAACACCTCGATGACCGGCTACCAGGAGGTGCTCACCGATCCCTCGTATCGCGGGCAAATCGTCGCGATGACTGCACCGCAGATCGGCAATTACGGCGTGAACCCGCTCGATGACGAGAGCAGCGCGGTGCATGTGCGCGGGTTTGTGATCGAGGAACTTTCCGCCATCACGAGCAACTGGCGCGCGACGGGCGATCTGAATTCGTATCTCGCGAAATGGAAAATCCCCGGCATCCAGGGCGTGGACACGCGCGCGCTCACGAAGCACCTGCGCTCGCGCGGCGCGATGCAGGCGTGCATCACGAGCGAGCTGGATGTGGACGCGGCCATCGCACGCGCGAAGAGTGCGCCGCCGATGGCGGGATCGGATTTTGTGAAAGAGGTCACGCCGGCGAAAGCTTTCGACTGGGATCCAGATGGCAAGCTCTCGCCCGAGTGGACCATCGTGAAGGGCGACGGCGCGGATGTGGAAATCCGCGAGGGCAACGAGGTCTTCAAAAAGCTGCCGCCGGTGAAGCACCGGATCGTCGCGTATGATTTCGGCATGAAGACGAACATCCTGCGTCGGCTGCGGCAGGAGGGCTTCGGCGTGCGCGTGGTGCCCGCGACTTTCTCCGCCGAGGACGTGCTCGCGCTGAAGCCCGACGGCGTGTTCCTCTC
>JBBRYC010000030.1:0-66946 GCA_038238025.1 Chthoniobacterales bacterium
CGCCTAATTTTTGACGATATCCCTCGCCAATTTCGGCGCCGGTAATTAATTTGAAGCGCCGCGACGCCGCCCTTTTTGGCGTGCGGCGGGAAGCGCAGCGCCACGCCGCTTTGAGATGCGCCAGAGGCGCGCTGGGTGTGCGGGAGAGCCGTCCGGCATCGCCCAGCCGCGTCGCTCCGCTCCTGCCAAAGCGGCGTGGCGCTGTCGCTTCCCGCCGCACTCCATATTACAGAGCACTCGGAGCTCATCCAAGGCTGACGCCTACCCCGGCGAAGCCCACACCGCCGCCGCCCCATCGCCGAATTCTGGCAAGCCTCCGGCGCGGAAAAAGTGAGCGGGGGCCTTGCCTGCCCGCAGCCACACGCTACTTTCCCCCCATGCGCACGCTGACGGCAATCATCCATACAGGGGAACCCGATGAAGAAGGCTTTTGGGCCACATGCCTCGAAGTGCCCGGTGCCAACGGACAGGGCGAGTCGCGAGAGGACTGCATGAAGAATCTGGCGGAGGCGGTGAAGCTCATCCTCGAAGTGAACGAGGCGGAAGCCCTGCGCGATGATCCACACGCTGAACGGGCCAGCCTCGCCGTGGCGTGAAGCGCAGGGAACTGATCCGGCATCTCGAAGGCAACGGCTGTCGGTTGCTCCGCGAGGGAGCCAGCCATTCGATCTACGCAAACCCCGCGAGCGGTGTTCGCGAGGCGTTGCCCCGCCACACGGAGATCAAGCGTCATCTCGCCCGAAGCATCTGCCGACGCTTGGGCGTGGACGTGCCGAAGGGCGCCTGATTCAACGCGACGAGAAGTTCACCGATGACACCCCGGTGCTCACGCTCGGGCGGCTCGAATGGCTGACTGACGACGTGCTGCTATGAAGGGCACCTGCGGTGCTTGCGCCACGCGATCTCGCTCCACTCGGTTCCTTCCGCCGGCGGCGACAAATTCCTTGCGACATTCGCGCAGCGCTCGCATCGTCCGCGCACAAAAACCGCACGCACATGGCCGCAAGCACCGTTGAATTTGAAGTCCCTGATTCCATCGCCCGCACACAGGACGGGCTCTCGCGGACTGCGGGGGATGCGCTCGGCGAGAAGATGATCATCAACATGGGGCCGTCGCATCCCGCGACGCATGGCGTGCTTCGGCTCATCCTCGAGATGGATGGCGAATACATCACGAAGGCCACGCCCGAGGTCGGCTACCTGCACCGCGGCGACGAGAAGATCGCGGAGAACATGACCTACAACCAGTTCGTGCCCTACACGGACCGGCTCGACTACCTCGCGCCCGTCGCGAACAACATCGCCTACGCGCTCGCCGTGGAAAAGCTCATGGGTTGGGAATTGCCGCCGCGCGGCCAGGCCATCCGCGTGCTGTGTTGCGAACTCGCGCGCATTTCGGCGCACCTGCTCGGCCTCGGCTGCTTCGCGATGGATACGGGCGCGATGACCGTCTTCCTCTACACATTCCAGCAGCGCGAAATCGTGTATAACCTGATGGAGCAAATCACCGGCGCGCGCTTCACCACAAGCTACACGCGCATCGGCGGGATGGTGCGCGACCTCACTCCGGAAATCATCACCGCCGTGCGGAAATTTTGCGAAGGCGTGCTGCCCGTCGTGGACGAGACGGACAAGCTGCTCACGCGCAATCGCATCTTCGTGGACCGCACGAAGGACATCGGCACCATCACCAAAGCGGACGCCATTTCCTACGGCCTCAGCGGGCCGAACCTGCGCGCCTGCGGCGTGGACCACGACCTCCGCAAGCGCCAGCCTTACTGCGGCTACGAGCAGTATGAGTTCGACGTGCCCATCGGCTCCGTCGGCGACAGCTACGACCGCTACCTCATGCGCATGGAGGAAATCAAACAGAGCGTCCGCATCCTCCGCCAGGTCTGCGACACGCTGCCCGGCGGTGCGTGGTATGTGAACGATCCGAAAAATTATCCGCCGCCGAAGACGACCGTGCTCACGAAGATGGAGGAGTTGATCCACCACTTCATCATCCACACCGAGGGCCTGAAGGCGCCCGAGGGCGAAGTTTATTTCGGCGCAGAAAACCCGAAGGGCGAACTCGGCTTCTACATTTACTCGAAGGGCGGCGGCACGCCCTACCGTCTGAAAATCCGCAGCCCCAGCTTCATCAATCTCAGCATCCTGCCGAAGATTCTTCCCGGCCACATGATGAGCGACGTGGTGAGCATCCTCGGCTCCCTCGACTTCGTGATGGGCGAGTGCGACCGCTGAGAAGCAGGCGTGCGCTTCGGCGCGTGAAGGTGTGGATTTCTGATTCGGACGACAGCGCTGGATCGAAGGCGGTGCGGGCTGAAGCCCGCGCTACTTTTTCCCGGCCACATGATGAGCGATAGGCCGGGCTTCCGTTGCGGACGCATCGGATTTGGCAGGCTTGCGCAGAGAGTGGCGAATCACTAGAAGCCGCGCATGTCTTCTTCCGAGACGCGCTTTGCGGTGTTGCTTTTCAGCGACATCGTCGGCTCCACGGATCTGAAATCGCAGCACGGCGCGATGGTTTACCTGACCGCGTCAGAATTGCACAACGCGCTCTTCGAGCGGCTCGCGACGGAGGAGAAGCTCACGCTGATCAAGAATACGGGTGACGGTTACCTCGCGCGCACGGAGAGCGTGGCGGCGGCGGTGCGTTTTGCGCTGCGGCTGCAGGACGGGCTGCGGACGATGCAGTGGCCGTCGTTCCCGCTCGCCACGCGCGTGGGCATCCACGCGGGCGAGGTGGCGGATGTCACCACGCTCGGCCAGACCGATGTACTCGGGCCGGCGGCGGATCTGGCGGCGCGCGTGATGAGCGTCGCACTCGGCGGGCAGATCCTGCTCTCGCGTTTTCCATTCGACGAGGGCCGGCATTTTGTGCGCGAGCATCCGCCGCTCACGGGAGGCGAGACGCCGCGGCTGGCGTGGCTCGCGCACGGGCCGTACTTGATGAAGGGGCGCGACGAGCCGATGGAAATTTTCGAGGTCGGTGCCGAGGGCCTCGCGCCGCTCGTGCCGCCGCCGGATGGCGAGAAGGTGCGGCGCGCGATCCGCCCCGACGAGGAGGAGACGCTCGGCTGGAGGCCCGCGGCGGAGGTCGAGGTGCCCGGCAAGCCCGGCTGGCTGGTGACGGAAAAGCTCGGCGAGGGCGGCTTCGGCGAAGTGTGGCTGGTGCGGCAGCGCAAGACGGGCGAGCGGCGTGTGTTCAAGTTCTGCTTCGACGCGGAGCGCCTGCGTTCGCTCAAACGCGAACTGAGCATCTTCCGCCTCATCCGCGAATCACTCGGCGACCGCGACGACATCACGCGACTGCACGATGTGCGGCTGGATGAAGCGCCGTTCTACCTCGAGAGCGACTACGTTCCCTCGGGCAACCTCGTGCAGTGGTCGGAGGGAAAAGGCGGCATCGGGAAAGTCCCCCTCGATGCGCGGCTCACGATGATGATCGCGATCTGCCGCGCGGTCTCGGCGGCCCACTCCGTCGGCGTGATTCACAAGGATCTCAAGCCCTCGAACGTGCTCATGCGCGAGGACGCCGCAGGCCACGCCTCGCCGGTGCTCGCGGATTTCGGCATCGGCATCGTCACGGACGCTTCGCAGTTCGAGAAACTCGGAATCACGCAGGCCGGATTCACGATGTCGCTGACGCCCGGCAGCGATTCGAGCCACACCGGCACGCGCATGTATGCGCCGCCCGAATCGCTCGTCGGAAAACCACCCACGGTGCAGACGGACGTGTATGCCCTCGGCGTTTTGCTCTACCAACTCGCCATCGGCGACCTCCAGCGGCCACTCGCGACGGGTTGGGAAAAGGGCGTGGCGGATCGGATTCTGCGCGAGGACATCGCGGCGGCGACGGAGGGCGACACCGAGGATCGTCTGCGCGATGTGGGCAGCCTGCTGGACCGGCTCGCATCGCAGCCGGAGCGCCGGAAGAGGATGTGGCGCGCGCATTGGATGAAAAAGGCGGCGTTGCTCCTCGGGACTGCCGCCGTGGTGATGATCGTGATGATGCTTGGCCGGGGCACTTTTCAAAAAGGAAAGATCAACCGCCTCAACACGCAGATCCAGCAGCGGCTCGAATCCGGAAGCCTCTCGGAAAAGGATGTCGCCGAGACCGACCGCCTCGTCGCGGAACTCGCGGGAGTGTCGCCCGAAAACGCGGACGAGCAGCGCCGCCGCGTCGCCGATCAGATTGCGACATTCGCACGCACCGCGATTCATCGTGCGAATCTCGCCGATTCGGATCAGCACCAGATCGAATCGTGGCTCGCGTTGCTCCAGCCACGGGATGCCGCGCAAGCCGCGCAGTTGCAGCGTGCGCTCTCGGAACGTGCGCGACAGTGGGAGCCGGTGTATTCACTCAAGCCGCCATTTGGGAAAGACCTGCCCGAAGGCGCGATGCTCGAAGGGGAGGAGGTCCGTCTTTCGCAGCGCCGCGTCACGCTCCCGGTGAGTCTCAGCGGCAACACGCGACTCGAAGCGGTGTTCGGCGGGGTGCGCAATCTGAAGGACGTACTCGGCTTCTCCATGGAATACGACGGCGGTCGTGCCTATGAGTTCCGGCTTGTTCCGCCGGTTCTGGCTTCGCGGAGGATCGTGCTCGATCTGGAGTCCAGCGATTTTGCAGATCGGATGAAAGGCTGGAGCGCTTCCCCGTCTGAAGTTGGCTCGGTAATTCTCGATGGGGGACAGCCCGTGCTCCGCGTCGAACGTCGCCGCGGCGATCCAAAATATGTCTTTGTACAGAAGGTATTCGACGCAGCGCCGCATCGGGGAAAGGAATGGGATATCACTTTCCGGGCGCGGCGCACCGGAATCAACACGACCGGGATTGGTTCGATGAACTTCTCGATTTTTGCCGTCGACCGTGGCGGTAAACAAATAACACTTGCGGCGAGGGGGGTTGCGACGAACTCGGACTGGACCTCCCAATCGCTTGCGTTTCGCGTGCCGGCCGAATCCGCACAGTTCTTTGTCCGAGCGGCAGTCGACGACGCTACCGGGCGTCTGGACATCGCCGATTTGCGAGCAATAGAGAAAGACCCTTCCGCGCCAGCAGATACCCCCGGGAAGATGGTACTCGCGCAGCCGCAGAAGGAATGGCTTCTGCGGCCGAATCTGGCTCCTCGCTGGATGGCGTCGTGCGATGATCGGAATGTCTCGGTGATGACTGAGAATGGCCAGCGGTTCCTGCGATTGGAAAATACTGACGCGGAAGGCACGAAAAAGGTTGGCGCGCAGTGCCGCGTTGATCCCGGCATTGTCAAAGAAGTCTCGCTGACCGCGCGCATCCGCATTCCTGCCGAGGTCGTGGTCGGAGCTGGAAGTTGGAATCAGCCCCGAGTTCTCGTTACTTTCCATGATCACACCGGAAAGGATCTTTACGGGTCGCAGCACGGTTTTCGAGCGAAGCAGGATTGGATATTTGTGACCGTGAAGAAAACGGTTCCGATCGAGGCGGAAACCGTCGAAGTGGCAATCCATCTCAATAATTGCAAAGGGACGATCGACGTCAGTGAACTGACCTGCGAACTCATTCCGCACGCCACGCAGACAAAAGACGCGGCGGGCAGCGGGCTGCCGGGGGTATTGATCCTGCGAAATCAAATCGTCCTCCGTCGTCAACCGTTGCCGCTGGAGTCGCTGGATGGTGAAACATTGCGGCTTACCGCGGAACGTGTCGGCAGTTACCTGCGCTTCCAAATCGGAAACCAGCGCCCGGTCGAAGTCTTCGATCCGCTCTCGATCCCCGCACGCGAACTTCGTGCAAAGTTGAATGCGGACACTGACACCCGCGTGCGCTCGCTGGCGGCCTACCGGCAGACACTTCCGGCAAAACCGCAGCCGCTCGAACTCGGCGACGAACTTTTTTCCGCCGGGAAATTCAGCGAAGCACTCTCAGTTTACGAAAAGCAGGCGGCTACTTCCGCCGACAAGGACACCCTTGCCCAGGCGCAGTTCAAGATGGGCCTGTGCCTGGAGCAGCAGAAGCAGACCGGCGACGCGGAGACACGGCTGACGGAGGCTTCCAAGTCCGAGGCAAAGCCATGGGCGATCCTGGCCGCGTGCCAGCTTTTCGTTTCCTATCTGAATCAAAAGCGGATGGACGATGCGGATGCCATTTTTCAGTTTCTCAGGTCCCGCCGCGACTTTTCGGAAATCGCTCCGACGGTCAGCGATCAACTCGGCCATGCGATTGCGATCGGATACATCAACCGATACCGGTCGAGCCTTGAAGTTGGCGGACCGGCGGATTGGCAGGAGGGAATCGAGAAAATGTCGCAAGTCCTCGATGCTGCCGATATTCTCCACGTGAATCAGGATATGAAGCTCGGATTGGACTGGCACATCAACCGCTTTTACGAAGCCACGGGCCAGGTGGATCAGGCAATCGAGCGCGCAAGAATCCGACTTGAACAGATTGACAAAGACGGCCTCGTTTCAGTCGGGAGCTACATCCTTTGGCCCGCGCTCTTTAGCGAATCCTACCGCCGACTGTGCACCATCCGTGGTCAGCCTGAAAAGGCCTGGCCGATCCTCCAGCGTTTTGATCAGGCAGACCCGGATGTAGCCTTCGCTTTTGAAGCGATACGCTGCCTGGTCGCCATGAAAAAACTGGATGAAGCCGAGGCCAAGGCGCGGGTGTTCGTCGCCGCGAGACTGGCGAAAGCGAAGCCCTCCAAAGTGGACGCGGAGTTTATCCACGCGAACCTGATCCTCGGCTCCATCCTCGATCTTCGGCAGCAGCCTGAGCAGGCGAAGACCGTGTGGGCGGATGCGATGCGCAAAATCCGGGAGGCATTCCCCGATGGAAGGCCGGCCGATCACTACACCATCACTGGCCGCAGTGAGCTGATTCATTTTCTGCTGCTGCTGACGCTGAGCGGCGAACTGAAAGACGAAGATGTGCCGGGCATCCGCAACCAGATCGGCAAGCTCTACGGAAGCATCCTGGCGACCGGCAACGGCCCGGCCATGAAGACGCTCATGGAATCCACGCTCACGCTCGTGGACCGGCAGATGCTGAATGAAATGTGGTCCGGTGAGCGTGGCACCGGATTTGCAGGGAAATTCATCCGAGGCGAAGTGGTGTATCCCGACATTTACAGCGTGCCGATCCTGCTGGCGGTGGAGGAACTTTTCATCAAAGGCAGTGTCGGCAGGGCCGGCCTCACGGCAGACGCGGAGGCCGTCTATTTTCATCTGAGCGAGGATTTGGTCGCGACGTTACGTGCAAAAGAAATCGGAATCCCGCAGATGATCGGACTCCTGGCTGCGTGGAAAGGTGTCACCGGCCAGTTCGGTTGGGCGGGAATGCAGGCGCAATTGCCGCCGAAGCTGCGTGCTCCGATGGCCTTCGTGATGGGCCAGCGCTACGTAAAGCTCGGCAAACCGGAGGATGCGATCGGGATGTTCCGCACGGCAAAGGCAGACGCGGCGCAAATCAAGGACGGCGCAAAACTCGCCGCGCTGGCGGACATCGAAATCAAGAATCTCGGCGGCAAGTGAAGTGCGGGACGACTGAACTGTTCCTCGAAAACTTCCACCGCAGCACCTGCCCGATCGCCTTCCACTGCCACGAGAAAAGGCTCCTTCTCCGCCAAGTCTGCGACACGATGCCGGGCGGCGCGTGGCATGTGAATGATCCGAAAAATTATCCACCGCCGAAGACGACCGTGCTCACGAAGATGGAGGAACTCATCCATCACTTCATCATCCACACGGCGGGACTGAAGGCACCCGTCGGCGAAGTCTATTTCGGCGCGGAAAACCCGAAGGGCGAACTCGGCTTTTACATTTACTCGAAGGGCGGCGGCACTCCGTACCGGCTGAAAATCCGGAGCCCCAGCTTCATCAATCTCAGCATCCTGCCGAAGCTGCTTCCCGGCCACATGATGAGCGATAGGCCGGGCTTCCGTTGCGGACGCATCGGATTTGGCAGGCTTGCGCAGAGAGTGGCGAATCACTAGGAAGCCGCGCATGTCTTCTTCCGAGACGCGCTTTGCGGTGTTGCTTTTCAGCGACATTGTCGGCTCCACGGATCTCAAATCGCAGCACGGCGCGATGGCTTATCTGGCGGCGGCGGAGTTGCACAATGCGCTGTTCGAGCGGTTCGCGGCGGAGGAGAAACTGACGCTCATCAAGAACACCGGCGACGGATACCTCGCTCGCACGGAGAGCGTGGCGGCGGCGGTGCGGTTTGCCCTGCGGCTGCAGGACGGGCTGCGGATAATGCAGTGGCCTTCCTTCCCGCTCGCCACGCGGGTTGGCATCCACGCGGGCGAGGTGGCGGACACCACCACACTCGGCCAGGCGGATATTCTCGGCCCGGCGGCGGATCTCGCGGCGCGGGTGATGAACGTGGCACTCGGCGGCCAGATCCTGCTCTCGCGTTTTCCATTCGACGAGGCGCGGCATTTTTTGCGCGAGCATCCACAGATCGCAGGACGTGAGACACCCGCGCTGGTGTGGCTCGCACACGGGCCGTATCTAATGAAGGGGCGCGACGAGCCGATGGAGATTTTCGAAGTCGGCGCCGAAGGACTCGCGCCGCTCGTGCCGCCGCCGGATGGCGAGAAAGTGCGGCGCGCGATCCGCCCCGGCGAGGAGGAGACGCTCGGGTGGCGGCCGGCGGTTGGACTGGAAGTGCCGGGGCGCACGGGCTGGCTGCTGATGCGGAAGATCGGCGAGGGCGGTTTCGGCGAGGTGTGGCTGGCGGAGCAGGCGAAGATGAAGCAGCGGCGTGTGTTCAAGTTCTGCTTCGATGAGGAGCGGCTGCGCAGCTTCAAGCGCGAGCTGACTTTCTTCCGCCTCATCCGCGACGCGCTCGGCGAACGTGCGGACATCGCAAAGCTCTACGATGTGAAGCTGGATGAGCCGCCGTTTTTTTTGGAGAGTGAATTTGCGGAGCACGGGAATCTCACCGAGTGGAGCGCGACGCAGGGCGGCATCGGTGCGGTGCCGATGGAACGCCGGCTGGAAATCGTCGCACAGATCGCGGAGGCCGTGTCCGCCGCGCACTCGGTGGGCATTTTGCACAAGGATCTGAAGCCGCAGAATGTGCTCATGCAGGCGCGGACCGATGGCGAAGCCGCACCGCAGATCACGGACTTTGGCATCGGCGCACTGGCGGATAAATCTGCGCTGGCGGAGCACGAGATCACGGCGGCGGGCTTCACGGTGAACACGCTCGTGAACAAAGGCAGCGGCAGCAGCATGACACGCCTCTACGCGCCACCCGAGCAGCTCACCGGCAAGCCCTACACGGTGCAGGGCGACGTATATGCGCTTGGCGTCATTCTTTACCAGATGGTCATCGGCGACTTCGCCCACGCGCTCGCGCCGGGCTGGGAGCGCGAGGTGAAGGACGACCTCGTGCGCGAAGACCTCGCCGAGTGCCTCGACGGCGATCCCGCGCGCCGCCTGACCAGCGCCGCGGAACTCGCGGAACGACTGCGCTCGCTCGGCATCCGGCGCTCGGCGCGCGAGGCGGAGCACCGGCGGCGGCAGGCCAATGCGCGACGGAAACGCAACACCCGCCTCGCGCTCATCGGTGGAGCCATCGCGAGTGTCATCGCGATCGGGCTGGGCGCGGGATTTTTCCGCGAGCGCACGCTGCGTCAGCGGGCGACCGACGCCGAGCAGCTCGCGACGACACGGTTCCGCCAGGCGCAGGATGCCCGCGACGCGGCGGAGAAGCTCGTGAACGAGGCGGTCTTCGGCCTTCGGGAAAAGCTCGTCCCGATCGGAAAAATCAGCGTACTCGAAGACCTCGCCGCTGCCGCCGAGCATTACTACGCGAAGCTTCCCGCTGATCTCATTTCCGACGTGACACGGCGGCATGAGGTGCGGCTTGCGCTCAACCGCGCAGCGATCGCCAGCGCAACTTCTGACGACGAAGTGGCTGAGGCGGCTGCCAACAAGGGACTCGCGCTGGCCCGCGAACTCTCGGCCAAGGCGCCGGAAGATGAGAGCATGCGTGAAGCTCAGAATTTTGCGCTGCTCAGCTTGGCACACCTTCGTTTCAGTCAGGAACGTCACGAAGAGCTGGCGGTCTGCAGCGGGCAGCTCGATACGCTCGCCGCCGACTGGCTGCGCCTGCGACCCAAGTCCCCCGGTGCCCTGCGCGCAAAGCTGATGGCCATTGGCGTGAGAATGCTGTCGGAATTGCGTGCAGTGGGAAAGCAGGCAGCCATGCTGATTTCGTTCGCTGAGGCGCAGGGAGTAGCTGAGGAAATCAGGCAAAGCGGTGGGGAGACCATGGAAACACGGATCATTTCCGCCATGAGTATCCTGGCTCGTGCGATGTTGATGCAGAAGCTGGGCAACCTCGAAAGCGCCGTGAAGCTCTTCACGGAAAGCGAAACGGCTTTCCGCGACGTGCTCGCGAAGGAAAACGGCCATCCATTCGTGCATGAACTCGCGCTCTTGGCGCGCCGGCATTCGCTCGTCCGTTTGGGGCAATTTGCAAAAGGGCGTGGTGATACAGCCGTGGAGAAGGAGGCATTTCGCCAAGTGAAGGAACTCGTCGCCGAGCAGACGGCGCTCGCCGAGTTTGAACCTGCACGGCTGGAACGATGGAAGGAGCTGGCGTGGTTGCATGCCAATACCGAGCCGATGGCGCAAAAATTCGACGGCGATGCCGCATGGCTGGCGTGGCTGGAGAAAGGCCTCGTCGCGGCGGAGCGTGCAGCGTCGCCCAAGGCTGACCGCAAAGGGGTGCGATGGGTGCGGATTCAATTGCGGGTGGTTCTCTGCCGCGCGCTGGAAACCACCAAGACGGAGGGATGGCCCCTGCGCGCATGCCGACTCCTGAGCGAAGTGATCGAAATCTACCCAGCCCCGTCCAAAGAGGGGCGCGGTCCCTGGGACGAGTTCATTCTGCCGGAGTCGCTCAAAGCCTGGCGCAACGCGCTCGCCGCGCTCAGCAAGATGCCGGAGCAGCGGGCGGCTTTCACCGCGCAAGCGCAGGCCATGGCGGCCTTCGCGCAACGAACGATTGATACGTTCCCGACCGTCGCCAAGGCGCGGCACGACGCGGGCAACGAAGTACGGACAGTGGCCGCGCTTCTGCGCCAGCAGGGCTGCCCAGAGGCGGAGGAACTGGAGAAGCAAAGCAAGCGCTGGCTCGCCGAGGCGGAGGAGAAATTCCCCGACGATCCCGTTGTCATCGAGAGGAAGGCGGAAGTCGCGACGCAACGAGGCTACGACATGCTCATTGTCTGGCGGGCCGCGCCCGCCGCGGAAAAGGACGCGCATTTTGCTGAACTCGAAAAGCACGTCAGCGAATCCCGCGCCTACTTGCAGGAGCGCGGGGCGCGCATTTCCGAATACCACGCCGCGCTCTTCGGCGGGGGATATTCCGCTGCCCTCGGAACCGCCCAGCTCGAACGTGGGGATTTTGCCGCCGCCGAGACCAACTTGCGCGACGCGGTGGCCCGGCGCGGCACTGCAGTGAAAAGGAATCCCCATGCGCATGACGTCAATTGGTTGCGCTTCGAAATGGCGCAGCCACAAAGAAGACTCGGTCAGGCCATCTTCAAGCTGGGCCGCACTGACGAGGGGCGCAAGATGTGCGGGGAGGCGGCGGAAGCCCTCGCTGCCATTGCCAAGGAAGAACCCAGTGAATACCGCTGGCAGACGACTGCATCTGTCTGGCGGGACTACGCAGGGATGTATGAAAAGCCGGAGGAACTTTCGGTCCGCATCCCATTCCTGCTCAAAGCCGCCGACGCCCTGCGCGAGCTGGTGAAGCTCGCCAAAGCCGCCAACGCAAAAGACTCCGCCAAACTCCACGGACGTCTGCGCGATGCCGCCTATGACATGCTGACCGTCGGCCGGTGGATGCGTGACAGCGGCGACCTCAAGGCATCCGAGGAAATCCTCCGAGAAGGCCTCGGCTACGCCATCGAATGCGCTGCCCTCGCCACGCCTGCGGATTTGCCCGAGCACACGGAGTTGTGCACCCATCTCCGTTACGATGTCGCGGTCACCCTGCACAAAGCCGGTCCCATCGAGGAGGCTCTCCGAGAGACGGAGCAAATCGCCGGCGAAGTCCAGCAGTTCGAGCAGAAATTCGGGGCCGACCATCCGCGCATGGAAAAGATGCGCTATTACCTCAGCGACCTCCGCCGCCGCTTGCCGCAGTGATGGATTGAAGGCTGTTTCCCGGCCCAAACCAGCCCGGCTTCGTCATCGCGCCACGGCGCGAAACGCGGCTGCACCGCGTTTCCAAGCACCCTTTAACTCTTCCTCGAAAATTTTCTGCGCACGAGCTGCCCGATCGCCTTCCACTGCCGCATCAGTATTCCCCTCTTCGGGAGCAGGGCCTTGATGGCATTTTTCCACCGCACGGCAGTCGCCCACGCAGGCATCGCCTTGATCGCGGTGTAGAGCCGCGTCTTCACCCGCACGATCCATTCGTAAAAACGGCGAAACCAGCGCACCGTGAGCAGCGAGGGACGGCAGACCGTGAAGATGCGCGCAACGATGGCGGTGCCGACGATCTTCGCCGCGATGATCACCGCGAGCCCGCGGCCCGGGTGCCCGTGCGTCATGAAATAAAGTGCGGCGAGCTTCACCGGCAGCAGCAGCAGGCCGGGGATGAGGAAGACGGCCATCGCGCCGTACGGCGGCAGCGCGGCGAGCTTTCTTTCCAGCCAGCGGAAGACGGGCGCGCGCGCGACCCACGCCGTGAATGTGGTGAGGTGATCCCACAGCCACTCCTCGACAAACATGAACACCGCCGCCAGGACGACCATCGGCGGGATGAACAGTTTCTTAAAAAAGCGGCGCAGCATGAATGTCTTGCCGGCGGCGATGCCAGCGTGCCATGAGTCGCTCGGATTTCAGAAATGTCACGCCATTCCCGGCCAGATGTCGGGGTTGAGAGAAAAGAGTTGATAGGCGATTCCCGGGTACCCGGCGGTGCCACGCCCGCTGATTTCAGCCGGTGATTTTCAGGCTCTCAAAGCCCGGCGAAAATCACCCGACTCCACACTCTCAGTTCACCGCCGTGCGGACCTGCACAAAGGCGATCATCTCCAGCAGGTCGTCCACATGGAAGGGCTTCGAAAGGATGGTGCCGTTCACGTTGCGGATGAAGTCGTTCACCTTCGGATTTCCGCGGTGGCCGGTCATGAAAATGAAGCGGTTGCAGAGATGCGGGCGCATGCGCTCGACCGCGCGGAAAAACATGTCGCCCGGCAGCGTGGGCATCATCATGTCGCAGAGGATGACCTCGAAGTCGCCGGCGAGGACTTCATGGACGCCCTCGACGCCGTTCTGCACGCTCACGACCTTGAAGCCGTGGGAGCTGAGGAATTCATTCATGATGCCCTGAAATTCCTGATCGTCCTCGAGGAGGAGAACGGTCCGTTTTTCTTTCGGCAGTGAGGCTTCGGGGAGGACATCCGAGACATCCAGGGTGGTCGGTTGGTCAGTGTAGCGTTGCATGGCGAGTTGGGATTACGGTGTTTCTAAGCACCCGCCATGCCGGGATTCGGGGATAAATGTCATTTGACGAACTCCGGGAACGCAATGAGTTTTACGCCCTTAATATTCCACCCGATGCACGACCACCGCCAAGACCTGAAGACCTCCGCTGAACGCCTCGCTGATATGTTTATCGTGATGCAACGTTCATTTGTCCTGAACCTTTCGAAGGAACTTGTGCGCGGCAGGCTCTCGTTTCCCCAGTTTTTGCTCCTCAGTTTTCTCGCCCAGGATCCCGAGCCGCTCACGATGACGGAGGTCGCGCGCCGGATGAAGCACACGACCGCCGCGGCTACCGGCCTCGTCGATCGGCTGGAGAAGCTCTCGCTCATCACCCGCAAGCAGGGCCCGACAGATCGGCGCAAGGTGATGGTCGTCATCACCGCCGAAGGCCACGCGATGGTTCAGGAGATCCGCCAGGACATGATCCAGAATCTCTTGCGCCTCATGGAATTTCTTGATGAAAGTGAGCGCGCAACGTGGCTGCGCATCTACGAAAAAATCTTCCCGCACTGCAACCAGTGACGGCCTTCACCCGGGCGATCCTTTTCGCCGCGACTCTGCTCGGCCTGACGACCGGTGAATCCGTCGCGGGCGGGGGGACGACACCGGCCCAGCGGCACCACAGCCTCACGCTGGAAGCCGCCGTTTCGCTCGCGCTGAAGCAGAATCCGGACGTCCTCAAGGCGATCCACGAAATCGAGCGCACGCGCGGGCAGGTCATCCAAGTCCGCGCGCAGGCGCTGCCAAATGTCCAGGCCGCGGGCAGCTACAACCAGTACCAGCCCGAGCTGATCGGCAGCGGCGGCGGCAGCAGCTCGGTGACGGCAGGCTCGGCCTTCGTCTCCAGCAGCTCGCGGGACAAGTCGTGGCGCATCACGCTCCAAGTGCAGCAGATCATCTACTCCGGCGGCAAGGTAAAGGCCGCGGTGAAAATCGCCGAACTCACACAGGACACGAGCCACCAGTTGCTCCGGGAGACGACCTCCACCGTCGTAGCGAGTGTCCGCACCCAATTTTACACCGCGCTGCTGAACCGCGAACTCATCAAGGTCGCCGAGGAGAGCATCGTCCTCCTCGCCGACCAGCTCCGCGACCAGCAGAACCGTTTCGACGCCGGCACCGTGCCGCGCTTCAATGTCCTCCAGGCCGAAGTCGAGCTCGCAAACGCGCGCCCCGACCTCATCCGTGCGAAGAACAACTTCCACATCGCGCGCCTCCAGCTCGCCAAGACCCTCGGCCTCGACACCGACGACGAGCCGGACGTCTCCGGCACGCTCCGACTGATCCCGCGCGAAGTGAACCTCGCACGCGCACTGGCCGCCGCGCGGACAAATCGCGCGATCCTCCGCGCGCAGCAAAACAGCGTCGCCAGCGGCGAGCAGCAGATCACCGTCGCAAAGGCCGGCTACAAGCCGAGCCTGAACGCCAACGTGGGATACGAAATGGTGAATTCGCGCAGCAGCAGCGATCTCTCGAAGGTTGCGAACGGCTGGTACCTCGGCGTAAACGGCACATGGGCGATCTTCGACGGATTCCAGACGAAGGGAAATGTGGATCAGGCCAAGGCCAGCCTCGCCTCCGCAAAAGTCGGCCTCGCCGATTCCATCCAGCAGGTGGAACTCGAAGTCCAGAAAGCCTACGCGCAGGCCAGAGTCGCCCGCGAAGTCATCGCCTCGCAGGAAAAGGTCGTCGAGCAGGCCGACGAGGCACTGCGCCTTGCCAGGGAACGCCTGAACGCCGGAGCCGGCACGCAGCTCGATGTGCTGAATGCCCGCGTCGCGCTCACCAAGGCGCGCACCACCCAGAAGCAGGCCCTCTCCGACTACAATGTCGCCCTCGCCGAATATGACCGCGCCACCGGCGCCGAGGTCATACAGGATCCCACGATCGCGGCGCTGCAAGTCGCATCCCCCGTCGGACTGTTCCCACGCCCCCACCCCGCGCTGATTCAGTCCGAGTAGGAACGATGCCCGAGTGTCCCTACGAGACGTTTCCCGCGCTCTCGCCCCTGCCCGTCCTGCACGCATTCACCGGCCGCGTGCCGGGGCTCGATGTGAAAATTGACCGCACCGCCGCACTCGGACTGCTCGCGGATCATCACGCGGAAATCCGCACGCACATCGGCGCGGGCGCGCGCCATTTCATCACCGCCGAGCAGGTGCATGGCGCGGCAGTCGCGCCCGTGGAAACCGGGGAAACCGTGCGAGTTTCCGGCGTGGATGCGCTCATCACGGACGATCCCGGCGTCTGCCTCGGCATCTACGTCGCCGACTGCGCCCCCGTGTGGCTCGTCGATCCCGTGCGGCGCGCCATCGGCTGCATCCACAGCGGACGGAAGGGCACGCAGCTCGGCATCGTCTCCGCGGCCATCGAGGCGATGGTGAAAAAATTCGGCTGCGTGCGTGCGGACATCACCGCACAGCTCGGCCCCTGCATCCGCCCGCCGAACTACGAGGTGGATTTCGCCGCCGACATCCTCCGCCAGTGCCGCGAAGCCGGCCTCACCTCCATCCACGACTGCGCCCGCTGCACCGCCGCCGACAGTGAGCGCTACTACAGCTACCGCCGCGAAAAAGGCCAGACCGGCCGGATGCTCGCGCTCCTCGCGCTCGCCTAGTGCCGCGTCAGCGCTGAAATGATGGGTCGGTTTTCGAGTCCGGCTGCTGTGATTGGTGACTGGTGAACCGTGACTGGTCCTCCGGTTTTCACGAAGCGATCAGGGCTGGATACCAGTCACTTCTCACCAGTCACCAGTCACATCCTGTGCGCGTTCGGGGAACCCATCACCTCCCACATGACACGGCACTAGCTTTTTCCCGCGGTCTTCGCGCCGAGCGACGCCGCGAGTTCCACGAACGACGCGGCCATTCCGCGCAGCGAAAACTTCCCGCGCGCGACTTCCCGCGCCGCAGCGCCGAGCACATGCAAACGCGCGGGATCACGCAGCGTTTCCTCCAGCGCATCCGCGAGCGCGAGCGCGGCGCTCTCCGCGTTTATTCCCGGATCAAAAAGCACGCCGCACGCTTCACCGACGATCTCCGGGAACGCCCACGCGCGCGGCTGCACCACGGGCACACCGGCCGCAAGCGCCTCGATCACATAGAGCCCGAATGCCTCGCTCGCCGTCGCCGGAGCGCTGAAGACATCAAGGCTCCGCAGGAAACGAATCTTCTCCTCGCGCGACACATTCGGCAGGAATTCCGCATCGCCCGCACAGCCCGCGGCGGCGAGATTCGCGCGCAGTGTCTCCACGTATCGCGCGTCGCCGTCCGTCATGGATCCCGCGCAGCGCAGGCGCAGGCCCGCGATCGTATTCCGCTTTTTGAGGATGATGAAAGCATCCACCAGCACGCCAATCCCCTTCCCCGGCACGAACCGCGCGAGATAGCCGATCGTCGGCGCGCTGTGGTGCTGCTCCGGCTCCGCGGCGAAATCCTCCAGCGCGATTCCATTCGCCACCACGCGCATCCGGCGCTCCGTCTCCGCGCCGCTCCAGCGCAGACGCGCGGCCATCAGGTCCGCAAAGTACCGGCTCGGCGCGACCCACACATCCGCGTCCTTCATCCGCTCCGCGAGCAGCGACCAGATTTCCGGCGAGCGCGATCCCAGTCCGTCGAGAAACGTGTCTTCGCCCTGCAAAAATCCGAGGATCGGGACATTCAGTTCCGTGCGCAACGAACGCGCGAGGCCCGCCTGGAGCGCCGTCGAGAGCCACACCGCATCCGGCGGCGCACCGTCGAATGCCGTCTTCAGCCACGCCACGAGTTCGCGCAATTCGCCCGCCTGGTTCCCCATCTCGCCGCGCAGCATCGAGAGCGTCATCTCCGCCACCTCCGGCCCGCCCGTCTTCGCCGCGGCACGGCCCGCGAGCATCTTCAAAATCCACCGCGCGCTCAGCAGCCGGTCCACCCAGCGCGGCATTTTGCGCAGCAGCGGGAATTTCTCGCGAAGATACGTGCTCACACCGCCGAAAAAAATCGGCGCACCGGGGCTCGCGGCCTCCTCGTCGAGCGTCAGCGGCAGATACATCGGAACCAGCAGCGCGCGATGGCCCTGCCGGTGCAGCTCCTTCGCGAGCGCATTGTCGCGCATGCACACGCCGCAGTGGTAACTCCCGGTGCCGGGCGTCAGCAGCACGATGTTCATTTTGAAATCACCCTCTTATTCTTAATCTTAATCTTAATCCTAATCTTATTCTTACTCCCCGACCAAACGTGAAAGTTGGGATTAAGATTAAGATTAAGATTCTGACCGAGGCCGTTTAGTCGTTCGCCCGCCAGATGTATCCCAATGTTCATTTCGCGCGCAGGTCGTAGCAGGTCAGCCGCGGCCGCTTTCCGTCGCGGCCCGGCTCGTTTTGCTGCACGTACAGCAGCCCGTGGCTGAGCGCCGGGGGCGTCCACGTCTCCGGCGCATCGAAGAGTTTCGTGCGCCCGAGCACCTTCGCGCCCTTCGGCGATATCTCGATCCACGCAAGGTCGCCGAATTCCCCGAGGCACAGCACGCCGTCCGCCGTAGCGAGCAGATTCGCGCGGCCAAATCCGCGGCCGAGATCGTCGCGCCAGAGTTCCTTTCCGCTCGCGACGTCGTGGCAGACGAGTTCCGCGAGCTGCTCGCCCTGCCCGGCGAAGCCAAAGATGCAGCCGTCGCGCGCGAGCGGCGTCATCCAGTATATCCCGAATGCCGGCGCATTCCACGCGGTCACTGCCGTGAAATCCTTCGCGACCTCCACGCACAGCCCGCCCGCGGTGTACACCTCCGACACAAAAATCCGCGCAGCCTTCCCCTCCTCTGCCGAGACCAGCACGGGCGACGACACATTCACCGACTCCCCAATCGCCGCGCGATGCGGGACCGACGCGAGCACCTTCCCATCCGCCGCATCCACGACGAGCAGCCCGCCTGTCGCGGGCCTGCTCATGCCTCCGGCAAAAATGAGCACACAGTCGCGACCATGCAGCCGCGCGGGGATGGACGTCGCATAGCTCGCGCCCCACTCGTGCGCCGCAGCCCAGAGCATTTTTCCAGTCGCCACATCGAGCGCGACCGAGTTCACCGGCTTGCCGTCAATCACACCGCCGAGCTGCACGATCACGCGACTGCCCATCACGATCGGCGTCGAGCCGAATCCGAAAAATGCAGGCTTCATCGAAAACTCGCGCGCGCAGTCGTGCGACCAGATCGCCTTGCCGCTCGCGAGATCGAGGCAGTGCAGCCTTCCCGTGACGCCGAAGACGAACACCCGCCCTTCCGCGATCACCGGACTCGTCCGCGGCCCACGCCCGCCGCCGTAGCGCGGCTGATACGGCGCCTCGTAGTCAAATTTCCACTGCTGCTTTCCGGTCGCGGCATCACGGCATTCCACCGTCTCCATCTCACCGAGCCGGTGAAACACGACGATGCGCCCGCCGGAAATCGCCGGCCCCCCCATCCCCGCGCCGAGCGGCATTTCCCAGATCGCGCGCAGACCGTCCGCGGGAAATTTTTGCAGCAGCCCGGACTCCGGCGTCGTGCAGTTGTGCGCCGGGCCGTTCAGGTGCGGCCAGTCGGCAAAGGTGGATTTTTCCGCAGCTCCCGCCGCAGAGGCGCAGAGCAGTGCGATGAGTGCAGGGCGGCTGAAGAATTTCATCTTGAGTGTGCCGTGAAAAATGTGTGCAGCCGCGGCGTCAGCGCTTCGGAATCGTGAGCGGACGCCGCGTGCCGATCTCCTCGATCACGACCTGTTCCGGCCGCAGCTCAAGGACCTTGAATTTTTTGCCCTTCTGCCCAGTCAGCTCGATGACTTCGTCCGTGTGGATTTTTTGCGTCGCGCCGTCCGATCCCGCGATCACCGCGTGCGTCTCGCTGCTGCGCGCAGGCAGATCCCGGATGAGCACCACGGACTCCTTCGTGTCTGTGTTTTCCAATGTCATCTGCGAGACATCCGAGAATACGCCGTGCTTGTCCGCCTTCACCTCGTGTTTCATCGCCACGACACGATACGGCAGGCCCTTCAGCGTCGCGCCCTGCTGCACCTCCTCCGCGCCCGGTGCGTCGAGACGCTCGATGCGCGCCTTGCCGTCCTTCACCTCGCGCAACAGGACCGGCACGCGCACCTCGTTGTATTCCTTCATCACCACTCCATCGAGCATCCCCGGCACCGAATTTGGATCGAGCGGATTCGTGCCCGCGATGTATTCCTCGCGGTTTGAAAAACCATCGCGATCCGGGTCCGCGTCGAGCATCGAGGGATCCTTCGGATCGAGTCCGAACCGTTTGCACCACGCTTCGAATTTCGCATTCTCCTCCTCCGAAAGCCCGGACATCGGGCGGCTCCCGAGCACGCCCTCCGGCAGCGCGACCGGCGCGGACAGCGGCTCCGAGGTCGGCGGTGCCTGCGGCAGTTTCTCGGTGGAGGTCACATCATTTCGATCACAGCCCGCGATCCAAATCGGAAGCGCGAGCGCAATCATCACACAGGAGGTTCTCTTCATGCCCCGCACTGTATGCGCGCCGCGCCGCGAGCCAACGTGAAATGCAATCCCCACCCGAAACGCATCCGGCGATTCGCGCCTGTTCCTCCGCAGCTTCACGCGAATAGCATCAGGCGAACTCCGCCAAATCCCCAACCCATGAACCGCCGCCACTTCCTCGCTCTCAGCATCGCCTCGTCGCTCTCCCTCGCCGCTCGCGCCGAGGAGAAAAAATTGCGCGTCGGAATTATCGGCCACACCGGGCGCGGCAACTACGGCCACGGCCTCGACACGATGTGGGCGCAGGTTCCCGAGACGGAAATCGCGGGACTCGCCGATGCCGATGAGAAAGGTCTCGCAGCCGCGCAGAAAAAACTCGGCGGCATCACAGGCTTTGCCGAGTACCGCAAGATGCTCGCGGAAGTGAAGCCCGACATCGTCGCCGTCGCTCCGCGCTACGTGGACGCGCACCGCGACATGATTCTCGCAGCGATCGAGGCGGGTGCGCGCGGCATCTATGTCGAGAAGCCATTCTGCCACTCCCTCATCGAGGCCGATGAAATCGTCGCTGCATGCGAGAAGCGAAATGTGAAACTCGCGATTGCACATCGCAACCGCTACCAGCCCGTGCTCACCACTGTCGCTGCGCTCGTGAAGGACGGCGCAATCGGCCGCCTGCTCGAATTGCGCGGCCGCGGCAAGGAGGATGACCGCGGCGGCTCGCTCGATCTGTGGGTGCTCGGCTCACACATCCTGAACATGGCGAATTTTTTCTCCGGCAAGCCGCTCTCATGCAGCGCAGCCGTGCTGCAAGACGGACGCCCCGTCGTGCGCGGCGATCTCAAGGACGGCGCGGAAGGCCTCGGTCAGCTCGCAGGCAATGAAGTCCACGCGCGCTTCGAGATGGAGCACGGCGTCCCGGTGTTCTTCGATTCCGTCGCAAAGGCGGGCGTGAAGAACGCGGGCTTCGGGCTCCAGCTCATCGGCACCGCTGGCATCATTGACCTCCGCTGCGACGCCACGCCCGTCGCGCATATCTTGCAAGGCAGTCCATTCCAACCCGTGCCGGAGCCGCGCGCGTGGATGCCGATTTCCACCGCGGGCTTCGGAAAGCCGGAGCCGGACGAAACCATCAGCAAGCTCGTGATGAGCCACGCAGTCGGCGGGCGCGACCTCGTCGCCGCTATCCGCGAAGACCGTGCGCCGCTGTGCAGCGCAAACGACGGACGCACGATCGTGGAAATGATCAGCGCGGTCTTTGAGTCGCACCGCCTCGGCGGCCAGCGCGTCAGCTTTCCGCTGAAGACGCGGCAGAATCCGCTCACACTGCTCTGAGTTCGCCAGGGCTCACGCAAAAAGTAGTCTCGGGCTTTAGCCCGACAGGCAGCCGTTCGGGCTGAAGCCCGGAACTACTTTGCGCTGTCTCCCCGCGTCCGCGCCGCTAGGTTGCGAGCGTCATGCACTCCCCCCGCCTGCTCGCAGTTTTTACTCTGTTCGCCACCTTCACTGCGGCATTCGCTGCGCCGGAAGTCATCCGCACCGCGCGCAGCGGCGCGTGGTCGGATGCAAAGACATGGGAGAAAAGCCAACTGCCTCCCTACGGAGCCACCGTGCTGATTCGCCCGGCTCACACGGTGACGTATGACACCGTCTCCACCGCGCCGATTCGCGCGCTGCACATCGGCGGCACGCTGACGTTCGCGACTGATCGCGACACGCGGCTCGATGCGGGGCTCATCAAAATCCAGCCCGGCGAAGACACGAGCGAGGAGGGTTTCAATTGCGACGCACACTTGCCCGAGGCGGATCCTGCGCAGCCAAAGCCCGCGCTGCTCGTTGGCACTGCGGCCCAGCCGGTGGAGGCGAAGCACACGGCGCTCATCCGGCTCGTGTATTTCGACGGCATGGACAGGCAGTCGCTCCCGGCGATCGTGGATTGCGGCGGGCGGATGGAATTCCACGGCGCACCGATGAACCGCACATGGGTCAAGCTCGGCACGCCTGGGAGGAAGGGCGACAGCCACATCACGCTCGCCGAAACGGTCACGGGCTGGCGCACAGGCGATCACATTTTCCTCACCGGCACGACACGGCAGATCAAGCGCGAGAAAACCTTCCGCACCAGCGTGCGCGACAACACGCAGACGGAGGAGCGCACCGTGCGCGCGATCAGCGGCACGATGCTCACGCTCGACAAGCCGCTCGACTTCGATCACGCGGGCGACGGCGCGTATCGCGGCGAGGTCGCAAATCTTTCGCGCAACGTGATCGTGGAATCCGCCGATCCCGCGGTCGCGCGCGGGCACACGATGTTTCACCGCGGTTCGGCAGGCGCGATCAGCTACGCGGAGTTCCGCCACCTCGGGAAAGAGGGCGTGCTCGGCCGTTACAGCATCCACTTTCACCTCGTGCGCGACACGATGCGCGGCGCATCCGTCATCGGCGCGAGCATCTGGGACAGTGGCAACCGCTGGATCACGATCCACGGCACAGACTATCTCGTCGTGCGCGATTGCGTCGGCTACCGGAGCATCGGCCACGGATTTTGCCTCGAAGACGGCACGGAAGTTTTCAACGTGCTGGATCGCAATCTCGCCGTGCAGGCGTGCGTCGCGAAGCCGCTGCCAGGTCAGGTGCTGCCATTCGATCACAACGACGGCGCGGGCTTCTGGTGGGCGAACTCGCTGAACACTTTCACACGCAACACCGCCGCCGAGTGCGACGAATACGGCTTCCGCTTCGACGCCGCGGCAAACACCGGCTTCAACCTCGCGCTCAATGTCCCGCAGCCTGACGGCACACGCCGCACGACGGACATCCGCACGCTGCCCTTCGTGCGCTTTGACGACAACGAAATCCACTGCATGCGCCGCCATTCGCTGAACCTCGGCGGACTCAGCGCGGAGTTGAAGGGCGACGTGGGCGGCGTCGGGCCGGACGCGAAGCACCCTTTCGTGATCCGCAATTTGAAAATCTGGAATGTCCACTGGGCCGTTCATCCGCGCCCGCCGTCAGTGATGGTGGACGGCCTCGACATTCATCACGCCGAGTATGCGCTGTGGAAGGCGAACTACGACCACCACGCCTACCGCCACGTCACGCTCGACGACATCTCGGTGAACCCGAACTTCGATCCGAAAGGCACGCAGCCGACCGAGGCGCAATTTCCCGGAGCACTCCAACCCGTTGACGATCTGCCGCCCGCCACGATCATCACGCACACGCTGAAGCACGCCGACGGCTCACTGCTCGTGCGCGGCACGACTGCCGACAACGGCACGGTGAAGCGCGTCGTGATCAACGGCCGCGAGGCGAAGCCGCTCCGTGAAAATTTCGCCGAGTGGGAAGTGACACTCGCGAAAACAGAAGCTGGCGGAAAACTCACTGCGCACGCGGAGGACGCGGCGGGCAACGTGGAGCCGAGGGCGCATGTCCTCGACGCGGCGAATGGCGGCGGACGAAAGTAGTCCAGGGCTTTAGCCCGGATGACCCACGTCGCTGTTCGGGCTGAAGCCCGGAACTACTTTGCTACGCGAGTGACTTCACCGCTTCGGTGACGGCCTGCGGCGTCATGCCGAGGATCTCCATCACCTTGCCTCCGGGCGCGCTCATGCCGAACCGATCGATGCCGAGCACCTTGCCGTCGAGACCCACGTATTTCCACCAGAGGCCGGACACGCCGGCCTCGATCGCGACCCGCTTGCGGCACGCGGGCGGGAGGACTTCGTCGCGGTAGGCCTGCGGTTGCAGATCGAAACGGTAGAAGCTCGGGATGCTCACGACGCGCACGCCCGCGCCGAGCGTCTTCGCCGCGGCGACTGCGTGCTGCACTTCACTGCCTGCGCTGAGGAGGATCGCCTCCAGCTTGCCGGTTTCTTTCACCGCGATGTAGCCGCCTTTCGCGACGCCCTCGCGACGCGTCTGCACGGGAATGTCGTTGAGGTTCGCCACGGCCTGGCGGGTGAGCGAGAGGAGCGTCGGGCCGTTCGTGCGCTGGAGCGCGGCGGCGAATGCGCCGGCGGTCTCCTCGGGATCGGCGGGGCGGATCACGTCGAGATTCGGGATCACGCGCAGGCCGCTCACCGTCTCGACGGGCTGATGCGTCGGGCCGTCCTCGCCCACGCCCACGCTGTCGTGCGTGAAAATGTAAACCGTCGGCAGTCCGCTCAGCGCAGCGAGGCGGATCGCGCCGCGGCAGTAGTCGGCAAAGACGAGGAACGTCGCGCCGCTCGCGCGGAAGATGCCGTCGTACGCGATGCCGTTCATGATGCCCGCCATGCCATGCTCGCGGATGCCGAAGCGGATGTTGCGACCGCCCCAGTTCGTCGGGCCGAAGTCCTTGCTCGATGCGATGTAGTTCAGCGTCGAGCCATGCAGATCCGCGCTGCCGGAGATGAAATTCGGCACTGCCTCAGCAACGGGCTGGAGCACGTCCTTGCCAGCGGCGCGCGTCGCGAGTTTCGCGTCGGCGGGGAACTGCGGGATCTTCGCGAGCAAATCCGCGGGCACTTTGCCAGCGACATACGAATCGAGTTCCGTCGCGAGCGCGGGGTTCTCGCTCTTCCATGCATTGAAAGTAGCCGTCCACTCCGCGTGCTTGGCTGCGAGATTCTTCTCGTGCTCCGCGAAAAATGCGCGCGTCTCGGCGCTCACAAAGAAATGCTCCCCGGGCAGGCCGAGCCCCTTGCGCGCGGCGTCCACGAATTTCGCGCCGCCCTCGCCGTGCGCCTTTGCGGTGCCTGCGACTTCCGGGATGCCTTTTCCGATCAGCGTCTTCGCGATGATGATCTGCGGCTTGCCGGTCGCGGCCTTCGCCTTTTCAAACGCCGCGAGCACCGCGCTGAGATCGTTGCCGTCAATCGTCTGCACACCCCACTCGATCGCCTCGAAGCGCTTCGCCGCGTTTTCGCTCTGCGTGGCGATGGCCATCGCGTCGAGCGTCACGTCATTCGAGTCGTAAAAAAGGATCAGGTTATCGAGCTTGAAGTGCCCGGCGAACGCCACGGCTTCCATCGCCACGCCCTCCTGCATGCAGCCGTCGCCCGCGAGCGCGACGATGTGGTTGTCGAAAATCGCGTGCTTCTCCGTGTTGAATTTCGCCGCCGCCATTTTCTGCGAGACCGCAAACCCGACCGCATTCGCCACGCCCTGTCCGAGCGGTCCGGTCGTCGCCTCGACGCCCGGCGTCTCGAACTGCTCCGGATGCCCCGGCGTGTGGCTGCCGAGCGCGCGGAAATTTTTCACCTCCTCCAAGGTCATGCGCTCGTAGCCGCTGAGGTGCAGCCACGAGTAAAGGAACATCGAGCCGTGGCCGGCGCTGAGCACGAAGCGATCGCGGTTGAGCCACTTCGGATCAGCGGGGTTGTGCTGGAGCGCGTGTCCGAAGAGGACGGCGCCGATTTCCGCGCAGCCGAGCGGCAGGCCGAGATGGCCGCTGGAGCATTGGTGGACGGCGTCCATCGAGAGGCCGCGGGATTCGTTGGCGGCGCGGGAAAGGGCTTCGGTATTCAGTGCAGGCATGGTCGTATTGGTCGGTTTCGTTGTTGAAAAAGAGCGCGCACACTACGGGGCGAAACCCGGCAGTCAATACCGCAGGGACGCGGACGCAGTCCCGGCGGGTGTCGCTTTGAACAGGAATCCTACGATGAGAGCTGGAGCAGCCGGCACGTCTCGCGGCCTTCGCGACCGGGATAGGTCGCGGCGGGAATCCACTCGCGGAGCAGCGTGAAGCGCGGGGAGAAAATGGCGTCGAGTGCCTCGCGAGTCACTCCGAACGGCGGGCCGGACTCGCCGGGATCGAGCCCCGGATCGAGGTAAAATACCGCGAGGAGATGACCCCCGGGCTTCAGCGCTCCGGCGACCGCTGCAACGTATTTTTCGCGAAGCGAAGGATCGATCGCGCAGAAGCAGGTGTGCTCGAAGACCACGTCGAACGCGCCGCGCATTTTCGGCGGCAGCGCAAAAAAATCGCCGGGCTGATACCGCTCGCCGCCGACGGCAGGCTGCGTCTTCGCACGCGCGATGGCGGAGGGCGCGATGTCGAGGCCGACGACTTCATCCGCAGTCGCTGCGAGCGCGCGGACGTCGTGCCCCGTGCCGCAGCCGGGCACGAGAATGCGGCCATGCACGGGATTCGATTTTAGAAAATGGATCAGGGCGGGATGCGGCGCGCCCTTTTCCCACGGCATGTCGCCGGTGCGGTATCGGTCCTCCCAGTCGGTCGCCATGATTATTTGCGCCTCCAGATGCTCGCCTGCGCGACGCTCCATTGGAATTTCCGCACGTGCTCGCGGATGAGGAATGGCAGGTCTTTCGTGCTCACGAGTTCGAAGTGCGCGGACAGTGCGGCGACGAGCCCGTCGAGTGTCGTGCGCCGAGCGCCATCCGCAGCAAAACCGCCGAGCCAATTTTTCCTCGGAGTGAAATCGTCGAGCCAGGTATATGGCGATGTGATCACGAGCTGTCCCCCGCCCTTCACCAGATCCGGCAGTCGCGCGAGGAAACGCGCGGGCTCGGTGAGGCGATCAATGAGGTTCGCGGCGAGCACGACATCGAAGCTGCCGAGCGAATCACGCAACGCCTGCGCATCGCCATGCTCGAAATTCGCGCGGCTGCGAGCGATGCCCGCGGGCACACGCGCGACGAGCTTTGTCGTGAGCGCGCCCTCGTCTGTCCGCTCGTAGGAAATGCTGCCGTCGCGCGCGAGCATCGCCGCGACTTCGATGAAGCGGCGCGAGAAATCAATGCCGACGACCTCCGTGCAATGCCGCGCGAGTTCAAAGGTCGAGCGCCCGACCGCGCAGCCGAGATCGAGTGCGCGCGCATTTTGCGGCAGCGCGGCCAAGTCCGCGCACTCGGTGACGCAGCGCACGGCGTAGTCCAGCGCGGAAACAGGGCCGAAATCCCACGGCAGCACTTCGCGCGGCTCACCGTAGTGGAAGAGCAGATATTCGGCGGCAAGCTTGTCGGTTTCGTAGGGGTTCATCGGAACCATGACTCGCCTCTTATTCTTAATCTTAATCTTGTTCTTATTCCCGCATCGCGCATCGCAGCCCCTCGCGGAAGGAGAATAGGAATAAGATTAGGAATAAGAATAAGATCGAGAAATTGGAAATGCATCACGCTTCGAGCAGGCCGCGCATGTATGCCGCCGGCTCGAAATTCTCGATGAGCACGACGGTCTCGCCGTAGCGCGACATGCGGACTTGCGGCACCGCAATGTCGGGCGTCTTCGTGGGCGAAAAGAGGATGTCGTCGTGCGTGGCGTTCTTGCGGTTTGCAAAAAGATCCGGCGTCAGCCTGCCCCCGAGATGATCGCTGCGCCCGGTGGCGACGTGCATGGTGCCGAGGATTTTCTCGTCCTGGATGTCGCGGCCGCTCACGGGCAGGCGCTGCGTGCCGAAGCCGAGTTCGCCGAGTTCGCCGGTCACGGGATCGCTCGTGAGCTTCGCGTTGTGCCCCTCGATGGTCTTCGCATTTCCGCGCAGGAGCACCGATTTGAAAATGCGCCCGTTTTTCACATGCTGAAGGCCCACGGTGCCGTCCTCGTACCGCATCGGGAATTCGCCGCGCGCGTCGGTCGGCACGTAATAGATTTCGCCGGCAGGCAGGTTCGCGACATCGGGGCCGCCGCGGCAGAGGCCGTGGCTTTTCTGCGCCTCCTGCGCGCCGAGATCGAGATGCAGCATGTACGACTGGCCGTCGAAAAGGTAATCAATCTCCGCCCAATCCGCGCGCGTCATGCCGAGCCGGAGCTTCTCCGCCTCGCGGCTCACGTCGTCATAGTCCACCGCGAGGCCGCTGCGCAGAATCGTGGCGTTCATCCCGTGCATCGTCGCTCCGCGGAAGCCGAACTTCTTCGCGAATGCAGTGAGCGGCGCGGTCGCGGAGTAGGTCGAGATGCAGAGTACGATGTCGTACTTCGAGTAAATCGCGTCGGCCATCTTCACCACCTCGCCGGCGGGCGTGAATGCGGTGTCGGGCAGATCGAGATTGCTGCCGCCGGTGACTTCGTAGGCGAACATCTCGCCGCCGGTGAGGCCCAGTTCCGCGAGCACGCTGTCGCGCAGGCCGAGGAAAAACACCTCATAGGCGTTCCGCTGGATGCTGAGGTCGGGGTTTTTCAGGAAGCGGAAATCCGTGATGTCGCGCGGATCCTCGAGATCGATCAGGATGCACACGCGCTGGCCGGGCTGCGGCGAGAAGACCGTGCGCAGCAGGCGCGGCAGGCTGAAGGGCGGGAACTGGCGGTCGGTGAAATTGGCGGGCGTCCGTGAAGTCGTCGTGGTCATGGTGATTGCGCTTGGGTTTTTGATGCTGAAGCGTGTTACGTCCTGCGGGCTCGAAACGATGCACGATTCCAACGACATATCGCAAATCATTTGGCAAACGCGCTTGCGGAAATTTGATCTCACGCGCCGCGGGATCGTCATGGGCATCCTGAATGTGACGCCGGATTCGTTCAGCGATGGCGGCTGTTTTTCAAAAGTGGACGCCGCGCTCGCACACGCGGAGCAGATGCTCGCGCACGGTGCAGAGGTCATCGATGTCGGCGGCGAGAGCACGCGGCCCGGCGCGGTTCCCGTTGCAGAGGAGGAGGAAATGCGGCGCGTGCTGCCGATCATCGGGCGCCTCGCGAAACTGGACGGGCACGGCGAAAGATTTGTGATCAGCGTGGATACGATGAAGCCCGCAGTCGCGCGCGCGGCGATGGATGCGGGCGCATCCGTGATCAATGACGTCGGCGGCTTCCGCGACGATGCGATGCTCGGTGCGGCCAAAGATACGCGGGCGGGTGTGGTCGTCATGCACATGCGAGGCGAACCCCGGACGATGCAAAACGATCCGCACTACGGGGATGTCTGCACATCCGTGCGGGAATTCTTTTGCGCGAGCCTGAAGCGGTGTGTAGCCTCCGGCGTGCCTCCCGCAGCGACAGCCTTTGATCCCGGAATCGGATTCGGAAAAAGCACCGCGCACAATCTTGCCCTGCTGCGGCGCACGGATGAAATCGCGCTGCCAGGACACGCGCTCGTGGTCGGCGTGTCGCGCAAGAGCTTCATCGGAAAAGTGACCGGCTCCCCCGCGATGGAAGATCGCGAGTGGCCGACAGTCGCGCTCACCTGCCATGCGCGCGAGCACGGCGCGCGCGTCTTCCGCGTGCATGATGTGAAACCCAACGTGGAGGCGCTCCGGATGACGGAGGCGATTCTCGGCACATGACGCTCGCCACGATGCAAGAGATGGCGCTCGCGCACTGGAAGGACGCGCTGGAGATCGCGATCCTCGCGGTGGGAGTTTACTATGCCTACGTCGGCCTGCGCGGCACGCGCGGGCTTCGCGTGCTCACCGGGCTCGGCTCGCTCGTGCTCGCGCTCGTGCTGCTCTCGCAGCTTTTCGGGCTCGTGGTGATTAGCTGGCTGCTCCAGCGGATTTCCGCGGTCGTCATCCTCGCGCTGGTGGTGATTTTTCAGCCGGAACTCCGCCGCATGCTCGCGCAGCTCGGCAGCCATCACATCTTCGGCATCGCGCCGGAGAACAAGGAGATCGTCGAGGAACTCGCGCAGACTGCGTTCGACATTTCCAGCCGCCACCTCGGCGCGCTCATCGCCATCGAGCGCGGCACGGACATCCAGTCCCACATCGAGAGCGGCGTGATGATTGACAGCCGGCTCTCACCGGAACTCATGGTCACCATTTTTCACCCGAAGACTCCGCTGCACGACGGCGGCCTGATCGTGCGAGGTGATCGCATCATCAGCGCAGGCTGCATTTTTCCCGTGAGCCAGCGGCAGGACATCGACCGCAACCTCGGCCTGCGCCACCGCGCGGCGATCGGGCTCACGGAGGAAAGCGACGCCATCGTGCTCATCGTGAGCGAGGAGACCGGCGTCGTGTCGCTCTGCCACCGGGGGAAACTTGAACGGGAATTCACGCCCGCGAGCTTGCGCACCCGGCTTTCCGAACTACTGGTGATGCCGATCCATGAAAGCCCTGCTCACGAACAACCTGGTGGCGAAGACAGTCTCCCTGGCGCTGGCGATCCTCCTGTGGGCAGTCATCCGAAAGAGCCAGCTCAGCGACACGACAACATCGCCGCCTAAGACGGGGCACGGCATCGAATTTGGAGCGACAGCGTATGGGGACAAGAAATAGCGGCGTGGCGGAATCCCTCGACAGCAACAGAAAACTTTTCGGCACGGACGGCGTCCGCGGAGTCGCGAATCTCGAACCCGTCACCGCCGAGACCGCGCTGAAGCTCGGACGCGCCGCGGCGCATGTTTTCACGGAGGCTGGCGGCTTCACTCATCGGACGGATCGCCGTCCCGTGATCGTCATCGGAAAGGACACGCGCCTCTCCGGCTACATGCTGGAAAATGCGATGGCTGCGGGGCTCATGTCGCTCGGCGTGGATGTCTTTCTCCTCGGCCCGCTGCCCACGCCCGGCGTCGCGTACATCACGCGTTCGCTGCGTGCGGATGGCGGCATCGTGCTCAGCGCGTCGCACAATCCCTACGAGGACAACGGCATCAAATTTTTCCGCCACGACGGCTACAAGCTCGACGACGCGATCGAGCAGCGGATCGAGAGCCTCGTCTTCACCGGCGAGATCGAAAACATCCGGCCGACAGCGGGAAAAATCGGGCAGGCGCGTCGCATTGACGATGCGCTCGGGCGCTACGTGGAGCATGCAAAGGCGAGCTTTCCAAAGGGGCTCACGCTCGAGGGCATCCGCATCGCCGTGGATGCAGGCAACGGCGCGGCTTACAAGAGCACGCCGTGGATCCTGCGCGAACTCGGCGCGACGTGCTCCGTCTTTCACGACAAGCCGGACGGGCGGAACATCAACGCGAACTGCGGCAGCACGTACCCGAACGAAATCGCACGGCTCGTGAAGGAGACCGGCGCGCACATCGGCATCAGCCACGACGGGGATGCGGATCGCGTGCAACTCTGCGATGAAAAGGGCGAGATCGTGGACGGCGACGACATCCTCGCCATCGCCGCCGTGGATCACCTCCGCCGCGGTTCGCTCGCAAAGAACACGCTCGTCGCGACGGTGATGAGCAACTTCGGCCTCGACGAGACGCTCACGCAGAACAAGGGCCGTGTGCTGCGCACGAAAGTAGGCGACCGGCATGTCATCGCTGCGATGCTGCGCGACGATCTGAACGTCGGCGGCGAGCAGAGCGGCCACATGATTTTCCGCGACTACTCGACGACCGGCGACGGCATCGTGAGCGCGCTGCAAATCCTCCGCATCATGGCCGAGAGCGGGAAACCGCTCAGCGAGCTCAAGCGCTGCCTGCGCAAGTATCCGCAGGCGCAGCGCAACCTGAAGGTGCGCGAAAAAATCCCGCTCGAAGAAATGCCCGACGTGACCGCACTCGTGAGCGAGGCCGAGGCTGTGCTGAAAGGCGCGGGCCGCGTGCTGCTGCGATACAGCGGCACGGAGCCGAAGATCCGCCTGCTCATCGAGGGCCGCGACGGCGCGGTGATCGAGGCGCACGCGGACCGGATCGCCGAGGTGATCCGGGCGCGCATCGGGGTGTGAAGGCAGGCGGGGTTTGCAACCTCGCGCGGGCGAGCGCAGCGAGGTGGCGGGCGAGGCTCACAAAAGGCCGGTGGCGTTGCGCTCCGCACAATCCCGCCTCCTGCCCATCCACCCGCGAGGTTGCAAACCTCGCCTACTTTGCCAACCCGCGGGCTACGCGGCCTTCTTGCTTCCGAAGATCTTCTTGAGCCACGCGCCGATGGCGACGAGGCCGATGATCACAAACTTCTTTGCCGCGATAATGGCGATCCAGATCGCCTTGAAAAAACCGGCCTTCGCGAGGATGCCGCCGGCGATCAGGCCCCCGATGCCGTAGGCGGCGACCTTGTCCGTTTTGGGCTTGTAGTCGGCGTAGCGGTTGCCATCGGTGAAATCCACCATGCCGAGAATCGCCGGGGCCTGCGTCTCGATTTCTGCCATCTGCGATTTGAAGGACATGATGCTGACTTCCAAAACTCCGTGCCGTCCGAGGACGCGGATGTCGTAGTTGAGCTGCTGCTCGGAGCCGTCGGTGTCGAACAACTTTGAGTAATACAGCTTGTGCGTCGCGCGATCATAGTGGGGCTGCTCCGCCCATGTGGCGAGTTCCATCTTGCCGAAGCCGCCGCGCACGCGCTCGTCACTGGCGGCCTTCTGGCCAGCCTTCAGCTCATTCAGCATGTCGGTGAAGTTGAGCTTCGAAAAGTCGTCGTCCTTCACATAGCCGTCGGCCTTCCAGTGCAACTCGGCAAGCCAGCCGCCGCCGCCGAAAAACTTCATGCCTTTCGGAACGATCATCCCGTCTCCACCGCTCGCCTGCGGCGGGTTGCCGTAGATGTCCACCATCACCTTCCTCGCGTTCGCCGCGTCGAGGTATTGAAACTCCGGCGGCAGCACGATCTTCACCTTTCCATCCGCGAGGGAAATCTCGCCGGACTTGTACTGAAGCTCCCCGATCGCCTTCATGGCCTTTTGCACTGCCGCGATTTCCTGCGGCGAAGGCTGCTTTTCATCCGCACGGGCAGGCAGGGCAAGTGCGGCGGCAATGGCGAGGGCGATGATGGATTTCATGTTCGTGAATGTTCGCGCCGAAATGTCCGATTTTCAGGCAATCGCCAAGCAATAATCCTGCGCATCCGCTCAGCCGTAATGGGCGCGACCGAACCAGAGCAGGTTCAGCGCGAAGGCGTGAATTGGATGGAAGACCGCGCCGAATCCCTTGAACGCGACGATGAATCCCATGAGCTGTGCGGCGGGATTCCACATGAGCTGCTGCCACGACGAGGCAGCGGCGCCGCGGAGAAAAAGGAGCGGCACGCTCGCGCCGTCGAAGGGCGGCAGCGGGATGAGATTGAAAGTCATCAGCAGCACGTTCAGCGAAAAAGCCACGCCAAGCAGCATCGTGAAAAAATGCGCAGCGCCGCCTTCCGCGACGGGCCTGACGATTTCCGCAAAGCGCCCGCTGCCCGGCACGAACCATCCCGCGGCGAGGCCGATGCGGATGCAGATCGCCGCGGCAATCACGAGCAGCAGATTCGCCACGGGGCCTGCGATGGCCATCCATGCGGCGTGTCGCGGATTTCGCTCGGCCCACTGCCGGTTGTACGGCGCGCTGGCCCAGCCCATCATCCACGTCACGCCCTGCTGCGCATTCATGTAGAATGTGATGAGCGGCACGAGGACCATGCCCCACGGTTCGCGGCGGATGTGCGGGATCGGATCGAGCGAGACCTGCCCGCCCTGATACGCGGTGTCGTCGCCGAGCTTCAGCGCCGTCCACGCGTGCGCCGCTTCGTGGCAGACGGTCGAGTAGAGGAAGACGATGTACCAGAGCAGTCCGGCAGAGTAGTCAATGTCGTGGGGCATCGCGCGACGGGTAATCAGATTTTCGCGCCGCTGGCGAGAGCGCCGTTGCGCGGAGGAAATCGCCATTGCACCACTCGCCCGTTTTCGGCGATGGATGCGCCGCACCCGACTCGCACGGCGCGACGCCGGATGACACATTTTTTCCGCAGCCGACGGCTGATTTTTCGATGGATATCCAACTCCAATGGCTGCTGAGCGCCGCGTGGATTCACGCCGGCCGCGCAGCGTGGGCAGCGGCAGTCATCGCGGCCTAAAGGTCCGCCGATCGCACCCTGTCCGACGTCGAGGCAAGATCGCGGTGCCTCAAGATCAGCGTCCTCTCAATACCGCACCTGGACGCGCAGGAAACGCTGCGGATGCAACAGGTCGCCAGTCAGGTAAAGGTCACGCACTTCCGCAATGCGAATCGTGCCAGTGCCAGCCTCACTCACGATCACGCCGCTGATGAGCGGCGTGAGGACCGCACCGCCAATACTCCGGGCAAGGCCGTTCCAGGAACCGGACGGCGAGTCCGAGCCCTCCACGGTCAGCGTCAGGTCGGATGCCGCGGGATTACGCGTGAAAGTCAAAGCAAGTCCGCCGCCGAATAAGCTCAGGACAGGCGCGATGGATGGAGCATAGGGCTCGGCCCCGAACGCATATCGCAGGAGATTGACATGGCCGGTGTGGCTGGGATCGGCCAACTCGCCGGAGATCGACGAGTCAGCCAGTTCCGCCTGGGTGAAGTGGAGCGCCCGCCAATAGTGCCACGCATTTGCGGCGAGCGTGCCCGTGCCCGTTCCGCTCGCGAGCGTGGCTCCGCTCGGAGTGCTGAGTTGCACGGAGAATGCCTTCGCTCCCGCTGGCGATGGATTCGGCAAAATGGAAACCGTGATCGTCTTGATCATCTCGCCCGCCGCAAAGGTGAGAGTTCCACTCGCCGCCGTGTAGTCCGTCCCCGCGAGTGCCGCGCCGTCTGCCGTCGTCCACGCGACACTCACATTCCCCGATGCCGCCTGCGACAGTGTCACGATGAATGTCGCTGTCTGCCCGCCGCCCGTCCCGCTGGCGAGCATCGGCGCGAGGCTCGGCTGGATGTAGGCGAGCTTCGCCGCGTTCACCGTCGTCCAGTCGTCATTCAGGATTCCGCCGGTGTCGCCGCTGTTCGGATTCCAGCACCAGAATGTCCAACTGACCCCCTTCTTCCCCGCAGGCAGATCATTCGTCCCGTTCAGATCAAAGTCGCCATCCACATAGTCCGTGAGCTTGTCGAGCCACTGCTGATCCGATGTCGTCGCAAGCTTGCTGCCGAACTCGCCGAGCAGCAGCGGCGCGGTATTGTTTTTGAAAATGTAGCCCCAGTATGCGTCCCACACGCCGCCGAGATTGGCGGGGTAATTCGCCGCGCTGAACCAAGGCTGCGCCGACACGCTCGCGGGATAGTCATGCATCGAGTACACGAGCTTGTTCGGCACGTTTAGCACGACGGGATTCCCCGCGACCCCCTTCAGATTCCCGCCCCACCAATACGAAGCGCCCGCCGCCTGCTCCACACCCTCGACGATGATCAGCCAGTTCGGATTCGCCGCGAGGACCGCATTTCCGCAGCGCTCCGCGGCCTTGTTCCAATCGGTCAGCAGCGCATTGTTGCCCCACGTCGCCGTCCGCTTCGGCTCGTTGAAAAGATCCGCGCCAATCACCGCTGTGTTACCCGCATAACGCGTCGCCAGCATCACCCAATCATCAATCCACCGCTGCTCCGTGTAGTAGCTGTCGCCTGCGATGAACCACACGTCCTCGCTGAGATAGTGATCGGCCTTCCCCGAGTGTCGGTCGAGAATCACGCGCAGCCCGATCTGTCCGCAATAAGCGATCACTTTGTCGAGGCACTGGAGCGGCGTAAGCCCGGAGAGATCGGGATTCGCTGCGAAGTTAATGCTGTTCGTCGCCGCACCCGCACGGAGCATCTGATTCGAATACGGGATGCGGAGCGTGTTGAAACCGAGCTGCTTGATCTGATCGAGCGCACCCTTGTAGCCGCGCGTCCACAGCCCGTGAAAAATCTCGTTCGTGGTCTCGAAGCCAAACCAATTGATGCCCGTGATGCGCACCGGGTTCCCCGCTGCATTCACGATTTGATTTCCGCTCGTGGAAAAATAGCCCGCGCTCGGCTGCGCGGCACTCAGCGCCACCGTCACATTGCTGATGGAGAGCGAAGGAAGCGTCGCCACGGTGAGTGTAAGTGCCTTTGTCGCGGTCTTCACCGGCGCGGAACTGTCACCCACCTGCACGGTGAAATTGAAAGCGCCGGTTGCATTCGTTGTCCCGGAAATGACACCCGCACCGCTCAGCGCGAGTCCCGTCGGCAGCGCGCCCGCTGTGAGCGACCATGAGTAAGGCGCAACGCCGCCACCCGCTGTGAGCGTCTGCGAATACGCCACTCCCACGCCAGCCCCCGGCAGCAACGCCGTCGTGATCTGCGGATTCGCCACACCGTCCACCACCGCGCCATTGAACAGCAAATTCGCAGGCGGCTGCGCCGCGCTTGCGGGATCGGCCGTGAAGCCAAACGTCACATTTCCATTCACCGCGATGGCTGCATTGTAGCCCGCATCATGCACGATATAGTGCGCCCCGACATGGCTCGTGACCGTGCCGTTCCAAGAGTTCGTGATCGTGCCGGGAAAATCAAACTCCAGCGTCCATCCGTTCACCGCGCCTGGTCCGTTGTTCGTAATCAAGAGTTCACCGTTGAGTCCCGTTGCCCACGCACTCGTGACATTGAATGCGATGCTGACTCCGGCGCTCGCATGCGCAGCGCCAAAAAAGAAACCCAGCAACGTGATGACGACCAACGCGCTTCTTCCGATTAGTGTATTCTTCATGAGCTAGAATGAAGGGAAGGCGTTCTGCACCAACTGGAGGAATTGGGCCTCGAACCACCGACCGGAGACCGGCGCATTCGGCAAGGCTCCGGTGAGACTGTTCCCATTCAATGAATTGCCGTGATAGGTCGGATCACACATCCGATCAAATCCGTGCCCCCCGGGATTCTCGGGGCCGGTCGGGATCAATGAGCTGGAGCCATCGGACTCTCCGGGCGGCTTCACCCACACAAAGGCATGATAGTCCGGAGCCGGATTCGCCACGGGCCTTGCGCCAATGCCAGCCCCCGTCTGATTACCCCAGTTTCCCTTGTGGGCGCGCTTGTCAATGGTCGTCGCACGCACGAAATCGCGCAAGGTCGTGGATGCGCTGGGACCGGCCGGCCGATTCGGACCGCCCCATCCATTTCGCGAAGTGTCACACAGCAAACCCACGCTGCCGGGATAGGGATCGTTTCCGGTTATCAACGCCTTGCGCAGGGCGGTGGCATAGCTCTGCTCGTCTATAAAATCGTTCCAGTCATACCAGCCTTGCAGCGAGCGAACCGGCTGTCCCTTGATCATCTGGCTGGCCGTCATGTGCGGCTCGACGAACGCGTTGTAGTTCGCCGTGTTGCTGATGAAGCCGTCCACTTTGCCATTCCCACCCGTGATGCCTGACCCCACGCGCTTCAGTAGTTCGACAAACGGCTTGAAGTTTGCCGGCCAGCCCAGCCAGCCAGCGTGCCCCACGTCCACATACGCATAGGTGTTACTGATCGAGCGCAGCGTGCCGACCGCATACTGGATGCCCTGGACATATGCACCTGTCGCCTTGGCTTCCGCGACTTTCGGGAAGCCTGCATTCATGATGAGATTCGGCAGCGAGTCCGGCTCGATGACTAACACAATCCGCAAGCTGCCATATTTTGGCTGGCTGATTGTGCTGAAAATCGCGTCAATGTATTCGGCCTTGTAACGGCTGAGTCCATTCTGGGCGATCAGCAGTTCCCCGTTTGAAGCGAGGGCCGCTCCATCGCGGTTGGGAAGATTATAAATGACAAGGCCAATCGCATTGGCACCCTGCCCCAGCGCCTGATCAAGATGACCAGCCAGACTGCGCGAATGCCCCTTCGTTCCATGGACGGCAGCAATGCTGTCCAGCCAGACAAAGGTTGGATAGCTCGCCACCTTCCTCATCTGCTGGCCCAGAGCACCGCCTTGACGATCGGCCGCCGCGTTGACCGAAGCCACGTAATCCACGTTGCGGTAAAAAGTCGCGCCAACAAATGGGTTTCCCAAATGTTCGCCACTTTGTTGCGCACTGGCAGAGGCTGACCAAATGCGGAAAGGCAGGATGACACACGCGACCGCGAGCAATGCAGTCAGGCTAGTGAGGAATGTTCGATATGAGGTTTGCATAGACGGATTTTGAAAGCGGCGTTGCGTGTACGAGAAAAGATTGGATCGCAAAAGCCCGCTAGTCCGCCGGGGCAAATTCCGCCGCGACCTCGCACGCTGTTGCGTATTCCACTTGGGCCCAGAACCGATGATAGCGAAATTCTGGAGCCTCCTTGCGGTCGTAGGCTTTTTTCACTTTGGCAAAATCCGGATCGGTTTTGTATTTGGACCGGATATCGAGGAATTTCACGCCGGGTTTGATGGTGTCGCCGTTGGCCATCTTTCCCTGCCATCCCTCAGGCACATAGACCTCCTGCTCGAATATCCGTTTGTAATCGGCACGCAATTCCGGAGCCGACAGTCCGCGGTCGTCCCGATAAAGCCTCCAGCTTCGTTCGAGCAATTCGATCGCCAGCTTTGCAGGCACGGGATTCGCAGTTCCCCATCGCTTCGTGCCTGCGCTGTAGTGGAGCAAGAGCTTGGCCAGCGAGCCGACGACGCCGATGTCCGTGGTGCGACTCGTTACCTTCACGTGCAAATTAACGTTCTTGCCGGGCTTTGTCGGTTCCCAGGAATCCGGCTGGCCTGCCCATGCAAGGTCGCTCGGCAGTGAGTAAGCGCCGCCCGCTTCCAGTTTCGTTTCCGACATCGCCCAAGTCACCCACTTGTCGAGAATGGCTTTCGCCTTCGCATCACCGGAAGCGTGATAGTATTCCGAAAGACGCTCGACCGACCAGCATTGAAAGCCGAACCAATTATTGCTCGGCGGGTCGTGCCACACCGGCTGCCAGTCGTAAGTCATCCCGTGAAAGGTGCTCAGACTCTCCGGCGGCTTGTCGTAGTTGCCGTTCCAACTGTTCGTCGCGCCGCCCGCAATGGCACCCTCCGAAGTTTGCAGCCAGCGATAGAACTCAAGCTGGCGCTCCAGACTTTTGCCCCAGTCCCGCGCGCCGTTTTCGCTGCGCGGCTTGAATTCCTGCTGCTGGCTCAGAATCCAAGCCGCCATTGGATTTTGATAGCCCTGATGAACATGGCTGCACCCGATTCGAAACGCCCAGTTCTGATTTTCGATCGGGCCGCCCCACGCGTAATACCATGAAATGAGATAGTGAGCGCTGTCGTAGCCCTGCCCCGCCGCCCCTTGGGGGCTCGTGCAGCCCATCTTTTTGAAATACTTGTCGAAAAAAGAGTATCGCAGGTAATCGCCCATCTTCGCGGCGCGGCTGACATCAATATCCTTCTTCTGCTCCTTCGCCCAAACGCCGGCCCAATACATCGCCTGCACGACCCGTGCGTCGGCGTCAGGTGCAGTCGTGTAGCGCCACTGTTTCGAGTAGTTTTTGTCTCGGATAAAGAGGCCGAGGAAGCCGTTGCTGCCACCCCATTTGAACTCATCCCACGAAGGGTGCGGAACCGTCTGCCAGACCGATTCCTGCGCTCCGCGCTGGAAGGTATTCACATAGGCCGCGCGGCTCTTCCCGTCTCCGCGCTGTCCGTAACCATACCAGTTATCCACATCCACGAGCCAGTGCATGCCATAGACGTCAGTGGTCTTGTAGGTGTTTTTTAGGTCTTGGAAGATAGGATCATTTCCTATGCTGACGCCCTGCTCCAGCAGCGATGGATAGCCGCTGATGGATTCATGTTCAGCGGCGTAGGTCGCCGGATGGCCGGGGTTATAGAAGCGAGTCGTGGGCTGATCCTTCGCACTTGGGATGGCGTGCTTTTCCAACACCGCCCACGCATTCTCCAGCTTCGACCAATCGCCCGTCGCCCGGCCGTAAGCCGCTTCAAGCCAGATCCAGAAGCTGAACGTCTCCGAGGTCGTCATGTGCCCGTAATCGGGCGCCTCGATTATCAGTGTCTCGGCGCTGTGGTAAGGAATGCTGTCCTGACTGAAGTAACCGTTCTTCGGATTGTGCAAATCCTTCCAAAGGGCGAGGAACCGCTGCTGGAAAATATTGTCGGGGCTTGCCGCACCGACGGCCAGAGCGACTTCCTGCGGCACTTTGCCAGCGTCGTGCGATGGCTTCTGAAAAGTCACCAGCAGCAGAACAAGGCCGGCGATCGCGATGCTAAGAGCGAGGATGACCGCCTTCACTTTCGTAACGGCAAGAGTCACTCCGAGGACGGTGACGGTTGCCGCCGCCGTGCTGGCAAGGACTGCGCTCGAAATGGCAGCGGCAAGACCGACTGGAACTGCCTTGGAGGAAAATGCCGGCAATGCGGTGCTGAGAGCCGCGGCGGTGGTCGTGACACCGCGCTTGGCAAACTGCCCACGGACCTTTTCCAAGGCGCGATTGACCCGGACGCGGGCGGCATCTTCCTCGATGCCGAGCCGTTCGCCGACTTGCCTGAAGGACAAGCCTTCCAGATAACGTGCAGCGATTAGTTCACGCTCGGCGTCAGGCAACCCGTCAATAAGTTCATCCACCAAAGGTGCAATATCTTCCAGGGAGTCATCGGGAATGTTCATGGCATGGAGTTCAGCAGCAGCAGATTCGCGGCGGAGGCGGCGGTTTTCACTCCTCACGGCGTCGATGGCCGTGGAGCGCGTGGTCCGGTGGAGCCACGCCGAAAAAGCAAGACCGGGCGGCACGGATGCCGGCTTCTGCGCGAGTTTGAGAAAGACGTCCTGCGCGACTTCGCGCGCCGCGACCTCGGAGCGCGTCACCCGCCACGCGGCCGAATAGACCAATCCAAGATGCCGATCGATGATCGTCCGCAGCGCACCCTCAGAGCGGGTGCGGGCGAAGTCATCCAACAAATTTTCCGTGGTTTCCATTTCGGCGAGTTACGAGGTATTCGTTACCGACGACGCGAACCGAACAAAAAAACAAATCCCTTTTGCAAGTCCGTGATTTTTTTCAGACGAGAACGTCGCCACAGAAGCGCGAGCATACCGCTGCAAACTCAATCATGAATCCGGTGTCTAGCGATCCCCTGCCATCGGCTCCCGTACAGCAAAAAGCCGCACCAGCTTTCACCGGAGCGACTTTTGCAAAGTGTTTCGCGTGAAACTCGGATCAGTTTTTGAACGACACCGGTGCCCCGGCGCGCATCGCCTCGTGCTGGGCGTCAGTGCAGGCGCTGTTGAGCGGGACGGCCACGGGCGCGTCGCTGGCCTGCGTGAGGTTGTTTGCAACGAGCCACTTTTCGAGTTCCTCACCGGAAATGTCGGGGAGCATCTGGCCGTTGATCTCCAGCGTGGGCTGGAGCGACTGGCCGCTCTTCTGCTCCATCTCCCAGCGGTTCGCGGGAATATTGATGATGTCCTTGTCCTCAAACGGGAGGTCATATTTGCGGAGGACGGCGCGCACGCCGTTGCTCCAGCCGCATTGAGGTTTCATCCAGGCAGTGATTTTCGGTTTGTCCATAGTGACGGTGATGATCGTCGGGATGCCGTGCTCTGCAAGTGAGAACTTTCCGGGACAGATGTGCTCTGTGGAAACCATCGCTTGATGATGCAGCACAAGAGTGTGGCGGCAGCGGAGGCTCCCGGGTGGAGCACGCGACTCGCGTGCAGTTTCCGGCCACTGGCCGGCAACACATCCCAGGATCGGCGTTCGTCGCTTGCACTTTGATCGGAGTGGCGCGTTCCAAATCTGCGCACGCAGCCCGCACCGTGGCACCGCCGGATGTTTTCGGCGGGTCGCCGAAAACAGCACGCGAGTCGCGTGCTCCACCCGGGAAATGCGCCGCTCAGTTCTCCAGTCCGCTCCCGGAGGAGGTTTCTGCACGGCAGGACAGGTGCTCGATTCTCGAAGGCGTCCATCGCGCATCCAGCATCGAGCGACGAGCATTGCATGAAAAGCAAACCGCGGATGCTACACGATTGCAGCATCCGCGGTTGTGAGTTTTTTGCGAAGTCGCGAGGCTACTTCTTCTTCGGCTCGCCGGGGCGGTAGTCCTCGAGCGCGGTGGCGAATGCCTTGTCGAGTCCGACGAGATCCTCGCCGGGCTTGATCGCGGTCTCGAAGGCTGCGGCCTCCTTCTTCATGTCTTCGTCGTTGTAGTTCGCGGCCTTGACGGAAAGACCGATGCGACGCTCGGCTTTGTCCACCTTGATCACGCGGGCTTCGAGCTCCTGGCCGACCTTGAGGACGTCCTTCACCTTCTCGATGCGATCCTCGCTGATCTGCGAGATGTGGACGAGGCCATCAATGCCGCCGTCGAGTTCGACGAATGCACCGAACGCGGCGATCTTGCCGACCTTGCCCTTGACCTTGTCGCCGATCTTGAAGCGCTGTTCGATGTCCTTCCAAGGATCGTCTTCGAGCTGTTTCACGCCAAGGCTGATGCGCTGGGCGTTCTTATCAATGTCAATGACGACTGCCTCGACCTCGTCGCCCTTCTTGAGGCACTCGGACGGGTGGTTGATCTTGCGGGTCCAGCTCATGTCGGAAACGTGGACCATGCCGTCCACGCCTTCCTCGAGTTCCACGAACGCGCCATAAGCGGTCATGTTGCGCACGGTGCCCTTCACGGTCTTGCCGATCGGGTACTTGTGCTCCATCTCGTCCCACGGGTTCGTGTCGAGCTGGCGGACGCCGAGCGAGATCTTCTGCTCGTCCTTGTTCACGCCGAGCACGATCGCCTCGATTTCCTGGCCCATCGTGAGCACGTCGCTCGGGCGGGCGATGCGCTTGGTCCACGAGAGTTCGGAGACGTGGATGAGTCCTTCGACGCCCTCTTCGAGCTCGATGAATGCACCGTAAGGCATGAGGTTTGTGACCTTGCCCTTGACCTTCGCACCGACGGCGAAACGCTCCTCGATCTTGTCCCAGGGATTTTTGAGGTTCTGCTTGAGACCCAGCGAGACGCGCTCCTTGTCCTTGTTGATTTCGAGGATGACGACGTCGAGTTCCATGCCCACCTTGAGCACTTCGCTCGGGTGGTTCAGGCGGCCCCACGTGATGTCCGTGATGTGCAGCAGTCCGTCCATGCCATCGAGATCCACGAACGCACCGAAGTCGGTGATGTTCTTGACGATTCCCTTGACGATGTCGCCGGGCTTCTTGCTGCCCATGAAAGCGCCACGCTTTTCCGAGCGCTCGGCCTCGATGATTTCGCGGCGGCTGAGGACCACGTTGCGGCGGTCGTCGTTGAGCTTGACGATCTTAAAGTCGTAGGTGTTGCCAACGAATTGCGTGAGATCCTTGGGAGGAATGACGTCAATCTGCGAGCCGGGCAGGAATGCCTCGACGCCGACGTTGACGAGCAGGCCGCCTTTGACCACGGCCTTGACCTTGCCCTTGATGAGTCCGCCCTCGTCGAAGACCTTCACGATCTTCTCCCAGTTCTGTTTGGCGGCGGCGCGCTCCTTGGACAGGATGACCATGCCCTCGTCATTTTCCAGACGGCAGATGAGCACTTCCACTTCGTCGCCGACCTGGAGGTCTGCGATGTCGTCGAACTCATGCGCCGCGATGGCGCCTTCGCTCTTGTAGCCGATGTCCACGAGGACTTCGCGCGGACGGATTTCGAGGATGACTCCCTTGACGATGCTTCCCTCTTTGTAGTCGCGAATCGCCTTCGATTTCGCGAGCAGTTCCTTCATTTCGATCATGATATTACGTATGTTTCAAACCACGGTTACCGGATTGTTTCCCCTCGCCCGGGCAGCCGCACATGCGGGCACCTGTTGCGGGAAAAGGGGCGGCGAAATTAGCGGCTGGAATCCCGGTGTCAAGCCGTTCGTCCCTGCGTCTTCCGCTTCACCACGCGACGCGGAAACCGGCGAGCACGGTCTGGCTCTCGTAGTTCTTGCGGCCGACGTCGGCCTGGTAAGCCACGTAGCAGGCTCGACTGCCCCAAGCCACGTTGACCGCGGCACTGAGCAGTGCGCTGTCGCGCCCGACCTTCGGGCCGTGGACGGTGAAATTCCCGCCCGCGCCATTTCCGAAGCGCGCGACGATGGGGAGTTCATTGTCGAGGAACTCGTGCTGGAACTGCGCGCTGACCGATGGCGTGATCGTGGCAATACCGATCTTTTTGCTGACGGTGGCACGCACGCCGACGCGGCTGCGCAGCGAGCTTTCCTCCTGCGAGGCGACGTGCAGCGGCTGGAGCGAGCCGCGTTCGTCGAAGGCGCTGAAGCTCGCCTGGGTGAAGAGCATGGAGGCGATCGGCGTGACAGTGAAATCGCCCATTTTTATGTCGTAGCCCACGCCCCAGTACGCATCGAACTGCGCACCGTCGGTCCTTCCGAATGCGGCTCCGCCCAATGCACCGCGACGGATGTCGTAGCTGCTGACCCCGCCGCCGATGAGGCTCTCGGCGTGGAAGCCACCGCTCTGATACATGGCGTAGAGCGCAGCCTTTCCGCCGTCGGCGGTGAGGCTGCCACTGTCAATCAGATTGGTATTCGTGTGGGCATAACCGAGGGTGAGCCCGATGACAAAATGATCGTTCACGCGCATGTCCACACCGAGCGTGGTGCCGGCGGACTGCTGGTTGAAGCCGGTGGAGTTATAAGTGTCGCCGCTGCTGGCGAAGTCGCCGGTCCCGGTGATGAAGAAACCGAAGCGCTCCTCATTGCCGGATACCGTTTCTTTCCGCGAGGAATCGCCCTGCCCCTCGGCGGCCTTCGCGGCGCGGATATCTGCGAGGCGCTGCTGCACGCTGAAGACTTCCGTGTCCGTCTGCGCAAAGGCGAGGGTGTAAATGGAGGTCAGCTCCTCCGCTGCGATCGCGTCGAGCTGGTGCGGCACTTTGTTGATCTCGAATCCGTTCAGGAACGCCACCACACTGGCCTGGCGCGGGTCGGCGAGGACGCTGTCCAGCGCCAGGGCCACGGCCATTTGGTTGGGAGTCAGTGCGGCCCTGCTGGATCCGCTCTGGATGCCAAACGCGTTGGCGAAGCTGTTCTGCACGGCGGTCAGCAGCACGTCGTTGGCTTCATACACCACATCGAGCCTCACCAGCGAGCCGTAGCCGAAGTCATTGTTGACCGTGCCGAACCTGCCGATAACACCGCCGCCCGCGGTGAGAATCTTGAACGTCTCGCCCACCTGCGCCTGATAGCCATTCAGCCGGATGACCCGCAGTGCGCCGTCGATGCCGGCCCTACCGGTGACGGCGAGCTGATCGAACGAACTGTGCGAGGCAATCTCAATGGCCAGCGTACCCGGACCCGTCTGCACATAGTTCCCGCCGATGTGCAGGATGCCTGGCGAGTTGCCGGGACTCACGGTGCCGGCATTCATCACATGGCCCATCACCGTACCCGTGCCGCCAAGCGTGCCGCCGACATTCACGAACGTGTTGTCACTGCCGATGGAGCCGTTCACGATCAGCGTGCCGCCGTTGACGTTCGTAATCCCGGCGTAGCCGTTGGCGTTGGTGAGCGTGAATGTGCCGGTGCCGTTCTTGTTCAATCCGCCGTTGCCGGAAATCGCTCCGGCAAACGTTGTGGAGCCATTGTTCCCACCCGTCGTCAGGGTTCCTGTGCCGAGAGTCACCGGCCCCACACCCGCGAGGCTGCCGATGGTCTCGTTGAAATTGTTGAGGTCCAGCGCGCCCCCGGCGTTGACGGTGAACGCGGAAGCGGACGCGAAGGAGTTCGCGCCGCCGCCCCGCAACACGCCAGCGTTGATCGTCGTCGGGCCGGTATAACTGCTGGTTCCATTCAGAGTGAAAATGCCGGTCCCGACTTTCGTCAGGCCGCCACCCCCGGATATGGTACCGCCAAACGCAGTGGGGCTATTGTCGCCGCCCGTCGTCAGGATCCCTGTGCCGAGAGTGACCGCGCCAACGCCCGCGAGGCTGCCGATGGTTTCGTTGAAATTGTTGAGGTCCAGCGTGGTCCCCGCACTCAAGGTAAAGGCGGAAGCGGGCGCGAAGATATTGGCGCTGCCAGCTTGGAACACCCCGCCCGTGACCAGCGTGGATCCGGTATAGGAAGCGGTTCCGAAGAAGTTGCTCGGGTCGAACGAGCTGCCGCTCGTGAACGTGCCACTTCCGGTTTTGATCAGGCCGCCCGTGCCCGTGATCGCCCCGTCGAAGGACGTGCTGGAATTGTTTCCGCCCATCGTCAGCGTGCCGGCACCGAGCGAAATCACGCCTTGGCCGTCGAGGCTGCCGATGACTTGGCTGAAGCCATTGAGGACGAGCGCGGGGGTGAGCGTCCCGGCAAGAATCTCAACCGCCGAGTTGGGCGAAAGTGTGTTCGTTACACCTGCGAAAAGCGTCGCGACAAACGGACCAGAAGCCTGGCCGCTGCTCCCTATGACGATGCGAGCGAAGATGGACGTCGTCCCGGAAAAGGTGTTGTTCAGTCCGGTGAGCGTCAGACTGCCACCGCCGCCGTTGAGGATTAGACCGCCGGTGCCGGAGAGAGTCCCGGCAAAACTCCCGCTCGCGGCGTTGTTGAGACTGAGGCCGAGACCAATATTCGCGGCATTGAGCAGGATCGAGCCGTTGCCGGAGAGGCTCTCGAAAGAGCCATATCCAGAGGTCAGGTCGAGAGTGCTGCCGGCGACCATCGCCAGCGGGGACTGATGTGCTGCATAAGCGCCGGAGGATGACGGGGGCTGGAAAGTTCCACCCTGCAAGCTGGTTTGACCCGAATACCCATGTCCCGCGCGACCGTTGGGCACCACGATCGTGGCTGCCCCAGACTGAGCGAGGCCGCCGGTGCCCGCCAGGGAGATGCCCGTGTTGGCACCCGTGTCGAAATTGATCGTCACCGAGTTGGTGATCGTCGGCAGATCGCTCAAGAGACCGAGCCCCCCGCTGAGTCCGGCGGTGAAATTGATGATATTGCCGACGCCCCCGCCATTGCTCAAATTGATGGCGGCGCGCAGCGACCCGGCACCGCTGTCATTCTTATTCGTCACGGTAAAATTGGTCGCGCGGGCGGGAGAGGTTGCTCCCACGATGGCGAGGAAAAGAAGGAATGCGCCAAGGAAGTCGCGCAGCATCACTGCCCGGGCAGCGCGGAAGCTCGCGCGTCGAACACGCGAATCTGACGTGCCCTTATCCGCGACGACGAGCAGCGCGGCGCCGGGGAATGATCGCAACGAGTGGATACCGCCGGTCAGCGCGCGTGGCTTTTTCAATGATCCCGCGACAGCGCGACCACGGTTGAATTTTTTCCGTTGCGCGGTGGTGACGCCCGCGCGTGCGTGGTGGGTGGTGGGCTCCATGATGGTATGGGTTCGCGCGAGGCTGGCGATTCACCCTCCGGCTGTCACGCCAGCAATCACGCATCTCGATTCCGGGGTTGATTTTTCCGTGGGGACAAGGCATTTGTTTGCCGCGTTTCATGTCCAAAGAAGACTCCATCCGCACCGAAGCCATCGTGAAGGACGTGCTCCCCGGCACGATGTTCCGCGTCGAACTCGCGAACGGCCACATCCTCCTCGCACATATCTCTGGCAAGATGCGGAAGAACTTCATACGCATCGTGCCCGGCGACAAAGTGGAACTCGAAATGTCGCCCTACGATCTCACCAAAGCCCGAATCATCTTCCGCGAACAATGAGCGACCAAAACACAGACAACGGCAATCAGGATCACTTCGAGGCATCCAAGACGCACGCACGCGCGGCCGCCGCCGAGATGCGCGACGCTGCGGCGGAGGCTGCGCGGGAATTCCGCGAACGCGCCAGCGGTGTCGCCGGCGAGTGGAAGGAAAAGGCGCAGGGCGTGCAGCGGGAAATCGAGGACTATGTCCGCGAGAATCCGACCAAGAGCATCCTCGCCGCCGTCGGCATCGGCTTTGTCATCGGCCTGATCTTCCGGCGATAGCGACTGATGCCTGGGACGGAACCATCGCCCGACAACGGGACAGCGGGCGTGATCGGGCGGGCACGGACATTTCTCGCCGCGTGCGCGCAGTACGCCTCCGCACGGCTGCGGCTCGCCTCACTCGAGGGACGCGAGGCTGCGGCACACGGGTTCAAGCTGCTGCTCATCGTCGGGGCCGCGATCGTGCTCGGCGCATTCGGCTGGCTGTTCGCCTGCCTCGCCGCGGTGTTCCTGCTCGCGAAGGCATTCAGCGGCGCGAACGGCTGGGTGTGGGCGGCCCTCATCATGGCAGCGCTGCATTTCGCAGGAGTGCTCGCGCTCGCGCTCGCGCTGAAATCCAGACTCGGAAAAACGCTCTTTCCGATCACCACCGCCGAGCTTAAGAAGGATCAGGAATGGCTGGACCAGCAGAACACGACAAACAGGCAATCGTAGCTGAACTCGCCGCTGCGCGCGCACGCCTGTCCGCGACCGGCGAGGCGCTCCGCCGCAGTCTCGACGTGACGGCGCGTGCGAGGGAAAGTTTCAAGCGCCACAAGCCCGCGTGGCTCAGCGGCGCGGCGATCGTCGGCTTTGTGCTTTCGAAATTGCCCTCGCGGAAAAAGACCGTCTTCGTCGAGCAGACCACCGGCAAGGTGCTCGGCGCGGCAGGAAAACTCGGCGCAATTTTTTCCGCCGCAAAGTTTGCGTTCAACATCGCGCGCCCGCTCCTCTCCGATCTCGCCGGCGGCAGCATCGGTGAAATCCTGAAGCGCTTCCACAAACCCGCGAAGCCTGAATCGCACACAGACTGATTTTTCAGCGCAGGCAAACTCCGATCGGATTGCGGATCGGTGGGCGCTAAGAGTTAAGCGTTAGACGTTCGATCTTAAGCCCGCCGCAGGTGCCCGCCGCCACGCGCAGACGTTTCGTTTCTCGCGCGGCAGGAGATTTTGATGCGTCAGCCCTGGTGTTTTTCCCGTGACTGGCGGACGCGTCGCACCTAACTGCGAACTGCGAGACACTGCCATGATCCGCCTCGGCCTCCGCGAAAACCAGACTGCCTTCCGTCCCGGCGAAGCCATCGCCGGCGCGGTGCTGTGGGAATTTGACACGCCACCGAAGAGCGCCGGGGTGCGGCTCGTGTGGTTCACGCGCGGCAAGGGCACGGAGGATGGCGGCATCGCCGCCAGTGTGACATTCGATGCGCCGCCCGCGGCGGACACGCGCGAGTTCAGATTCGACGCGGCGAATGGCCCATACAGCTTCTCGGGCACGCTCATCGCGGTGATGTGGGCCGTGGAGTTCGTGATGAAGCCGGGGGGCAGCTTTCAACGGATCGATATCGTGATCGCGCCCGATGCGCGGGAGATTCACCTTCCGAAAATCGAGCAGCCGAAGCACGGAGGGCTGCAAGTGCGGCGACGCTGATTCAGAAAAGCAAGGAACCGAAATTCTGAGTCCGGCAATGCTGTGGCAGCGGATTCCGTCCCTGGGCGCTGGGCGTTGAATTTCCGACCGCATCCTTGCGATGCCCGCCCGACTCCGCTAAGGCCACGCCATGCAGCCCAACAAAATCAGCCTGGTCTCGCTCGTGGCAGGCGAGATCATGTGGCTCACGTCCTCGCGCCGCCGGGACGGCGGCAGCTCCGGCCCCATCCCCACACCACAGTGACCGCGCGCGAAAATCCATTTGCCACATGCTATCTTGAGCGCATCCCCTTCCGGTTTCCGGCGGGCATGAGCTGGGACACGCTGCTCAAACGCCTCAATGAATTGCACTGGTGCGCCAGCATCGTCGGCGGGAACGGCGTGGGAAAGACAACGCTCATCGAGCAGCTCATCCCGCACCTCGAGGCGCGCGGCTTCCAGCCCATCCTCTTCCGCCTCCAGACCGAGAGCGGCATGAAGGAAAAGGATCGCCTCGGGGAAAAACTGCGCGAGATGAAAGCGCCCGGCTTCATCCTGCTCGACGGCGCGGAGCAGCTCTCCACACGGCAGTGGCTCTCCATCCGCGGCGCCGCGAGCGAGGCTGCGGGATTCATCGTCAGCGTCCACCGCACGAGCCGCCTGCCCGTCGCGCTGGAGCTGGAGACTTCGCCGAAGCTGCTCAGGGCCCTCGTGGAAAGTCTCACCGGCGGCGCGCTCCCCGATGGTGAAGCCGAGATCCTCTTCCACCGCCACCGCTCGAATCTTCGCGAATGCCTGCGCGAACTCTACGACCGCTGGTCGGGCTAGCAGTCAGGATGCCGGATAAAATGCTCGCGCCACGCTTCCCATCCGCCTCCGGACGCCCGCCCGCCCCCCCACGATTCCGCGCGACACAGCGAAATCACCACACGACGATTGCTTTCCTCGGAGCCCGCCGCTAGCGTATCCGCATGAAGCTCGTTCGTTGGAAGCGGTTCGCCTGGGATCTTACAAAGCTCCCCGCGTTTGAATCGCGCCTGCCCTCCGCATTTAACATCCGCGCCGCCTCGCGCGATGAGGAAAAGACCGTCCACCAGGTCATCTTCACCGCATTCGGGCTCGACGCCGCATGGGGCGACTCCATTCGCTTCGTCCGTGAATTCGTCGAGGCGCAGCTCGCCGCCAGCTTCGCCCACCGCGCAGTCCCGTGCCTGGTGCTCACGCACGGCACGCGCATCATCGCCGCCTCCGCGCTCAACGTGAGTGACGATGCGCCGAGCCACCTCATCTCCGGCCCGTGTGTGCTCTCCGAATACCGCAGCCGCGGCATCGGCACCACGCTGCTCCACGAATCGCTCGAGCATCTCAAGGGCGCCGGCCTCACGACAGCCTACGGCATTTCAAAGGAAAACGTCCCAGCGAGCCGCTTCATCTATCCGAAGTTCGGATCGACGAATGTGGAGTACGACTACGAGGGACTGCTGGCCGCGAAGTAAGGCACGCGGGGAAAATCGCAGGCGCGGTTTTCAATATCGCGCAGGGGGCAAAGTTCTGTCCATGACGATGCCTGCATCCTCCGCTGCGCAGAGCTTCCGTCCTCGCAAATCGCCGCTCACCCGGACACTCGTGGTGAAGATCAAGACTTTGGTCCGACACCACCTCACGACACACACGGTTGACGGGTGAGCCGCGCAGTGGCAATCCCGCGGCATGAAAACCTTCGCCCCGCTGCTCGCCCTCGCGCTCGCCACGGCTGCGCTTGCCGAAGACGATGGCAAGCTCACCATCGAAATCCCCTCGTCCGTCCAGGCCACCATCGCCCGTGAAAAAGGCGACACAGGAAAGGTGCGCGATTTTCGGAAAGTGAACGAACCCGACGGCACGAGCTACATCATCGGCATCGTCGTGGGGGAAAAGGCGTGGGAGATATCGGTCGACGCCGCGGGCCGCGTGATGCGCAAGCGCCTCGACACCGGCGAGAGCGGCCCGCGCATGGTGCGCATCGAGGCGCTCCCGGCAAATGTGCGCGCCACGATGCAGCGCGAAGCAGGCGCGGGAGTGATCACCGAGATCGAACTCCTCGAACGAAAGACCCATTACGCCGGCGAGACGAAGATCGGGAAACGGAAATACCGCATCGAGGTGGACGCCGACGGCGTGCTCCTGAACAAGGAATTCATCGGCGAGGAGGACTGAGCGCGCAGGCGTCCGGCACCGAACTCGCGACGAATCGCATTCGCGCATTCGTTTTTTTCCAATGTCACCCGCGGCAGATTTTCAAAAGGTCACCCCCACGCTCTTCGCCTGGCAGGCGTATGATCCCGCAGTGAAGTGCGACCTCTCCTCGTGCGCGTTCGACAGTGCGGACGGCCTCGTCCTCGTGGATCCGATCGAACTCGCCGAGCCAGCCCTCGCGAGACTTCTGCACGGGCGCAAGCCACATGCGATCATCCTCACGAACGGCAACCATTCGCGCGCCGCGGAAAACTTTCGCACGCGGCTTGGTGTGAAAATCTTCGCATCCGCAGACGCGGACGGACTCGGCATCACCCCCGACGCCACGCTCGCCGACGGGCAGCTCACGCCCGGCAACATGCGCGCCGTCACACTCCCCGGCGCCGGCCCCGGCGAAATCGCGCTCACCGGCAACGGCATCGCATGTCTCGGCGATGCGCTGATCCATCTTCCACCCGACGGCCTCCGCATTCTCCCCGACAAGTACTGCACCGACCCCGCGCAACTGCGTCACTCGCTCAGAAAACTGTTGTCTTGTGATTTCCAAGTCCTGACCTTCGCGCACGGCGCGCCGCTCATTGACTCGGCACGCCAGAAACTCGAACACCTGCTCTCATGAAAAAATTCCCCACACTCCTCCTCCTCTCCGCACTCTGCCCGGCTGCATTTTCGCAGCCTGCGGTCCCGGCCACCGTCGCGAAGCCCACCGCCTCTCTTCCGGCGGAGACGAGCACCGCGGAGGCCGACGGCCCGGAAAAAATCATCGCGCGCTTTTTTGCGCAGCTCCAGAAAAAGGAAGTGGACGTCGCCTACGATCAGCTCACGCGCGGCACGAAGATCGCCGAGCGCGCCGAGGACGTGCGCACGCTGAAGTCGAAGACGAAGGAGGCCATCACCGTCTTCGGCCCCATGCTCGGCTACGATTCCGTGGTCACGAAAAAAGTCGGCACGCGGCTCGTAAGCTACACGCTGCTCTCGCTCGGCAAGGAATTCCCGCTGCGCTGGCGCTTCTATTTCTACAAGCCGATCGACACTTGGAAGCTGATCGATCTCCGCGTGGACGACCGGCTCGCCGCGATGTTCGACGAGACCGACGACGGACGCAGCCGCGAGGAGCGCCCGTAGTCCGTCGCGATGCTCGCCGACGCGCTGCGGTTCATCCGTTTCTCGCACACGATTTTTGCGCTGCCCTTCGCGCTCGGCTCGATGGCCGTCGCCGCGAATGGATTTCCCGGATGGAAAATATGCACGCTGATTCTGCTCGCCATGGTCTTCGCGCGCACGTCGGCGATGGTATTCAACCGGCTTGCGGACTGGGAAATTGACAAGCGCAACCCGCGCACGAGCGGACGTCACAAACTCCTCCCAAAGCCCGCGGCCTTCGCGCTGCTCGCGCTCAGCGCCGGCGGATTCATGGGCACGACTGTCTTCATGAATCCGCTCTGCTTCTGGCTGTCCCCGGTCGCGCTCGCGACTGTTTTCCTCTACTCGCTCACGAAGCGCTTCACGCACGGCAGCCATTTTTTCCTCGGCCTCGCGCTCTCCGTCGCGCCCGTCGGAGCGTGGCTCGCGGTGCGCGGGCATTTCGATCTCGCCCCCCTCGCGCTCGCGCTCGCGGTGCTGCTGTGGGTCGCGGGCTTCGACATCATCTACGCCACGCAGGATCACAAGTTTGACCGCGCTGAGGGACTGCATTCCCTCGTCGTGAAACTCGGCATCGCGCGCAGCCTCGCCGTCGCCAGCGCGCTGCACTGGTCCATGCTCCCCGCCCTCATCGCATTCGGATGGCTCGCCAGACTCGGCGGCATCTACTTTGGCAGCCTCGTCATCGTCGCCGCGGCGCTCGCTTTCGAGCACCGCAGCGCACGCACGCTCGATGTGCGCGGCATCAACCGCGCGTTCTTTCAGAGCAACGCAATCGTCAGCCTGATCTTCGTCGCTGCCGTCTTCCTCGACGTGGCGCTGCGCCCGCGCTGACTTCACCCTCGCAGCGCAATCCACAGCGTCCGCGCACCGTGGCCCGGCGGAAAATCCGGCGGCTGCGCCTCGCGGTGCAGGTCGCCCGCGCGGCGGTGGAACTTCAGCGCGAACCGCGCGACCCGCTCCAGATCGGCCAGCTGGAGCTTCGTGCAATTTGTGGACACGAGAATTCGCGCACGCGGCGCGGCCAGTTCCATTGCCGCGATCACGAGCTCCTCGAGGTGCTGCTCCACCTGCCAGCGGCGGCCCTTGTTCCCGCGGGAAAATGTCGGCGGATCGAGCACGATGGCGTCGAACTTCTCCCCGCGACGCGCGAGCCGCGGCAGAACCTCAAGCACATCGTCCGCGATGAACTTGTGTCCCGCATCCGGATCGAGACCGTTCAGCGCGAAGTTCGCCTTCCCGCGGTCGAGTGATTTCCTCGAGAGATCCATGCTCACTGTCTCCGCTCCCGCCAGCGCCGCGACGACGCTGAACGAGCATGTGTATGCGAATGTATTCAGCATCCGCTTCGGCGCAGCACCCCGCACAAAGGCGCGGTTCATCCGCTGATCGAGGAAAAGGCCCGCCGAATATCCCGCGGCGAAATCCAGCCCATAGCGCACGCCATTCTCCCGCACTTCGCCCGTCAGCGGCAGCGAGGCATCCCCGGCGAGCAGCACCGGCGGATCGCGATCCTCGTTCTGCCTCGGCAGCAGCTTCCCAAAAACGCGCCGCGGCTGCCAGGCGATCGCCGCGCACCACTCCGCGAGCGCATCGCGCATCGCATCGGGCGCACCGTCCGTCTTGTGCGAGATGAGCGCGTCCTCCGCGAGCCTCTCGATCCAGCCGTCGCCGTCGGAAAAAATCCGGTGTGCGTCCGTTCCCGCGGCACCGAATGCGGCAGCCTGTGCAGAAGTGAGCCAGCCCCGGTTCACGGCTGCGGCGCCTTGGGTGAAAAGATAAACCGCGCGTAGGTGTACGCGATGGTCTCGTCCATCACGATCCGGAAGCCCTGGCTGCTCGTCCACCAGCGCTTCGGATCGAAGGTGCGCTCCGGCTCATTGCTGATCCCAATCCGCACGCCGGGCCCGAGCGCCTTTTCATAAATAAGCCGCGTGCGCCGCGAGTGCGCGCCATTTCCCGCGATGTTGATTTTTGCATCCGTTGCCGCGTGCTCGTGGAGCCACTGCCGCAGCGCCAGCGCCGATGCGTAGCTGCGATCCTTTTCCACCGGGGGCGCGGGGATCGCGTGCAGCGCCTCCGCGGGCAGCCCGAGCTTCAGGCACAGGGCCTTCGCATATTCCGCATACGTCTTGTGCTCGCGCATGGCATTGCCGAAATCAATCGGGCCGCCCGTCAGGCAGATGCGCTTGTATTGCGATTTGCGAAAATCCTCCGCCGCACCCTCGATGACATAGTCCGGCGACCATCCCTCGATGACGAGGATGTCGCCCGGCAGCGGCTCATTCACCGCCAGAAAGCCGTAGAGATTCCGCACGATGAAAGTCCCCGCGATGCCGGCCACCAGCAGCAGCAGCAGCCAGCCCCGCCACGTCGGCACGATGCACTGCCGGCGGCGCAACAGGCCGAGGAATGGCTTCTTGGAATTCATCGAACGCGCACTCTCCACGCGCGGCGCAAACGGATGCAAGGGAGAAACCGCACGCGGGCCGTGGCGAGATTCCGAACGCTGGTGAGCGTGTCGCGGTGATCCGGCCCGAGCGTGCGCTCGCGGATTTCCAAAACGCTGCGATAGAGCGGTTCTGCTGCGGTGCGGTCGCCTTTGGCCTGCAGCGTCCTTCCGAGTTCGTAAAGGCTCGCAAGCGTTTCCGCGTTCATGCGGTCATCTAATACGGAAGCACAGCGGAGAAGACAGCACGGCGTCGATACGATTCGGCATGGTCCGCACATCACCACCCGACCGAGGAACTCCACGGACACGCGATTGACCGCAACCCACACGGCGCACAGCATCCTCAGATGCTCCCCATCGCCTCCCGCTTTTTCACCCGCCTCTCACGGTCCGCGCTCACGGTTCTTGCCATGCTGCTCCCGCATTTTTCATCCGCCGACGATGGCGCGGCGCACCGCTACCTCTACGTCGCCGTGCCGGGCATCCGCAATGACCTCGCGCGCGGCGGGCATGGCGTGCTTGTTTTCGACATCGATGCCGGGCACCGCTTCGTGCGGCGGATCAAGTCCGCGGGCCTCGACGCGAAGGGGCAGCCGGACAATGTGAAGGGCGTGTGCGCGAGCGTGTCGCTGCAACGGCTCTACGTGAGCACGACCGGCGAACTCATTTCATTCGACCTCACGAGCGATGCGATCGTGTGGGAGAAAAAATACGACGGCGGCTGCGACCGCATGGCCATTTCGCCCGATGGGAAAACGATCTACCAGCCGAGCTTTGAAAAGAATCACTGGCACGCACTCGACGCTGCAACCGGTGACGTGCTCGCGCGCGTGGAACCGCAGCCCGGCGCGCACAACACGAACTACGGGCTCGACGGCAAGGAGGCGTATCTCGCGGGACTGCGCTCAAAGACTCTCGCCATCGCGGACACCGCGACACACAAGATCGTCCGGCAGGTCGGCCCGTTCAGCGCGGCGATCCGGCCATTCACGGTGAATGGCAAACAGACGCTCGGCTACATGTGCGTGAATGACCTGCTCGGCTTCGAGATCGGCGATCTGAAATCCGGCAGGATGCTCTCGCGCGTCGAGGTGCAGGGATTTTCAAAAGGCAAGGTCGCGCGCCACGGCTGCCCGAGCCACGGCATCGGACTCACGCCGGATGAAAAGGAAGTGTGGATCTGCGACGCATTCAACCACCGCATGCACGTCTTCGACGCGACTGCGACGCCGCCGAAGCAGGTCGCCAGCATCGAGGTGCGCGATGAGCCCGGCTGGATCACGTTCAGCATTGACGGCAAGTTCGCCTACCCGTCCACCGGCGATGTAATCGAAGTCGCCACACGCAAAATCGTCACGCATCTCACCGACGAAAACGGCGCGGCCGTCCACAGCGAAAAAATGCTGGAGATTGATTTCGAAGGCCGCAAGGCCGTGCGCGCCGGATGCCAGTTTGGCGTCGGACTGGTGCGCTGAGGGATGCGGCCGCTGGTGATCTGATTCCATCTCTCGACGAGAGCCGCCCTGAAGGATGCTGAAGGCCGGTGGAGCGGGCGCTCCGCGCACGCTTCTTTTGCACGGTGACAGACAGGTGAACCAGCTTCGCCCGAACGCCCCGAAACGCGCGGCGGAGCGCGCGTTCCACCTCCGCAACCGGACCGTCAACCGGCTTCCTGAGATTCGATGAGTCCGACTATTTCCGCGTGGCGCTTTGATCCTCGTTCAGCCAGTCATCGCCGGGCTGAAGCTGGAGCTTTCCGGCTTTCGCCACATCCGACGGACCTTTCCAGCCCAGCGATTGGTTCAGCACAACGTCAGCCGCGGCGACGACGCCGACATTCACCGCGAGCGGATGATTTTTCAAAATCGCGCGCATGATCTGCCAGCGACGCTCCATCACTCCGTTTACGGTGTGCATGTCCACCTTCGCTCCGTTCGTGATTGCGTCCGCGAGACGGTGCGCCTCCGCGCTGGCGGCGGTGAACTCCAGCCCCGCGCGCAGGAACGCGACGCGACGATGCGATGGCGCGTCCTTTTCCGTGGCCTTCGAAGCGGCGACGAGTGATGCGCGCAATGCGTTGATTGTCTCCGGCGAGACTTGCGGGAGCACGCCTTTGCCGACGCCAAGCACCACGCCCTTCTCAGCGAGCAGGAAATATTTCTTCACCTGCTCCGCACCCGCACCGAAGCCGGTCTTGCAATAGTCATCGAGCAGCGCGTCGAAATCCTGCGCCGGGTTCCAACTTAGTCGCGCCATCGCGTAATAGTGGAGGCCCTGCGTCGCCCAGTTGTTGTAGATGCTGTCCATGTCCGTCGCGAGCATCCCGTGGGCGGCGAGGTAGCTGTGTGTCGCGGAATTTTCGCGCGCACGCGGACTGAGGATGCCGTCGCGGTAGCCACTGTGCAGATTGTTGGGCCGCCAATAGACGCGCTTCGCACCAGCGGCTTCCCATCCTTTCCAGCCGTCGGCACTATTCGGCACGTAGCGGAGCACAAGATTCGGGTGCAGATTCTCGCGAACGGGCGGATCGGAATAGTAGCTGTATGCCTCGACGAGGAAGATCTGTGCGGGCACCACCTTCGTCACGCGCTCGGCGATGGCATTCCAATAATGAACGTAACGATCGCTCAGCGCGACGCAGTCCACTTCCGTGCGCTCCGCCCCGCCGACGTGGGCGAATTGCAGGAGCTTGATCTTCGCACCATTCGGCGCATCGAGCGCCTTGCACGCGTCGCACATGCAGAAGCTCGAATAGCCACCGTCGTTCGGACAGAGCGAAATGGCGTTCTGCGCCTTGCCGCCGACCCGCGCGATGATGTCGTTCGCGACGTGCTCGATGAGGCCGGGATTTGAAACACAGAGCCGCCAGCGCTCCTTTGCCTTGCTCTGATCGCGCGTGCCATCGGCCTGCAATGCAAACCACCCGGGATGCGCCTTGCCGTGCTCTTCCCAACCGCCGCGCAAGCCGCCGCCCGCCGCCCCGCCGACGATCCCGATGTTTCCGCCGAGCCCATTCCACGCGCCCCAGCCGCCTTCCGATTCGGTCTTGGATGCCGCGTCCTTTGCCTTGTGGTAATCGTCCAATGTGGACCCGAGTGAAACCAGACCCTGCGCCACACCGCGCGCCTGTCCGTCGGTGAAACGAATGTTCCGCTGACCAATCGGCGGCGTGAAGCGCACGTCCAAATCCGCAACGGTGATTGCGGGCTTTTTCGGAACGACCTTGCCCGTCTCGCCGGGCCACAGGTTGCGGCAGCCGAGCGTTTCGAGAAAATTGAAAACCGCGTGCGACGTTGAGTCCTTTCGCTTGCCGCTCGATCCGTCATCGCGTCCCAGCAGCGCGATGGTGTTGCCCGCGCTCTTGAGCAAAATTCCACCCGCGCCGATGCCATCCAGCGAGAGTCCCAGCCGCCGCGTGATGTCGCCTTCGCCGAGCAGGATGAAAGTCTCCGCCGCGATTTTACCTCCCGGAACGATCACCTTGCCGCCCTCGATCCGTGCGTCGCGAAGCTCAGCCTCGCCCAGCACTGGCAGCGTCGCGCCAGACATCTGCTTCAGATTTTCGACGAGTGCCTTCGCCGAAATATCCGTAGCTTGCACACCTTTCGCGAGGACGATGGCCGCTCTCGGCTGGCCATCCTGTGTGAGCCTGAGTTCGGCGGCAGTGAGCGCGGCCAGCGGCGTGAGCAGCAGTGCGGCAACGAGGAATATTGATGTCATCATGCAGTTACGAACCTGCTCACTTCGCCGTCACCGCGATGCCTGCATGGGGATAATTTGAAACCGTATCCCACGCGAGCTTCTGGAGGATCGCGTGCTGCTCGTCGCTCACGCTGCGCTCCGTGATTTTGTGGCCTGCGGGACTCACGCCGTACATCGCGGCGAAGTCACAGTAAGCGGCGAGCACCATGATGTGCCCCTGGCCGTGTCCGATCGGATCGCGGAAAAGTTTCGACTGCTGCGTGATGCCGGGGAACTGCCCGGCGACGACCATCGCACGCAGCTTCACGACCGCATCGCCGACCGGGACGATGAATACATGTTTGCCGTGCTGCTTGTTCAGTTCATCCACCTGCGCCTCGATTCGTTTGCGCCATTCATCAATCGCCGCCTGCAAGTCCTCGATCTTCATCGCATCGCGCTGCGCGTTGTCCTTGATCCGTTTGTCCGGCGCTCCCGCCGCGGGGGCAGCCACATCGTGCGGATACCACGAACCCTGGATGATGAAGCGCATGTTCGGATGATGCTTCAGCCCCAGCTCGACAAAATTCGTGATGCCCGGATCGGGAATCATGACGTGCGGCGCCATCGTGAAGACATCCACCTTGCCTATCAGGAGTGCGGGCTTGGCGGTGTTCTTCTCATCGGGATAGTCCCAGTGCTGGATCACTTTCGACCCACCGATGCCCTGCTGCCCCACTCGGACGTGACCTTGGATCGCCGTGGACTTCACCATCTCATCAATCATCGGCGGCACGAACATGTGAAAGCTGTGCCCAGTGTAAAATACACGCTGCCCCGCGGGCACCTTCGTGTCGTCGGCGGATGCAGTGCGGCAGAATGCCAGCAGCAAGACAAGCCACGCGGCGGCTGCCTTGAAGCTGTGAGTGATGCCCTGTGCGGGTGCCGCGGATTGCCGGGTTTGTGTGTTCATTGGGATGGGTGTTAAATTTTTGGCATCTGCCGGAGTTCACTCGAACTTCAGCTTCACGAAGTCATTGTTTTCGAGTGGCAGTGACAGCACCACCGTCTGCGGCGACGTTTGTTTGAAAGGGATCGCGCCGTGTGTCGCGGACTCGGCTCGCGCGATGGCGCGCGGGATGGCGACCCGCTCATTTTCCTCAGCGCCTTTGCGTTGAAAAAGCGCGCCCGGCCTGCGCTCTGAAAATCCTGGGACATGGGCATTGTCCGCGTGCTACTCTTGCGCGTTCCTCAGCCGCGGGTCGGCGAGGTCGAGCCGGTAGAGGATTTGGTTGTAGTCGTACTGCGGCGTGCGCTGCGTAAGTCCGGAGAATGTGTGGCTGTACGTGCCCTCGAAATAGATCGTGCGTCCGCCATCCTCGTCGAAGAACGCGTGCTGCGAGGGATTGTAGAACGAGTATTTGTCGTGCGTGACGATCTTCACCGCGCGCTTCCACGGGCCGGTCGGTGCGGTGGCCTCGGCATACCACACTTCGCCGAGGAACGATGGCTTGCCGAACTGCTGCACGGCGATGAGCACCCAGCGCTTGCGGTGCTCGTTCCAGCACACGCTGCCCTCGTGCAAGGTCACGCGCTGCTTCGTCGCGACATCCTCCGGCGATACGCGGCATTCGTCCGGATTGATCGCGCCGGTCTTCAGCCACTTCGCCTCATCCTGCGACTCGACCGGCGGTGAGTCCTTGCGCCACGCGTAGTCGAGCGCTCCTGCGGCGCGGCGGCGCGGCACGATTTCCGTAGCAGCCGACGGAAGGAGGCGGGCTAATTTTTCCCCGGCTGAAAGTTGGCCCGCCTCGTTCCCTCGGCGGCTACGAAAGTCTGCACACGTCCACGCCTCATAGCTCGCGGGATCACACACATCCTTGAAGCGCGCGGGCACGCGGATGCACAGGCCGGCGTCGCCGAAATAAATGTAATCCATCCCGCCCTCGCTCACAGGCGTTGCGTCGTCCTTTCCGCGTTCCGCGTTCCGCGCTCCGCGTTCAAAGACCGTCGTCGCGCGTCCGCGCGGGTAGCGCCACTTTTCATCGGGCGGCAGCGTCGCCGCGCGCTCGAAAATTTCCTTCCCGTCGTTGAAGACCGCGATGCCGTGCTCGAACACTTTCTCCAGCCCGCCGCGCCGCGCGTAATGCGCCACGAGCTTCTCCGCACCCGCGTCGTCGCGCACCACGCACAGCCCGAACAGCCACACCACGCCCTCCTTTTTTTCCAGCGGACACATCTCCTTCGCGAAGCCGTCCTTGCCCACATAGTAATGCAGGTCCGCGCCCTGCGAGGGCGGCAGCCCGCCCTTCGACGGCAGCTCCGACCACGCGCAGGCCGTGCGGAAATTTCCGAGCGGATACGCCATCCGCATCGTGTCGCCCCACAGCCAGAAGATGCGCCCCTTGTAGATCGCCGTCTGCACGGAATCCTGCCCGACGACACCGCCATTTGTGAGCGGCTCCGCGAGCGGCGGCTTCTCCCCGAGCAGCACTGTGTCGCGGTAAATCCCCTGCCCCGTGAGCCGCACCACACGCTCCGCGATATTCAGCCGCTTCGCCTTCACCACGGCCTTCTCGCCTGCGCGCGGCGTGAAGCGCATCCCCGTCATCCCGAATCCATCGAGCGGAAATTCATACCCGTGCGAGCGCATGGAAAACCACACCGGCACGCCCATCTGCCCGGCCTCGTCGAACGCCACGCGCCCCGCGCTGTCGGTCACGTGGAGCCGGTTGTCCATCGTCTCGAGTTCCACGAGCGGCACGCCGCGCCCGGTCGCCGCGTCCACCACGTCAATCTCGAACGGCTTCTCCGCGGCGGCGGCGCGCGGGAAAAAAACGCAGAGCGCCAGAGCGCTGCCAATCGCGAGAGGGAATAGTTTCATGTTCCGCAGAAAAGCCCATCTCACACTCAATGGCGAGCCCGCTCGCGCCCGCATGGCAGGACGAATGCTTTCTCGACATCTTCAACTCCTCGCACACACACATTCCACATGTTCAAAACCGTCCTTAGCATCGTCGCCGCGGCCTCCGCCTTCATCACCAGCGCCACCTTCGCCGATGACACGGCTGCATTTCCGAAAGACAAGCCCGTCTTCAGCGTCGCAGTGCCGAAGGGCTGGCAGACCAAGCGCGACGGCGGGAGCCTCATGCTCGGCGCAGCAGACGCGCATGTCGCCGTCCTCATCCAGCACATCATCGACGTGAAGAGCCCCGAGCAGGCCAAGACGGGATTGCCCGCACTCGCCGCAGCCGCAGCGAAGACCTTCGGCCTCACCGGCGCGGAAGTCGTCACCGCGGCAGACGAGACGGAGGTCGGCGAATTCAAGGGCGTCGGCGCCGAATACAAGGGCAAGGACAAGGATGGCGAGGGCACCTCCGTCGTCCTCGTGGCCTTTGCTCCGGACGGGAAGGACTACTACCTCATCACCATCGTTTGCAGTGACAAGGACGACGAAAAAACCGCCGAGGCGCGCGATGCGATCATGGAATCCGTGAAGGCGATCAAGAAGGGCGAGGACAAGTAGCTGCATTCCGGCGAACGGATTCGCCGCCCGTCATTCGGCCTTTCTCACGGCTCGCCGACCGTCGGCTTCGCGATCACCTCCACCGCGCTGCGTGCCGCGCGTGTGAGCACCTGCTTGCCGTCGGTGCGCGTCTCGGTCGCCATGCCGCGGTAGCGCAGCGGCTGGTAGCCGAGTTCGATCAGCGCATTGAGCGGGGCCTGCTTCAGACCGGGACGCCAGTGCTCGGGAGCGCCGCCCGTTTCGTAAAAGTAAATCCAGTCATGCTCAGGCGTCGCCCATCCCGCGCAGAGCAGGACGTGGCGGTGCGGCATGTTCAGCAGATCGCCAGGGCGCAATTCGCCCGCGCTCGCGAGCACGGTGCAGACGGATGGAAGCTGCGCGGTGTCGTGGACCGTCGGGAGCTTCAGGCAGCGCGAGACGAAGCCCGAGCAGTCCACGCCCGCCGCGTGCGCGCTCACGGCGGCCCGGTCGAGCCTGCGCTTTGTGGACGTGGCGACATCGCCGGCGGCGAGGCCATTCGCGATTGCCGTGTCGAATGACGCCGTGTCATCGAAGCCGCCCCACTTGTAAGGCACACCCGTGTTCACCTCGCCGGGCAGCCACCAGCCGGGGCGCTCCGGCGGTTCCTTGAATCCCGCGTCCGGCGTGTTCACGAGCACACCGGTGCGATCCTTTCCGTGCAGGATGTTTTTTGAAAACGGACGCCACGGGTGCGACGCAAGCCGCTGCGCGATGGCGAGCGCCTCGCCCGGGGTGACCTGCGAAGGCGCGGAGGGATCGCCGGGCGTGAGCGTCGCCGGATGAGGTGCGGTTTGCATCGTCCTTGCGCAACCGGCGAGGACCGTGGCGATGGCGGCGAGGCAAAGTGTGCGCGGGGAGATCATGAGAGGAAACGGCGGGGCAGTGTCGCTGTTAAGAGTTAAAAGTTAAATGTTAAGTGTTAGGCGTTGAGCCCCGCGCAGCGGACCGAGCGACTTCAGAATTGTTATTCTCCCTCGCAAAGCGCCTTCGGCGGGATCAACGTCTAACATTTAACATTTAACATTTAACATTTAACGCCTAACTTCAAACTGCGGCGTTGCAAGCGAGCCTGCTTGCTATCGGCACGGCTTTTCTGCGTCCTTCACGGCACCTGCCGCCGTGCAAATCCCCAACTCCATCCGCCTCCTCCTCGCCGTGGCATGGTCGCTCATGCTCGCCATCACGGACACTCGCGCCGCGGAGGAAGCGAAGCGCCCGCGCGTCGCGCTCGTCATCGGCAACAGCCGCTACGAGGCATCCACCGGCCCGCTGCGCAACACGGGCAACGACGCGAAGGCGATGGCGAAGACGCTGCGCGCGCTCGGCTTCACCGTCATCGAGGAGCACAATGTCTCGCGCGATGAACTCATGGCGGCGGTGGTGAAATTCCGCACGAAGCTCCGCGGCGCGGAAGTCGGCCTGTTCTATTTCGCCGGGCACGGCATCGCGGTCGCGGGATCGAATTACCTCCTGCCCATCCGCTCCGGCTACGCACCCGCCGCCGCGGACGACGCCTCACGCCGCCTGCTCGCCGAGACGAAACTTTTCAACGCCGAGCAGGCCGTCGCGGAGATGAGCAACAGCGGCGCGACGTGCAACCTCGTCATCCTCGACGCCTGCCGCACCACGCCCGTCGCGCGCAACCCCGCACTGCGCGACGCCGCAAAGTCCGGCGGTCTCGTGGAGATGAATCCGCCCGCCGGGTCGCTCATTGCATTTTCCACCGACGCCGGCCACGCCGCATCCGACGGCGAGGGCGTGAACGGCATCTACACCGCGGAACTCATCACGCACCTGCGCACGCCCGGCCTCACCATCGAGCAGGTCTTCAAGCGCACACGCGCCGGTGTGTTGGAGCGCTCCGGCGGCGCGCAGATTCCCGCCGAGTATTCGCGGCTTATCGGCGAGGACATCTTCCTCGCCGGCCCTGCATCCGCGGCGAAGCCCGAAGGCGAAGTGATTCCGAAAGGTCAGCCTGTCCCGATTCCCACGCTCGCGCAGATCAACAAACTCGCCGCCAGCGGCGACATTCTCGGCTGCATCGAGGCGCTACGCCGCACTGCGCGGAAGAACGGCCCGGGTGCCATCGCCGCCGCGCCGCTCGCCACGCTGCTCGACCAGCAAAAGGAAATCCTCCGCGACAAAAAATCCGCCACGCCGCGCGCGGAATCCATCCTCCGAAGCTGCAACTTCATCGCTGCAGCAATCCCCGAGTGCCTCCCCGCCGAGCATCCGCAATTCACCGCGCTTACCGCCAAGGCGCAAAACCGCTGCGGCGACGCACTGCTCCTTCTCGGCAACCCCGACGCGGCGCTCAAGGCATTCGAAGCCGCGCTCGCACTCACCCCCGGCGATGCCTACGTGCTCTACAACCGCGGCAGCGCGCTCCTCTCACTGGATCGCAAGGACGAGGCACGCGCGGATTTCACGAAAGCCGCCGCCATCGCACCGAAAAAATCCGGCGCGCACAGGCTAGCATCGGAAGCGCTTGCGGCGATGAAGTGAATTTCACGCGCAGCGCAAGGTAGGCGAGGTTTCCAACCTCGCGCGGCGGGATGGGCGGAGGCGGCGGGATGGTGCGCGCAGCGAGGGGAGCGCAGGCGACCCGCCTGCCGTTCCCGGCGGCCCGCCGGGAACACCGGACCACGGGACGCGCCATTTCGGAAAACACGCGCGGCGCACCGTTCGCAAACACACGCATCTCCACGTCCGGCGTTTGCGGCGGGCCGCCGCTAACCACAGGCGGGTCGCCTGTGCTCCCCGCGCTGCGCGCCATCCCGCCGCCTCCGCCCATCCTCCCGCGCGAGATTGGAAATCTCGCCTACTTTGTTGCGACGCCTCACCGCTCGCGACGCCATTCGAACCGCGGCGTTTTGATGCGATTGCCCTGCGGATTTCATCTTCGCCACGCGCCACCAGCGTGCGAGGATGTCTGGCATGAAAACATTGCTTACGTTCCTGCGGCAGAGCTGGCTCATGGGTGCGCTTCTTGCCGGGTTGTGTGGGACCGCGCGTGCAATGTTCATCAACGTGCCGGAGCTGATCCCCGTGGATCGCCTGATCAAGAGTGCCAAGGCGTATCTTGCGAGACATCCAGATAAGGCCCTCGCACATTATGCGCTGGCGCGAATTCATTACCTGGCCTTCCATATGAAGTGCGACAAAGTGCCAGCTTTCGGGTTACGCGACAAAGAGGATCTCCCGCCGATTGTTGCTCCAAAGTCAGTTCTGGGGAAAGGTGGCAAAGACTTGTTCTCGCATGAGATTTTGTACCACGCCGTGCAGGCACTCCGTGGATTCAACGAAGCTGATCGTTTGCTTCCAAAAGATGATGAACACCATCTCTCCAAGCTGACTTATCTCGGGGTCGCCTCGTTGATGGAGGAGTGCGCGAATTGGAAAAAGACAGTGAAGTTCGCAAAGCTGCCCCCGGAGCTGAACGAAATCACTTTGGCAAGAGTGCGCAAAGCCTACGCAAAGGCCCTGACATTCGCGGTGGAAGAAGAGTCAAAAATACCGCAAAAGCCTTATGAGGGTCTGAGCATCCTCATTTCATATGAGGCGGCTAAAGCGCTGGTTCGGCTCGCGAAGGTTGAAGGCGAGGCACTGACCGACGACGAACGTAACGACGTGGAACGGGCAGAGAAGGCGCTGGCGCATTTCGAGGCGCTCAAAAAATACAACGGACCGATCACGCCGATGGTATTTTCCTTCCACCCCGCCGCGCATCTCGACGCGCTGCTCGCGCCGGAGACCGTCGTGGACTTTGACCTCCGCGGCTACGGTCCGCGCGAATGCTGGCCGTGGGTGAAGCCCGAACTGGGCCTGCTCGTGTGGGATCCGGAGCGCACGGGCGACATCCGCTCCGCGCGGCAACTCTTCGGCGGCTACACTTTCCAAATCTTCCGCGCCAACGGCTACGACGCGCTCGCCGCGCTGGATGACGACGGCGACGGCACGCTTTCCGGCGCGGAACTCGACGGCATCAGCGTGTGGTTCGACCGCAACAGCGACGGCATCTCCACGCCCGATGAGGTCACGCCGCTGCGCGACCTCGGCATCGTGTCCGTCGCCGTGACGATGGACGGCCGCGACGGCATCCACCCGACGAACGCCCGCGGCGTCACGCTGCGCGACGGCCGCACGCTGCGCACATGGGACTGGATGGCCGAGCCGGTGCGCCGGATGGATCGGCGAGTCGCGAAAAAATAGAACGCCGTTCCCGCAGCCAGCGTCGCTCCCAAATTCCGCATTTTTGGAAACCACGAATGAACACGAATGGGGACGAATGAAGAGGTTTTCAAAAAGGATGCCCTCCTGTTCCGTCACCCATCGCGTGCATGCCCGGAACCACCCATGCCCTGCCCCCCTTCCTTGTTCGTGCCGATTCCTGTGCCTTCGTGGTTTCATCCAACGAGGATTTTAGTTTGATGAAAACCGTCGCCGTCCTCGGTGCCTCCACGAAATCCGACCGCTATTCCTTCATGGCAATGGAGCGGCTGCGTGAACACGGATACCAAGCGATCCCGGTGAATCCGTCCGTCACGGAAATCCTCGGCGAACCATGCCACCCGAGCATCCGTAATGTCCCTCTGCCGATTGACACAGTGACGATGTATCTTTCCGAAGTTCACTCGACGCCGCTGGTCGCCGACATCATCGCCGCGCGGCCCCGCCGGATCATCTTCAATCCCGGCGCGGAAAATCACGCGCTCGCGGAGGCCGCGGAAGCGGCGGGCATCGCCGTCATCCACGGTTGCACGCTCGTGATGCTTCAGGCGGGCACTTTTGAGGATGGCAGCGAGCGACTTTGATACCATCTTTCGAAGATAACCGGACTCACGAGACGCGCGGTTCGGATCGTAGGCGCGCTCGGGAGAGCGCGGACGTGGGCTTCCGCCCACGCCTACCCGTTTCAAGCGTCCGGTTAATACCGAGAGATGGTATAAGAGGCTGTACGGCACTTTGGATTCGAATCGGGAGGAGCACCAAAGGTGCGCAAACAAGCCAGCCCTGGGTTGCTGATGAGCTTTCTTTGAAATTGCGGACAGGGCTGAGGGGAAGGAAAACTCAGCCTGTCAGAAATCAGCAAATTCGGTTGGCGATACGGCCGGGAGTTCAAGCAAAAGGCCGTTGCGCTCGTCC
>JBBRYC010000031.1:0-66761 GCA_038238025.1 Chthoniobacterales bacterium
GAGGTTCGGGCTGCCGGTACCACTGAAGAGCAGGCGGGAGGTCGCGGAACCGACCGTCAGACTGCCTGCGCCAAAACCCGTGCCTTCGTCGCCGTGGACCGTATTGATGCCACCGCTGATTTCGAGGGCCGGATCCGTGGCACCGCCATACACGTCGTTGCCGAACACATCGTTCCTGCCGCCCGACCACAGCGGGTCGGTGATGGTGAGTCCGCCGCCACGAGGCGAAATGTAGGTGCCGCCCGAGTTGACGAAGTAGTAGATGGTGTCCGTCCTGCCGTTCACATTGAACGTGCCCGAAGTCAGGTTGATGAACACCGAGTCGTGGAGCTGGTTGTTCGCGCCGAGCCTGAGCGTGCCGCCGTTAATGAGGACATCCGCAGTCACTTTGCTTGATGCGCCGTCGCCGATGATGGCGTCAATTCCGACTCCCGGCGTCTTACTCAGCAGCAGGGTGCCCGCCGAGACTGTGGTCACGCCCGAGTAGGTATTGGTCGTGCCACCGCTGAAGACCAGGGTTCCCGCACCGATTTTCGTGAGGCCACCGGTGCTGGTGATCGCGCCGGAGAGCGTGAGTTGATCCGCGAGTGCGGCGATACCCACACTGCTGGTGGTCGCAAGCGACACCGTTCCGGAGTCCGCTGCCGTCCCCGTGGCGCTCAATGCGCCTTGGGCGGCGGTGCCGGTGCCGTTCAGCGTGAGGTTTTCACCGACAATGGTGACGCCCTCAATCTGGAGGTTCGCTCCGCCAGTGACGGAGGTGGCTCCGGTGGCGCTGCCGAGGCCGGTGGCACTTTGCACGCGGACGATGCCCGCCGTCACATCGGTCAGTCCTGTGTATGCGCTTGCCCCCGTCAGGATCAGCGTGCCGGGTGTGGATTTGGTGAGGATACCACCGTTGTTGATTTGAGCCACATTGCTGAGTGTGCCCGACCGGAAGTTCAGGGAGCCAGTCCCGGAGCCGACCAGCGTGGCGGCGGCACCGATACTGAAGCCGCCCATGTTCAGCGTGCCGCCGTCGAGGGTCAGGGTGGTGTTCTCGGTGCCGACACCGTTCGTGTAGGCCAGATTCGCACCCAAGGTGAGCGTGCCGCCGGTGATGGAGATGGTGCTGGTTCCGGTGGCTGCGGCAACGGAGACGTTCGCCATGTCAATGCCGCCCGTGATCGTGGTGGATCCGCCGGTGATGTTGAGCGTCGAGAGCGAGGCGTTCCCGGTGCCGGTGTTCGCCGAGCTGTTGATGTTCATCCGCAACTGCGGGGTAATCGTCACCGTGCTGCCGGAGATGTTTACCGTGGATTCCGTGGGTGCCGCCGTTTGAGCCGTCGCACCGCCACCGATCGAATTATTGGCCATGGTGAAGCCGGTCGTAATGTTGACCGTGCCGCTGCCGCCGATGTTCAAGATGGCCCTGGCCTGATTGCTGGTCGTCGCGGCGGACGCAGAGTTGATGGCCATGTTCAGGGTGCCGATGTTCACGAGTCCGGTGGTACCACCAGTCTGCATCAGGTTCAGCGTTCCGAGGTTGGCTCCGAAGACGATCGCACCGCCGCCGCGGCTGGAGAGAACGAGCGTCGTCGCCGCGAGAGTGCCCGTGTCAAACGAGAAGGTGCCCGTGACTCCACCGCCGGTGGCGGCACCGGCACTGCGCGCGGCGATATTCAGCGTCGTGGCCAGGACATCGGCGCTGTGGCCGGTGAAGTCAATCGTCCCGACAGGGCTGTTGCCGGTGGCGGTGGCACCGGAGACCAAGTTCAGCGTGGTCACAGCGTTTGCTGCCCCGCCAGCCAAGCCTCGAACGAAGACCGTGCCGGTCCCGGTGTTGAAGCTCAAGTTGCCACTGCTGCGTCCGGTGGATCCGCCACCTATTTCAATTGTCGTGGCGTTGAGCACGTTGGTGGTGGCACCGAGCTTGAACACCTGGGTCACAGCGGCGCTGTCAGGCGAGTCCGAAGTGATCGTGGTCGCGACGATGGTGCTGACAGGCGCCATGATGAAGGTGGAGCCGGCTGCCGCGGCGCTGCCGGCATTCGTCAAGTCGCCCAGCCGGAACGTGCCGGTGCCGAGGTTCGCATAGAAGGTGCTCAGGCCGCTCAAATCCAGAGTGACGGCGTTGCTGACGTTGGTAGTTGTACTGCCGCCGATGGTGACGCCCGCATTCGTCGGGGCCCCGACCGCGCCGATGGTGAGAGTTCCCGCCGCACCGGTCACATTCAGTTTCGTAGTCGTGTTCGCGCCAGAGTTGAAACCGACCGACACCGCACCGTTGATTCTCAGCGTATTGCTGCCGACATCAATGAGGGCGGCTGCTCCTGCTCCGCTGGAGTGCTGGTCGAGGAATGCACCCGCGAAGGTCGTGTTCCCGGCACCGCTCAGATCCAGTGTCTTGGTTGGCGTCGTGGCGAGATTGGTGCTGCCTGCGGCGGCACCCAGCGTCAGGCCGCCGGTGAATGCCACACCAGAGGCAGTGATGACCGTCGAGCCACCGTCCAGGGTTGTGGTCCCGGAGTAATTGCTGGCCGGAGTTGCACTCAGACCGGTGAGCGTGAGGGTGCCTGCCCCGGCCTTGGTGAGGCCGAATACTCCGGTGATCGCGCCACCGACAGTCAGTGTGTTAGCAGTGACGGTCACGGTGGGAGTCGCGCCGAGGGCGACGGTGCCTTCACCAAGGTTCAGCGACTGCGTGCCGGTGAAGGTGAAGCTGCCGTTCCATGCCTGGGCCGGGTCGGTGGCGCTCATCGTCTTCGAGGAGGCGCTGGAGTTGTTCAAGGTGCCACCCGTGATGGTGAACGTGCCCGTGCCCAGCGCATTGTCCGCATTCAGGTTCAGGAAAGTGCCCGCCGCCATCGTGACACCGCCCGCGGCCAAGCTGTTGTCGCCGGCCAGAGTCAGGGTGCCCTGCGTGAGGTTGGTAAGCCCATCATATCCGTTATTGCCATTCAGGATGAGGATGCCGGCCCCGCCTTTGGTGACGGCATTGGTGCTTGCAAAATCATCAATCGCGCCCCCGACGGTGAGGGTATTGGCGACGGTGAGGACGGTGGTTGCGGCATTCAAGGTGACGGCCGAGGTTCCCAAGTTCAGCGAATTTGTTCCGGTGAAGGTGAAGCTGCCATTCCACACGTAGGCTGAGTTGGTGAGCGTGATCCCTGCGGCGGTCGCGTCAATCGTCGTCCCGGCCCCGATGGTGAAGGTGCCGGTGCCGAGAACATTGGCATTGGCGCTGCCGATGTTCAGCGTGCCGCCATTCAGCGTGAAGTTGCCTGCGCCGGAGTAGGTGGTGCCACCGGAGATGGTCAGCGCCCCTGCGCCGGTTTTGAGGACACTGCCGGTGTAGGTGATGTCCCCGCTCAGCGTGAGCGAGGAGGTGCCCGTGCCATCCACAGACCACGTCTGGGTGGTGCCGACCGTGAGCGGTGCGGAGATGGTCACTGCGCCGCCGCTGGCGTCCACCGTGATGCCATTGGCCGTGCTCACGGGGGACAGATTGAGGGCTCCACCCGTTCCGGCGGCGATCAAGACTGTCGCATCGGCGGGCTGCGCCGTGAAACGGAGGCTGTCAATCGTGAAGGCGGCATCCAGCGTCGTATTGATCGGGCTCGCACCGACACTGGCGGCGGTCGAACTGTAGATCACCGTGTCCGCCGTTTGCGGAACGAAGGTGTAGTTGGTCCCTCCTGCCAGATCCGTGGAGAAGTTCGTCAGCGGCCCGGCGTTCACGGTCTTCCATGAGCCAGTAGCCTGGCTGTTCGTCCAGTAGATGTTGCTGAGGACCGTGGTCACGAGGGACACCACCGAGTCGGTGGCGGAGATCACGTAGTTAAAGCCGGCGGGCGCAGTGCCGAGAGCGTTGGTGGTGGGGGTGGGGCCGGGGTTCACGAGACCGCTCTGGGCCGTGATGAGCGTGTAGTTTCCAACTCCCACTCCGAAACCGCCCAGGGCAACGAAGTCCAAGGTAATCACTCCGGAAGTCACGGCGGCATTAAGCCCAGTCATCGCGATGCTGTCATTGACAGTGGTTGCGGCCAGTTCAAACCCGAGACGCGCGCCACCGGTCAAGGTGATCGCGCCGGTCGCGGTTCCGCCAAGCGTGATGCCCACTGCACTGCCATCCACCAACTGCAGGCTTCCCGTGCTGCCGACGCTGATGGTGCCCGTGTTCGTGGCATGCAGGCCCGCCGTGAGGGTGCCTTGAGTGACAGTCAACCCACCGGTCTTCAGATCCACCGCCTGCACACCAGTGACGGTGAGCCCGCCGAGACCGGTCTTCACGAGGCTCGTGGAAGTCGAACTCCCTGAAGCCACGATGCCATTTGCCGGAATCTGCAATAGCCCGGTGCTGTTCTGGACTTCAATGGTGTTCGTCGTCCCGGAGGTCAGGGTGAGCGAGCGGCTCGCCCCCAGGCTCACCGTTCCCGCGGCCGTGTATTGCAAGGTGCCGCCGCCGAGCGACACGTTATTGGTACCGGTGGCGTCGCCGAGGTTGGCACTGGCGGAGAAGCTCAGCGTGCCGCCATTGACGGTATTGAGGCCGGAATAGGTGTTCGTCTGGCTGAGCGCGGCGACGCCGGAGTAGGTGCTGTCCAAGGTGATGCCGCCGGTGCCTGCCCAAGCACCCGTCTGAGTGAAGTTTCCGTTCCCAGTGAAAGTGGCGGTGAAGGCACCCGCGGTGACCGCGCCGAGGGTCAGTCGCGTGGTCGCGCCGGCCGGGTTGGTGATATTGAAGGTGGGGGCGGCGAGGAAGGTCGTGGCGCCAAACTGCACGATCTCGGTGCCGCTGGTGACATTGGACCCGCCGACGATGTTCAACGTCCCGGAGCCGGTGCCCATGGTGAGCTGCGCGCCGGTTCCTGTCCCGATGACCTGGGTGATGCCGGGCCCAGCAGTGGCGTTGTCCGCCGTGAGCGTGGCTGCAGCCGACACATAAAGATTCGCCCGGGCGATGCTGACGGTGTTGGTCTGGATGGTCAGATTGCCCCCGTTGAGCTGGATCGTCATCGTGTTCGGATTGATGTCACCGACGACGCTGTTGCTGGTGCCCTGAAGCAGGAGGGTGCCCGCGTCCACGCGGAAGCCGACGATGTTGGTAGCCCCTGAGACACCCACGCCTTGAGCATCATAGCCACTGCTGCTAACTGTTAAGGCCAGAGTCCCGGCACCCGTCTTGATGAGGCCCCCTGTGGTATTAGCCGCGCCAACGAGAGCGCTGTTGATGGTCATGGTCCCACTGTCCACCTGAATGGTGCTAGGAATGGCACCGATGGTGAACACTTTGCCGGCGTTCGCATTGAAGCCGGTGGTGACCTGAAGGGTGGAAGCCCCACCGAAGGTCACGTCGTTGAGCACATTGCCGAGCCCTGCCTCGTTGTCCACCCGGAGCACACCGGCATTGATCGTCACGACGCTGCCGAGGGCTACGCCAAAGGTGTTGGCACCGGAGAGATAGAGCGTGCCTGCACCGTTCTTGGTCAGGGCGAACAGGCCGCCGATCGCGCCGCCGACCGTCAGAGTGTTCGCAGTCGTGGTCACGGTGCGGGCTGCCGACAGAGTTACCGCACCGGTGCCCAGATTGAGGCTGTCGGTGCCGGTGAAGGTGAAGTCACCGTTCCATGCCTGCGCCGGATTGTTGGTCATCGTGCGGAGAGCGCCGCTGGTGTTGTTGATGACCACGCCGGTGGTGGCGATGGTGAACAGGCCGGTGCCCAGCGCGGCATTGTTGTCCAGATTCAGCGTCCCGCCCGTCAGCGTCGTGCCGCCGGTGTGAGTTGCCGCGCCCTGAAGGGTCAGCGAACCTGCGCCGGTCTTGTTGAAGATGCCCGCGGTGCCGCCGGTCGTGCCCACGCCATTGGCGAAGATCACGTTGTTGCCATTCGTGTCCACGGTGCCAGTGACCGCATTCGAGAGGAAGAGGCGGCTGGACAGATCGGTGGTGGTTGAAGCACCCCACTGGAGGGTGGAGTTGCCCAGGAAGGTGATATTCCCCGTGGTGCCGAGCGCGCCGGTGACGAAGCTCAGGACGCCGGCGGTGATGTTTGTGCCGCCGGTGTAGCTGTTGCTTCCGTTGGTGAGCGACCAGGTGCCCGCGCCGACCTTGGCCACGGTCACGGCATCGGGTGTTCCCGTGTCGCCGATGAGCGGGGCGAACACGTTGACGCCGGTATTGGCACCGCCCAAGGTGAGCGTGCGCGTGCCTGCGCCGGTGTAGGCGATCGCGCCGGTATTGGTGAAGCTGATGGTGTTCGCCGCGGTGGCGTTCGTGCTGTCGATTTCACCGCCGCTTGCGGTCACGGTCACAAGACGGTCCGTGCTGGCCGTGGTGCCGGTGTAGCTGAGGATGCCGCCATTCAGGACGATGGACGCGGCGTTCGTGGCGTTGTTCGTGGCGATGCCTGCGCCGAGCGGGCCGTTCACGCCGATGTTGTTAAAGATCGCGGAAGCCACCGTTCCCGCGGTGATGGTGAGCGGAGCGGTGAAGGTGTTCGCGCCGCTGAGGGTCAGCGTGCCTCCACCAGTCTTGGTGAGGCCACCGGAGACGTTGGCTGTGGCCAGCGCGGTCGTGGTGAAGGGTGCGATGGTGCCACCGCCGCCAGTGAGGGTGACAGTAGGCGTCTCATTTACCGCATAGGTTCCCGGCTCCGTGATGACGATGCCGATCACCTGGTTACCACTGATGAGTGCATAGCCCGCCGCCGGAACGCCACCACCCGCGGGAGCGCCGAACACGACGGCCGGGGCACCGACGTAGCCGGAGTTGCCAGTTGATGGCACCGCAATGTTCGACTGGGTAACGCCAAAGCCTGTGGCTGCATTCAAGACAGCCGTGATCGTGGAGGTAAAGGTGGGCGCGACATTGAAGATGGCACCGCCGGCAAAATCCTGCGTAACGCCCACTGCTGTATTGATGGCGGCTGCGGAGCTATTCGTCACCGCACCAAAGAGCGTGGCCGTCGTGGCCACGTTGGCGTTGATCGGGATCAAAGCGGCGACCGAGGCCCCGGTGCTGATCGTGCCGCCCGTGAAGTTAATGTAGTCGCCGCCCGTGCCACCAGCAGTGCGGGAGCTGGTGATCGGCACGTTCGTGCTCAATGTCCCTGGGGTGGTCGTATTGCCAGCCAAGTTGAGCATGCCGATGACACCGGTTTGGCTGGTCGCCCCGAAGACAACATTCTGGGTGTCCGAACTGACCGATCCGCCAGCGACGTTTAGCACGCCGTAAATGTTGTTGCTCTGCCAGTTGATGGCGATCTTGTTGGCCGCCCCGTTGTGGAGGACGGTGCCGCCGGGGCCCACGGTCATTTGCCCCACAGCTCCGGTACCGTTAAAGCCGATCAGGATATACTCTCCACCGCTAGCGCCGGCCGTCGTGCCGACGTTGAGAATGCCCGTGCCGCCGATGTAAGCGACGCCAGTGCCGGCACCCACCGTGACGTTGAACCGGTTATTGGTGCCGGCTGTCTGATAGGTGCCCCCCGTAAGGTTGAAATAGCCGTAACCGGCTGCGGCCACTTGCGTGCCGTTCGTGCCACTGTTTCCGGGGGATACAGTAACGATGCCGGCTGTCTGGTTATAGGACGAGATGGACCCTGCGACGGCGCCTCCTGTAGTCGTGAACAGCGTCATGTTGCCGCTCACGTTGACGACTGCTCTGCCCACAGTGCCACCGTAGGCCAGCGTGGAGGTCGTATTATTTCCAGTGTACGAGCCAGTAATATTCAGGGTGCTGGTATTGCCAACGGTGCTATTGACGAGCGTATTACCCGTATAGGTGTTCGCCCCGCTGAGGGTCAGTGCGCCCGTGCCGACCTTGGTCAGACCCAGAAGACCGACGGATCCCGTGCCGTTCTGAAGCGTTCCGGCGAAGAGGGTGGAGGTGTTGTCCCCGCCGGCAGTCAGGATGTGGGTGCCGGCCGTTGCCGTATTGGCTTCCACGATGCCACCGACCGAACCGGCCAAGGAGCCGACCGCAGCGCTGAAGCCGTTCATCCGAAGGGTTCCCGTGGCGCCCACGGTGAACGCGGAGTTGGCCGAGAAGCCGTTGATAATACCTGCACGGACGACGCCGTTGTTGATATTGGTGGCACCCGCATACGTGCTGGTGGCGGTGCTGAATTGCAGGATGCCCGCGCCTTCCTTGGTGAGGCTGTTCGTGCTCGTTCCCAAAAGCGAACCGCCGGTGGCGATGGAGAGCACCGTGGCAGCGTCCGTGACCGTCCACGTCTGCGGCGCACCGAGGGTGACAGGCGCACCGAGATTAATCACCCCCGGAGCGCCGGTCTGGACATTGATGCCCGCCGTCGTGACGGTCGGAGTCAGGGCCAGCGTGCCGCCGGTGCCGGCGTTGATCGTGATGGTGTTCAGCGGCCCGGCGCCCACGTTATTGTTAAACGTCAGATCCCGGATGCTGAAGACGCCGTCGAGCGTCGTGGTGAGCGTGGTGCCAGACTGGGTGCTGGCGCTGAAAGTGACGCCATCATTGATGCCGGGAAGACCTTTGGCGTTGGTCGTGCCACCCACATCAATCGTGAAGTTGGTGTCGAAAGTCGATGTATTCGACGATGCCCAACTGAGCGGAGCCGGGGCCACCCCGCCCTTCCAGAAGAGGTTTCCTCCGCTTCCCGTGAAAGTGGTGGCAGTGAGCTGCACCAGGTTGGCGGTCTTGGTCAGGGTGTAGCCAAATCCGGAGGCGGTTCCGGTCACGGTGTAGCTGGCCGCATTCAGAGTGCTGCCCGCACCCGAGGCGGTCAGCAAATCGTAGGTGCCCGCCGCGAATCCACTCAGCGCGGTAAGATTGAACTGGACCGCGTTCGCGCTCAGGCCGGTGCCCGTCGTCGTATAGTGATCGTAGGCGCTGGTGTTCAGCAGCTCAAGGCCGAGGATGACGGTGCCGGTGCCGGCACCGAGCCTGATCGCGCCGCTGCCGAGATTGATGGTCTGGCCCGCGCCGTTGACGAGATTGACCGTGCCACCCGCGGCGACCCTGAGGGCTCCGGGAGTCGGGGCGATAGCATTGGTGAAGTTCACCGTGCCGGCATTCACTGCGAGATCGCCGGTGAAGCTGTTGACACCGCTCAAGTTGAGCGTGCCGCTGCCAATCTTACCCAAACCTCCCGCGCCGCTGACGGTGCCGGGGACGATCACGGTGAACGTGGACGTGTCGAACATCCCGACTGGCGCGGTGCTGGAGATCGAGATGCCGCGATTGGTGTTGAGGGTGAAGCCCGCCGAAGCCGCCAGCACACCGCCATTGAGGACGATATTATTGCTCACGGGAGCTCCGGGAGTGGCGCCCAGCGCGGTGTCCGCACCGATGAGCAGGGTGCCGTTGCTGATGGTGACCGCGTTCGCACCCGTCCAGTTCAGCGTGGCGGCATTGTTGCCGGTGATGGCGAGGGTGCCGATGCCGTCCTTGGTGATGGCGTTGCCCACGCCGGTGCTGGTGATCACGCCGCCGAGAGTCTGGGTGGCAAAGGATACGCCGCCGGTGGTCGTCGCATTTACAGTAATCGTGCGGGCGACGGCTGCGGTTCCCCACGAGATTCCGCCGGGCGCGGAAAATGTTTGGGCGGCGGTGCCATAGTTGCCAATCGTAATGCTGGTGGCGGCGTTGCCCAAGATAATGGTGTTCGTGGGCGAGGCTCCTGACCCATCGGACGTGATCGTGGTATTGTTTCCACTCACGGTGAGGGTTCCCGTGCCCAGTGCCGTATTTCCGGCAATCACAATGCCGCCCGCCTGCAAATCCACGCCGCCGGCAAAAAGGTTCGCCGCGCCGAGTGAGAGCAGTCCAGTGCCGGTCTTCACGATGCCGCCATTCGTGATGGGGACCGTGATGCTCAGGGTGCGGGAGAGCGGGGCGACGAGTTGCGAATTGAACGAGAAACCGTTCACCGCCATGCTGAAGCTGTTGTTCCCATTCAGATTCAGCGTGCTGGTGGTGCCGCTGATCGTGGCGTTGGCGTTTGGATTGCTGCCGCCCGCGGTGATGCCGCCTGTCAAAGTGAGCGTGCCGCTGGTGCCGAGAGCCACGGTCGGACCTGCCTGCGCGCCGCCGTCCACATTGAACGTGAGCCCCGTGAGCGTGTTGGCATTGAGCAGAGTCAGCGTCGAGTTTCCGTTGAGGGTCACGGTGTTGCCCACGTTGATTGTTCCCGTGCCAGTCTGGCTCAGGCTGCCACCGTTGAGGATGATCCCGCCATTGGGGACCGTGCCGCCGGTGCCGACGACTACGCCGCCTCCATTGATCACGGTGCCGCCCGAGTAGGTATTGGCTCCGCCCAAAGTTATGGCCTGCGCCGAACCAGATCCTTCCGAGGACGAGAGAATCAAACGGACCACGCCACCAACACCATTGTCGGCTACCACGGCGCTGATGGCCGCCGTACGGGTCGCTCCTGCATACGGCAGGAAATGGATATATGCATCTCCACCGACCGTCGCGGCACCAGCAGTGATGGTGCCGTTGCTTATAATGCCGTTGGTAGCGTCGGTGCCAATACCGAGAAGGATGGCGCCGCCAGCGGTGGTGCTGCCAAGCGTCAGGGTGAATCCACCCAGATTCAGTGCGCCGGTTGCGGTGCTGTTGTATTGGAGGCTAATGACGTTTGCCGCAGCATTTGCAAGGAGGGTTGGAACGACCGTGTTCGGGGTGGGTCTCACGTTATCCGTCGCGGTGGAAGTGACGAGACTGGTGGACGAATAGCCCGAAAAGCCGGCTGAATTCAGGGCGGCGACGCCATAGGTGGCATTGTAAGCGGCAAATTCGCGGACCACGATGGCCCATGGCGCGATGAGGCCAGGGGTGGGTGCGGTGGTGAAGAGGATGCGTCCACCGCTGCCAATCAAACCGTTGGCGTTGTTCGAACCGTTTGACTGGGCGAAGTTCACCACGCCGGTCGAACCAGTGTGGTTGAGTGAACCAAATGTGACATCCGCAGAGTTCACGATGGTGCCGCCGCCGGCGCGCACGTCCACGCTGTTCATGCCTGCAGCGATGCTCAGCGTGCCCAGCGTCTCCGTGGACTGCGTCGCTACGCGGCCGAGGTATGTCAGCACACCACCGCGCATGGTGATCGTCGCGCTGCTGACGCGGTCGTTGTCATTCAGCGTGGCGGTGTTGTTGATGGAAAGCGTGCCGTTGTAGTCAATCCCGATGGAGGTCGTGCCCGAGAGCTTTCCAGCATCCTGCAAGGTAATCGTGCCGCCGGAGATCAGCGTGGCGCCGGTGTAGGTGTTGTCGCTAAGCATCGTGGTCACCGAGGCGGTGCCGCCGCGCTGGAAGGCCACGCTGCCGCCGATGCTGCCACCAAAGGTGCGCACGTCAGAGTTCGTCACGAGGGTGGAGCCGGCGACGCCGATGATGCTGCCGCCTGCGCCAGCGACCGCACTGTCGGTGTAGAGACCCGCCACCTGCTGCGAGTTGCCGTTCAGGTCGAGCGTGCCGCCATTGATGTTCAAGAACGAGTTGCCCGTGAAGACGAGGGTGTTGGTGTAGAGCGGGCTGTTGGCGACAGCGCCCAGCTTCAGTGTGCCCTGGTTGACCACCGTCTGGCCGATAAAGGGGTTCACCTTGTTCAAGGTGAGAATTCCTGCGCCCGTCTTGGTCAGATACGGGTTGCTGTTGCCGGTCGTGCCGACGAGGACCGAATCCAAGGTGATGTCGGCATTGGCATGGAAGATGACTTCCCCCACCCCGCCCGAGGTGATCAAACCTCCACTGATGGTCGCCGCCGAGGTGGCGAGGATGCCGCCGAGGTTCGCACCGCCACCGATCGTCAGAACCTGCATCGGGTTGATGGTGACACCGCCTCCCGCGTTGAGAGTCAGCGAATTGATGGTGAACGCACCGATGGCGGTCGCCGAGGTGGAAAGCACGGTATTGGCACCGGGCGAGGCGACCAGTGAACTCACAGACTCGCTGCCAGCCAGAGCACGCAGATTGCCCGTGGCGGTATCCGCCGTGGCAAAGCTGGTGCCGGTGCCGGTGGCGCTCGCGTCCACCAGTGCCCAAGGAAGAATGCCCTTGTTGACGGTGCCCGCCGCGCCTGCACCCGTGAAGGTGAAGCCCGTGGTCGTCGAGGCGATGGTGGCCACTCCGTTGGCGGGGGCGGACCCGAGGCTGGTGCCGCGGAACAACGCGGTACCGGCGAGGCCGCGGCTCGGCGCGCCAAAGTTCAGCGACGCAACGGCACCGGCTCCCGCCGTGACCGTCAAGGTGTTTTCGCCGCGAGTAAGGGTGAGCGCGCCGACGGTTTCAGCGGAAAACACACTGGCGTTGCCGATATAGTTGAAGGTGCCACTCCCGATGGTGAGGGCACGACCACTGAGACGGTTGTTCACGCCGAGGCCCACGCTGTTATCCACGGTGACAATGCCACCCGGGTTGACGGTAATGAGCCCTGTGGTGCCGATGCTGCCCGCACCGCCCGCCACGCCACCGAACGCGAGAGTCCCGGCCTGGACGGTGATGACTCCGACAAACAACGGGTTCGCCGTGCCGATCCGGGTCGTGCCGCTGTCGTTCTTGTTAATGGAAAGGACGGCACCAATCGGGTTGGTGTCCACGTTAATATTGCCGCCGCCGGCGAAGGTCAGCGCCTGGGCACCCGTGATTCCGCCGCGGACGAACAGCGTCGCCGTGGCATCCGCGCCGATGAGGGCGGAGCCGTTCAGCGTGATAAGACCGTTGGTGGTGGAAGTGGTTCCCGAGAGGGCTTGCAACGCGCCGGCGGAACTGAGGCCGGAACCGGTCAGGCTGATCTGCTCCCAAACCGAGACGTTGGAAAGCTGCAGCGCGGCACCCGCTCCGGCGACGACCGTGTTGCCCGCCCCGGAGGTTGTGCTGATGCCGAGGGCGCCGGCATTCGTCACCCGCACCGCACCGGCGCTGATGGAAAGCTGGCCCGCCCAGAGGTTGTTATCCGCCGCGAGCACGAGGGTGCCGAGATCCGCCTTGGTGAACGGGCTGTTGGCACCGCCAAAGGCCGAGTTCAGCGTCAGCGTGGTGTTGGCCGCGACTTCGATGACGTTGTTCGCCGCCGTTGCGTTCCAAAGGTTGATGGTGTGGCTGGTGGCGAAGGACAACGGACTGGCCGCGGTGCCACCGAAGGCCCGGATGCCGGAACCGGCACCGCCGTTCAAGGTAATGGTATTGGCCGCATTGCCGAGCGCGCCGTCGCTGTTGAAGGCGAGGATACCGCCCGTCACGACCACGTTGCTCACGAAGTTGTTCGTGGCATTGTTCAGGACCAATGTTCCCGCGCCTGTCTTCGTCCAGGAGCCGCCCGCGATGGTGCCCGTGACCTGACCGCTCAGGGTCAGGCCTTGGATTACGTTCGAGTTCGTGGCCGCGCCGACGCTGATCGTGGTGAGGTTCTGGTCCAGCGTCGTCGTTCCGGTGAACTCCACGCCGTAGCCCTGATTTGGTGTAATGGTCAGGGTGCGTCCGGCATTGCCGAAACTGAGCGGACCGAACTGCACGGTCTTGTTGAGTGCAGTCGTAAAGAGAGCCGGCGTAGTCGCCGTGAGCACGGTGCCCTGTCCGAGCCGTCCGACTTGAATTGCTGAGCTGTTGTTGACCGTGACACCGCTCCTCGTCGCGTCCGCACCGGTCAGGTCGATCGCATTGGCAGTTCCCGAGGCGTCTCCGTCCAGCAGCAGGTTGAGGACGGTATTGGAAGCGTTGCCGTTGAGGAAAATGGCGTTGCGGTTCAAGGGGCCGGTGGCTCCGTTGCCACCCGCGACGCTCGATCCATTCACGCGCAGTTCGCCGGCGTCAAGATAGACGCCGCCGGTGAAGGTGTTGGCGATGCTCCCACCCAGGCCCGAGCCCAGCGAGCCGCCGATGGAGGCGATGCCGTTGGCGGCGGTGATGGTGCCTGATTTCGTCAGGGCGGTGACGCTGCCGCCGGTGGGCTCGTTCGCGATGATCGAGTTGATGGTCAAGACACCGGTGGTGCCCCATTGATTGATGATCAGGTCACCGTTGGCGCCAGCCGATCCGGTGATGGTTCCTCCGGTGATCGTTTGGTTGCCCGCTGCCGCAATCGGGGTGACGAGAATTCCGCCGGACCCGACTACGTTCACGGAAGCCGACGCCAGCGTGAGGGTAGTCCCGCCCACGGCATTAAAGCGCAGGCTGTTCGGGGTGATAGCGGCGGCCGGCGCGGCACTGACGTCGACGTCGATGTTGACACCACTGTAGGCTGCTGCCGTGCTCCCAGCAGTCGTCGTCGTAGTGAAGGCGCCGAACGCGGACACCACTGCGGCTCCGTTGCCTACCGCCCAGCTTGCACCTTGGTTGATGACAGCCCATCCGCCGAGGATGCCGCTGGCATCGTTGGCGTTGCTCGTGGAAATGATGCTTCCGGCGAACGGTCGAAATTCCAGCGTGCCTCCAGCAACCGTCCGGGTAATCGCGTCCAGCGCCGTCGTCTGGGTGGCCGTGGTATTCACGACTATCGACCGGCCGGCACCGAGGGTCACCCCGGCGAAGTTCTGCGCCACGGTTCCAGTACGGGCGTAGTTCAAGACGCCGCCGTTGAGCACCAAAGCGGTGCCGGTGGTGCCGTTGAGGGAACCGGTGCCGGAAGCCCCTCCGTTATTCAAGCCAACGCTAAGCGTGCCGCCGTAGTTGATCGTGGTCGTTCCGGTGTAGGTGCTGGCACCATAAAGGTCGAGGACGCCGGCACCGTTCAAGGTCAAACCACCATTGGAAATGACACCACCAAGGGAGAAACGGTTAGCGCCGCCGTTCGAAGTTACTGAAGTGATCGTGCGCGTTGCTGCGCCTAGGTTCACAGCCGCCGCCGTGAAATTAAGCCCGGCGGCGCTGCCCAGATACGCGAAATCACTGTTCACGGTGATTGCGGTACTCGCAGTGCCTGTGGCACTATTCGAGTCAAGCGCAACGGCCCCGCCGGTCCCGGCGATGACCAGAGTCGTCGCAACCGCACCTCCCGCCAAGCCATTGCCGTAACTCAGCGTGCCTGCGGTCAAGGTAATGAAGTTCGTCGCACCGCCGAAAGTGTTGACACCGGTGAGGAGCAAGGTGCCCTGACCATTCTTGGTGACGTTGAAGCCACCACTGATGATGCCAGTGAGGCTCAGCGTATTCGCCGTGTTCAGACCCGGCGCATTAGTCGTGATGATGCGGTCGGCCGTGAGTGTCACGGCGCCCGGCAGCGTCAGTGCGCCGCTGCCGCCAAAGGTGACGTCTGCACCGAAGGTCATGACACCGGCTGTCGTGCCGACCACCGCGGCACCGGAGGTGTTATCCACCGTGCCACCATTGAGAGCCACCGTCGCCGCCGCCGCGCCGAGAGCGGCAGCCGCATTGACATTCACCGTACCGGCACTCAGGATGAATTGCCCGGTGTTCGTATTCGCACCACTCAGGGTCAGCGCGCCAAGTCCGGCTTTGGTGATGCCAAAACCCGTCCCGGAGACAATGCCGCCAATCTGCAGGGTGCTGCCGGTGCCAACGGTCACCGTGCGGCTCGCGCCCAAGGCCACGGTGCCGGTGCCGAGGTTCAGTGACTTGGTGCCGAGGAAGTTGATATTCCCGCCCAAGGTGATGGCGCCCGTGGTAAGCACGGATTGCGCGACGCCGCTGGTGTTGTCCAGCGTGGTGCCGCCCGCATTGGCAAAGTTGACCGCGCCGGTGCCGAAGGCGGAGTTCGTGGTCGTGGAGCCGCCGTTGTTGATATTCACCCGGCCGACACCCGTGATGAGACCGCCGCCGAAGGTATTGAAGCCGCCGAGGGTCACCGTGCCCAGGCCGGCCAGGGTGACGGACCCGGTGCCGGAGACGATGCCATTCGCGGGAGTGCCGCTGTGGATGGCGAGCGTCTGACCCGCATCGTTCACTCTCCACGTCTGGTTCGCGCCGACGACCAGCGGAGCATTGATGGAGGTGGTGGCCGTGCCAGCGCCACCATTTGAGTCAATCGTGATGCCGCCCGTCCCGAGGGTCAGCGAGCCGAAGGTGCCTTGGTTGATGGTCACATCTGAGGTGCTGCCTCCTCCCGTGGCGGGACTGTTGATGACCAGACCGAGGATTGAAAAATTCTGATCGAGCGTGGAAATAACCGCCGTGGTGACGGTCGAGGCGCTGAAGGTGACGGTGTTGGTCGGGCCCGGCACGGACATTGCATCAATGGTCCCGGCGAGGTTGGTCGAGAAGTTGGTATTCGAGTAGGTCGGGGCACCGGCGAACCAGCTCGGACCATTGTCGCCCGTCCAAAAGAAGCTTGCACCAGAGGCAGCCCCTCCTGAGACCACGAGTTGAATGAGGTTGGCCGAGGTATTCAGCGTATAGACGTAGCCCGTGGGCAGGGTGGCGGTGTTCAGGGAAAAATTATTGAACCCGCTGATCGCCGCGACGGAGTTAATCAGATTGTACGTGCCCGAGCCGAAGCCGGTTAGCGGACTAATATTGATCTGGGTCCCACCCGCACCGACCGTGAGCACGCTTGCGCCGGTGAGATTCAGCGAATCGTAACTGGCGGTGGTGGCGAGCTGGAACCCGAGGTAGGCGAGACTGTTTGCGCTGGCGAGATTGACCGTCGAGCCAGCCGTCAGGTTGACAGGGGCGCCACGGCCATCCGCGAGGAAGTTCAGGGCGGATCCCGAGCCGACGTTCGTAGTGCCGATGTTGACGGTCCCTGCCGCGTTCAGCGTGGCACCTCCCACACTGAGGGTGCCGCCCTGATTCACCGTCACCGCGCCGGTGAAGGTGCCGGTCCCGGCGAGCGCGAGCGTGCCCGTGCCATTCAGGGTGAGGCCGGTGCCGTTCGTCACCGCGCCGCCGAAGGTGGTGGTGACGGACTGGACGCCGACGGTGATCGTGCGGATGGCGTTACCGAGATCCAATGCCCCAAAGGTCATGTTGCCGGTGTTGCCGTTGCCTAACACACTGAACGTCGTGTCCGAATTCAGAATCACGTTATTGGTGGCGACGACGTTGACACTGGCGACGACTTGCACGCCCGTCAGGGAGGCATTGACGGTCAGCGGGCCCGTGCCCAGTGCGGCGTTATTGCCCAGCGCAAGCTGGCTGGCAATGGCGATGACCGTGCCGCCTGAATAGGTGTTGGCACCCGTCAGGGTCAGGAAGGAAGCTCCGGTCTTCGTAAGAACAAACCCTCGACCGTTGTCTCCAATCGAGCCACTCAGCACGATACCACCGGTGCCAGGCGTAATGGTGCTGTCTGCCGCCAGCGTGATGGGGCCGGCAAAGGTCGCCGCGGTGGCGCTGCCGTTCGTAATAACCCCGGCCGGCGCGGTCGCCAGCCCCGTGCCGCTGATAATCAGTGACTCGTTCGTGGTGGCGGCGGCGATGACGCCGTTAAGATTGAAGGTGGCTCCGCTTGCGATCACCGTGACCCCCGTGGTATCACCGAGCGTGTTGGTCGAACCGCTGGTGATGGTGCCGAAAGCAAGCGTGCCGGCATTGATGAAGAGATTGCCTGTAAAGCCGGCGAAGCTGTTGGCATTGCCGTTCCCCAAGCTAAGAGTTCCAACCCCGATTTTCGTCAGGTTGCCGGAGCCGCTCAACTGGGCAGCTGCGCCCGTGCCATCGTCTATGGTCATGGCGCCAGTGCCTGAGGTATCAAACGTGCCACCCGCCGGCCCGATCACATAGCTCTTGGTGCCGGCATTGGGATTGAAAACTGCACCGGTGACCTGAAAAGTGCCGCCATTCAGCGTGATCACTCGCGCACCCGCGAAGCCGAGTGCCGTGGGATCCGTCGTGCCACCGGGCCCGACGATGGAGAGCGTGCCGCCGTTGATGTTGATATTGCCAGTGTACGTATTGGCCACGTTGGCCAGGTTCAGCGTCCCAGCACCAGTCTTGGTCAGGCCGCCTGAACCAGTGATCACGACAGGGTTCGTAGCATTGAAAGTGACGATATCGGTGGACGCATCGGTTCGAATGACCAGTTCATTCGCACCGGCGGCAAGCGTGGCGGCGGTCGTGGTCGTGGCTCCGATCGTCGTCAGACCGCCGCCAACCTTGAGCAATCCACCACTGTTGAGTGTGAACGTATTAGCGGCAGTTACCGTAAAGTTGGCGGCCGCGACGTTGATTTTCAGCGTCGAAACGGCCGCCGTCAATTGCGCGGTGACCGCGGCGGTCGTCTGCACATGCGTGCCCGCGGCCAGTGAAGCGCCGCCGGCAACTGTGGTGAAACCGGCATCCGTCCCGTAGACCGGCGCGCGGAGGAATGTCCCGGCCGCGTTGACATAGGCGTAGTCCGCGCTCCCAAAGAAGAGGCCCTGGTTCTGGAAGCCGAGGGCGGCGCCAGTTAGATTGATGGAATTCGTCGTGCCGTTGGCGCCGGCAGTCGTGACAAAGTTGCCGGTCGCACCCGCCGTGCGTGCGGCGAGCGAAGCGAACGTCAGGGCCGTCGAGGTGACACCGGTCGTGAACACGGAATTAACGATGCCTTCGCCTGCGGAAAAGGTGAGCGCGCCCATGGTTTGGGTGGCAGCACCGGCAGTGGCCGTGGAGTTGAACGTAAAGTTACCGGTGCCGCCAAAGGTCAAGGCCGGCCTGGTGGCGTTGCTGAAAGTAGTGCTCGGGGCGACGTTGATGGTGCCGCCGTTGATCGTGATCACGCCGGAGCTGGCATAGGTGTTCGCGACGCCCGCAGTACCCAGCGTGAGCGTGCCGGCCCCATTCTTTGTCGTGGATCCGGTGGCACCCGTGTCTCCGCCAGTAATGGTCGTATTTCCCGAGCCGCCAAACGTCACGATTTGCGCACCCCTGGAAATGCTGGCGAGGGTTGTGAGCGTGGTCACGGCAGGCGTGAAGAAACTGTTGTTCGTATTAATGACCCCCGCGCCAGTCAAAGTCGTCACACCAAAGGTCAGGCCCGCGGTGCCACTGGTATCAAAGGCACCCGCACCAGCAGTCAGAGTGAACGCCCCGAGGCTCAGGGTGCCAAGCGTCTGCGTGGTGCCCGCGCCCGCAGTGGTGCGGTCACTGAGGATGGTCGTATTGCCGCCGACCGTCGTATTGCGTCCAAAGTTTAGGCCGGTATTATCTGCCAACTGCAACGTGCCGCCATTCAACTGGAGGAGGCCCGTGCCGAACGCGCTGGAATTCGTGGCGCGCAGGATGCCCGCGGTGAGCATGGTGGTGCCGGTCTGCGTGTTCGTGCCCGAAAGGGTGACGATGCCGGGACCACTGCTGTTCACCGTGATGCCGCCCGACGTGCTGCCGGTGATGTTGCCCGCCAAGTTGATGCGGCCCGCTCCGGTGGCACTCAGGGTGAGAATGGAAGTGCTATTGGCGATGTTGCCATTGACGTTCAGCGCACTGGCCGAGGCGTTCGTCCACGTCTGGCTCGAGCCGAGCGCCAGGGACAGGTTCGTCGCATCGCCCACGGTCGTGATCTGCGCGCCCGCATTCATCACGATGCCGTTACCGCCGAGCGTCAGCACACTGACCGCGCCATTCGTCAACGTGTAACCACTCCCCAGCGTCGAACCAAAGATGAGGCCGGCAATGGAGCCCGTGCCCACATTGATCGTCGCCGCACTGTTGAGCGTTCCGCCGAAGCCGAACCGCGCGATGTCCGTGGTAATGTCATTGGCGGTGGCCACCTCTGTCGTGGGGTTTGCCGGATTGATGAACGTGAGCGTGGTCCCGGGAATCCAAGTGAACGTCCCCCCCATTTCCGTGATGCCATTTCCGCCGACGGCGTCGGAATCGAAAATCAATGTCGCCGCCTCCGTCTTGGAGACAGAGCTGAGCGAAAGCAACGACGCGGCAAAGGCGGCGATGGAGCCGGCTAGAATGCGACCGCGGCCGGAGCAGGCTGCCTTGCGGTTTTTGTTACGGCGGAGGAATGCGAGGCGGGTGAGTTTCATTCGAGAGAGTGTCGGGGCTAAAATTGCGGAAGTTCTATGGGATGTCTTGCGACGCTGGGGGGCGGGGGAATCGGAAAGGAAAATCGGGGAGGAATTTCGCTGATCTTACGGGCGAAATCGGCGCGCCGGTACGAGAAATTTTGGCGGATTGGGGCTGATTGTCCAAATAAACATCCCTCACCGTCGCCTTTTGCGGTACACTGTCCACAACAAAAGCAGTCGTTTTTATTTTTTTATCGCCCCGAAATCGGCGCTTGGCGTTCAGGCGGACTCGCAACCGCCGGAGCCATTAACCGCGGCACCTTTCGGCGGTTCTCCGGCACAGGGTTTGCCGCTTCGCATGCAAATAATTGGCATCCCTCGCAAAATCGCCGGAAGTCCGTCCCGAAGCAGCCGGAACAGTGCCGGAAAAAGCGCGCAATAGCCCGTAAAAAACAGCCGGAAAGCCTCCCCCTTCCCTGACAGTCGGAGCCCGCGCGAATCAGTGGCCAGAGGCCCCGGCGGGCTTGGTCGCAGGGGCGGCATGCTGGTCAGCCGCCGCATGGTGCGAGTGGTTGCCAAACTGCGCGTAGCCCGCGATCACAAGACCGACGACCGTCACCGCGATGCCGAGGCGCAGAAAAATCTTCATCTCCGTGAGCAGCACGAGCGAGCAGAGGACGACCGCGATGTGCAGACAAATCTCGGACAGCTCGAACCAGTGATGCCTGTGCCCCGCGGTTGCTGCCGCGACCTGGTCAGCCTTGGCGCCATCCTGGATGCCCTCGTTCTCGGCCTTGTACTCGGCATTTTTCTTCCCTAGCTCCGCCTTTTCCGCCTCGATCATTTTCCGCTGCGCCTCGCTCGGCGTTCCGGCGAGTTCAAATTCGATGCGCCGGATCTCAAGTTCGTTCGCATAGCTCCGCTGGCGCTTGGCCTGATACCACGCGAAGCCGTTCGAGGCCTTGACGTCCCTGACGATCATCTCGTTCGCCTGCTGGTTCGTCACGGCCGCGACGATGGCCATGATGACGGCGAGGACGGCGATGAAGATGCCGACGTATTTCTGCTGCGGATTCTCTGCGTGATGGGCAAGGCCTTCGGACATGGTGGCGCGGAAAAAATCAAATCACCCGCGCGCTGGCGAGCCAAATCCGACACCGCTGGAGGACCGGACTCCCGAATATTTTTATCCGCCGAAATCGGAATCGCCAGCCACCGCTGACGCAGCCCTACTTCCCGCCCTCGAAAATCTTCTCCAGCGAGGCGAAGCCGGCCTCCTTGAGCTTCGATTTCGGGATGAATTTCAGCGCGGCGCTGTTGATGCAGTAGCGCATGCCGGTCGGCGTGGCCTTGCCGGTCTTTGCGTCGCGACCGTCGTCGAAAAGGTGGCCGAGGTGTGCGTTGCTCGTCTTTGCGCGGACCTCCACGCGGGCCATGCCGTGCGAGACGTCGCGCTTCTCGACGATCTCCGACTTGTCAATCGGGTCGAAAAAACTCGGCCATCCGCTGCCGGACTCGAACTTATGAGTGCTGGCAAAAAGCGGCTTGCCGCTGATGACGTCCACGTAGATGCCCTCCTCGTGGTTGTCCCAGTATTTGTTCGCAAACGGACGCTCGGTGCCGCCCATGATGCAGACATTGTAGGCCTCCTTGTCGAGGTGCTTGGCGAGTTCCTCCTTGCTGGCTTTGCTGAGATCCTGGGGCTTGGTGTCGTTCACGGGTTTGGCTTTGTCTTCGGCGTTGCAGCCGCACACGCCGAGGGCGATGGCGGCAAAAAGGGTGAGGGAGAATGTTTTCATGATCGGTCGGGAACCATCGCGGATTTTTTCCGCGCGTCAATTCCCGCGCACCGCGTGCGAGTCAGTTCAGCGGACGCGCACGGCTGAACGGATCGCTTTCCTCCAGCCGGATGCGCGCGCGCACCTTCCGCAGTCCGAAGCGCGCACCGAGCCCTGCGACGATGAAAACCGGCAGCGCGAAAAGCTGACCCTTCATCGCGATTTGCAGAAAGGCCAGCGTGCCGATGAGCGAGCCGATCCACAGGCCCACGCTCGCGCGACCGACCCAGGCGCGTTCGCGCGGCCCCTGCGAGCGGCGCATTTCCCAGAGCGTGAAGATCGCCCACGGAATCGCGCCGAGGAGGAAAAGGATGATGATGTAGCGGCTCATCTGCGCGCAGCATAGCCGCGCATCGCGCACACGCCAAGCACTCACACGCGTCCCCTCCGCCAGGCACTTTCATCTGCGTTCATCCGCGTTCATCTGCGGTTCAATTCGCCGCGCCCGCACCGCACCCGGCGCAACTTCCGGTTTGATCTCCGCGCATTCCCCGCACATACAACGCGCCCGCAAATCCGCCGCACACACGGCGCCGCGCGTCACTTCCAGAATCATGTCCCACTCAGAAATCCCGGGCGGCGTCACCGCCGCGCAAGGCTTCCAGGCCGGCAGCATTTATTGCGGCATCAAGGCGGCAAACAAGAACAGCCCGGACATCGCGCTCATCGTGTCGAACACGAAAGCCGTCGCCGCGGGGACCTTCACGACGAACAAGGTGAAGGCCGCGCCCGTGCGCGTCTCGCGCACGCATCTCGCGTCGCCTGACGTGCGCGCGATCGTCGCAAATGCCGGCAACGCGAACGCCTGCACCGGCGTGCCCGGACTCGAGAATGCGAAGCGCATGTGCGTCGCGACCGCGGACGCGCTCGGCCTCCGCCGACAGCAGATCATGGTGTGCTCGACAGGCCGCATCGGGGTGCAGCTTCCCATCGAGAAAATGGAGGCGACGCTCGCGAATTCAGCGCAGTGCCTGAGCCTGAACGGCAGTGCCGCCGCCGCGCGCGCCATCATGACCAGCGACACTTTTCCAAAGGAGTTCGCGGTCGAATTTTCCGCGCACGGGAAAAAAATCCGCATCGGCGGAATCGCGAAGGGCGCGGGGATGATCGATCCGAACATGGCGACGATGCTGTGCTTCATCACGACCGACGCGGCCATCAGCCGCACGACGCTGCAAAAGGCACTCAGCGTTTCCGTCGAGCAGTCGTTCAACCGCATCACGATTGACGGCGACATGAGCACGAACGACACCGTCATCGCACTCGCGAATGGTGCGGCGGGAAACAAGGCGCTCAATTACGGCTCGAAGGAATTCAAGGCATTCCAATCCGCGCTCGACGACGTGACGCGCGAACTCGCGTGGATGATCGTGAAGGACGGCGAGGGCGTGACGAAATTCGTCGAGGTGCACGTGCATGGCGCGGCCTCGCTCGCGGACGCACGCCGCGCGGCGGAGGCGATCGCAAACAGCACGCTCGTGAAATGCGCGTGGTTCGGCCAGGATCCGAACTGGGGCCGCATCATGGACGCGCTCGGCTACTGCGGCGCGAAGCTGCGCGAGGAACTCGTGGACATTTACTACGATGGCGTGCTCGCCGTGAAAGGTGGCATGCTCGCGAAGACGCCCTTCGACAAGCTGCGCGAAATCGTAAGGCAGAAGCGCTTCACCGTCTGCGTGGACCTGAACCTCGGACGCAGCGAACACATCGTGTACACGACCGACTTCACGCAGGAATACGTGAAGCTGAACATGGGCGACGGCACCGGCGGGTAGCGGAGAATCTTCCGCTTCGTCATTCGTCATTCGTCATTCGTCATTCGTCATTTCCCAATGCCCATCTCCGTCCATTCCCGCGTCGAGTCACTCATCGAGGCGCTCCCATACATCCAGCAATTCCGCGGCAAGCTCTTCGTGATCAAATACGGAGGCAGCGCGATGGAGGACGACGCGGCGATCGACCGGCTGCTGCGCGACATCGTGTTCCTCGAGGCCGTCGGCATCAACCCGATCGTGATCCATGGCGGCGGCAAGGCGATCTCGCAGTGCATGCGCGACGCGGGGCAAAAGCCGCGCTTCGTGAACGGCCTGCGCGTGACGGATGCCGAGGCGATCTCGATCGTCGAGAGCGTGCTCGACGGCGTCATCAATCCCGACATCGCCGCGCGCATCGTGAAATTCGGCGGACGCGCTGAGGGCATCCACGGTAAGTCCGTGCTCGTCGGAAAAAAGCTCCCGATGCAAAGTGAGGGCTCGGAAAAAGTGGACCTCGGCTTTGTCGGCGAAGTCATCTCAGTCCGCACCGATCCCATCGAGGCCATGGTGCGTCGCGAAGTGGTGCCGGTGATCAGCCCGCTCGCCCGCGACGAAGCGGGCGTGGTGTACAACATCAATGCCGACATCGCCGCCGCCGGCGTCGCAGGCCGCCTGCGGGCCGCGAAGATGATCTACGTGAGCGACGTGCCGGGCCTCATGCGCGATCCGAACGACCGCGAATCGCTCATCCCGAGCATCACGCTCGCACAGATCGAAAAACTGATCGCCGACGGCGTGATCACCGGCGGCATGATCCCAAAGGTCGAGAGCGCCGCGCGCGCACTGCGGCAGGGCGTGGAGAAAGTGCATTTCATTGACGGCCGCACGCCGCACGCGCTGCTGGTCGAGATCTTCAGCAACAAGGGCATCGGCACGGAGATCACGGCGTAGCTGGCTAGGTGGAGCGTGACCTCCGGGCACGCTTCGGCGGACGAACGCAAAACGAAACGCGCCCGGAGGTCGCGTTCCACCGCTACGCGTGAAACTCCGCGATTTTTTCCACAACGTAGTCCACCTGCGCCGCCGCGAGTTCGGGATAGATCGGCAGCGCGAGGGACTCGCGCGAGGCACTCTCGCTCTCGGGAAAATCACCCTCGCGAGAGCCGAGGTCGCGGAAGCATTCCTGCATGTGCAGCGGCAGCGGATAGTAGATTTCCGAACCGATTCCCGCCGCAGTGAGGTGCGCGCGGAGAGCGTCCCGGCGCGGCGAGCGGATGATGAACTGGTTGTAGATGTGGTGATTCCCAGTGCCCGTTCCGGCCCAAGGCTCGACGGGCAGCGTGACCACTTTGTCGAGCCCGCGCGCAACGAATTCCTCGCGGTATCGCGCCGCATTTTTCCGGCGGCCCGCGCCCCACTCGTCGAGGTGCGGAAGCTTCACCGAGAGCACGGCGCTCTGGATCGCATCAATGCGGAAATTGCCGCCGAGCCACTTGTGAAAGTAGCGCGGCTCCATGCCGTGATTTCGCAGCGCGCGGATCTTCGCGGCGAGCGCGTCGTCCGCGCACGTGACCATGCCGGCGTCTCCGAATGCGCCGAGATTTTTCGTCGGGTAAAACGAGAACCATCCCGCCTCGCCGATCGCGCCCGCGCCGCCGAGAGGATGCCGCGCGCCGAGTGCCTGCGCGGCGTCCTCCAGCACGGGCACGCCGTACTTTTTTCCAAGATCGAGGATCGCCGCCATGTCCGCGCAGCAGCCGAAAAGATGGACGGGGATGATCGCCTTCGCGCCGGGATTTTTCCGCAGCGCGTCATCGAGCGCGGCGGGCGAGATGTTGAACGTCGCGGGATCAATGTCCACGAACACCGGGCGCGCGCCGAGCCGGCTCACGCAGCCCGCCGTCGCAAAAAATGTGTACGGCGTCGTGATGACCACGTCCCCAGCCCCGATGCCGAGCGCCATCAGCAGGACGAGTTGCGCATCCGTGCCGGACGACACGCCGATGCAGTGCCGCGCCCCGCAATACGCGGCAACGGCCTTTTCAAATGCCTCGGTCTTCGGCCCGAGCACGAGCGCCTGACTGTCGCACACGGCCTCGATTTCGGCCATGATGCGGGCCTTGAGCGGGGCGTATTGTGCGCGGAGATCGAGAAGTGGAACCTGCATCCGCGCACCATGCGGAACACGCCGCGCGCGCGTCGAGGCGGTTTTCTGCGCGCAGGGATAATGTGGGACAGGCATCCTGCCTGTCCCGGATGGAACGCGTGCACCCAAAAAACTCAAACGCACCGCGCAGAGCAGCGCGGACGGTTTTGGGGCCAAATTGCAGTCGGACTCAGCCTCGATACCGATTCACCTCGTTGCAGCCGGGACAGGCTGGAAGCCCGACCCGCATTGTCCGCGCTACGACAGCGTGATGCTGCGGCCCGCCTCCAATTCGAAGTCCGCGATGAACTGCTCGGTGACATTCGGCGAGATCACGTCGGCTAGGAACTTGATGAAGATCGAGTCCTCTTTCACGAGCTTCAGCCGTTCGAGGTTGCCCACATCGATCGCGAAGAAAAAGTGCCACGACGATTTCGGATCCACATTTTTCCCCGACCGGACGCCTGCGACCTCGGGGATTTTCACGAGGCTCATGCGCGCGGCGAGCATCATCTGATCGAGCTTCGCCTCATCCACATGGGGCTGCACTTGGAACAATGCGACGTGATGAATCATGAAAAAGAAAGACCCGGCGAGTTTCGAGGGAAACCGCCGGGTCGCAAGCTTGGCTTTGTGATTTCGCCTCAGCCTTTCTTCCAGTCGAGCACGCCCTTCCGGATGGCATAGACATAGCCGGCCGTGACGAGCGAGAGGAAGCCGGCCATGCTCCAGAAAATCACGGTGCCATGCGTCTTCAGCATCGCGGTAAAATTCACGGCCCACGGATACAGGAACACCACCTCGATATCGAAGAGGATGAACAGCATCGCCACGAGGTAGAATTTCACCGTGAAGCGCGGCTGTGCCCCGCCCTGCGGCAACATGCCGCACTCGTAGGCGGAGTCCTTCATCGGCGTGCGCTTTGCCGACTTGCCGAGGAGGACGCTGATCAAAAGTGCGGAGATGCCGAAGCCGAGAACGATCCCGACTTGGATGAGGATGGGCAGAAAATCCTTCACGTTGCCTTAGACTGCGGGCGTTACGTTTGTCTCGAGCGTGGCGAGCTGCTTCGGCAGGCCTTTGTAGTTCTTTTTGCCGTCCTTGCCGATGGTGATTTTCACCATGCCGCGGCCGACGAGGCTCTGGAGTTTCTCGTAAGAGCGCAGGCGCAGCATCTCCTCGCCGCCGCTGGCAGCGTTGCGCGCCTTCAGGTTTTCATGCACCACATCGAAAAGATCCTTGAACTCGTAAGACGGTTTTCCTGACAGCACGGCGGCGAGTTCTTCTGTCACCAAGTCGGGGAGACGACGGCTGAATGCAGGCTTTTTCGTGATAGACATAGAGTCGCAACACTAACGCAAATCCGGCTGCAAACGAGGGAAATTTTTGCGAGCGCAAAACGCCGGGGTTGCGGGCGCTTATTTTTCTGCCCGTCTGAAATTTACGGCATGGAAAGCGCGGGCCTCGGCTGCTCGACAGCGTTTACGGTTCCTCGATCCGGCCAGCCGCCCTCAGCCCGCGCTCGCCGAGTTCGAAGACCTCCAGACTCACCTTCGCCGCAGGGCCGCGCCACGCCTCCAGGATCATCGGCGAGTATTCGGAAAGATCCACCGCCAGCGCGGGGAAAACAAACACGGTCTGCCGGTTTGGAATCACGATCATCACTTTCGGCCCGAAGACATCGTCGAACTGCTTGCGGAATTCCGGCGCGAAGATCGTCACGCACACCGGGAATTTCTCCGACCGCAGCGCCGCATACTCCACGACGTTTTTCGAGTTCCGCACCCACTCCACTTTCACATGCCGCAGCCATTCGGATGCGATGTGCGCCGTCACCTTGCGCACACCCTCCTCGTTCAGCCCCGCCGCCGTCCACGCGCCGACGGTCGGAAATTCCACGCCCCCCTCGCCGAGCCTCGCCGGGGCGAGCACCGTATTTTTCGCGCCGCTGAGCGGAAAGGAAACCTCGTGCTGCATGAACCGCGGCGAGGGCAGGAAGAACCAGTCGTTCGCCATGCACTCGCCCGCGAGCAGCAGCACCGCCAGCGCGAGCAGCACGCGAATCACTTCCCGATTCCGCCGCTGCGTGCTACCGCTGCGCGCATGATCACGCACCTCTCCGGCACGCTCACTGAAGCGCTCCCCACGCATGTCGTCCTCGATGTCGGCGGCGTTGGTTATCATGTGCTCATTCCTCTTTCGAGCTACGACAAACTCCCGCTCGCCGGCGCGCAACTCAAAATCCTCACGCACCTCGCCATCCGCGAGGACGCGCATGTGCTCTACGGCTTCATGTCCGCCGCCGAGCGCGACCTTTTCCGACTGCTCGTGAACCACGTCAGCGGCATCGGCCCGAAGACTGCGCTCGATGTGCTCAGCGGCACCACGGTGTCGAGTTTCAAGGCGTGCGTCGTGGCTGGCGACGTGGCCGCACTTTCCAAGACGAAAGGCATCGGCAAGAAAACCGCGGAGCGGATCATCGTGGAGCTGAAGGACAAGGTCGGCATCGCCGCCGCTTGGGAAGCCGCCAGCGGCGCGCACGCGCCTTCGCCGGGAGAAACCAGAATCAACGACGCCGTGCTCGCCCTCATCGCCCTCGGCTACAAACAGGTGGACGCGCACAAAGCCGTGAAGCAGGCCGCCGCAAAGACGCCGGACGCCGCAGTCGAGTCGCTCGTCACCGCTGGGCTGAAGCTCCTCTTGTAGCCGCCGGCGGCAGGAGGCGGGCACGCTTCACGCCGGCAGCACTTCACACAGCCCGCGCCACAGCGCCTCAACAACCTGCGCGAGCTGCGCCTCCGTCGTGCAAAACGGCGGCATGAGCACCAGCACATCGCCGACACAGCGCGTGAGCAATCCATGCGCGCGCGCCGCCTCACTCACGCGAAAACCCGTGCGCGTCTCGGCAGGAAATCGCCGCCGCGTCGCGAAGTCCTCCACGATTTCCACCGCGCAGATCATCCCTTCGCAGCGCACGTCGCCGACATTCGGGTGCTCCCAATATCGCTGCGCCAGCGCGCGCAGTTTTTCGCCGCGCGCCAGCACATGCGCCATCGGATGCACCGACTCCAGCAGCCGCAGACTCGCGAGCGCAGCCGAGCAGCCGAGCTGATTCCCGCTGTAGCTGTGCCCGTGGAAAAAAGTCCGCCACTCGGAATGCTCGCCATCGAACGCCGCGAAAATCTCCGCGCTCGCCACCGTCGCCGCGAGCGGCAGGTAGCCGCCGGTGATCCCCTTCCCCAGCGCCACCACGTCCGGCATCACGCCCTCGTGCTGGAATGCAAACATCGTGCCCGTCCTGCCAAAGCCCGTCATCACCTCATCCAGCAGCAGCCACACGCCGCGCTCGCGGCACAGCGCGGCAACGCGCACGAGGTAGCCCTCCGCGTGCATCGTCATCCCCGCCGCCCCCTGCACGCGTGGCTCCATCACGAATGCACTCGCTGAATCGCCCAGCTCATCCAGCGCCTTCGCCGCTTCGCCCACGCATTCCCACTCGCACTTGCGCGTCGTCCGCGCATCGCTCCCGCGCGACGGCACCGCGCGATTGTGCGGACAGCGGTAGCACGCTGGCGACATCACCTCGCGGCTCGCAAACATCAGCCCGCGATACGTCCCGTGAAAAAGCGCGCTGTGCCCCACGCTCATCGCGCCGACCGTGTCGCCGTGGTAGCCCGAGGCGAGCGACACAAACACGCTCCGCGATTTTTCCCCGCGCTGCTGCCGCGCCTGGTGGATCATCTTCAGCCCCGCCTCCACCGCCGTGGAGCCGTCGTCCGAAAAAAACACGCGCCAGCCTTCTGGCTCCTCGCTCTGCGTGAATGCGCGCAGCAACTCGTGCGCAAACCGCGGCGCGACATCATTCGTCAGCCCGAGGAACGACGTGTGCGCCACGCGCCCGAGCTGCTCGCGGATCGCATCATCAATTTCCGCCCTGCGATGCCCGTGGATGTTCGTCCAGATGGACGAATTCCCATCGAGATACTCGCGCCCGTTCGCATCGCGCAGCACCGCGCCCTCCGCCTCCGTGATCACCAGCGGCTCGCCCGCATCCCACTCGCGCATCTGCGTGAACGGATGCCACACATGTCGCTTGTCGAGTTCGGCTGGGTCCATCGTCGCCGCGATGAACACCCGCCGCGCACCGCGACGCAAGCCTTGCCCGAGCACAAGGCTGGTTACTGGTTCAGTTTGAAATCTTCTGCCTTTGCCTTGCTCCTGCTCTTGCTCTCCCTGCCTCGGCTCCTGAGAGAAAGAGCAGGAGCAAGACAAAGAGAAAGAGTCACAGGAATTCCGAATCGAGCCGCCACCCAAAGCCAGCGCAGGAAAAATCCGGCCCGCCACACGCCCGCTCTTGTTTCCCTGAATCGCACGAGATACGACATCGCCGATGGCTGAACCTTCGCCGACCCCGGAAGCCGCAGACCGGCGCCCGCTCAGGACACGCTCATATGCGTGGGTGCGCCGCATCTCCGCCGCGCTCGTGCGGGCAAAAATCACGCCGAATGGAATCTCAATCTTCGGCGTCGTGCTCTCGGTGATCGCATTTGCGATCCTGTGGATGAGCGCGCGCGGATGGATCGCCGCATCGCTCGCCCTCATCGTCGCGGCGATCTGTGTGCAAGGCCGGCTCATGTGCAACATGATGGACGGCCTCGTCGCCGTGGAGGGCGGGCTGAAATCGAAAGGCGGCGATCTCTTCAACGAGATCCCCGACCGCATCGAGGACGCACTCTTCCTCTCCGGCGCGGGCCTCGCGTGCGGACATGTGGCGCTCGGACTCGTCGCGTCGGTGCTCGCGGTCTTCACCGCGTATGTGCGCGCGTTCGGCGCATCGCTCGGGCAGGGGCAGGATTTCTGCGGGCCGTTTGCAAAGCCGCAGCGCATGTTTTTTCTCACCGTCGGCCTGCTCGCCGCGGCAGTGGGCGCGCTCTGCAATTTCACCGGCAACATCCTCGCGTGGACGCTCGCCTTCATCGCAGCGGGCACCGCATTCACCGCGGCGCGGCGCATCATCCGCTGCCACCGGCGCTCACCATGACGGCATCGCTCCTCGCGTGGTTCACCCGAATCCTCACCGGCGTCCGCGCGCGCTGGCACGGCTGCCCGCCGGTCGCCGAGCAGCGCGTGTATTTTGCGAATCACACGAGCAACCTCGACTTCGTCCTGCTGTGGGCGTCGCTGCCCTCGGAATTGCGACGCAAGACGCGCCCCGTGGCTGCGCGCGACTACTGGAAAGGCGGCGTTCGCGAGTGGCTCGCGGCCAGTGTATTTCGCGCGGTGCTCATCGAGCGACGCAGCGTCACGCGGGAAAATAATCCGCTCAAGCCGATGCTCGACACGCTGGCTGGCGGCGAGTCGCTGATCATCTTTCCCGAGGGCACGCGCAATCCCGACGGCGAGGTGAATCCGTTCCGGCCCGGCCTTTTTCACATCGCCAGGGCGCTGCCCGAAATCGCGCTCGTGCCCGTCTTCATCGAGAACCTGAACCGCGTCCTGCCCAAGGGCGAAATCCTGCCTGTGCCGATGCTCTGCTCCGTGAGTTTCGGCGAACCGCTGCGCCTCGCGCCCGGCGAGACCAAGCCCGATTTCCTCGCCCGCGCCCGCGACGCGATGCTCGCGCTGCGACCGAAATGAATCTCCGTTACCAGACTCATCGTCTTTCGAATGTCGTGTCTGCCGGCAGCCGGTGCGCGCGATGCAGCGCCGACGATCATAGCGCCGCTGATCGTAGCACCGACGATTCGTCGGCAAAAAGGCGTGCGAGCAGAAAGGATGTGCAAAGTCGCGCTGCGCGTGTGCGCATCGCCGCACAGGTTCGCGCGCATCACACGCCACACCGAGTGTGCCCCAGCGAAATTCCACGGGCCGGCCTTGCCCGCACGCGCGGTGCCGACGAATCGTCGGCGCTACGCTCCTGCGCCGCGCTTGCCCATCCCGCCGCGCTCCCCCGCCGCTCCAATCTCTGGAATCCGAATCAACAACTTTCGCGAAACTCAATCGCATGAACCTCGACCGCAAGACCCTCTTCCTCCTCGGCGGCGTGCTCGCGCTGCTCATCGTCGCGAGCGTCATCGGTGCGGTGCTCTCGCGGCGCGTGAAGACCGAGGGCGGACGGCGCGTCGTGGACAATCTCAACGCGCGCACCCGCGCATGGTGGGTGATGGCCGTGGTCTTCGGCGGCGCACTTGCGCTCGGGCGCACCGCGCTGGTGATCATGTTTGCGCTCATGTCGTTTCTCGCACTGCGCGAATTCATCACGCTTACGCCCACGCGCCGCGCGGATCATCGCGCGCTGTTCTGGTCATTCTTCATCATCCTGCCGCTGCACTACTGGACGCTGGCCACCGCGTGGTACGGCCTCTTCGTGATCCTCATCCCGGTCTATGCGTTCCTTTTCATCCCCATGCGCATCGTGATCGCAGGCGACACCGAGCGCTTCCTGGAGCGCACGGCGAAGATCCAATGGGGCCTCATGGTCGCCGTGTACTGCGTGAGCCACGCGCCCGCGCTGCTCATCCTGCAGGTGCGCGGGATGCCGGAGGGCAGTGGCGGAAATGTGCGCCTGCTTTTTTTCCTCGTGCTCATCGCGCAGCTCTCGGACGTGCTGCAGTACGTCTGGGGAAAACTGTGCGGCAAGCATCCCATCGCGCCGAAGCTCAGCCCGAACAAAACCATCGGGGGTCTCGTCGGCGGCGGGCTCTCCGCGGTCGCCGTCGGCGCGGCGCTGTGGTGGAGCACTCCCTTCACGCCACTGCAGGCCGCGGGACTCGCGGCAGTGATCGTCGTCATGGGATTCTTCGGCGGCCTCGTGATGAGCGCCATCAAGCGCGACCGCGGAGTAAAGGATTACGGCGAACTCATCCCCGGCCACGGCGGCGTGCTGGATCGCATTGATTCGCTGTGCTTCGCAGCGCCGGTGTTCTTCCACATCGTGCGGTGGTGCTGGAGGTGAAAAAATCCCGCGCACACACGCTCAGCGCGCGTCCCCGGCCTGGCGTGATTTTCTCCACCGCGCGATCTGCCACGGCAGCCCGAGGAGGAAGAAAAAGAACAGCCCGGTGAGATCGATCTCCAGCACGTAGAGCCAGCGGGTGTCGGAAAAAAGATCGAGCATGCTGCGGACTCCTTCGGGAGGGCCGCAGAGGAAGCCGTAGTTGCCGCTGGTCGCGGCATTCACGGCGAGCGCGGCTGCGAGATAGATCTGCGAGCAGAGTGCGACGCGCAGGATCGCACCGCGCTGCGGGCGCAGTTTGAAATCGAAGATGAGCCACAGCACGCTCGCGGGGATGCCGGAGTGGACCGTGAAGAATGCGAAGATCCGCCAGAAGTCCGGCGAGTCGAGCGCGGGCGTGATGAGCGCCTGCGCCGTGCCCGCGAGGCCCCAGAAATACGCAAGCTCGAAGCAAAGCTGCCAGCGTAGCACGAGAGCAAAGACGGTCGCGATGAGCGCCCAGTCGCAGAGGTGCATGGGCAGCGCGTAGTCAGCGGTGAGGTTGCCCTCGCGCCAGACGGCGATGGTCGTGCCGATTTTTGCGGAGAGCATCGCGAGCGCGAGGAACCAGCAGATGCCCTTCGAGAAACGCACGGAGTCCAGATGCCTGCTGAGGATCCACAGCAGCAGCGGGCCGGCGAAGGTGAAGATGAGGAAGGCGATCTGGATGCCGGGCATGGGCGAGTGCGGAGTGCGGAGTGAATGCAGGCTATCCCAAAAACGTGAATGGAAGACAGACGAATGGGGACTGACGAATGAGAGGGATGGAGTTGTGCAGCGACGAGTGCTCACCGTCCGGGTGAGTGGGCGGATCGGATTCAGCGCCCCTGCTCTTCATTCGCTTGTCCCCATTCGTCTGTCATCCATCGTCGGATTCAGGCTTGCTTCAGCGCGCCGGCTTTGGAGCGGCCGGTTTTCCACACGTGGTATTGCGGGTCGGCGTGGCGGTGGGGAAATTCTTCGGGCTTTGCCGTGGGGACATGCGTTGAGGATACGCATGACGATCCTCCGCGGGCCAGCGTCCTCCGGTTCAAAAACACGCCGATCTTTGCCCTTGAAACCGCCCACGCGAGTTTCAGCATTCGTCAAAACCCCGCCCCCATGAAAAACACAGACACCGTAGGCGCGCTTCTGCGCGACAAGACTTCCGTCATCCACTCCATTCCGCCCACCGCCACCGTGCTCGATGCGATCGCGCTGATGGCCGAGCGGAACATCGGCGCGCTCCCCGTGCTGCAAGGCAAGCGCCTCGTCGGCATGTTCAGCGAGCGCGATTACACCCGCAAGATCGTGCTCATGGGCCGCACTTCGCGCGAGACGCTCGTCGGCGAAATCATGACGCGCGATCCCGTGATCGTGGATCCCGCCGCCACCGTGAACGACTGCATGGAAATCATGACCGAGGAGCGCGTGCGCCACCTCCCCGTCGTCGAGGATGGCGAGCTCATCGGCATCCTCTCCATCGGCGATCTCGTGAAGTGGATCATCTCCGCGCAGACCGCAACCATCGAGCATCTCACGCGCTACGTCTTCGGCGAGCAGGTCGGCTGAGCGCACGGGCTGCGGGTGGTAGAAAAACCGGGCGTCTTTGTGCGGGCTTCGGTAGTGGCTCAATTTGAAATCTTACTCTTTGTCTTGCTCCTGCTCTCGCTCTCGAAAGCAGAGGCAAAGAGAGCAAGAGCAGGAGCAAGACAAAGAGTATGATCCACCGGCTGCCCAAATTGAACCACTACCCGGGCATCGGCACGCTTGCCGCGGACGCACGCCTCTGTCATGCATCCCGGCGTGTCCGCACTGGTTGCCCCTCAACGGATGAAATCCCCGGTGGAAGCGCTCGCTTCCGGCGACCGTTCCCGGGAGACGCTGCGCGACGCGCTGCTGGCGCGCGGGACCGGGCAGGAGGAGCTTTTTTCCCTCGCACGCGAGGCCCGCGACGCCGCGTGGCCGGCGCGAGAGGTGGAGACACGCAGCGTGATCGAGCTCTCGAATGTCTGCCAGCAGAGCTGCAACTATTGCAGCATGGCGAAGGAGACGAAGCTGAAGCGCTACGTGATCAGGCACGAGTTGCTGATGGAGCGCGTCGAATTCCTCCACGCGCTCGGGCGCCGCGTGCTCGTGCTTCAGTCGGGCGAAAACGACTCGGAGAATTTCGTCGGCTACGTCGCGAAGTGCGTCACGGAAATCAAGCGCCGCTTCCCTGATCTCGAACTCATCCTCTCGCTCGGCAACCTCAGCCACGCGCAATACGTGCGGCTGCACGAGGCCGGCGCGGAGCGGTACAATCTGAAATTTGAATCCTCCAGCCCGTCGCTCTACGCGATGTGGAAGCCCGGCGACTCGCTCGATCAGCGCCTCGCATGCCTGCGCGATCTCATTGCCATCGGCTTCAAGGCCGGCACCGGCAACATCACCGGGATGCCCGGCCAATCGCTCGACGACGTGCTCGACGACCTGCTCCTCCTCGGCCAGCTCGACCTCACGATGATGAGCTGCACCGTCTTCATCCCCGGCGAAATGTGCGGCTACCGCGACGAGCCGATGGGCGACGTGGACATCGCGCTGAACCAGATGGCGCTCATGCGAATCCTGTATCCCGCGCGCCTCATGCCCACCACGAGCTGCCTCGAGCGAGGGAAAAAAGGCGGCCAGCTCGCGGGCCTCATGGCCGGCGCGAACACCGTGACGATCCACGACGGCACGCCCGAGGAATTCAAAAAGCTCTTCCCGATCTACTCGACGGATCGCTGCTCGCCCGACTACGCGCGCTGCGAGGCGATCGTGCGCGACGCGCGGCTGAGCTTTGGAAAAGCGCCGCTCATCTGAGCATCGGCACGCCTCACCGCCGATGGCTGCAAAGCAGGCTCGCAGTTTCGGCGGCGACGAATTCCGGGGAGCACAGGCCGCTGGCCTGTGGCGTCCGGCGGGCCGCCGGACGCACCGGACGTCGAGGGGTGCGCGTCTTCTGAAAGCCACGCTGGAACAAACGCCCGATGTTCCCGGCGGGTCGCCGGGAACCACAGGCGGGCCGCCTGTGCTCCCCGAGGCATCGCCTCCGTGCGGCTGGGATCATTCTGCGCGCATTGCGACCGTCTTGACAGCGGCGGCGGGAGCGCGGACACACGCGGCGTGCCTTTGCTCGAAGTCCGCAATCTCAAGGTCTATTTTCCCATCCGCACCGGCGTTTTCCGCCGCCACACGGATGACGTGAAGGCGGTGGATGATGTCTCATTTTCGATCGAAAAGGGCACGACCGTCGGGCTCGTCGGCGAGAGCGGGAGCGGGAAGACAACGATCGGCCGCGCGCTGCTGAAACTGTATCCGGCGACTGCCGGCGAGGTGCTGTTCGAGGGGCACGACGTGCTGCCGATTCACGAGGACGCGTTCCGCCCGTACCGCCGGAGGATGCAGATGATTTTCCAGGATCCGTTCGGCTCGCTGAATCCGCGGCTGTCGGTTTTCCAAATCGTGGGCGAGGCGCTGGAGATTCATTTCCCCTCGATGACGCGCGAGGATCGCCGCGCGCGTGTCGCCGAACTGCTGCGGCAGGTCGGGCTGAAGCCGGAGATGATGGAGCGGTATCCGCATGAGTTCAGCGGCGGGCAGCGGCAGCGAATCGGCATCGCGCGGGCGCTGGCGGTGAAGCCGGAATTCATCGTGTGCGACGAGCCGGTGAGCGCGCTGGATGTGAGCGTGCAGGCGCAGATCGTGAACCTGCTCCAGGATCTTCAGGACGAACTGGGGCTCACGTATCTTTTCATCGCGCACGATCTCGCTGTGGTGGAGCACATCAGCGATCATGTGCTGGTGATGTATCACGGAAAAATCGTGGAGAGCGCGCCGGCGGAGCAGATCTATGAATCGCCGCAGCACGACTACACGCGGAAGCTGCTTGCCGCGGTGCCGAAGTTTGCGTGATGGGAAAAGGAAAAGTTGAGAGATGAGAGCTGAGTGTTGAGAGTCGCCAGACTCCGCACCGCTCTGTTTTTTCCTCTCAACTCTCAACCAACAACCCTCAACACCGCCGATGACTCCGCTGCTGAGAAAACTTCTCGGGATGAATTGGCTGCTCTTCGCGGCGGTCGTGGTGATCGCGCTCGCGGGCGTGCTCTTCATCCACGGCGCGTCGTATCCGCACCCGAACGCGCGGTATTGGCAGAGTCAGGCGATGTTCGTCGGCTTCGGCATCGTTGTTTTTTTGGTCGTGACGCTGATTGATTACCGCTGGGCAAAATGGCTGGCGGTGCCGCTGTACGTCGGAAGCATCGCCCTCGTGGCGCTCACGTACACGAGGCTCGGAGTCGAGGTGAACCACGCGAAATGCTGGCTGAAGCTGCCGGGGATGCCGGCATTCCAGCCGGGGCAGATGGCCGCTGCCGGCGGCATCCTCACGATCGGCCTTTTCCTGAGCTACGCGCGGAACTGGCATCCGGCGCTGCGGATCGCCTGCACGGGAATCATCGCCGCGCCGGCGATGGTGCTGATTTTGAAACAGCCGGATCTCGGCATGACCATCGCGTGGGTGCCGATGGTCCTCACGATGCTCTACCTCTGCGGAATGCCGCTGCGCTGGCTCGCCGTGGTGCTGCTCACCGGGCTGACGATCATGCCGCTGGTGATGAATTTCGGCCTGAAGCCGTACCAGCGCGACCGCGTGGTGACTTTCCTCGACCCGGATGTGGACCCGCGCGGGACGAGCTACGGCGTGAACCAGTCGCTCATCGCGATCGGCTCGGCGGGCATCCGCGGCAAGGGCTTCAAGGCGCCGGACACGCAGCTCGAACTCGGCCTCATCCCGATGGCCGAGGCGCACACGGACTACATTTTTTCGACCATCGGCGAGCAGTGGGGATTCCTCGGCGGCGCGGCGCTCATCGCGGCGTTTGGCGTGCTCATCTTCGCGTGCATGATCACGGCGGTGAAGGCGACAGATCTGTTCGGCGTGCTCATCGTGGGCGGCGTCACCGCGCAGGTTTTTTTCCACGTCTTCCAAAATATCGGCATGACGATCGCGCTGATGCCCATCACGGGGCTGCCGCTGCCGCTCGTGAGCTACGGCGGGACGTTTGCGCTCGTGCTCATGTTCTGCTTCGGCCTCGTGAACAGCGTGTGGGTCCACTCGCGGGGCGGGGCGGAGGATGCTCAGGAAGCGTGACCGGCGCGGCTGGAGCGTGTCATGCACTTTTAAGTGGTCATGCGCTTTTCTTTTTTTTGACTGCAAACTCAGGGCGTTGCCCTGAGCTGGCATGGTTCGCACCGTTGGAGCTCAAGAGGCATCACGAACTGAAAGGGCATGACAGGCTCTACGCCCGCGCCTGTTTCTGCAGCCGCTTGAGCTTGCCGGCGAGACTGGTGCGGACGGCGGAGTTCATGCGGTCAATGAAGAGGATGCCATTCAGGTGATCCACCTCGTGCTGCACGGCGCGGGAGAGGAGGCCGCGCGCCTCGAATTCGATCAGTGTTCCGTCGAGCTTCTTCGCCTTCACCTTCACCGATGCGGCGCGCACGATGTCGCCGTTCAGCTCGGGGAAGCTCAGGCAGCCCTCGACGCCTTCCTCGGTTTCCTTGCCGAGTTCGATCACCGGGTTCACGAGGATCATCGGCATGAATGCGGCGACCGACACGCTCTTGCCGCTCACGATCATCTCGCTCGGACGATCCTCGACTCCGCTCACGTCAATCACCGCGAGCTGGATGGGCACGCCGATCTGCTGCGCGGCGAGGCCGACGCCGTTCGCGGCGCGCATCGTCTCGAGCATGTCGTCCGCGAGCTTGCGGGCGCGCTCATCGCCGTCGCTGATTTCCAGACCTTTCGCGCGGAGCACCGGGTTGCCGTATTTGAGGATTTCGAGGACCATTTTTGTGACGAGGGTTTAATCCGAATGATGAATCGAAGCGCGAGCGGATAATTTGGCGATTTCTGGTTTTTCATCCGGGCCCGTCCGCGACTGGTTGCCATCCTAGCCGGATGCGCTTTGCTTCACGCCATGAAAATCCTCCCCGTGATGCTCCTCGCAGCTTTCGTGAATTTTGCCCCGCACGCCATCGCCGCCGAGCCGAAGCAGCCTGCGGGCGAAAAGGCATCCGCGACGAAGGACGTGACGCCGGACGAGGCCGCTGCGCTGATGAAAGGCAAGCCCGGCGTGCTCGTGATTGACGTGCGGACGCCGGATGAATTTGCCGAGGGCCACATCCCCGGCGCGAAGAACGTGGACTTCCTCGGCGACGATTTTGAAAAGCATCTCGCCGCGCTGCCGGTGGACCGGCCGCTGCTCGTCCACTGCGCGGCGGGGAATCGCAGCTCGAAGGCGGTCGTGAAGATCGCGGCGCTGCAAAAGTCCGCGCAGATTTTCCATCTCAAGTCCGGCTTCAATGGCTGGAAGGCCGCGGGCAAGCCGGTCGCAAAGTAGGCGGGGTTTTCCAACCCCGCGCGGGCGGGCGCAGCGAGGCGGTGGACTGGCGTGCGGATTCCAGAGGCATTTGCCCCGCACCGTCCCGCCACCTTCGCCCATGCTCCCGCGCGAGATTGAAAATCTCGCCTGCTTTTTTGCGGCGCAACCCGCACTTGCGTCGGAGCCACAGCACGCCAAAACTTCCTGTCCCGAAATCTTCCCATGAAAAAACTCCTGCCCGCCTTTGCATCGCTCGCCATGTTTGTCGCTGGCGCGCTCGCCGCCGATCAGGTTTTCATCGAGGCCGAGTCGTTCAGGGAACACGGCGGCTGGTCGCTCGACACGCAGTTCATCGAGGGCATGGGCTCGCCGTATCTGCTCGCGCACGGCATGGGCGAGCCGGTGAAGGACGCGGCGACGGGCGTGAAATTTCCGAGCACGGGGAAATACCGCGTGTGGGTGCGGACGATGGACTGGGTCGCGCGCTGGAATGCGCCGGGTGCGCCGGGAAAATTCCAGCTCGTCGTGGATGGCAAGCCGCTCGCGGAAACCTTCGGCACGAAGGGCAAGGCGTGGGCGTGGCAGGACGGCGGGACGATCGAGATTGCGAAAAATGAAGTGCATCTCGCGCTGCACGATCTCACCGGATTCGCGGGACGCTGCGATGCGATCTTCTTCACGAAGGACGCGGCTTTCACTCCGCCAAACTCAAACGACGTGAACGACGCGTGGCGCAGGACGGCGCTCGGCTTTCCTGAAAAACCGGAGGATGCGGGCAGCTACGATCTCGTGGTGATCGGCGGCGGCTACGGCGGCACGGCGGCTGCGATCTCCGCAGCGCGCATGGGCTGCAAGGTCGCGCTGGTGCAGAACCGCGCCGTGCTCGGCGGCAACGGATCGAGCGAGGTGCGCGTGTGGGCGATGGGCGGCACGCGGCGCGGGAAGTATCCGAACCTCGGCGAAATCGTGGAGGAATTTCAGGACACCGCGAAACTGTCGCCGGGGACGTACGAGGAATTTGGCGACGACAAAAAGGAGAAGCTCGTGCGCGAGGAAAAGAACATCGCGCTGTTTTTCAACAACCACGTCATCGCGGCGGAGATGAAGGACAAGCAGCACCTCGGCGCGGTGATCGCGCTCGACGTGCGCAGCGGTGCGAAGCGGCGCTTTGCCGGGAAACTTTTCTGTGATGCGACAGGCCATGCGAGCATCGGCTCGCTGGCGGGTGCGGACCACACGATCCGCGAGACGGAGCACCTCGGCATGTCGAACATGTGGCGATGGAAGGATGCGGGCACACCGTCCACTTTTCCCGAGACGCCGTGGGCGCTGCCGCTGGACATGGCGGACTTCCCGTATCCGCAGCGTTTCCACGCGCAGTGGTTTTGGGAGAGCGGATTCGACAAGCATCCGATCCTCGGGCTGGAGGACATGCGCGATTGGAATTTCCGCGCGATCTACGGCGCGTTCAACGCGATGAAAAACCGCGGCGGCAAGGCCGAGCACGCGAACGCGAAACTCGAATGGGTCGCCTACATCGGCGGGCCGCGCGAGAGCCGGCAACTGCTCGGCGACCTGGTGCTCACGCGCGAGGACATCGTGGCGAAAAAGGAATTCCCCGACGGCACGGTGCCGACGACGTGGGACATCGATCTGCATTACCCGAAGGAGCAATACGCCAAGGGCGCGGTGAAGGACGACCCGTTCATCTCGAAGGCCGTCTTCGGCCAGGGCGTGGATCGCAAGCACGGCTACCCGGTGCCGTACCGCTGCTTCTACTCACGCAATGTCGAAAATCTTTTCATGGCCGGACGCGACGTGAGCGTGACGCACGAGGCGCTCGGCACCGTGCGCGTGATGAAGACCGGCGGCATGATCGGCGAAGTCGTCGGCAAGGCCGCGAGCCTGTGCATCAAGATGGACGTGATGCCGCGCGCGATCTACGAGCGTTACTTTTCCGAACTCCAGGAACTCATGCGCCTGCCCGGCGCTGCACGACGCGCGACGGTGAATGAAACGCCCGCGCTGCCCGCCGACTACAAGCCGCTGCCGCTCGCGCCCGACAAGCACGACGCGACCGAGGGCATCGCCGTGAAATCGCTCCCCGGCCTCGCGCTCGACGACAGCCAGGCAAAGCTCACCGGCAAGTGGGCCGAGGGCCACGGCCTGCCGGGCTTCTACGGTGCCGGCTACCGTTACCGCGGCGCGAAGGAAGTGGGTGCGGCGCGCTACGAATTTGCGATCGAAAAGGCGGGCACCTACGAGGTGCGACTGAGCTACAGCCCGCACGAGAATCGCGCGACGAAGACGCCTGTGAGCGTCGAGTCCGCCGACGGCGTGAAAAAACTGACGGTGAACGAGCGCATTCCCGCGCCGCTGGAGAAGGGCTTCGTGAGCCTCGGAAAATTTCATTTTGCCCCCGGCAAGCCCGCGATCGTGACCGTCGGCGACGGCCCCGCCGACGGCAATGTCGCCATTGACGTCGTCCAACTTCTGCCCATCGAATAGGGACTGCGCGCCATCCATGAAAACGCTCATCATTTTTCTCACACTGACGGCCGTGGCGATAGCCATCCCGCCGATCCGCATCACGAATCGCGAATATCCCGACGGATCGAGGAGTTCGCGCGAGATCGATCCCGTCAAGCATCAGTCCACCGAAAGCTTTTTCGATTCGAGCCTGAGGCTGACGCACAAGGTCGTCTGCAAACTGGACGACCGCCTCGCGCCGGTTTCCGCCATCATGTATAATCCGAAGGGCGTCATCTACCAGAAGAGCGCCTACAAGACGGATGGCGAGGACCGCGTGATCCAGGAAGTGATCTACGGCCCGAAGGACAATCTCATCGGCACGAAAAACTACATTTACAGCCTGCGCGCCGGAGGCTCCATCGCCGTGAGCGTGGACACGTATGACGCGAATGGAAACCTGATCCAGACGCCGCGGCTCTCGAAGTCCGGCAAGCGGACCCGGTGAACACTTGCGCGGAAAAAAACTGCGCTTCCCGCTTGACGGATGGGGTGTCTTGCAGAAGAAGTCCCGCCCCTTAATTCCAAATAATGAAAAACGCACCATTCCTCCTCTCATCGGCGCTCGCGCTGCTGGCCGTGATTCTCAGCTTCTGGAGCTTCGGCTCGTCGCAAACGAATAGCAGCCTGCAGAGCGCCTTCCTCCAGAAGCAGACTGAGTTTCAGGAACTCAACAACTCCGTCACGCTGCAAAACCAAGAGTATCAGCGGCAGGCTGAAATCATCAACACCGGGGCCAACCTTGGCCAGAAGGTGATCACCCCAATCCTCGTGGAGATGGGATTCTTGGCGGCGAAGAACGATAACAAACAATTCAGGACGATGCTCAACGAGGCGAAATTCGGCGACGCGATTCCGGATGCGGCCAAGCTCAAGGAAATGGAGAAGGCGATCGATGAAGCTAAGGCCAAGCAGGGCGGCGTCACCGCTCCCGCGACGCCTGCACCGAAGACACCTGCCGCCCCGGCCGCCCCTGCCCCTATCAACTAATCCCCCACATCTTACAAGCCATGGAAAACCAGGAACCCAAAAACCCGTTTGTCAGCGTTCACACCCCGATTGCCCTCGTGGCGCTGGCGTTGTCCGTTCTCTTCTTCAGCCAGATCAAGGGCGTCGGCAACGCGACGGCCACGGTGAAGTGGCAGAGCGACAATGTGGACAAGCAGATCACCGCCTACAAGAACGCCAAGGAACAGCTCGCGAAGGGCATTGAGCAGCGCGCACCGCAGGTCAAAGAATCATCAGAGCTGCAAACCCGCTTCGCGCAGTTGCTTGAAAAGGTGAACGACCTCTCGAAAGGCGATGAGGCAAAAGACAAGGACGTCAAGGATGCCAAAGCCATCATCAGCATCCTTGTAAAGTCCGGCATCACCAGCATCAACGTGCCGAAACCTGCGCCCGCGCCCGAGCCGAAGAAATAAACGCAACCGCACAGGGCGGACAGCGTTCGCTTGCAAGTTTCAAGACGGGCTTCCCTTCGCGGGGAAGCCCGTTTTGCTTTGTGCATGCAGCAGGAAATCCTACGCCCCGCGGATGAGTTGTGCGGCGCGGCGGCTTGCGCGTTCCAGCAGCGGGGCGGCCTCGGCGATCGCCTCGGCGATGGTGAGCGGGCGGTCGGCGATGGGGATGAGCGCGTCGAAAATTCCCGACGCTTCCGCCACCGCGGTGATCGATCCGCCGAACGCGATCACGCGCCTGCCCGCGGCACGCGCGAGGGCGGCGACGCCGGCGGGGCCCTTGCCGTCGAGCGTCTGATCGTCAATGCGCCCCTCGCCGGTGATCACGAGATCGGCGGCTGCGATGCGTTCGCCGAGGCGGAGCGTCTCCGCGATCATGTCGAAGCCGGGGCGGATTTTTGCGCCGCAGAATGTGAGCAGGCCGAAGCCGAGCCCGCCCGCCGCACCGGCGCCGGGGACATCGCGATGATCGCAGCCGAGGTCCGCCGCGCACACGTCGGCGAGCCGCGTGAGCGCCGTATCGAGCAGTTCGACCGTCGCGGGATCCGCGCCTTTCTGCGGGCCGTACACACGCGCTGCGCCGCGCCCGCCGAGCAGCGGATTCTGCACGTCGCATGCGGCGAGGATTTCCGGGAGCTGCAGATTCTCCGGGCGCACGATGTGCGCGAGCGATGGCAGCGCGCCGGGAGTCGCGTGGAATTCGCGGCCGTCGCGGGCGAGGAAGCGGAAGCCGAGCGCGCGCGCCATTCCCACCCCGCCGTCGTTCGTCGCGCTCCCGCCGATGCCGACGAGGATGCGCCGCGCACCGCGCGCAATCGCGTGCGCGACGAGGATGCCCGTACCGAAAGTGTCCGCACGAAGCGGATCGCGTTCGTCCGGCGCGATGCGGTGCAGCCCGCTGGCCTCGCCCATTTCCAAAATCGCAAGCTGCCCGTCCGGCACCCAAGCGTAGCGCGCCACGATGGGCCGCCCCATCGCGTCCTCGCTCGCGACATTCACCCACTCCGCGCCGAGCGCGACGGCGAGCGATTCGGCAAAGCCCTCGCCGCCATCCGCGATCGGCGCGAGGTCGAGCTGCGCGTCCGGCCACACGCTGCGCAGTCCGCGCGCGATGGCCTCCGCCGCCGCGGGAGCGGAGAGCGAGCCTTTGAATTTGTCGGGAGCGATGAGGATGCGCACGGGCAGCGGGGAACATCCAACATTCGACATCGAACATTCAACATCCAACCGAACGACGGGGTGTCTCATCATTGGTTGGATGTCGTGCAAATCCCCTAGTGGATCCGCGCGTCTTCCGCTAAGGACTTGGCCGATGCCGTCGCCCTCCCTCTACGTTTTGATCCTCGCCGGTGGCAGCGGCGAGCGGTTCTGGCCGCTCAGCCGCAAGTCCCGCCCGAAGCAGCTCCTCTCGCTCTTCGGCGGCGAGACGTTGCTCGAGTCCACGCTCAGCCGCCTCGACGGGCTCGTGCCCGCGAAGAACATCCTCATCCTCACGAACGCCGATCAGGAAGCCGCAGTGCGCGTGCTCGCAAAAAATCTGCCGAACGAAAACATCGTCGCCGAACCCGCGAAGCGCGACACCGCCGCGGCCATCGCGCTCGGCGTCGGCTGGGTCGCCATGCGCGACACGGAGGCGACGATGATCGTGCTCCCCGCGGATCACCTGATCAAGGACACCGCGGGTTTTCAAAGGACACTCGCCACTGCAGTCGCCGCCGCGCGGCAGACCGGCGAGCTCGTCACTGTCGGCATCCAGCCGACGTGGGCGTGCCCCGGCTTCGGCTACATCGAGTGCGGCGGCAGGCATGCGCTGCGCGATGACGCGGGCGGCCCCGCGGTGCATGAAGTGATCTCATTCCGCGAAAAGCCGAAGGCCGAACTCGCCGAGCAATTCCTGCGTGAGGGAAATTTCCGCTGGAACGCAGGCATGTTCATCTGGACGATCCCCGCGATCCTCAGCGCGCTGTGTACGCACACGCCGGAACTGGGCTCCTTCGTCACGCGCATCCACGCAGGCGAGGACTTTGGAAAAATGCTCGGCGAAGTTTTTCCCAAGCTGCCGAAAATCTCGATTGACTACGCCGTGATGGAAAAAGCCGGCCGCGTGCTGATGGTCGAGAGCGCATTCGACTGGGACGATGTGGGAAGCTGGACCGCAATCGCAAAATACCTCGCGGATCAGGGCGCGGGCAACGTCGGCAACTGCGACGTGAGCGCGGTCGATGCGACAGGCAGCATCATTTTCTCCTCGCAAAAGCGCCGCGTGGCCCTGCTCGGTGTGAGCGATCTCATCGTCGTGGACACTCCCGATGCACTGCTCGTGTGCAGCCGGCACGAGGCCGAGCGCATCAAGCACCTCCTGGCAAAAGTGCCGGCGGAACTGCAATGATGCACTGGCGCGCAGTTGCGAGTGGAAAGTTGAGAGTTGAGAGGAGCAAGCTGCGTGTCTCCTTCCCTCTCAGCTCTCAACACTCATCTCTCAACTTCCAAAAACCCTCAACTCTCAACTTCTTCCATGAAGCGCGCACTCGGCATTGACCTCGGCGAGGCGCGCATCGGCGTCGCCGTCTCCGACGAACTCGGAATGCTCGCGCATCCCGTCGAGACCATCGTCGTGAAGGAAACCGCTGATCCGCTCGGTCGCGTCGCGCAGATCGCGAAGGAAAAGGACGTGAGCCACATCATCATCGGCCTGCCGAAAAACATGGACGGCACCACCGGCCCGGCCGCGGAAAAGACGCGCGCATTTGCCGACAAGCTGCGCGAAAAAGTGACCTGCATCGTGAAGCTCTGGGACGAGCGCCTCACGACCGTCGCCGCGCAGCGCTACCTGCACGACGCGGGCCGCAACGTGAAGCAAAGCCGCGCCGTGATCGACCAGGTCGCCGCGCAGATCATCCTCCAAGGCTGGCTCGACGCGCAGGCGATGCTCGGCTGATCGCGCATGGCTGAGGCGCTCGAACGCATCAGGCTCACCGTGGCCTACGATGGCGGACCGTTCGACGGCTGGCAGAGCCAGGCCACGGCAAATGGCGTGCAGGATCACATCGAGGCCGCGTTCCTCGCCGTCGCGGGACTGCGCCTGCGCATCCACGGCTCGGGCCGCACGGATGCGGGCGTCCACGCCACCGGCCAGATCGCACACGCGGATGTCCCGCGCGGAAAACTCGCGCCCGCGACGTGGATGGCCGCGCTGAACGCGAACCTCCCCGACGGCATCCGCATCACCCGCGCCACGCGCGTGCGCGGCGGCGACAATGGCTTCCACGCGCGATTCTCCGCGAAGGGCAAGCGCTACATCTTCCGCCTCTGGAACGCGACCTACATGCACCCGCTGGAAATCGGCCGCGCATGGCACGTCCCGCGCCCACTCGATCTCGCGCTGCTCCGCGCCGCCGCCACGAAGCTCGTGGGCCGGCACGATTTCGCGCGCTTCACCGCGAACCGAAGGCAGAAGGAATCCGGCACCGTCCGCACAATCCGCCGCATCGGCGTGCAGTCGCGCGGCCCGCTCATCACGCTCACCTTCGAGGGCGACGGCTTTCTTTACAAAATGGTGCGCCTCCTCACAGGCACCATCGTTCGCGTCGCGGAAAAGCGCGCGCCAGTTTCATTCATCACCGACCTGCTCGATCTGCGCGTGAAGGCACGCACGCACTTCATGGGCGTCGCCGGCGGCCTGTATCTCGCGCGGGTTTTTTACTGATCTGATTACTGACGAGGCGGCGCGTCGAGACCTGGAATTTTCACAGCACCCGGCGGCTCCGCCGGTGCTGTCTGCGGAGCCTGTGCGGACTTCGGCTTCACGACGATCGCATATTGCTCGTACTTGAACTGCACCTCCGCCAAGTCGCCCACATACCGCAACACCTCGAAAAACGGAACCTTCTGCATCGCGAGCGTCACCTTCTTCGCCTGCGTCTGCTCATCCAGTTGCAGCACAAAATTCACCGCCACTTTTCCCCCGCTCACCTGCGCAGCCTTCTGCTTGAGGAAATCCAGCGTCTCCGCCAGCGAAGCCTCGCGCAGCTCCACCTTTTCCATAATCAGCTTTTTGCAAGTCTCCTCCGTATCGTTCCGGCCCTTGGAGACCAGCAGTTCATCCGCGGCGATTCGCTTCAGGTAGCCGAGCGCGGTGCTGTTGTTCGGGTCGAGCCTGCGCACCAGGTCGAATTTTTCTTTCGCCACGGCCATCTGGCCCTGGCTGTAAGCGCGCTGCCCCTCGCGGAGCAGATCAGTCGCATCGGATGCAAATGCAGAGGTGACAAGGGATGCCAGCGCAAGCATCCACACGCGGGATTTCATGAGGGGAATCATGGCCGAAATGATGCCCCGAACGGCACGCCGCGCAATAAAACTGTTTGTTATCTCGCAGCCCGCTTCCACGGAAAATGTCCGCGCGCGACCGCAGCTCCGCGAATGCGTTGGTGAGTGGCCGCAAAAAATAATGCCTGCATCACCGGCGGCGCGTGAAACAATCGGCGCATGAAAATTATCCTCCCAGTGCTCGCTGCACTCACTTCTCTCGCATTCGCCGACGGACTGCCGACCGTGCCATATCTCTACGTCCAAGGCAGTGCGGAGGTGGTAAAGAATGCGGACTTGGTCTCGCTGCGGTTCAAACTTTCTGAAGTGAACAAAGAAGTGGCTGCGGCAAACAAGGCGGTGCAGGCGCAGGCGGCGAAAGTCTTCGAGCTTTTGAAAGTCACGGGAATCAGCGATGAGGATGTCATTGCCGAGGCGATCCATTCAGAACCCGAATACGAAGAGACGCAGAGCAACGGGCGGGGAAAATTCCTCGGCTATCGGGTGGAGCGCGACTTCACCGCGAAAGTGCGTGACGTTGCGAAATTCCCGAAGCTGGTCAACGACCTCTTCGCGCTGAAAGTCGGCTACTTCGAGGGCATCAGCAGGGAAAACTCGAAGGCAAAGGAAGTGAAGGCCGAGACATGGGAACTCGCGCTGAAGAACGCCCGCAATGAAGCTGATCGAATGGCGAAGGCCGCCGGGATGAAAGTGGATTCCGTCTGGGCGATTTCACCGGAGGCATTTCCCAATATCCAAAATAGAATGCTCGGCGCGGATAGCCGCTCGGTGCCGGCCGTAGCACAAGGTCCTGCCGACAACAAAGCCGACGCCCCGCCGGAATACCGCCTTGCACCGGTGACGTTCAGCCAGAGCGTTCACGCCATCTATCTCATTTCCCCGGTAAAGTAGCGGCTACAGCCCCGCGACCTCACGGCCCTTGCGATACGCGCGCTTCACGAAGGCGTTCGCCTCCGCGACGTTCGTGAAATTCACCGCGGCGGCGTCCCATGCGAGCGTCTGCTTTGGGAAGCGCGTGGCGACGCTGCCGAGCAGGACGGCCTCGGTGAGCGGGCCGGCGTAGTCCCAGTTTGCATCGGCCTTCGGGCGGTTGCCGAGCACGGTCTCGATGAATTGGTTCCAGTGGCTTTCGCCCTCGACCTTCTCGATCTTCACGCCCTCGACTTCCTTGCCGACGAGCCGTGGCTGCGCGATGTGCGGGAGAATCATGATGCCCTTTGTGCCGAGAAAAATGCTGCCCTCATTCGGCATCCCTTTGCCCTTCTCGCCTTTCACGAATTGCGCGGCGTCCTGGATTTCCTTCGGCGGACGCTGGTCGCCGTCGTACCACACGACGCGCACGGTTTTTCCCTCGGTGAATGCGGTGCCGGGGAACACGTAATCAATGATCGCGTCGGTCGCCCACGAGTGCGTGTTCGGCTGTGCACCGTCGCTGCGGATGCTCAGCGGCGCGGTGAGCGCGAGCGCCTTGAAGACGGGATCGTAAATGTGGCAGCCCATGTCGCCGAAAGTGCCCGTGCCGAAGTCGAGCCGCTTGCGCCAGTTGCCGGGGTGATACCAGCCGTCGCCGATGAAGGGGCGATCGCTGGTGATCCCGAGCCAGAGATCCCAGTTCAAGCCCTCCGGCACCGGATAGTCCTTCGTGGGCATCGTGCCGTTGTCGCCCCACTTCTTGCTGCTCCATGTGTGAACCTCCTTGATTTTGCCGATGACTCCATCCTGCACCGCCTTGCACGCCGTGCGGTATTCCGAGTTGCTGTGGATCTGGATGCCCATCTGCGTGTGCAGCTTTTTCTCGCGGGCGATCTCGGTCATGCGGCGCACCTCGTGAATGTCGTGCGCGAGCGGCTTCTGGCCATAGACGTGCAGCCCTCGGTTCAGCGCGCTCACGCCGATCGGAGCGTGCATGTGATCCGGCGTCGAGACGTTCACCGTCTGGAGATCCTTCTCCTTTTCCAACAGTTCGCGGAAGTCGGAGTAGATGCGCGCGTCGGGAAATTTCTTCCGAAACTCGACGGTGCGCTTTTCATCCACATCGCATCCCGCGACGATCTTCACCGCGGCATGACGCGAGATCGAAGTCACGTCCGACATCGCCATCCCCGAGCAGCCGAAGCTCGCATGATGGATGACGGAATTCGGTGACTGAGCGAGCAGCCCGCGCGTGACCCACGGCGCGACGGCAGCGCCGAGCGCGAGCTCGCGGAGGAAGGAACGACGGGTGCGGAGGGAGGGGTGCATGGGGGTGGTGTACGTGCTGGGAGGGCGGACGACAAGCGCTGCTGCGGAGGGCGGAAATGTTGAATTTTGAATTCTAAATTTTGAATGATCAGAAAAGCCATCGTGCGCCGCCGCATTCAAAATTCAGCATTCAAAATTTTGGCTAGACCACCCACTCCGCGAGCGCGCTCTCGATGCCGGGCACGGTCAGCGCGATGGGCGAATTCTCCGGGTAGCATTCGCGCTCGATGCCCTTCTCGAAAACCTTCACCTGAAACTGAAGCACCGCGCCCGCAGGCACGCCGAGCGCGGAGAACGGCACGCTCATCTCGACGATTTCGTCCGCGGCGAAATCCCCGGCCTCACTCTCCGCGGCACCGGGCCGGCGCACCGTGAGCTTCCCGCTGCTGCCGCGCGTCGCGGGCGGCGTCTGCACGAGCACGCCGGCGGGACTGTGAAATACGATGGTGATCGTGAAGCCGCCCACGCGCCGCAAGTCGCACCGCAGATGCAGCCGCTGCGTGTCGCAGCCGAAGCGCACCGCGCGCAGGAAGCGATCGTCCCGGAACATCGCGCCCTGCTCGCTGCCCGCGAGGTAGAGCCCCGCGCCGACCCATTCGTAAAATGGCGCGAGCAGCCCGTTGATGATTGGCGTGAACTGCCGGCGCGGCGGCGAGTAGAGCGCGGCGGTCTGCGCGGTGATGATGCTGCGATCCAAGTCCGCGGGCGGAGTGTCGCCGCAGATCGAATACACATTCTTCAGGTGCTGCCGGAAGAGATCGTCGAAGAGCTGGTCGCAGTCCGTCGAAAAGTCCGGCCCGTACCACCAGAACCAGTCGCTGCCCTCGGCGGCATACACTTCGCGCAGCGCCGCGTCGCGCTGCTCCGGCGCGAGCGAGGGCAGCTTGCGCTCGAGGAATGCGCGCGTCTCGCCGAGCAAATCCCAGCCGCGATTTTCCTCCTGCTCGCCGATCCAGATGTCGAAGTTGCTGCAAATCCACGAGCCGCTGTGCAGCTTGTGCAGCGTCTGTCTCGGCGGGCATCGCAGCAGGTGGTTTTCGATGGTGGTGCTGCGAAGCTGATCGCCGCCCTTCGAAAGCCCGCGATACATCTCGCGCAGGAAGCTCTCGCCGCCGTCGCGGAAGGTCTCCCACACATTCTCGCCGTCGAGGACGATGGGGATGAGACCCGTGTCGCGCGGGATGTGATTTGCGATGTGCCGCAGGTGATTGAGCAGATGCGCCGCGGAATCGTGCGGGTCATTGCGCGCAGCCATGAAGCCGATGAAATCGCTCAGCGGCTTTTCGCGGAACACCGCATTCACCGCCGCGCCCTCGTGCTCGACGCGCCAGCCCTGGAAGAGTTCCAGATGATCCGCGTGGATGCCGTCGCGCCGCAGCGAATTGAAAAGGTTCTCCTCGTCCGAGCAGAAATAGCTGATGCCCGCGCGCTGCATGAGCGGCACGAGTTCCGGCGCGATGCTGCCCTCACTCGGCCACAGCCCGCGCGGCGCGCGGCCAAACATCCGCGTGTGCTGCGCGACCGCGAGATCGAGCTGCGCCTGCGCATCCTGCGGCCAGTGGAAGCGCTTCGGCAGCGCGCGTCCCGGCATGGCGCGCTCGGCGAAATCGCTGTCGTACACGAGCGGCAGGATCGGGTGGAAAAAAGGCGTGGTCGTCAGCTCCGCCTGCCCCCGCGCCTCCGCGTCCGCGTAGAGCTGCGGGATGCCTGCGAGGATTTCCATGTGGATGGCGAGCACGCGCAATTTTTCCTCCTCGGAAAAATTGCGCCCCTTGATCTTCAGCGCGGCCAGCTCCGGGTAGAGCCGCACCGCGGTGAAGCCGCACCACGCGAGATTGTACCACGTCTGGAGATCGCGGAACTCATCCGCGCTCCAGTGCCGCAGCTCCGCGCGCACGCGGTCGCGCTGAAAATTCACGCCGCGCTTCGCGAGCAGTTCCGCGTAACGCGGGAATGGCTTCAGCAGATTGTCGTGCTGGATTTTGAAAAAGTGCTCGAGGATCGCGAGGCGCTCATTTTCGTCGAGGTCCGCCGCCGGCTTGCGGGACCAGTCGAGCCACAGGTCGCGGATTTTTCCCTGCACGAGCTCCTCGATCTGGAGCATGAGCACGGGCGTGAGGTTGAAGTTCACGCGCACGTCCGGGAACTCCGCGAGCACGCTGATCATGTCGAGGTAGCCCTTCACCGCGTGCAGGCGCACCCACGGCATCATCGCGACCTTCGACGTGGGATTCACGTAGTACGGCTGATGCATGTGCCACAGAAAAACGACGTTTGCCATGCAAGTCAGCTAGCGCGAGTGCGGTGGGGCGCGCAACGAAAAGCGTCGGGGCCGGCTGCCTCACGCAAAGGGCGCGACGGACGCAAAGGGGGAATTTTTCCGGAATGCTTGGCGTCCTTTGCGATCCTTTGCGTGAGGCCGCATCAGCAGCCTGCCCGCGCGATTCAGGGCCGCGGGATGTCGTCTCGCGACGGGCCGTCGAATTCCGGCAGCCCGAGCCGCCAGCGGATTCCGGCGAGGCGCAGCGCGAGCGTGATGAGCGTGCCCGCGATGAGCGCCGACGTGCGCCCCGGCAGCCAGTGCCGCATCGCCACAAAGCATCCAGCACCGACCGCGGACGCTGTCGCGTAAAGGTGGATCTCGCGGCGGAACACGAGCGGGATTTCGCTCAGGAGCACGTCGCGGCACATGCCGCCCGCGACGCCCGTGACCACGCCCATCGCCACGGCGATCTGCGGCGCGACGCCGAATGCGAGCGCCTTTTCCGCGCCGAGCACCGTGAAGAATGCGAGCGTCAGCGCATCCGCGATCAGCAGCACATTGCGCGGGATGTCGCGGATGCGCGCGATGAAAAACGTGACGAGCCCCGTCGCCGTCGCGGTGATCACGAAGCTCCCGTCGCGCACCCAAAAAATCGGACGGTCGCCGAGAATCACGTCGCGGATCGTGCCGCCGCCGAACGCCGCGACCAGCGCGAGCACGAGCACGCCGAACAAATCCACGCGCTTGCCGCGCGCGGCGAGCGCGCCGGTGATGGCGCCCACGGCCACGCCGAAATGTTCGAGCAGCGGTTGCATGGTGCGCCGCGCAGCGCGCCGCTACCCGAGCTTGAGGCGCGCGTCCTCGCCGAGCAGTTCGTCGAGCGCAGTCCAGTCCGCATCGCTCGTCGCGAGGAATGCGTGCAGATACACGGCGACCACCGCGGGATCGTGCTTCTCCAGCAGCGTGTTCACGACTTCCGCGAGCTTCGCCTTTTCCGGCGCAGCCGGGAGTTCCTCCACGGTGCCGTGCTCGTCGTGCGCGATGCCGAGACCGTCGAGGAAATCGCACAGCAGTTGCTTCTGCGTCCCGACGAGCCAGATTTGCAAGAGGTGCGCGGCGACGCCCTCGTTCTGCTTGCGCCCGAGCGCGTCACTCAGCCACGCGATGCGCTCCGCCTTCGGCTTCCGCTCGACGAAGACCGGGCGCAGCTTGCGCTGCTTGGACAGCGTCTCGATGGTCGCCTTCATCAGCGGCTTCTCGTTGTCGGCGAGGTGGGAGAAGAGCTGCGCCGAGGCCGACGCGGGCATCTTGGAAAAAATCTCGTGAGTGGAATACATGAAGGCCGGGGAGACTATGCACCGCGCGATGCGTGGCAAGCGCGCAACACGCCCGCCTTGCCGCCGGCGCTGCTGCTGCTACCTTCGCCGCATGAGCATCACCGCCATCGTCGAAAACGACACCATCCGGCTCCCCGTGCATGTGCCGGACGGCACGCGCGTGGAGATCACCGTGAAGGCCGACGCACCCGCCGCTGCGAATGAAGACGGAACGCTGTACGATGTGCTGAAGGATTTCATCGGCAAGGCGGAGGGTCTGCCGGAGGATTTTTCCGCAGAGCATGACCACTACATTCACGGCGCGCCGAAGCGCACTGCGAAATGAAGCCGACCTTCGGCGACTCGCTCTACTTTCTCGCACTGGCAAATCCGCGGGATCAATTTCACAAACGGGCCGTGGAATTTTCCAGAGAGCGGAAAGGCGTGATTGTCACAACCCGCTGGGCGATTGCGGAAGTTTGCGACGGCCTCTCCAACAAGGCCAACCGGGCGCTGGCCCTGCATCTGGTTGCGCGAATCACCACCTCGGAACGATTCCGTGTGATCGCCGACAGCGACGCACTTTTCGAGCGCGGCCTGGCACTCTACCGCGCGCGTCCCGACAAGGACTGGTCGCTCACAGACTGCATTTCATTCACGGTCATGGCGGACGAAAACCTCACCGACGCGCTCACCGGCGACCGGCATTTCGAGCAGGCGGGATTTCACGCGTTGCTGGTGTAAAGTGCGATGATGAGCACCCGCGAAACGAAACAGGCGATCCAAAGCCTCGATCCCGCCGAGATCGAGGCCGCACTCGCGCAGCGCGGACAGCCGAAGTATCGCGCCGCGCAGGTGCTCCGCTGGCTCTACGAAAAGCGCGTCACGGACTTCGCCGACATGAGCGATCTGCCCGCGGCGCTGCGTGCGGATCTCGCCGAGGCGTTTACTTTTCTCCGGCTCGAAAATCTCCGCACGCTCGGCAGCGAGGACACCACGCGAAAGTATCTCTTCAAGCTCCCCGACGGCGCGCTCATCGAGAGCGTGCTCATCCCCGCGTCGCCCGCGCTGTACGGCGAGGCGAGCGACCGGCGCACGCTTTGCGTCAGCACGCAGGTCGGCTGCGCGTACGGGTGCAAGTTTTGCGCGAGCGGGCTCGACGGTTTTTCGCGCAACCTCTCGCCCGGCGAAATCGCCGGCCAGCTCATCGAGGCCGAACGCCTCTCTGGCGAACGCGTGAGCAACCTCGTCTTCATGGGCATGGGCGAGCCGCTGGCGAATTTCGCGAACCTCATGCGCGCGATTGACATCATCAATTCCCCGTGGGGCCTCGGCCTCGGCGCGCGGCACATCACCGTCTCCACCAGCGGCCTCGCCCCGCAGATCCGCCAGCTCGCCGACCAGCCGCGCCAGATCCGCCTCGCCATCTCGCTGCACGGCGCGACGGATGAAGTGCGTGACCGAATCATGCCCGTGAATCGCAAGTTCCCGCTCGCCGAGCTGCTCGACGCCTGCGCCTACCACGCCTCGAAAAAGAAGCAGCACATCACTCTCGAGTATATCCTCATCGAGGGAGTGAACGACGAGCCCGCCCACGCCGCCGACCTCGCCCGCGTCGCGAAGCAGGTGCGGGCAAAGGTGAACTGCATCCCCTACAATTCCGTCGAGGGCCTCGAATGGAAACGCCCGAGCGAAGCGCGGCAGGATGCCTTCATGGACGTGCTCGATCACGCGCGCATCCCCGCAACGATCCGCCGCGAAAAAGGCCACGACATTGCCGCGGCGTGCGGCCAGCTCCGGCGTCAGCAGACCGCCATCACCGCGTAGCGCGAGTTGCACGACGACTCCGACCTGTGCACTCTCGACGATGAGCGGCGGCGGAAAAATGTAGCGTATCTCTCCAGAGCTGCGCGGCGGGTTTTCCTGGCGGGAAAGGCGCATCGTGCGCGTCAACGCCGCAGCTCTGGAGAGCTACGCTACTGCACGCCTCGCCGCCATCACGCTCCACCGAGATGCCGCCGGATGAATTCCTCCGGCGTGATCGGCTGAGGCTTGTAGCCTGAGCTGATCAGCACGTCGAAATGATGATCGCTCGTGATGATGTGATCCGCCTCCGCTGCGATGGCGCAGTCAGCGAATTTGTCATCGTCGGAGTCGGGGGTGATGAGGTGGAAGCGGAACGACGGCGAGAGATGCCGCACGTTTCTGTGCTGTTCGCTGACCACTTCCATCAGTGAAAACATTTTGCGCGCACGTCCGGTGCCGGAGCGTTCGGCGACGATTTCCTCGTATTCGAGCAGGATTTCAGTCGAGGTCGCCCACTGCAAACGGCCCTCAAGCCATGCCCAAAAAATCGGGCGGGTGTAGTGTCCGGGGTTGAACATCCCGAGCACGACATTCGTATCAATGACGACGGTCACCGGTAGGGATGCCGGGCGCGATGATCCAGGATTGCCTGCGCAATTTTTTCCTCAGTGATCTTTCCCGAGCGCCAGTCTTCCTCAAACTCCCGACCAAGCTCATCGGCGAGCCGGCGTGCTTCGAGGCCGAGCAGCGCCTTGCGCACCGCCTCCAGCTCCTCATCGGTGGCGTGCTCGATGCGCTCACGCAGCAGCGGGCGCAATTCCTTCGGATCAGTCGTGGCGAGCGTGCTCATGGCGGCACAGTGTCACGACGGTGGCGGTCCGGCAAGTTCCGGCAAGGTTCGGAATGCGCGCACCGTCGCGATGCCCTTGCGGAAGCGCTCTGCAGCGGCGGGCGCTACAATTCCACCCGCGCGCCGGGCGCGGGCGCGAGCACTTCGCTGCCGGGCAGGTCCTCGCGCGCGGCGGCGGCGAGCCATCCGCACGACTCGGGATCGCCGTGGACGAAGATGATCTTGCGCGGCTTGGCGCGCTTCACGTAGGCGCGGATGCTTTCGCGCGCGGCGTGGGCGCTGAAATTGAATGTGCTGATCTCGCAGCGCACCGTCTCCTCGGGGTGGTCCGGGCCGAGGGAGATTTTTCCGCCGGTGCCGGCGGCGCGCAGCCTGCCGGCGGGCGACTCGGGGTCCGCGTAGCCGACGAAGAAGATCGCGTTTTCCGGGCGGCTGAGGAATTGCCGCGCGAAGGCATTTGAGAGCGTCTTTTCCGTCATCATGCCGCTGCTGAGCGCGAAGATGCGGCGCGGCTTCATGCGGAGGTCGGCGAAATTTTGCCCGCTCACGACGAAAGGCGCGACGTCGTTCAGCAGGTCGAGGTGCGGCTGGAGGCGCGGGGTCTTTTTTGCGAGCTTGTCGTACACCCCGGTGAGCTTCGCGCCGAGGCCGCCGATGTAGATCGGGCATTCGCGGCTCAGGCGTCCGCGCGTGCGCAGGCCGTGGAAGATGGTGAGGAATTCCTGCGTCTTCCCGAGTGCAAAAAGCGGCATGAGCACGCAGCCGCCGCGGGCGAAGACATTCTCGATGGCAGTGGCGAGCCGCTCCGTTTCGCCCGCGCGCGTGAACCCCTCGGGCCTCGCGCGGCTGCCGTACGTGCTCTCCATGATCATCACGTCGCACGGCTCGTCGGCGAAGTCGGGAAAGGTCGCGCCGGGCGAGATGTTCTGGTCGTCGAACTGCACGTCGCCCGCGTAGAAAAGCGTGCGACCGCCGCTGCGGATGAGCGTGCCCGCGGAGCCGAGGATGTGGCCGGCGTCGGAGAATTCGATCGTGACATCTCGGGCCTCGGCGGGGCCGACGCGCTCGCCGTGCAGGTCAAATTTTTGCCCGACGGGCCGTGCGAGCCAGCGGCGCTCGCCGGAGTCCACTTCGCGGTGCGCGTAAAGTGGCGCATGGGCCGAGCCTGCGGCCTGCTCGGCGAGCATCACGTTCACGGAATTATGCAGCATGATCCCGCCGAGCTGCCTCGTGGCCTCCGTCATGAAGACGGGCGCGCGCGGATGCCGTCTCATGGCGACGGGCAGCGAGCCGAGGTGATCCTGGTGCGCGTGCGACATCACGATGGCGTCCACGGAATCGTCCTGCACGAGATCGAGCCGCGGCAGCGCTTCGGTGCCGGCCTTTTTCGGATGGCTGCCCGAGTCGAGGAGGAGGCGGCGCCCGCCGGTTTCGATCGAGTAGCAGTTCGACCCGATTTCGAGCGCGCCGGTGAGATTGGTGAAGAAGAAGGACGACATGGTTGGATTTTTTGCGGCGGCAGAAGGCAGGAACGCCGCTGCTAGAATGCGATGATTTTCTCGATGCGCCGCGCGACGAGGCGCAGCAGCAGCACCCACACGGCGAGGCCGAGCGGGAGCAGCGCGGGCAGCAGCATTTGCCTCGCCTGGAAAGTCCACCACGCGCCGGTGGCGCACGCGGTGAGCAGCAGCAACGTGAAGAGGATCGTGAGGCCGGGGCGCCATTTCCGGATCCACAGCGCGAGGACGGATGCGACGCCGACGAGCGTCCAGTCGAACCAGCTCCCGATGCGCCGCGGGAATGCGCCGATTTCCACGGTGGCAAATGCGGTGGCGACGAATTCGCCGGGCGTGACCATGCGGCCATCGGGCATTGCGACGGTGCGCGCCTCGGTGTCCGTGCGCGCGAGCATCACGATGCGGCCGGTGAAAAGTTCCGGCGGCTTGACGGGCGCGTCCTTGCGGTCGAGTTGCTCGCGGCTGAGGAGCAGGTCATCGTACGAGACGCGCGTGAAATCCGCGCCGACGTTCAGCAGCATGCGGCCGGAGTCATCAATCGGGATCGTGCGCGAATTCCCGAGGGCAATGTGGGAGCCGAGGACGACCTCCACCTCGTCGAGCGTGATTTTTTCCAGGTGCATCATGAGCTGGAGCACCATCGTGGGCACGGGCTGGCCGCGGTAGCGCAGCACGAGCGGGCACCAGCCGCGCGGGCCGCTGCGCTCGGGGAGATTCGTCCAGCCGGGCTGCGTGGTGAGGCGCAGCGTCTCCTCGGCCCAGGTCTCGACGGCGGCGAAATCCGGCACGCGGGTGAGGTCGCCGCGCACTTTGCGGAGCACGGGCATGGGCTGGAGATCCTGCACGGCGCCGGCGTCGGGCGCGACACCGAGGAGGCCGCCGAGCACGAGCTTCGGGGAGCGGCGCACATGGTCGAGCAGCATTTTTTCAAAGACAGAATCGTTCTCGCCGGCGGAGTCGCGGCCGGAATTCAGCGGCGGCTCTACGGCGAGCACGGCGGGATCGAACGGCAGCACGGCGTGGAAGAAGAGCGCGAAGTCATCCGCCTTCCATGGCCACGCGTGCTTGGAAAGCGTGTCGCCGGTGATCTCCACGAGCGTGAGCTTTGAGGCGACGGACTTCGGCGTGCCGTGCCGCGCGAGGAAGGCCCACCATGTCTCGTCGAAGCGCGGCAGCCTGCCGATCGTCGCCTCGCGCATGAGCGAAGCGCCGGCGAGAAAGACCAGCAGTGCGTAAATCAAAGAGCCTCGGCGAAGCATGGCCGGGGAAAGTGCGACAACACGCGGCGCGAGGGGAAGCGGAAACGCGCGGGGGCTTTCAACGCCCGACGGAATACACAAAATACAAAATGCAAAACACAAAGGAGACAGGCCGGCCTTTGGCGCTCAACGATCCCGGCGACACAGACCAAGCTCGGTGAAAACGAGACAGGGTCGCGCTTTGTGTTTTGCATTTAGTGTCGGGCGTTGAAAATCCGTATTCATTCACCCGCGACGCGACATTTTTCCGCCTCCCGCAAATCCCACCCGCGCACGCCGCAAAAAAAGTTCCGTCAGGGAACCACGACAAGGAAGGGCAGGATACCGTTGCTGCCTTCCGGCTCTGGCGGGGTTTTCCAGCCTTCCATCCATGGCCCCTGACGGAGCGGGGACGAAAGCACACGGGAGCCGCGCTGACAAAATGAAATCGCAGGAATTTTTGCAAAAGCCCTTGCCAATAAAAATTCTCACCGCATAAAAACGCCGTCTTCCGCAGTTTTGACGTTGCACCCGAGCGTCACAATTGTCACATCTCCCAGCTACCCACCCAACAACTGCACCGAACTTATGGCAAAAATTTTCTCCAGCCTCACCCTGCTCATCGCGCTGGCCGCAATCTTCTTCGGGTTCAAAACGAAGGAACTCGTGGAAAAACTCCAGGCCACGGCGAAGCAGGATCACGAGGAGCTGCTGGAAAAACGGGCGACGCTGAAGGCGACCCAGGCGGAACTCGCGAAGACGAAGCAGACACTCGCGGACACGGAGGACAAGCTGAAGAAGACCGAGGAGAAGCTGGCGATGACCGAGACGGACCTCGCGAAGACGAAGACGGAACTCGCGGATGCCAAGAATGAACTGGACAAGTCGAAGGCCGACTACGCGACGCTGAAACAGAAGCTGGACGATTTGATGGCTCTCTTCCCCGGCGGGGATCCCAAGGAAATCATCAAGCAAGTCGCCGACATGAAGGAGGCAAAGGCCACGCTTGAAACGAAGGTCGCCGCCTTGGATAAGGAAATCGCGGAACAGAAAATCGTGATTGAGGATCTCAGCAAGCAGAAGAAGGAAAATGAGTCCAAGATTTCCGAGCAGAAGACGCACATCAAGCGCTACACTGACAACTTCATGCTCAAAGGCACGCGCGGTGAAGTCCTCGCGGTGAATGCCGGCTGGGGCTTCTGCGTGCTGAGCCTCGGTGACAAGCGCGGTGCGGCTGCGAACAAAATCCTCATCGTCACCCGCAACGGCCAGGCCATCGGCAAGGTGAAGATCATCAACGTCGAGACCTCGCAATCCGTCGCGGACATCATCCCGTCGAGCTTCACGAAGGGCACGTATGTCCAGCCCGGCGATCAGGTCATCTACACCGGCGAGGACAAGGTGCGCGAAGAGCCCTCCGCCACCGCGCCTGCCGGCAATGCTCCGCCGACCACCGCGCCGCTGACTCCGCCCGCCCCAGGTCCGGGCGACCTTCCGGCCCGGTAAGAAGCAAGCATCCATGATCCCCGTCATCCGAATCCTCCTCGTCATTTTCGCCGCCGGAATCGCCGGATGCGCGACCACGGACAAGCGCAAGGACGACGAGCGAGTCTCGAGCATCCCGTGGGCGAAGCCGGAAAGCTGGCAGGGCCAGGGTGCATTCGGCGGCCTGACGCAGCCGGGCCGCTGACGGCACATTCGCGGATCGGCGCCGTTCGGCGCATGTCAGGTTCGGTGCGTTCGTTCACCTGATCGCTCCCCGGAATTCACCCGTTCTTAACTTTGGGCCGGGCCGTAAATCGGGATGCTGGGGACGACATCCCGCATGAACTCGACCGCACTGATCCCACACGCCGGAACATCACCGCGTTTCACTGCATATCCCTCGATCGGCACCGTGCCTGAACGGGAGTTCCCGATCCCACGCGATCTGCACGAAGAAGTCCGCGCGCTCCTGCAGGAGACAGCGGCCTGATTTTTTCAGCGCACGCCCATCTCGCGCGCCGCAGCCTTCACGCCTGCGAGCAGTGTGCGCCAGTCTTCGTGCATCGTCCCCCACCCCGCGCTGAATCGCAGCGCGCGTCCCGCATCCTGCGGTGCGATGCCCATCGCCGTGAGCACGTGCGACGGCTTTTCCTTCCCGCTCGCACACGCCGATCCCGTCGAGACTGCGAAGCCGAGCTTATCCATCACGACCACCCAGCGACGGCGGCAGTCCGGCGTCTCCGGCATGACCACCGAGATGGTATTCCAGAGCCGTTCGACTCCCGCGCCGAGCACGCGCGCGCCTTGCAGCGAAGCGCCAAATTCGTTTTCAAATTCCGCGCGCCACGCGAGCCGCTCGACGAGCGCACCGTCGCGCATCGCCGCCTCGCGCTCCTCCATCGCCGCGACCATCGCGAGCACGCCCGCGACATTTTCCGTCCCCGCGCGGCGACCGTCCTCCTGCGGCCCGCCATGCAGCAGCGGCGGAAAATTCGGCGGGCATTTCAAAAAACCAACGCCCTGCGGCCCGCCGAACTTGTGCGCGCAGCCACTCACAAAATCGCAAGCACCCAGCCCCGCCGCCGGCATCCGCCCGATCCATTGCGCCGCGTCGCAAAAAAACTTCACGCCGGCCGCCCTGCACACCGCCAGCGCCTCGCGCCAAGGCTGCAGCACCCCCGTCTCATTGTTCGCCGCCATGAGCGCGACGAGTTGCAATTTGCTCCCGGCAAAATGCAGCGGATCGCACACCCCCGTAGCCGCCGTCGTGAGACGGCGGGCTGATTCTTCTCGGCACGTTTCCCCCTCGGTCAAGCGCGATCCCTCGACCGCGCGCGCGTGCAGCGTTTCCAACACACAGGGATGCTCGATGTCGGACGCCATCACATGCTCGAACTGCGCCAACACCGCATTCGCCGATTCCGTCGCGCCACTCGTGAAAACAATCGCATCCGCACCGCACCCGAGGATCGCCGCGAGCCGCTCGCGCGCGTCCTGCAACGCAGCCTCCGCGCGCTGCCCGAGCCGGTGCGGCGACGACGGATTCGCGGGGAATTTTTCCACCGCCTCCAGCCAGACGCGCTTCGCAGTCGCGGAGATCGGATGCGTGGCGTTGTGGTCGAAGTAAAGCACTGCGCTGCGAATTAGCGCAGACGATGCGGCGACGCAATGTAGGACAGGGCTTCCAGCCTGTCCTGACTGCAAGGATGGCATCCGCTCCTCGGGAAAGAGCCCGCCTGCAAACCGAGCCTCCCGTAGCGCCACACTGATCCGGGCGGTGCATTCTGTGTCTGGGCGTCAGCATTCCATCCGGGACAGGCTGCAGGCACTGTCCTACATTCCACTCGCCGCGCGCGCGGCGTTGCCCGATGTTCCGCGGCCCGATGAGCGCACCCGCGACTTCATTTTACAAACGCAGCACCTTCGTCACCCACCTGCCGGTGGACTGCCTCTACAGCCCGTCGCATTTCTGGATCGCGAAAATGGGCGGCCCACAGCTTGGTGCTACGAAGCTGCGCATCGGCTTCACGAAATTTGCGACGCGGATGCTCGGTGAAATCGTCGAGGTGCGCTTCGAACTGCCAGCCAGCACTGCGCTCGCGGGCGGTGATGTCGTCGGCAGCATCGAGGGCTTCAAGGCCATCAGCGACATCTACTCGTGCGCGCGCGGCGCGTTTGCCGGAAGCAATCCCGCGCTCGCGGCAAATGTCGAACTCGTCGGAAAAGAACCGTACGCCGCCGGTTGGCTCTATGAAGTGGACGGCGAGCCGGATGACAAGTGCGTCCCGCTGGAGCAGTACCGCGCCATGCTCGACACCACGATCGACAAGATTCTCGAAAAGCAGCAAGCCCATGCCGAGTGATGCCAAATTCAAAATCCAAAATTGCCCCGCCTGCGCCCGCAGCCGTCTCGCTTCGCTCGGCTCAAAATTCGAAATCCCGCTACGTGATGATCGGCGGGTTTCTCGGCGCGGGAAAGACGACCGCGGTCGCCGCAGTCGCGCAGCATTTCGCCGCGCAGGGATTGCGCGTCGGGCTCATCACGAATGATCAGGGCAGCGAACTCGTGGACACGACGATGCTGCGCTCGCGCGGGTTCGCGACGGAGGAAATCACGGGCGGCTGTTTCTGCTGCCGCTTCAGCACGCTCACCGACGCGGCGCAAAAATTGACCGACACCACGCGGCCGGATGTCTTCATCGCCGAGCCGGTCGGGAGCTGCACGGATCTCGTCGCGACGGTGACGTATCCACTGCGGCGCATCTACGGTGATGCGTTCACCATCGCGCCGCTAAGCGTGCTCGTGGACCCGGTGCGCGCGGAGCGTTTCCTCGGCCTCGCGAGCGGCGGGAAATTTTCCGACAAGGTCACCTACATCTACCGCAAGCAGCTCGAGGAGGCGGACATCATCGTCATCACGAAGACTGACGTGCTCGACGCCGCGCGTGCGTTGGCGGTGGCCGCGCGGCTCGCGGAAGAATTTCCGCACGCGGAAATCCTCGCGCTCAGCGTGCGAACGGACGACGGGCTTGCACCGTGGATCGATCGCCTCGCGACCGGCGAGCAAAGCCAGCGCGCGACGATGGAGGTGGACTATGAACTTTACGCCGAAGGCGAAGCGCTGCTCGGCTGGCTGAACGCAACCGTGCAACTCGCCGCGCCATCCGGCTTCGATTCCGATGCGACTTTGAAAATGATCGCCAGCGGAATCCAAACGCGACTCGCCGGTGCGGAAATCGCGCATCTGAAAATGACGCTCAGCCCCGACAGCGGCCTCGGCGACATCGCGGCAATCAATCTCGTCCGCAGCGATTTCGTCCCCGAGCTTTCGCTCACACTCGATGAGCCGGTGCAGAGCGGGCAGCTCATCATCAACTGCCGCGCTGAAGCCGCGCCCGAGGCGATCCGTGACGCAGTACAGGCGACCATCGCCGCGCTCAACACCACCGCGATGACCGCGAAGCTCGAACACCTCGAATTTTTCCGGCCTGGCAAACCGCAGCCGACGCACCGCGACGCGGTTGCGTGATCATTTCTGTCACCGCGAAGGAACGGGATCGAGGTCGGGAGTTGCTCCTTCGGGGGTAAGGTTTCGATTCGTAAGCGCAAGCGTCTCGTTTTTGAATGGAAGAATGAAAATCTTGTTCCCGCTTGCTGCCAGCAATCCGAGTGTCGCGAGGACCTCTTGGATCGGAATCCCCGGTGCAGATCGCACGATAATGGGTTCGATCCCGCCAGCCACTCCGGCGACCTGTCTTGCAAAGGCAGTCAATCGAACCTCGTCCATCAATTCCTCGTTTATGTAACGGCGGTGTTCCCCCTGTTCGACCGCCAAATCGAGAATCAGTGGTGTCCTAATCACATCATCAGGCGGAGCTGGTTTGAGATATTCATACAGCGCCCGAAGCGTCGCGATCCGAGTTCGGCTCTTGGTTTCCCTAACCCACCACACACCGCCAGCGATCAGCCCCACGATGCAGACCGCCTGCACCACCACGAGCCACTTCCAGAATGCAGTTTTCATAGAGGGATAAGCACTCAGATCTTGAGCGCTGTCAAAGTCAGGGACTCGCGTCTGACGGCGCGTTCACCATCGGCATCCGACACGGTAGCAGTTGGCAACGACTCGAAACCGCTGTAGCAAACTCACACATGTCCGAAAGCACTCCCTCCATTCTCTACTGCCACTGCCAGTACGCGCAGGTGGTGCCGAAGGAAGTGAAGGCCGCCGTGCTGCAACGGCTGTGCGAGAGCGGTGTGGCATTCGACGCGGTGGCGGATCTCTGCGAGATGGCCGCGCGGCGCGACCCGGCGCTGCAACAACTCGCAGCGAGCGGCGCTGTGAAAATCGCGGCGTGTTTTCCGCGCGCGGTGAAGGGGCTCTTTCACCAGTGCGACGCCGACCTCGCGCCGGACAAGACCGAGGTGCTGAACATGCGCACGCTGACTGCGGATGAAATCTGCGCGCGGCTCGCCGCGCCGGACCTGCTGCCGAATTTGCCGACCCGCGAAACGACTCCCGCACCGCAGCCAACGCCTCAACCCTAAACCCGCCATGCCGCTGAAAGACGAATCCACACTCCGTGTCGTGCTCTACGAGGGCGACGGTGCCGCGCCGCTCGATGATGCTTTTTCCGCGATGAGCGCGCTGCTCGAAAAGGGCTACGCAGTCACGCGCACGACGGCCGGAGGCAAGGTCGCGCCGCAGGAAAAAGGTTCGCTCGTCGTGCTGGGAAAATTTTCCGGCGGCACGCCAAACGCGGATACCGCGGGCGCGGTGAGCGTGCGCTTTCACGACATCACGAATCGCGACATCGCGGGGGTGACGGCACTCGTCGAGGAGGAGCGCGCGGCGAGCGGCGCGGCGCAGCACGGCGCGTGGAAGCCGTGGTTCCCGGTCATTGACTACGACCGCTGCACGAACTGCATGCAGTGCCTCTCATTCTGCCTCTTCGGAGTCTATGGCGTGGATGGCGACAGCCACATCCAGGTGCAGAACAACGACAACTGCAAAACGAACTGCCCGGCGTGCTCGCGCGTGTGCCCCGAGGCGGCGATCATGTTTCCAAAATACAAGGCCGGGCCGATCAATGGCGATGTGGTGAGCGCGACGGATCTGAATCGCGAGAAGATGAAGATCGACATCTCGGCGCTGCTCGGCGGAGACGTGTATTCGATGCTGCGCGAGCGGACGCTGAAGGCGCAGAGCCGATTCAGCAAAGAGCGCGATTCCGACAAGGCGCTGACCGAACGGCAGAAGTGTCTCGCGAAACTCGCTGCCGCCGGGGACATCCCGGCCGAGGTGCTGATGTCGCTGCCGTCGCCGGAAGAGATTGCGCGTCGTGCCGAGGAGGCGAGGGCGAAGGCAACCGCGGCACTCGCTGCACAGCAAAAGTAGGCCGCACGAATGCTCGCGGGAAAACGGGAGCACACGCTTCCAGCGTGTCGTGTCCGGCATCCTTGCCGGGCACATGCAGGGTTTCTGGAAGACAACGACCGCCGGCAGCGCAGTGGTTCACGCAGGATGCGCGAACCGGCACGATGGAAGCGTGCGCTCCCATTTTCCATCGTGATTCCTCGCGCCCACAGCCATCATAAATCTTTTACAGATCGTCTTCCGTTTTCACTCGCCGCACGCGGCATTCGTCTCCACTTTCGCGCGCATTTCACTTTCTGCGTGGACATTTTCCCTGAAATGTCTGTCCTACCGCGCCTACTCTCTCCCAACCCCCGGCCAACCGAATGAGCACTGCACAATCTTCACCTACACTGAACCCACCCAACGAAGCCGACGTCATCGCCATTGATCAGCTCCGCGAGCTGTACGGAAAAATCCGTGTCGAGCTCGCGAAGGTCATCATCGGCCAGGACAAGGTCATCGAGCAGTTGCTCACTTGCGTGTTTGCGCGGGGGCACGCGCTGCTCATGGGCGTGCCGGGGCTCGCGAAGACGCTGCTCATTCACTCGGTCGCGGATCTGATGTCGCTCTCGTTCAGCCGCATTCAGTTCACGCCGGACCTGATGCCGAGCGACATCACGGGCACGGAAATTTTGCAGGAGACCGAGACGGCGGGTCGCCGCGCATTCGAGTTCGTGAAGGGGCCGATTTTTGCGAACATCGTCCTCGCGGACGAAATCAACCGCACGCCGCCGAAGACGCAGGCCGCGCTCCTGCAGGCAATGCAGGAGCAGGTGGTGAACTCGGGCAAGCACCGCTTTGTTTTGGAAAAACCGTTCTTCGTGCTCGCGACGCAGAATCCCATCGAGCAGGAGGGCACCTATCCGCTGCCCGAGGCGCAGCTCGACCGGTTCATGTTCCTCATCAATGTCGGCTACCCGAGTGCGGCGGAGGAATTGCAGATCGCCAAGACCACGACCGGCGGCGCGGCCGCCACGCTGAGCAAGATCATCGGTGGCGAGGAGATTTTGAAATTCCAGGACATCGTCCGCCGCGTGCCGGTGCCCGACCACGTCTATGAATATGCCGTGAAGCTCGTGCGCAAATGCCGCCCCGGCGGCGCGGAGGCTCCGGACTGGGTGAAGAAATTTGTGATGTGGGGCCCCGGCCCGCGCGCCGTGCAGTATCTCGTGCTCGGCGCAAAGGCGCGCGCCGTCCTCTACGGCAGCTACCTCACGCGGCTCGAGGACATGCTCGCCGTCGCCGAGCCCGTGCTCCAGCACCGCATCCTGGTGAATTTCCACGCCGAGAGCGAAGGGATCGACAGCGCGGAGATCGTCCGGCGCGTGATCAAGGA
>JBBRYC010000032.1:0-65041 GCA_038238025.1 Chthoniobacterales bacterium
ATACGATGTATCATTGCGACTCCGCGGGCGGCATTAGTTACGCGGAGTTCCGGCATTTGGGAAAAGACGGCGTGCTCGGAAAATATCCGATTCATTTTCATCTCGTCCGCAGCACCATGCGCGGGAGCGGCGTGCTCGGCGCGAGCATCTGGGATTCGCACAACCGCTGGGTCACCATCCACGGCACGGACCATCTGCTGGTGCGCGATTGCGTGGGCTACCAGTCGCGCGGCCACGGCTTTTTCCTCGAAGACGCGACCGAGCAATGGAACGTCTTCGATCGCAATCTCGCCGTCCAAGCCTTCGGCAGCGTGCCCTTGCCGAAACAGGTGCTCACGTTCGATCCCAACGACGGCGCAGGCTTCTGGTGGGCGAACGGACGGAACACTTTCACCCGCAATGTCGCGTGTGAAAACGATCACTACGGCTACCACTTCCAGATCATTAAGACCACGGACTTCAACCCCGTGCTGCGCCTGCGCGGATCTGACGGCCAGGTCGCCGAGCGCGATGTGCGCACGCTGCCATTCCTGCGCTTCGAGGACAACGAATCCCACAGCAACGGGCTTTTCGAATTCCGTTTCGGCGATGAGGCGCACGGCTCCGTGCATGGCGACCGCGCGCATCCTTTCATCGTCCGCAATCTGCGCGCGTGGTCTGCGCACTATGCGATGCGGCCCAACGTGGGCTTCTTCCTGCTCGACGGACTGCGCGCGCAAAACGCCGCCTTTGGCATCTATCACCCCGACTACGACGCGCATGTCTATCGCGACATCACGCTCGACCACATCACCGCCGAGCCGCTCAACGGCGGCCATGACGAGGAGAGCCTGCCGTATGGCGATTTTTCGTATGACCGCCTCACGTTCGCGAACTGCCGTCTCGAACGCGACCCGCTCATCCAGCTCACCGGCATCGCGCGAAAAGCAGATCTGGCCGGACACTTTCGCGGCATCACCATCACGAACAGCAAGTCGGGCGGCAACGTCGTGGACTTCGGCGGCGGCCCGCGCACGGAGAAGCTGGATCATCCCGTGAGCTATTACTTTCACGACACCCCCGCGCCCGGAGCGATGATGCGAGTGGCGAGCATGAAGCTCCCGCAAATCCTCAACGACGGAGCCTATCGCAGCATCGCCGACTGGACCGGCCCCGAGGCGCGCGCCGCCGAAGTCAAACGCACCCCGTTCCCCGAACTCCTCGCTCCCGTGGATGACGTGCCGCCCGCGACCTTGATCACCAGCATCACCAGCGAAGGCGCCAGGCGACTCGTGCGTGGCGTCTCGCATGACAACGGCGAGATCGCGACCATCACCGTCAATGGCCACCGCGCGACGATCATCACGCAACAAGCAGGCATTGCGGACTGGACCATCACGCTCGACGCCCCCGCCGATGGCCGCTACGCCGCGCAGTCCACCGACCGGGCGGGCAATGCGGAACTCACGCCGCATGAAGTCCGGCCCCACGCCGAACCTTGACCGACTCGCAGCGGCAGGCGCGCGCGGTTTACAAGGATGGCGATGGCCGCGTGACCAAGGACGAACTGCCCGGTGCGGGGACAGCGTGCGGGCCTGCCTGCGGACTGAGAATTAACGCGCGCATCAGATAACCCATGAAACCATTGGCAATGGGTTTGAAGAATTTCTGCGGTAGCTCCCTCAAGCGCGGCCAACTACCTTGCATCCGATTCCTCCAAACCACTATGAGACTGATTCTACCATCCATGTTGTTCGCCTTGGTCGTCGCGCACACCGTAACTCACGCTGCCGAGGTGATGGTCGAAGATCTTACTCTCCATGATGGCAAACGGGGAAGGGACATCGAGTATCAAAAAGGCGGTGGGCTGAAGCGAACGTGCTTCGAGCGCAATACCTTCGTGGATGGCTTGGTGGAACTGCTGCATCTCGACCCCAGCGCCGGTCACGCCTATAATGTGTTCGCCGATAGCCGCTGCGTGCGGACGCTCGAACGCCCCGCCATCAATATGGCCGCCATTCCGCCTGGTTTTCGTTTCAGTAACAACCAATGGCTCGGTGCTCAGCCAGCGGCGGGTTTCGCAAATGAGCGCAGCAGTCATGCCGCAATACCAATCGGCTTCCCATCAATTCCGTTCGCGAGACCGGCTGGTCGGAAGTATGCGATGGTCGTTCTCATTTGCGAATTGGTTTTGATGAAACAAGGGTCGTCAGGAAATGTTTGAGCACCGGTGAGACCTCGGTTTTGCGCCACTGCAACCAGAGGGTGGTCGGAATTTTGGGATGGAGCGGAAGCGTGATGGTTTCTTTGCGACCCAAATCTTCCAATCCGGAGGCACTGAAGCCGAGGCTCATGCCGGCGCTCACCATCCACAGGATGCTGGCCAGGTCTCGGACTTGCTGGCGGACGCGGAGTTCAAAGCCTGCCCGCTGGCATAGGCCGCGGAGGAATTGGTTGTAGCTGGGGAAGTCGGCATCGCGTCCGATGATGAAGGACTCACCGGCGAGTTGGGTGAGCGATACTTTGCTCTTGGTGGCGAGGCGATGGCCGGGCGGAAGCAGCACCGTGAGGTGTCCGCGTTCGAGGGGGCGGGAAGCGATGGAGTCGTGCTCCTTGCGAGTGCGGGTGAGGGCGATGTCAATCTGGCCGTCGATGAGTTGCATCCATTGCTGCGCTTCGCCGAGGTCGTGGAGCACGATATCCACTTCGGGATGGGTGCGGGTGAAGTCGCGCAGCGCGCAGGTCAGCGTGCGACCGGTGGCGGAGAGGACATAGCCAATGTTCAACCGGCCAACCTGGCCGCGCTGTGCTTGCATGGCGCGGGTGCTGGCCCGGTGTGCGTGAGCGAGCAGGGCGCGGGATTCTTCGAGGAAGACAGCTCCAGCGTGGGTCAGGGTGACCTTGCGGTTGGTGCGTTCGAGGAGACGCACGCCGAGTTCTTCCTCCAATGCGCGAATTTGCTGACTGAGCGCAGGTTGGGCGATGCGCAGTTTTTCGGCGGCGCGGCTGAAGTGCAGAGCTTCGGCGACGGCAACGAAGTAACGGATGTGACGCAGTTCCATGTGTGACCGATGATAAGCAGAACGTCTTGTTTCCGAAAGAACAAGATATTGGAACGATTGTGCGGGACCTGAAATAATGGGGTCGAAATGCAATTTTTTTACTCGCAACTTCCCTCCTCGCAATGGTGACAACCCAACACTCGCGCCGTGCGCTTCAGGCGCGGCTCTTTCCACAAGGCATCCCGCGTCTGTGGTGCCCCACGCTCACGCATTTCAAAGCCGCACGCGAACCGGACGCGGAACGCATTCGCCGTCATCTGTGGGCGCTCGCCTCCGATGTGAAGGGCATCCTTGTCCCCGGCTCGACGGGCGAAGGCTGGGAGATGAGCGACGCGGACATCCGCGCATTGCTCGGTATCGTCCTCGATGCGGCGGCGGAGTCGGGCGTGCGCGTGCTCATCGGGGTGCTCAAGACGAGCGTGGAAGACATGCTCGCCTGTCTCGATGCGATGGACGAATTCCGCGCGCATCCAGCCGTCGTGGGCTTCACTGTTTGTCCGCCGAAAGGCGAGGCGCTGACGCAAACGGAGATCGCCGCTGGCTTGCGCCGTGTGCTCGTGCGTGGTCTGCCGACGGCGCTTTACCAACTCCCGCAAGTCACGCAAAACGAGATGAGCGCGGAGACCGTCGCTGCGCTTGCCGCCGAACATCCGAACTTCATCCTCTTCAAGGACACCAGCGGTGCGGATCGTGTGGCGGCATCGGGCCTGGACTTCGGCGGCGTCTTTATGGTGCGCGGTGCGGAGCAGGGCGGCTACGCACCGTGGCCGCGCAGCGCGGGCGGCCCTTACGATGGGTTTCTGCTCAGCACGGCGAATGTCTTCGCAGACCAACTCGCCACGATGCAGCGGTTGCTCGATGAGGATCACATGGATGCGGCCAAGGCCCTTTCCGCAAAGCTGGTCGAAGTTGTCAGCGCCGCCTTCGCCATCGTGCGCGATTTTCCCACCGGCAACGCCTTCGCCAATGCGAACAAAGTCCTCGATCACCTCATGGCGCACGGCAACTCCGCGCTTCATTGCGAGCCGCCGTTACTTTACAGCGGCGTGCGACTGCCGATGGAATTCGTGAGGCAAGCTCACGCACTGCTCGCCAAACATGGTCTCGCGCCGACCCGTGGTTATCTCGAGTGACACCATGAAAGCCATCCTCCTCACCCTTGTCTTTACGCTTTCGTGTTACGCAGCAGAGGCACCGAATCTCCGCCGCTTCATGTATGTGCTGCCGGACAGCCGATCCGCAATGGCGACCAATTCGGCATCGGTCGCGCGCGGTAATTTAGTAATGCGCGCTGGTCACTGGCCTTCAGATTCTGCCCGAGGCAAAGTATGAGAAGCCACTCGCGGAGCTTTCCCAACACATAATCCCACCATGAAATACCTCGCCCTAGCCTGCACCTTCCTTGCCCTCGTCACCATCAGCCGCGCGGCGGAGGCAAAGTTTCCGCTGCGCGCCAGCGCCGATGGCCGCTATCTCGTGGATGCCGCGAACCAGCCGTTTTTCTACCAGGCGGACACGCCGTGGATGATGCTCTTGCAACTGACTTTGCCCGAGGCCGAGGAATATCTGGCCGACCGCAAAGCCAAAGGGTTCTCGGCCCTTCAGATCATGATGACCGGCTTTCTCGGCATGAAGAACCGCGATGGGCAACTGTCCTTTGAAGGCGACAATGACTTCTCCAAACCGAACGAGGCATTCTTCGCGCATGCGGACAAAGTGATCCAGAAAGCCGCGGACATGGGCGTGTTCCTGATGATCGCGCCGATGTGGTCGGGCAGCCACGGCGAGGGTTGGGCGGGCAAGGAAAAGGATGGCAGGCCCAAGCCGCTGAACGTCAACGGGCCGGAAAAAGCGCGGCAGTGGGGCCGCTGGCTGGGCGAGCGTTACGGCAAGCACACGCACCTCGGGTGGCTGATGGGCGGCGACAAAAACCCTGGTGAGTCGCACGAGCTCATCCGGCAACTGGCGCGCGGCATCCACGAAGCCGCGCCGCGCCAACTGATGGCGGTCCACAACGCGCCCGAAAACGCCAGTGCCGTCTATTACGACGACCAGCCGTGGCTGACCTTGAACGCCGCCTACACCTACAAGGAAGTGTCGGCGCACGTCCTCGGCGAGTGGCAGCGCGCGAAGGCGCGCCCGATCTTCCTCTCCGAATCCGGTTACGAGCACGAGTCGAACGACAAGCGCGGAGGCGCGCCTTTCCGCCTGCGCCGGCAGGCTTACGGCGCGGTGCTCTCCGGCGCTCTGGCCGGCCACGCCTTTGGCCACCGCGACCTCTGGCGCGTGAACGCGAAGTGGCGTGAAGGGCTGCAAGATACCGGCGCGAAACAGATGTCTTTTGTCCGCGACCTCTTCGCCACTCGCGCGTGGTGGAAGTTGCAGCCCGAAGCTGGCGAAGAGCTGGTGACGCAAGGCCGGGGCAAAGTCGGCGACGTGGATTACGTCACCGCCGCCCGTGCGGCTGATGGGTCGCTGGCCATCATTTACCTTCCCAAGTCGCGAGCCATCACCGTGGACCTGGCGCGTTTGAGCGCTCCCATCAAAGCGCAGTGGTTCGATCCGACAGACGGCAGCCTGAAACCGGTGCAAGCCGAGGCTTTGCCAAACGCGGGCAGCCGCGAATTCACGCCGCCGGAGAAAAATACGGCAGGTGAATCCGACTGGGTTTTGCTGCTGGAAGCCGCCCGCTGATCACCCAAACCTCGCACTATCCACCGCGACAATATGAAATTACGCTTTCCACTTCTAACGCTTCTGTTGCTCTCGACGGCCTGCATGGCCGCTGAGCCCATCCGGCTGCACCCGCAAAATCCGCATTACTTTTCCTGGCGGGACAAGCCGACGGTGCTCATCGGGTCCGGCGAACACTACGGGGCGGTGATCAATCTGGATTTCGATTACTCGAAGTATCTCGAAACCCTGAAAGGCGACACGCTGAATCAGGTCCGCGTCTTTTCAGGAACCTTTCGCGAAGTGCCGGGGAGCTTCGGGATCGTGGACAATACTCTCGCCCCGGCACCCGGACGCTACGTCTGTCCATGGGCGCGCAGTGATGTGCCGGGATACGCGCAGGGTGGAAATAAGTTCGATCTGACCAAATGGGACGAGACTTACTTCACCCGCTTGAAAGCCTTCATGAGTGCTGCGCGGGACCGCGGCATCGTCGTGGAGTTCGTGCTGTTTACGCCGCTCTACGTGGACCCGATGTGGGAAGTTTCCCCGATGAACGCCACGAATAACATCAATGGCATCGGCGCTGTCCCGAAGGACGAATGCCTTACCCTCAAGCACCCCAGCCTGGTCGCCGCGCAGGAGGCGGTGACTCGCAAGCTCGTGCAAGAGCTGAACGGCTTCGACAACCTCTACTTTGAAATCTGCAACGAACCGTATGCCCGCAAAGTCCCGGCCGACTGGGAGGCGCGCATCGCACGCACCATTGCCAACGCCGAAAAGGAACTGCCAAACAAACATCTCATCGCGCAGAACATCTCGAATAAGACAGCGCAGATCGAGAACCCTGATCCGCTGGTTTCCATCTTCAATTTTCATTACGCCTCGCCGCCCGATGCGGTGACGATGAACTACGAGTTAAACAAGCCGATTGGCCACGACGAAACCGGGTTCAAAGGGAACGGCGACGCAGTCTATCGCAAGGAGGCCTGGCAGTTCATCCTGAATGGCGGCAGTGTGTTTTCGCACCTCGACTATTCATTTACGGTGGGGCACGAGAGCGGTGATTACGAGATTCCAAAGAAGACACCGGGCGGCGGTGGCAAAGCCTTTCGCCGACAGATGGGAATCCTCAAGGCTTTCGTTGAAGGGTTCGATTTCACGCAGATGAAACCGGCGCGCGAAGGAATCAAAGCCGAAGGCGCGACCGTTTATGCGCTCGCACTATCGCGCAAGAGTTACGCCATCTACCTCCACGGCAAGACGCAGAATGCCACGCTCGACTTACCTGCCGGAAGTTATCGCGCGACCTGGGTGAACGTCCTCCAGGGCCACATCGAAAAGACCGAAGACTTCACCCACGCCGGCGGGGCAAGGTCGCTCACCGCGCCCGACTACCGGGAAGACATTGCCTTGAAAGTGGAAAGCACCGAAGCGCGCCGGAAATAAGGGATCGAACCGCTGTTTCAGGAACCTCCCGCCAAAAGCAAATTCCTAGCAGTCTATCCAAACCTCCAAAACACAGTCTTTCATGAAACACCTCTTCACTCTTGTCTGCGCACTGATCGCGCTCGCGCTGCCTGCGGGGGCCGATGAACAGCGCCGGCTCTACGTCGCCGCGCCCGGCATTCGCGACTACCTCGAATACGGCGGCCATGGCGTGCTCGTCTTCGACATCGATCACTGCCACAAATTTCTGCGGCGGATTCCCTTCGGCGGGCTCGACGAAAAAGGCGCCGCGCGCAATGTGAAGGGCATCTGCGCGCACGCCGGCACGGGGCGGCTTTTCGTCGGCAACACGCACACGCTTTTCTGCCTCGATCTCGTCTCGGAAAAGGTGCTTTGGGAAAAGCCGTTCGCGGGCGGTGCCGACCGCATGTCCATCACGCCGGATGGCAAGGAGATCTATCTTCCGTTGGCCCAAAAGAACCTCTGGAACGTGGTCGATGCCGCGACCGGCGACATCCTCGCGCGCATCCCGACCCCGGGCGCCAGCCCCCACAACACCGTCGTCGGGGCCGGCGGCGCGCGCGCGTATCTCGCCGGGCTGCTCTCGCCCCTCCTCCGCGTGGTGGATACGAAAACGCACGCGGTCATCCAAGAGGCCGGCCCGTTCGGCTCCGCGATCCGTCCCTTCACCGTGAACGGCAAAGGCACGCTCTGCTTCGTGAACGTCAATGGTCTGCTCGGGTTTGAAGTCGGCGACCTGACCACCGGCAAAAAGCTGCACCGCGTGGAGGTGCAAGGCTTCAACCCCGGCATGGTCAAGCGCCACGGCTGTCCCAGTCACGGCGTCGGCCTCACGCCGGATGAAAAAGAAGTGTGGGTCGCCGACGGCTACAATAAGCGCGTGCATTACTTCGACGCCACCGTGATGCCGCCCAAACAGCTCGGCAGCATTGCGCTGCGCGACGATCCCGGCTGGGTCACCTTCAGCATCGATGGGCGCTTAGCCTATCCGTCCACGGGCGAAGTCATCGACGTCACCACCCACCAGATCGTGGCCACGTTGGAGGACGAGAAAGGGCGGCACGTCGGCAGCGAGAAACTGCTCGAGATCGACTTCGCGGATGGCCAGCCGATCCGCAATGGCGACCAATTCGGCCTGGGTCGCGCGCAATGATGCCATTCACTTTATGAACCAACCCATCCCACGCCGCCGAGCCGTTGCGCTCGTCTTCACCTCGCTCATCCTCGCCGCGCCGCTCCGCGCGGAGCCGGTGCTCGCCACGCCCGCGGATGCGTTCGTCGATTCCATCGGCGTGAACATCCATGTGCATTACAACGACACGATCTACGGCGATTTTCCGAAGCTGAAGCGCGCGCTCGCGGAGGTCGGCGTGCGGCATGTGCGCGATGGGCTGGTGGACGGCACGTGGCAGCCGTATTTCGATCGGGTCAATGAACTCGCGGCGGCGGGCATTCGCTTCACTTTCATCACCGGGCTGAAGCTCGATCGGATCGCGCGAGTGGCGGAGAAAGTGACGGGCGCGATCGAGGCTTTCGAGGGGCCGAACGAGGTAAACCTCAACAAGTGGACCGTCGAAAACGCGCGCAACTATCAGCGCGATCTTTGGCAGACGGTGAAGGCGAGCGCATTTGCCAAGACGCCGGTGGTCGCGCTCTCGGTCACGGATTTCAAATGGGCGAAGGAACTCGGCGACATCAGCGCGTGGTGCGACTTCGGAAATGTGCATCCGTATCCGGGTGGCTGGGAGCCGGAGAATGGCGCGAAGTGGATGCGCGCTGATCTCGCGTCGGGGATCGAAAGCGCACGGGCAAACTGCAGCGCGAAACAGATCATGGTCACTGAGACGGGTTACCATAACGCGATGGAAGGAAAACACGGTCACCTCGCCGTGAGCGAGGCCGCGGCGGGCATTTATCTGCCGCGCCTTTTCCTCCACACTTACCGCTCCGGCATCGTGCGGACGTTTTGGTATGAGTTCCTCAACAGCCGCAAAAGCGCGAGCGATTCCGAGGGAAATTTCGGCCTTTATAAAAACGACGGCGTGACCATCAAACCCGCCGGGCGTGCGCTCCGGCAGATGATCGCGCTGCTCGCCGACAAGGGCGCGGAATTCAAGCCGGGCGTGCTTGATTTCACGCTCTCCGATCCGCAGGCGCAGTCGGTCGTGCTGCAAAAGCGCAACGGTGAATTCTGGCTCGCGCTCTGGCTGAAGAGCGGGCTCTGGGACGGCTCGCGCCCGTATGGCCAGAAGCAGGAAGTCGATCCCAAGGACAGCGAATGCACCGTGACGCTGAACGGCGACTTCGCCGCCGTGACCGCGCACGAGCAGCTCGACGCCGAGGCTCCGCAAAAGCGCGCCATCGCCGATCCGAAGAGCTTCACGCTTACGCTCAGCGAGCGCGTTCCTTTTCTCCAAATCACGCCCGCACCTTCGAAATAATCAGCTTTATGGAAGTCCCTCGGTTTCCCTCGGCCCTGAGCGCGGCCACGGTCGCCGCCGCACTTCGTCCGCTCAAGACGCCGCCCCGGCAGCAAAGGTGGCAGCACCCGCGGCAGAACCCAGCGGAGTCGCCCGCCACCCGGCTCGCAGCCTATCGCGCCGAAGTCGACGTCTTCCGCAAGACCTTCGGCCGCGCGCGACCTTGATCACGAGCATCACCAGCGAAGGTGCCAGGCGACTCGTGCGTGGCGTCTCGCATGACAACGGCGAGATCGCGACCATCACCGTCAATGGCCACCCCGCAACGATCATCGCCCAGCATGCTGGCGTTGCAGACTGGACCCTCACGCTCGACGGCCCCGCCTCTGGCCATTACGTCGCTCAGGCCACCGACCGCGCAGGCAATGCGGAACTCACGCCGCATGAAGTCCGGCCACACGCCGAACCTTGACCGACTCGCAGCTGCAGGTGCTCGCGGTTTGCACGGATGAATTCGGGGAATTCAAAGTCTCTCTCCCGGCGACAGTGCCACGGTGCGGGCCAGCTTCGATGGCAGTGCCGTGCGCCTGAGCTTTGGCATCCCTCGCGGCCTCACCGGCAACGATGGGCAGCAGGGCATTCAAGGCATCCCTCGCCCGCCCGGCGAAGTGAGCGCCGCGCAGCTAGCCGGTGGCATCGCGGGCATAAGCAACAATGCCAATACCGTGAACACGCTCGACGTGCCTTTTGCCAATAATCCGCCGACGCTGGCAGACATTGAGGTCTTGCGGGCAAGGCTGAACGAACTGCGGCGGTAACTCGGAGAAATTTCCACCGCCCGGTGCTCGCTGTCCGGGCACTGCGACCCGAGCACTCGATGCCAGCCTGGCGATGGTGGGGCCACGCTCCCAAGTGTGCTGGAAATGCGCGCTAAGAAGGAGCGTCCTGATCTGCTCTAACTTTGCCGCGCACCTCCCATGAAAACAGCACGCTCATTTCCACGAATACCCGCTGCATTTGCGCGCATCTTCAGGATGACGTGGCTCCTCGCAGCCATCGCGTTTCCCTCATCACTATTTGCGCAGCGCGAGGTGCAGTTCCCGCCCGCGGAGGGCAAGCCACCGCCAGCGGTAAAAGCGCCGCCGAAGACGCAGACCGGCGGTGAGGAGACTGATGTGATTCCCGATCCCGGCCCGACGATGCGCAAGACGCAGGAGCGCACGCCGCCGCCGCCCACGACGCTCACCGTCATGTACAAGGTCGAGTATGGCGAGAAGCTGAAATACACGCACCCCGACGGCACGGTGCAGGTGTTCGACCAGTGGCAGAGTTTTCCGAGCGATGCGTCGAAGCTCATCATCGGCGCGAATGACCGCCTCGCCGACGGCAACAATTACCAATACGCGACGAAGCCGCTCGCGAGCCCCGGCTTCGATCCCGTGGACATCCCGATCCTCTACATGACGGGCGACTACGATTTCGTGCTCACGCCCGCCGAGGTGGACAACCTGCGAAAATATCTCAACGGCGGCGGCACGATCATCTTCAACGCCGCGCGCGGACTCGACGAATTTTCCATCGCCGTCGCGCGCGAGATGCGGAAAATATTTCCGCAGAAGCAATTCATGCGTCTGCCGCCGGACCATCCGATTTTCAACGCGCGCTACCGCGTGCAGCAGGTGATGACGATGGTGAACGGCGTGCAATTCCAGCAGCCGCCGGAGGTGTATTCGATGGACATCGGCACGCGCTCGGCGGCGATCCTCGTGCCGACGGGACTCGGCGCAGCGTGGAGCGGGGAAAAATATCATCCGTCCGGAAAACACATCCTCGGCGAGACGGCGTGGCGTCTCGGCGTGAACCTCGTCGCCTACGTCCTCGGCAGCACGGAGTATGGCCGCTTCCTCGCGCAGCAGTTCCCGCAATACGAGGGGCAGTCGAAGCCCGGCGATGTGTTCCGCCACGCGACCGTCGTGTATCGCGGGAGCTGGGACCTGCACCCCGGCCTGCACAACAGCATCGCGATCGGGCTGAACGACAACACGAAGATTGACGTGGACTACGCGCCGCACCGCGTGACGCTCGACGACCCGCAGGTCGGCAGTTACCCTCTGCTTTTCATGACGGGCCACTACGATTTCGAGCTGACGCCGAAGGAAATCGAAGGCCTGCGCCGCTACCTCGAACGCGGCGGGATGCTCGTCGTGAGCGCGGGCGCGGGACTGAAGCCGTTCGACACGGCATTCCGGCGCGAGATCAAAAAGGCGTTCGGCAACAACGAACTCATCAAGCTCCCTCCGACGCATCCGCTCTTTGCCGCAGGCTGGAACGCGGTGGAAAAAGTGAACTACACACCGAGCGCGCTGCGCGACGATCCCGCGCTCGAGTATCCCGAGTTCCACTGCCTCTTCCTCGATCAGCGCCCCGCGATTCTCTACACGCCGTTCGATTTCCAAAGTGCGCTCAACCGCGAGTCGAACGCCTACGCGAAGGGCCTCGACCCCACCGACGCGCTGCGCGTGGCGCTCAATGTGATCACCTATGCGCTAAGTCACTGAGCGCACAATTTTACGAAAGAAAAAACATGACCGAATCCATCGAACAGAAAATCGCGAAGCTCCACACTTGCCACGACGAGATGCTCACTGAGTTGGGCAAGGTGATCGTCGGCCAACGCGAGGTGCTGGAACAACTGCTCATCACCATTTTTGCAGGCGGACACAATCTGCTCGAAGGCGTGCCCGGCCTCGCGAAGACGCTGATGATCAGCACGCTCTCACGCGTGCTCGCGCTCCAGTTCAAGCGCATCCAGTTCACGCCCGATCTGATGCCGTCGGACATCGTCGGCACGAACATCATCGAGGAAAATCACGAGACCGGAAAGCGCGTCACCGTGTTCGTCGCCGGGCCGATTTTCAGCAACATCGTCCTCGCCGATGAAATCAACCGCACGCCGCCCAAGACGCAGGCCGCGCTGCTCCAGGCGATGCAGGAGCGCGAGGTCACGGCGGGCGGACAGACTTACAAGCTCGCGCCGCCGTTCTTCGTGCTCGCGACGCAAAACCCGATCGATCAGGAGGGCACCTACCCGCTGCCCGAGGCGCAGAAGGATCGCTTTTTGATGAACACGTTCATCAAATATCCGCATCTCGACGAGGAGGAGAACATCGTAATGCAGACGACGACGAACTCCGAGTCCGACGTGCGCCCGCTGCTCGACGGACCGACACTCATCGCGCACCAGCAACTCGTGCGCAGCATCCCCGTCTCGCGTCACGTCACCGGCTACGCCGTGGACCTCGCACGCGCCACGCGACCGCACGAACCTGGTGTTCCAGCGTTCATCAAGGAGCAGGTCGGCTGGGGCGCAGGCCCACGCGCGAGCCAGGCCCTCGTGCTCGCGGCGAAATGTCACGCCGCGCTCTCGGGCCGCGTGAATGTCTCGTGCGACGACGTGCGCCACGTCGCGCTGCCGGTGTTGCGCCACCGCATCCTCGCGAGCTTCACCGCGGAGGCCGAGGGCATCACGACCGACAGTATCGTTCAGCGTCTCTTGCAGGAAGTGCGCGAGCGCGCCACAACGTAAAACTCAAAAAACATGAAACAGACACTTCTTACCGCCCTGCTGCTGGCTCCGTTGGCGCTTCACGCCGCTGAACTCAAACTCGCCAGCGCGTTCACCGATCACGCCGTCCTGCAACGCGATGTCGCCGTGCCCGTGTGGGGCCAGGCCGATGCGGGCGAGGATGTCACGGTCGAGTTCGCCGGTCAGAAGAAGACGGCGAAAGCTGACGCCTCTGGCAAATGGCAGGTGAAACTCGACCCGCTGCCGGCCAGCGCCGAGCCACGCACACTGACCGTGCGAGCGAGGAACACCGTGACTGTTTCGGATGTGCTCGTGGGTGAAGTGTGGCTCGCCTCCGGCCAGTCCAACATGCAGATGGGCGTGAAGGGAACTTTCAACGATGTCGAAACGATCAAGAACGCCGACGACCCGTTGCTGCGCGGCTTCATCTGTGCGGTGGAACAAGCCCCCGCCGAACAGGCTTTCCTCAAGACACCGACCAAGTGGGAATTGGCCGCCCCCACCAATGTCGGTGGGTGGAGTGCCGTGACCTATTTCATGGCCCGCAAATTGCGCGCCGAGTTGAAGGTGCCGGTGGGCATCATGATGGCTTCCTGCGGTGCCACCCCGGCGCAAATCTGGACCGCGCCCGAAGGCGTGGAATTCGCCCCGAAACTGGCCGGCGAGAAGAATGTGAACCATGCCATGTACCACGCCATGATTCACCCCCTGGTCCCCTACGCCTTGCGCGGTGCCATTTGGTATCAGGGCGAAAACAACCTCCACCAAGCGGGGGAAACCGCCATCTATGGTGACCGCTTCAAGGCGCTGGTTGGCGGCTGGCGCAAGGTTTGGGGCCAGGGCGACTTCCCTGTGTATGCGGTTGAAGTGGCACCCTGTCCGTCTTGGTACAGCAACACGCAGTTGGCCCAGTGGTGCAATGCCTTGTCCAAAGCCGTCCGTGAGACCAAGAACACCGGCCTAGTCGTCAGCAACGATTTGACCGACAGCCAGCAACTGCTCCACCCGGTGCAAAAACGCGAGGTGGGTGACCGCCTGGCCTTGCTCGCCTTGGGCAACCTTCATGGCGTGAAAATGGCGGCCTGCGCCAGCCCTGAGTATGCCTCCGCGACGGTGGACGGCGCGACGCTCAAACTCAAACTCACGCAGTCCGGCGATGGCATCAAATCCAAAGACGGACAACCCTTGTTCGGCTTTGAAATCACCGGCGGCGAGTTTGACGAGAAAGTCAAGGATTACATCTATCTCCCAGCCCAAGCCACGGCCAAGGGCGACACCGTCATCCTCACGAACGACAAAATCGCCAAGCCCGTCGCGGCCCGCTATGCGTGGGCCTACAGCGAGAAAAACAATGTGGTGAACAGCGTGGGCCTGCCGGTGAACACTTTCCTCAGCAAAAATCCTCCGCTCGTCGTCAAGGTTCTGCGCGGCTGGACAGCAAAGGACAACGCAAACCAACCCAACGCGAACAATGCCATTGATGGGGTTGGCAGCATCTGGACTTCATGGATCTGCAAGCCATTTGGAGGCGGCACCAAGGACGCGCCGCTGGACGCTTGGCTGGCCGTGAACTTTGGCAAAGACAAGCTCACACTCAAGGGAGTGAAAATCGCTTCTCTTGGAGCTGGCGAAGCGCATGTGCTCGTCCAAATCCCCGACGGCAAGAACTGGAAAACCATTGGCGAATACAAAGGCAAAGGCGACACCTCGCCGGTGATCCCCTTTGCCGAACCGCTGGCGATCGAAGAAATTCGGTTCCTCACGCCGGCTGCAGTTGCCGCGGCTGCGCCTGGGGGAGTGGTCCGCCACACTCAGATCATTGGCATCCTGCCCGACGGCAAGGAAATCACCAATTTCACCGGCAAATCCGAGATCAAAGAACAGGATTGAAACCCAGTTCCGCCCCCCTTGAGTGACACCTCCAAACCGTGGGCAGCGACCGCCAGTTATGAAGCGTCCAAGTCCCTTACCTTTACCGTGTCCAGTTCCAGCCTGCCTGCCGCCAACTTGTATGCGGCTGACAAAGCTCCGGCGCATATGTTGGTTAGCATTGACCATGTATGGTTTGCCTTCGGCGGCGGCACCAAGGACGCACCGAAGGACCACTGGCTGGATGCCTTCTTCTGCATCGGGAGTTCGGCGTCATCCTCGCCGACGGCAAGGAGATGACGAATGTGCTGCGCTACGAACTGGAGGCTCCCAAGACGCCGGGCAAAAAATAGGGAATGAGGACTGACTGCAGACTGATTTGAAATGAGCATCAACTTATCTTTCCCGACTGACACTTGTGTCGCCGCATGACAAACGCCCCCGGCAAGTCCACCTCGCTGCTCGACGCGATCCGCAATCTCGCGCGGCGTCTCCTGCAGGAAGTGCGAGAGCGCGCCACTTCGTAGTCGTCGCTGCCGACTGCAACGAATCCCGAACAAGACCCCCATTCAAAGCACCCCATGAAGAAGACGACCTCAATCATCCTGGCCATCAGTTTCGTGTTCACGATCTGCTGCCACACCGCGTCCGCCGCCCAGTCTGTTGACACCGCAGCCGCGCTCATCGCCGCCGTGCGCGACGGTGCGGAAGGGACGGCCATCGAAATCGCCGCCGGGACTTACGAACTCGATGCGCCGCTCGAGCCAAAGGCGGGCATGACGCTCAAGGGCGCGGGCATGGACAAGACCATCATCACGCATGTCGCGGGATGGAAGCCTTCCACCGCGACGCTCCCCGACCCCGAGATGAAGACGCAGGGCATGGACACGCGCGCGTATCTCCTGCGCCTGCGCGACAAGGCGGCGGGCATCACCGTTTCCGACATGACGCTGCGCGGCCCGCAACTTCATGGAGCCGTCTTCGGATGGGAAAATCGCGACCTTCACCTGCATCACCTGCGGATCACGGAAACGCTCTGGACCGGGATCCGCACGTTCTCAATGAAGGGGGCGAAGATTCACGACTGCGAGTTCATTGATGCCGGCGGGCGGTGGGATCACGGCGTGCCGGGAGTGAAAGGCGGGATCACAGGTGGTGCGATTTTCCCGATCTGGATGGCTGATTCCGAAATTTATGACAACCGCTTCGTGCGAACGCGGATGGAAAAGGCCGGGGAGTTTTACGGAATCAAAGGACGGCAGGGGAAGCGCTGCCGGATTCACCACAACACCATCGAGGTGAACTTCTCCATCGAGTTTCCATTCGAAAACGACGAGGATGTGGAGATTGATCACAACGTCTGCCACGGGACCATTTCGATCCCGAAACACGCGGGCGGCCCGGTCCCGAAAAGCGGGCGCACCTTTCACATCCACCACAACTGGTTTCGCGAGAGCTACGCGATCGAGTTTGTCCGGAATGGCGTCGAGATTGACCACAACCTCTTCGATTTCGACGTGAAGAAGGACGGCGGGAATCTCATCTCCGGGTTTGGCAAAGTTGCGGCCAATGGCCCCGCCAGTTTCCACGACAACCTTGTGAGCAATCCGGGTCGCGGCGTCATCTGGATCAACGAGGTCTTCAACAATTTGGAAATCCGCAACAACCACATCATCACGCGCACCACCGTCACGCCGCGGATGGATGGATTGTTTGGGTTCAACCCGGGATGCGACTTCAAGACGATCACGATCGAAGGCAACCGCATCGAGTGCGAGGGACAATCGCGACCGCTCCTCCGATGCAAGGAAAGCTACGGCAGTGTCGTTCGGAATAACACGCTGACCAATGTATCCGACACCGGACGATACGAAAACACTGCCACCGGCAAAGCCGTCGGTTCCGAAACTCCTCTCCGTTTTGAGTGCGGCGTTCACGGCGAATTCGCTGTGGATGGCTGGCAGGCGAAACGGGCTGCGAAGTAGCCGGCGAAACCGTCCATGGCAAACACCGCTGTCACTTCCACTTCGTCGTTCGACTCGATTCGCGCGGGCGCGCGCAATCTCGCGACGAAGAAATTGAAATTCAAACTAAACGGCCAGCCTTGAAACATATACTCACCCTCATCTCTGTCCTGCTGCTGGCTCCGCTGGCCGTGCTCCACGCCGCCGATGTGCGGTCCCCTTCGGTGGACGTCATCGTCTATGGTGCCACGCCGGGCGGATTCTGCGCAGCCATCGCTGCTGCGCGCGAGGGGGCGTCGGTCATTCTGCTGGAGCCGACGGAACACGTCGGTGGTGTGAATACCGGCGGGCTGTGTTTCAGCGATTCAAATCAAACGGTGCGCAGCACGGTGCTGGGCCTCTTTGACGAATGGCATGCGCGCATCGAGAAGGACTATCAGCAGCGAGGTGTGACGCTGCCCTACCAGGTGAGCGAGAAGGATCACAAGCCGTGGACCTATGAACCGCATGTGGCGGCGAAGATCACAAAGCAGATGCTGGATGAAGCCGGCGTGAAGGTGCTGACGAAGCGTGCCCTGAAGGGAGTGAGCAAAGACGGTGCACGCATCACACGGATTGCGACGAGCGAGGGCGAGTTCGCGGCCAGGGTCTTTGTGGATGGCAGCTACGAGGGCGACTTGATGGCGGCGGCAGGTGTGACCTGGACGATTGGCCGTGAGGGGCGAAAGGAGTTTGGCGAATCGCTGGCCGGGAAACGGTATCCGAAGCCGAGGATGGCGATCTCGGGCCTCGATGCCGACGGAAAGCCGCTGCCGCTCATCACGACAACGGATGCTGGGGCGGAGGAGGACGGCGACAAAAACGTAATGGTCTATAGCTTTCGGCTCTGCGTGACAAAGGACGCGGCAAACCGCGTGCCGTTTCCGAAACCGGCCAATTACGATCCCGCGCGCTTTGAAGTCGTGCGGCGTTATTTTGCGCGGGAAAAGAAGCCCCACCTGCTGTGGGACCTGTATCCGCTGCCAGGCAAAAAGTTCGACGCGAACAACGGCATCGGAAAACAATTCTCGATGGGCCTCGTCGGTGCCTGCAATGGCTGGAGCGAGGCGGATGAGGCCGGGCGTGCGAAGATATGGGAGGCACACAGGCAATACACGCTGGAGATGATTCACTTCCTCACGACCGATCCTGCTGTGCCGGAAACGCTGCGGCAGGAAATGGCCACGCTCGGACTCTGCCGGGATGAATTCGCTGCTTACGAACACTGGTCGCCGCAGCTCTATGTGCGCGAGGGGCGGCGTATGATCGGCGAGTATGTCGTGTCGCAAAAGGACATCATGAATGAGCCAAAGAAGGATGATCCCATCGTCGTGTCATCGTTCCCCATTGACTCGCACGACTGCCAGCGTGTCGGCACAAAGGACAGCGTCATTGATGAAGGCACGATCATGCCGGTGCGCATGGCGGGGCAGAAACATGGCCATCCGTACCACATCCCGTATCGGGCGATCCTGCCGAAAGCGTCGGAGTGCGACAATCTGCTCGTGCCCGTCGCGCTGTCCTGCACCCATGTCGGCATCTCCTCGATCCGTGTCGAGCCGACGTGGATGATCCTCGGCCAGAGCGCAGGGATCGCCGCAGCATTGAGCGCCAAACAAAACGTGACAGTGCAAAAGCTGCCGTATCCGGTCTTGCGCGAGCGATTGCTCGCGCAAAAGCAGGCGCTGGAACTCCCCACGCTGGCTGCTCTGCGGCCAGAACCCGCCACGCCGATCAGCATCGATCCGAAAACGCTGCCGGGCATCGTGCTCGATGATGCGCAGGCCGAGATCAAAGGCCCATGGACCCGCTCGGCAACCTTCAAACCGCACATCGGCACCGGCTACCTGCACGACGAAAAACGCGGCGACGGCGAGTCCAGCGCCACGTTCCATTTCAAAGCGCCAAAATCAGGCCGCTACGAGGTGCGCATGGCCTACTCCGCGCACGAGACGAGGGCGAAGAATGTGCCGGTCGTGATTCAAAGCGGTGTCTTCAAAACCGAGATCACGGCGGACCAAACCCGCGCGCTGCCCGACGGTCAGCCGTTCAGGAGCATCGGCACCGCAGAACTCAGCGCCGAGGGCGATACGACCATCACGGTCTCCAATACCGGCACCGTCGGCTTTTTGATTCTCGATGCAATTCAACTGATCCCCGGCAAGTAAATTGAAATGAGCCACAAACTCCCCTGCCCCGACAGGCACTAATCTCACTGCATGGCGAACGCTCCCGGCAAGTCCACCTCGCTGCTCGATTCGATTCGCAACGGCGCGCGCAATCTCGCGCGGCGTTTTCATCGCGAAGTCGTCGAGCGGGGCAACCCGCGCGTCATCACCGAGGTGCTCAGCGATCCCAATCCCCGCCGGTATCTCGACCCGGCGATGCTGGACAAGTTCACGCTCTCGCCGCTCATCGCACGGCTTGTCGTCGAGGGGTTCATCAATGGGCTGCACAAAAGTCCCTTCCACGGTTTCTCCGTCGAGTTCGCCGACCACCGCGAGTATGTGCCGGGCGACGATTTGAAATATCTCGACTGGCAGGTCTTCGCGCGCACTGACCGCTATTACATCAAGCGCTACGAGGAGGAGACGAACCTGCGCTGCCACATCCTGCTCGACCGCTCGGCCTCGATGGCCTTCGGCACGCGCGACGTGACGAAGTGGGACTACGGCTGCTTCCTCGCGACATGCCTCGGCTATCTCATGATCAAGCAGCAGGACGCCGTGGGCCTCTCGCTCTTCGGCGCAAAGCCCGGCCTCGTGCTGCCGCCGCGCTCCCGAGTGTCGCATCTGCGCCAGATGATCCAGGTGATGACCGCGAACCCGCCCGTCGGTGAAACAAACGTCGCCGCGAGCCTGCGCGCGCTCGTGCGAAATCTGAAACGGCGCGGCCTCATCGTGCTCATCAGCGACCTCATTGACGATCCCGCCGAGACGCTGAAATCCATCCGCCTCCTCGGCAGCCACGGTCATGACGTGATCGTTTTCCAGATCCGCGACGCGAGCGAAGTGGAATTCCCGTTCGACGGCGCGACCGTCTTCCGCGACCTCGAAACCGGCGAGGAACTCGAGGTGGACCCCGCCGCCGTGCGCGAGAGCTACATGCAAAATCTCGCCGAAGAAACCGAGCTGTTCCGCAAGGGCCTGCTCGAAGTGGGAATTGATTACGTCCCGCTCAACACACGCGAGCCATACGACCAGGCATTCTCCGCCTACCTCCACCGGCGCTCGAAACTCCGCGGATGAGTGACTGGACTCAGCGCCATGGCAGTTGTTCCACCTTGCCCTGCCACTCCTCCGGTTCTGTGGCTTTGGCGATGAGTTCGAGATCGCGAACATAATCGCCAATTGATCCGTGAAGTTGATGTCCGAAGACGAGTCCGGCGAACGTGCGGCCAGCTCGCTGCCAGTCTTCGGCGAGGGCCTTGAAACGGATGTCTTGCGTGAACACGACGCGTTTCAATTCGGATGCGCGTCTGAGCAGATCTGGATCTTCAAGTTAGGCGTCGGTACGCGCACTCCGAAATGGGAGGAATTCTAAGAAACGGCCCATCCTGACCGTCACACAAGACAATGAAAACGATACTCAACATCTCAGTCCTGACCTGCCTGTTCTTTGCCTTCTCGATCCCGTGCTTCGCCGAAAGGTCGATTGCGGAGGTCTCCAAGGAGCGGGCAAAGGAACTCGGCATAGTAATCCGGTCGGAGGCGGCCGGCCCCAAGGACGTCTGGGTGAAGCTTGAGTTCGAGGTCAAAGGCGAACTGAAGGGCTTCACAAGCGTCAGCTTGGAAATCAAAAAAGGGGAGAAGCGAATCTCTGCGGAATTACGGGAGGATCGGTCGAAGCCGGGGCGCGTTGTCGTCAGTTTTCGCGCTGACCGCGCGAGTCTCGACAACATCATGCTGTGGGTGCTGGTGACAGGAGTGAACCCCATGGGCATGACCGAATACACGCTCCAGATGAAGGACTTCGTTGATCTGGATAAACTCCATTGATGCCCGCAACCATCCGCTGCAGCACTTAGGGTCGTTCCGCGGCACTGTCGTCCTGTGCGGTGAGCACATCCACGTCACGGCGGCGAAGTTGATCGGTAATCGCCGCCGGAACGTGGACGTCAAAATATAGCGCCGTCATGCCTGCCGGCCCTGGCGCAGGGCGCGCAACCGGAAACGCAACGGCGAGGGAGCCGTCTCCGCCGCTCGTTCCACCTCGGCCAATTCGGCGGCAAGTTCCGCGTCAATCTCCTCGCGATGGTCAAAGTAATAGGCCAGCGCGGCGTGGACTTCGGCGGGCTGCAGATGCGGGTATTGGCGGAGGATTTCCTCCGCGGACCAGTCGTTCCCGGTGTGATCGGCCGCGATTTGCGCAACGCGGATGCGAGGCAGGCGCTCAATGCGCGCAACGTCGCCGCCGGCTTTCACGATGTGCGGGTAGTCGAGTGCTGGCATGAAAACAGGATGCCGCAGCGCGCCCGGCTTGCCAACTTGGTAATTTGGAGGTTTGCAGTCACACGCCAGCGAGCAGTGCCTAAGCCGCCGATTCAAACTTGGTTCCTGTTTGGCTGACACATGTTCACCCTCCTCGCACCCTTCGCACTCGCCGCATTCGCGGTGCTGGCCGTGCCGATCATCATTCACCTGCTCAAGCCGAAGCGCGTGCGCACGATGCCGTTCAGCAGCCTCCGCTGGCTGCGCTCGTCGCAGCACAAAATGTCGCGGCGCATCCAGTGGCACCAGGTGCTGCTCTTCCTGCTGCGCGCGGCGTTCCTCTCGGCCCTCGTGCTCGCGCTGACGAAACCGATTTTCTCCACCGGCGGACGGCGCGCGCTCACTGAGCGATTCGTGATTCTCGATGTGAGCCGCAGCATGAATTACGAGCAGCCCGGCGGTGACACGCCGTTTGTCCGCGCAAAGAAAATCGCACGCGCGCTGCTCGCGCAAGGCTTGCCCGGTGACCGCGCGACGGTCCTGCTCACCGCGAACAACACCTCCGCACTCGGCCCGCTCGCCGAAGATCCGACGCGCTACGTCGCGCGACTCGAAGCGGCGCGCGCGGGCCTGGGCGACACGGATCTTTCCTCCGCACTCGCTGTTATCCGCCCAATGCTCGCCACGCCGCGGGCGGATGCGCGCGCGGAGCTGATTTTTCTCACGGACAATTATCAGGGCGCATGGTCGCAAGGCGCGGTTGCGGCATTCACGGAGGGATTGAAAATGCCGGTGTCCGTCCGCGTCATTGATGTCGGCCCATCCGCGCCGCGCAACGTGTGGATCGCCGATGTGCGCGCCGTGGAATTTGGCGGCAAACATTTTCTGCACGCGCGCATCGGCGCATCCGGCAACGAGCCGCAGGAGCGCACGCTGCGGGTGAAAAATCCGTCGGACCTCGGCGGCATCGCGCAGAAGGTGACCATCGCGCCGGGCATGTTCGCCGAGGTGAGCCTGCCGGTGCCGGCGGATTTCGACTTCACGGGAAAAATCGCGGAGCTGGTGCTCGAACCGCGCGACGCGCTGCCGGACGACGACGTGTTCTGGGTGAACCTCGATGCACACGGTGGCGTGCGCGTGCTGCTGCTCGAATCACAGGGCACGCAGATTGAATCGCTGCAGCCTGGCTTTCACCTCCGGGCCGCGCTCGATGTGCTCGGCCACGGCGATACCGCCGCCGCGCAGATCACGCGCCGCACGCCCGAGGCTGTGGTCGCGTCGGATTTTGCAAACGCCGATGTCGTCGTGATGGCGAACGTCGCGCTGCTGACGGACGACCGGCTGCTCGCGCTGGAGAATCGCATCAAGTCCGGGGCGGGATTGCTGATGTTTCTCGGGCCGGCGGTGCAGCCGGAGTTCTACAACACGAAGCTGCACAATCCGCTCCGTCCGACGGAATGCCTGCTGCCACGTCCGCTCCAGCAAATCGCGAGCGGCGGACTTGCGAGCCTCACACGCATCGAGTGGACACACCCGCTGCTCGCCCCGCTGTTCGACCCGACCTTCGGTGATTTCGCGCGCGTGCGCGCACGGACGTTTTACCGCTTCGGCGACGCGCCGCAGGGCGACACGAGCCAGGTGCTCGCGTGGTTCGACGACGCCGCACCCGCACTCATCGAGCACGCATTCGGCGCAGGTCGCGTGCTCATTTTCAACACGACCGCAAACGACGAGTGGAGCGATCTGCCGCGCCGCAACAGCTTCGTGCCGCTGCTCGATCAGTCGCTGAACCGCCTCACGCGCGTGCGGCTCGGGCGGAGTTTTCGCGCGGGTGAAACGGTCACGCTCGCGCTGCCGGGCGTGGGGAAAAATGCGACCGCAACCATCACCACGCCACGCGGACGAAGCGTAACGCCCGCGCTGCAGGAATTCGGCGTGCAGACCATCGCGCGCCTCGATGTGGCGGACGAGGCGGGCGTGTATTCGCTGCGCGCTCACGGCGACAGCGGAAGTTTGGAATTGAACTTCGTCGTCAACGCGGGCCGCGGCGACAGCACCGTTGCGAAGTCGGACGCGGACACGCTGCGCTCGTGGTGGACTGGCGCGTCGTTTGAAATCACCCATCCCGATCCCAGCGCGGCACCGGAGCGTGCAGCGGCGACGGGCCGCGTGCTGCTGTGGCCGTGGCTGTTTGCGTTCGCCGCGCTGGTGCTGCTCGTCGAGATGTATTTCGTCCACCGCCTCTGCCCGGTGATGAATCCCGCGGTCGCCACCTCGACCGTGGCGAAGCACGGCATCATGGCGCCGACATCGAAGCAGGAGGCGAAGCGATGACGATCACTTGGATGCCCGTGCTCCCGCTGTGGGTAATCGCGGCCATCGTTGTCGCGCTGTTTGCCCTGCTGCTACACGGCTCGGTGATGCTTGCGAAAAAGCGGCTGCCGTCGCGCTGGATTCTTACGCTCGGCGCACTGCGCGTGGCCATCGTACTCGTGTTTGCGATCTGCATGTTGCAGCCGATCATCTCGTTCCGCCGCACCGTCGAGGAAGGGCCGCCGGTGCTGGTGCTGCTCGATGTTTCGAAGAGCATGGGCATCAAGGACTCCGCCACGCCCGCGGGCCGGCTGCCTGATGCGCTGCAATGGCTTGAGAAGAGCGGCCTGCAAAGTTCGCTCGCTGCGCGACCGAATGTGCATTGGTTCGCATTCGACGGCCATGCGCGCGCGGTGAGCGCAGGCGATGTCGCGTCGCTCGTGACGAATGGTGCGACCACGCGATACGCGGAGAGCCTCACTGATGCGTGGGAGCAATACCGCCAGCAGCGCAGCGAAGGCGCGCCGGCCGTCCCCGGCGGACGCGTGCTGCTCGTGAGCGATGGACACGACTCCGGTGCGCGCGACATCGCCGAGGTCGCACGCGAACTCGCACTCACCGTGGACACGGTCGCGCCCGCCAGCACATCCGTGAATGCGGCGACGCAGCGCGTGGACATCGCGCATGTGCAGGCGCCGAGGCGCGTGCTGCTCGGCGCGGAATCACGCTTTGCCGTCGCACTGCGGCAGGAGGGACTCGCGGGTAAAACTCTCACACTCGAACTGAAGGACGGCGACAGGCTCGTCGCGACGCAGCCGTTCACGTTTGCCGCCGGGGAGCGGGAAAAGACAGTGAGCATCGCATTCCGTCCGGAGGAGGCGGGGCTGAAGGAATACACGGTCGCGATCTCTGGCGCTGGAAAGTTGGACGCTGCGCGTGTGAAAGAGGCCGGCGAGGACGCCAGCGCTCCATCGCAGAAGTTCAGCGTGCAGATCGTCGGCGCGAGGAATGAGGTGCTGTTCCTCGAGGACAGTTGGCGATGGGAGTTCAAATTTCTCCGCCGGATTTTCGAGGACGACCCGACATTCACGCTCACGGCATTTCTGTCGCGCGGGCAAAACGCCTTCGTGCAACTCGGCGAACCGGAGCGCCGTACGCAGGCCGCGGGCTTTCCACAGACGCACGCGGAACTCGCGGGCTTCGACACCTTCGTGATCGGCAGTGCGGACCCGCGCCGCTGGCCGCGCGGCTTTCCGGATTCGCTGCGGCAGCTCGTCGAGGAGGATGGGAAATCGCTCGTCGTCATCGCGGGGCCGAACCTGCGGCAGATGATGGACCATCCCGCGCTCGCGGAATTGCTGCCCGTCGAGCTGTCACCCGAGTCGGCGACGCCCGTGACCGGCCCGGTCGCCGTGCGCGTCACGTCCGAGGGACTCGCCACGCCATTCTTCGCCACGCCCGGCGGCGCTTCCGCGCTCTGGTCGGAACTGCCGCCATTGGATCAACTTTATCCCGCGCTGCGGAAGAAGCCCGCCGCGACCGCGCTCGTGGAAGCCGCGAAGCTCGCGAATTCATTCGGCAACTTCATCGTCATGGCCGAACACACCGTCGGCCGCGGAAGGGTGCTTTTCATCGGCACCGACACGCTTTGGAAATGGCAGATGCTCGCCACGACAACCGATGGCCCGACGCCGTATCAGGTCTTCTGGCAGCAGGCGCTGCGCGCGCTCGCGCCGATCCGCCAGAGCGCGGGCAACGTGAGTCTTTTCCTCGAGCCCGACCGCAGCCGCCACGAGCCCGGCCAGACCGTCGTCCTGCGCGCCGAAGTGCAATCCGAGCGCCCGCTCGTGAAGCCGCGCGTGCAGGCGCAGGTCACGCTGCCCGACGGCAAACAACTCCCGCTCGACTTCTCGCCGGACAGTGCCGCGCCGGGAATTTTTACCGCGCGCTTCGACGCCGCGATGCCCGGCCAGCACAAGGTCGCCGCTACCGTGATCGCTGACGACAAGACTGCCGCCGACGTCCTGATCGCTTTCGACGTCGAGGAAAACACCGCCGAACTTTCCGCCCGGCACATCAACGAAGCCAACCTCGTCCGCATCGCACGGGACACCGGCGGCCAACGCATTGACCGCGCCACTCCCGCGACGTGGAAGTCCCTCGCGACTCTCGAAAAAGTTCCCGTCACGCGCACCGAAACCGTGGATCTCTGGAACCGTTTCGCGCTCATCGTCGTGCTCGTCCTCCTGCTCGGTGCAGACTGGCTGCTGCGATTGTTGCGCGGGTTTGCGTGAACTGAAACCGCGGGAAGAGCTTCGGAACTGGCGCAAGACTCCGGGGACAACCCGTCGCTTTGCCAGCGAGGTGAGGTGCTGCACAGCGGGTGCGCGAAGACGACAGCGCATAAACGCCTGTGCAATATCTCCCCGGATTTACAATTCTCCCGACCGAGGGCCATGGAATTCCCCTTCGACGTTTTCCTCAGCCACCGCACGAAGGACAAGGCGGTGGTGCGCCCGCTGGCGGAGCGGTTGCGGGCGGACCGCATTTTCAACTCCTCTCAACCCTCAACTTTCAACTCTCAACCATCTGCCGGCCCGCTGAACGAGGACACGACGAAGTACATTCAAAGTCAGGCCGAGCACCACCGGAAGACGTCATTCAAGGAAGAGATCGAGACGTTTTTGAAGAAACACGGGATGGAATATGTGGAGCGAGATTTAGGGTGAGTTCTTTCGCCCCAGCGGGGCTTGGATGAATTGCTGCCGTGATCCCAGCGATGAATCGCTGGGCTATTGTCGGGCGTCCCTGCGGGACGATGGTCGGTCGTCAGGCCGGAGATTCAGCAGCGGGTGCGCGACATGCAGGAGGAGTCCGCCATCGAGCTGAGCAACCAGAGCAAGGAACGCGCGCTGGTGGGCGAGGTCATCTCCACCGTGGCGCTCGCGGACCCGATCAGCCGGGGGTTCAAGGCGAGCGACCAGGGCATTGACATGGAGATTGAGTTCAACCTGGAAACGGGAATGGAAGACAGACGAATGGGGACTGACGAATGAGATTGAGGGACTTGTGCCGGAAAGAGTCGGTCACCGTCTGGGTGCGTGAGTGCGTGACACTCAAGGTTCTGATCTTCATTCGCTTGTCCCCATTCGTCAGTCCTCCATCGCCGAATTTAGGTTCAATGACGACGCGCACGAGGCCACCGGCGCGAGGCTCTGCCTGCAACTCAAGGCGGGCGATTGCCGCCTTGGTCATGAAGGGAAGTGGGCGGCTTACTTCGTTTGCCGCCAGTGTCATGTAACGAAGTGGGCGGCTTACTCCGTTTCCTACACGCGCAAGCGCCGGGGCGACGGCGCGGAAATCTTCACGCTCAAGACGCCGCGTCACGCGGAATACTGGATGGCACAGGCGTTCCCGGTGCTGCTGGTGATTCGCAATTCCGAGGGTGAAGTCCGCAGGATGGAAGTGCGCGACTGGCTGAAGCGCGCGAGCGAGAACGGGAAGAAGCCGGTGAAGCAGATCGTCTTCGAGGGCGAGCGGTTCGACGTGATGAGCGTGCGGCGGTGGCGGGAGAAGATATTGGGCGCGGCAGCGACGGCCCAGCCTGACGGCCCCGCTCTGGGATGCTGCTCGTGCCCGAAGTCGGCGCGCGCATCACGAGCGCGAATCAGAAATGGATGGAGGTTCCCGGGAATGAGGAGACGAAGCGCCAGTAGCCGCGCTTGTGAAAGCGTGGGGTGACTTTCACAGGCGGCGACTTCAGCGGACGGGCTGGCGTTCAGGCGATGTAAGAATCAGCCCGCATTTTTACAAACGCGGCTACGGACACTGCCTGCAAGGCGTTGCCTCGGGCCGCTCGACTTTCGCAAGTGCCCGCTTCTTTTCGCGGGCCAGCCGGATCATTTCCACAATGCATGACCAACGGCCAAAGGAGCACGGCGCGGCGAGATTAAGGCTGTGAGACTTTCCCATGAAATCCCCCCTGCTCTGCCTGATGTCCCTCCTCGTCGCCTGCGTCTGTCCCGCAGCGCCTCCGGCGTTTCATGCCACTTCCGTGCCCGAGGGCTGGGCCGTCGTGCGTGGGGAGATTGATCCCGGCGCGGTGCGGAATGCGAAGCCCGCCACGGTGCTCGAACTGAAGACTGTCGCGCCGATCGCATTGCCTGCGGAGGCGATGTTCCGCTTCCGCGCGATGCAGGGCGATGCGATCACCTTTCAACTTCTCGACGAGGCGAAGGACGCGAAGCCGCTGCTCCAGGCGTCCTTTCGCCCGACGGGGCCGACTCAGGCGGTGGTGACTGCGCACGCCTCGGGTGAGCCGATGGCGACGACGGTCGTGTCCACGCGCACGTATTCGATCCGGCAGAAAAATTCCGGGTCGCTGACTTACTCGTGGCGATTCCCGAAGGTGAAGAACCTGTGGGACGAGAGCGACCGCAAGGAAATCGGCGCGGGCTACGCAAAGCTTGTGCCGTTCGAGGAGAAGACGTTTGTGCTGCGCTTCACCGTCACATCAGCGAGCCGGCAGATCTGGCTCGATGATCGGCTCGTCGCGGAAGCGCGGATGGGCAGCCCGAAGCAGGCGTTCGTCTCGATGCAGCTTTCCAAATCGGCGCAGGTGCTCTCGGTGGAATTCACGAAGCCGGTCGGTGATGATCGTTTTCTCCCGCTCTCGCTCGCGCATCACAGCCATGCGAAGATGGCACAGGCCGTGAGTTCGGACGCCGCGCAGGCGACGATCAAGGACGTGCCCGTGCTCGTTCCGCAGACGCGCACAGCCGACGTGAATCTCGGCGATTCGCTCTATCGCTATCGCATGACAAATGGCAGCGGGCCGAATGCGAGCTACGTGAATGCGATGCACGCATGGCCCGGCGCGTTCGAGGTGGACCCGGCATCGCTCACGTTCCGGGTGCCGTATCGCACGTATCAAAATGCGTGGCTGCTCGCGTGGGTGGACGAGTCGCCGACATCGGTGCCGAAAGGCGCGTTTCGATTTTTCCGACCGATCGCGGGCTATCCGGCGGCGACGGATTTTGAAATCACCGAGGATGCAATCAGCAAAGGACTCGTGACTCGGGTGCCGCAGAAAACCGCGGACGGGAAGCAGCTCTTCCTCGTGCGCGTGCCGGTGAACACGGAGGATTTCTACGGGTTCCGCGACATGGCGGATCAGTTTTTGGAGTTTGAATTGACCAAGCCACTCGCGCTCGCGCGGAGTTATCCCGATCCGATTTACTACGGCTTCCATCCCGCGGGGCCGCCGAGTTCGATTCACGTCGTCGGCATCACGCTGGAGGCGGCGGCATTCAGCTACGAGGTGAAGCCGAAGCAGACTGGGTTTGTTTTCGAGCAGCCGGAGCGGCCCGCGTATGCCATCGCGATCACGAACACGGGTGCGACGCCGCTCACTGCGCAGGTCACGATGCAATCGAAGAGCTACGACGGTGAGGAACTGAAGACCGTGACCGGGAGCGTGAAGGTCGGACCGGGCGAGACGCGAGATGCGGACTTGCAGTTGGATTTGAAAAAGCTCGGCTGGCACGAACTGAAGATCACCGTCGAGGCGGGCGGCGTAAAGCGAGAGAACACGCTGAGCATGGTGCTGCTGCCGCCGAACACGCGCACATACGGCGACGCGGTGAACGAGACGCGTTTCGGCACCTGGAATCTGCTCGGGCACTACACGCCATTCGGCGTGAAGGAACCCGCGAACGAGTCGCTGCTCGTGATGCTGCGCAAACTCGGGATGCGAAAAATTTCCACCCACGAGGCCTTCATCCCGGCGGAGATGGCGAAGCAGCACGACTTCCTGCCGACCGGCCCGCACACGGTGATCAACGTCGTGTATCGCTGGAAAAAGGACGACGCGGAAGGTCAGAAAAAAATGATCCAGGTGGAACTCGACGCGATGGAAAAGCTGTCGAAGCTGGCTGCCGCGCCGACTTATTTCTACGGCGGCGAGTGGCACATCGGGCGGATGGCGCAATACGCGCCGTGGCCATTTTACACGGGAGACGGCGACCGCGGACTGAGCGACGAGGAACGGCAGAATGCCGAACATCAGGTGCCCATCTTCACCGCGATCGGGAAGGCGCTCCGCGAAAAATATCCGCAGGCGAGGAAATTCCTGCAATGGGGTGCGCCGATCGGGACGACGGCCTACATGCGCGCGGGACTCAGCAAGGATGTCGTGGACGGATACGGCATGGATGCGCCGATGTTTGAGCTCCTGCCGGAATCTTCCAACACGACGGGATCGATCAACGGCCTGTGGATGCTCCGCCAGGAGGCGAAGCGGCTCGGCTGGCCGCAACTGCCGATTCACTGGTGCGAAGGCCCGTTCTTTCCCACGAATCCCGGCGCGCTCACGGAGCCGGAGCAGATGGACTACCAAGTGCGCTACCTGCTGCTCGGGCTCAGCTACGGCGTGGAGGGATTCGAGGCGGGGATCGTCCCGCACGACGCAGGAAATTACTACGGCGCGGAGCACTACGGCGCGGGCGTCTTCCATCGCGCGCCGCTCGAAAATCCGAAGCCCGCCGTGGCTGCCATCGCGACGATGACGACGATGCTGTGCGGCGCGGATCCGATCGGCGGCGTGGAGACCGGCAGCCTCACGACGTATTGCATGGCGTTCCAGCGCACTAAGGATCGCGCGAAGATTTTCGCGCTCTGGCGCGTCACGGGGAAATCCGTCGCGCAGGTGAAGGTGCGCGGCACGCAGGCGACGCTCACGGATGCTATGGGCAATGCGACGATGGTGCCGGTGAGCAACGCTGCGATCGCGGTGCCGCTCACTCCGACGCCGGTCTGGCTCACGGGTGTCGAGGCGATTGATGGATTCGATCTCGGCGCTGCGACTTTCGACTCCGCCCCCGCCGCGATCACGCGCCCGCTTGCGGAGATGACCGCGGCGAAGTGGGAATTCGACGGCGCAGAGGACAAGGCTTACGCGAACAATCATTTTTCCGTGCGCCGCATTCCGGATCCGAAACTCACGGCGGAATTCGGCTCGGGCGAGGAGGGCCATGCGGATGCGGTCGCGGTGACGCTGTCCGTGGAGCCGGGTGATCGTCCGCTCGCGACACGATACGGTGCGCTGAAACTGAAGAAGCCCGTCGCGATTCCCGGCAAGGCGTCGGCGCTCGGCATCTGGATCAAGGGCAATTCCTCGTGGGGCCGAATCGTGTATCAGCTCCGCGATGCAAAGGGCGAAATCTGGACATCGAGCGGGACGAAGGACGACTGGAATTGCGACGACACGCACGGCTGGTCGTCCGTGAGTTTCGACGGCTGGCGCTACGTGCGCTTCCCGCTGCCGGGCACGCATCCCTACGACGGCGCACGCGAACTCGAGACGACGTGGTGGGGCTCGCGCGGCGGCGACGGCATCGTGGATCTACCGCTGACGCTCGACAAAATCATCGTCGAGGCGCGCAACGAAGTGCCGTGGCTCGGCGAGATGAAGACGGTGCCGGTGCGCAGCTACAAACTCTCGCAACTCGTCGTAGAATACGATTCCGAGCAAAACGTGACGCCCGCGATCCTCGCGAAATACAAGACGCGGATGCCGCTGCCGGTGTGGACCGGCCCTGCGGAAAATCTCCTCGCGAAACTGAACGCCGAGGGTTCAGGCCCTGCGCCGGAATTGCGTGCGTTCACTGAGCCGACGCACTTCAATGACGGTCGTCGCATGATCGTCCACTTCGACGAGGCGGCGGATCGAAAATACAATCTCTACCTCTCGATCTACCCCGACGGTCGTGGTGCGGATCTCCTGAAGGCCGACGTGAAATCCGAAATGCAAGTCACCGGCTTCAAACCCGAGACGCCGATGTATCTTTTCCTCACGAGCGTCGGCGCGGACAAAAAGGAGTCGAAGCCATCGAAGGCGCTGCAGCTGATCACGCACGACAATTTCGCGGAGAAATAGGTGCGCCATTTCTGATTTCCTCAACGCTGACCCCACACGCCCTCATGAACACTGATCAGAAACCATCGCCACTCCCTCACGCAACTTTGAGGATGCGCCTTGCGTTTAGCCTCCTCGCCTCGCTGCTCGCGATTGCTCCGCTTGCGCTCGGCGAGCAGGGAAATCTTCCGCCGCCGGTGCGCATCGAGACTGGAGTGAGCGGGCACATTCATCCCGCGCTGTGCATCACGGCGAAGGGCACGCTCGTCGCGGTCTTCTGCAAGAGCGAATACAAGCCGCATCTCATCACGCGCTCGACTGATGGCGGGAAGTCGTGGTCGAGGCCCGCGCTTTTTCCGCCCACCACGAATACGTCGGTCTATCCCGGTTCGCTCACCACGCTCGCGGACGGGCGGCTCGTTCACGCTTGGAATGTCTGGTTCGCACCGGAGGAAAAGCTGAAGTCGCGCTTCGTCGCATTCTCGATCAGCAGCGACGATGGCGTGACGTGGAGCGAGCCGAAGGACCTCGCGAAGAATGCGGATCAGAAAATTCACAGCGTCATCCGCCATCCGATTGTCGAGCTGTCGCCGACCGCGTGGCTCTTCCCGCTGGCGGATCGCACGGTGCTATACAATCCCGCCACCGGCGAGGAAACAGCGTTCGGCGCGCCTGCCGCACACGGACTCGTGCCGATCGTCCGCACCGCGGTGGGCACGCTCGTCAGCGGTCGCGGGAAACGCTCCACCGACGGCGGCAAAACGTGGGAGGAGGTCAAGCCGTTCCCCGATGTCTTCACGCAGGGCTGGCGGCATGAGATGATCGCGCTGAAGAACGGCTGGCTGCTCGCTTCGCAGATCGTCGGCCCCGGAGTCGGCGGCGAAATGATCCACTTCATCGCTTCGCGCGACGATGGAAAATCGTGGGACTTGGATCATCCGGTGGAGTTCTACAATCCCGGCAGGCCGATCGGCGGAAGGGCGTGCCCGCGCACCGTGGAACTCGACGCCCAGACACTCGGAACGATCTTCTACGACACCGACGCAAATCAGCCCGGCGGCTCCGGTGTATTTTTCCGCACGATGCCGGCAGCGAGCCTGAAGCCGTGATACGACTTCCACGGTCACAATGCCGGAAGCGCGGGCAAGGAGCAGGAGTGCCCTCGCCCCGCGCCACCAAGACTCGGGGCGAGGGCGCCCCTGCTCCTCGGGCAGCGTCGCCGACCTTCACGAACTCTCACTGTGGAAATCGTATGAGGAAATTTCCGACGCAATCAGTTCGATGAACCAATCGCTCGTTCCAGTCTTCGCGCTCGTGCTGTCGCTCCTGTCCGGCAGCGCGTCGCCCGCGCAAGATGCTTCCATCGCATTGCCTCCGATCCAGACGGCGGTCAGCGACGAACACGGGCGCATCGTCGTGAATGGAAAACCGTTCTTTCCCATCCTGCTTTACAGCGTGCCGACGGATCCCGAATCGCTGAAGCGCATCCACGATCACGGGTTCAACATGGTGACCGTGTCGAAGTCGGAACACGCCGACGCGGCGCGCGCGGCCGGCATGTATGCCGCCGCGCACGGGAGAATGATCGAGAAGTTCGACAGCATCCTCCTCGCCATCGGCATGGACAGCCCGGTGCTGAATCTCAAGCCGCCGCTCCTCGACAACCTGAAGGCAGACCTCGAAAAAACGCGCGCACAAATCCCGAAGCGCCCGGTGATGCACGCGATCGGATACTGGCTGGACGAGCCTGCGGGCGTCGTCGCGAACACGCTGCCTCCGCCCGAAAAATACGAGTCCGTCGTGCAGGCGATTGATGTCTCCGCGCCGTATCTTTACCCCGTGCCTTATCAGCCCATCCGGAGCGTGGGCGAAGCGGTGGGCCGTGCATCGCTCGCATCCGGCGGGAAAAAACCGCTGCTGCCGATTTTGCAAATCTTCACCTGGACCGTGAATGATCGCTACCCGACCGCGGCGGAGTTGAAGTGCATGGTCTGGCTCTCGCTCATCCACGGCGCGCGCGGGATCGGCTTCTACTCGTACCATCACGTCACGGGTAAAAAGGGCGTCACCTTTGCGCAGGAGCAGCCGGACGTGTGGGCATCGCTCAAGGGCGTGAATGCTGAACTCGCGCAGCTCGGCCCATTCCTGCTTGATGCGAAACCGGACGCCTCGGTGACACTGAAGGAGCGCGGTGCCGGAGTGGAATTTCGCGCGGCGTCGCGCGACGGTTCGCGACTCGTCCTGCTCGCGAATCCCACGGATGAGGAAAAGGAAGTGACGCTCCACTTTTCAGCCACGCCTGACGGAACACTCAGGCCCGTCGGTCGCGGACCCGACGTCGCCATTCACGGCGGTGTGGCGAAAGTGAAACTGGAAGCCAGCGGCACTGCGGCACTCCGGGACGGAACTGCGTCCGCATTTTTGAAATGATGAACGCCGATTGCGCGTCGCGGAGCCGGCGTGCTCATTCCAGTTGCTTCGAGAGATTCAGCGAGCCGCCCGCCTCGGGCACGTAGAGCATCTGCGAGAAGCCCGCTGCCGCGTAGATGGACTTCGCGCGGAGGTTGTTTTCCTGGACTTCGAGCGTGAGCTTGCAACAGCCGGTCGCACGGGCGTAGCGCTCGATTGCAGCGAGGAGGAGATGTCCGATTCCGCGGCCTCGATGCTCCGGCAAGACGGAGAAATCGTGGATATTCACGAGCGGCCGCGCGGCAAATGTGGAGAAGCCGCGGAAGCAGATCGCGAGACCGACGGGATCCGTGCCGTGATAAGCGAGGAAGACCGCTGTGGTCGGATGCTGGCGCAGTCCGGGAATCAAGTCGCGGCGCGCGGTATCGGAAAGCGGATGACCGTCGCCCATCGGATCCATCGAGTAGGCATCGAGGAGTTGCAGGATCGCATCCTGATGTTCGGCACGCGACAGATCGGCCTCGCTGACTTGGGTGGCGGGATCGTTCATAATTTTCTGCGCGCCCTTCATCGCATGCCGATGGAAACCCGACAGCAAAAAACCAAGAGGGCGACAGTTGCCGGGTCTTCACTGGGAACGCCGAAATCCCCGCCAGATACCAACCACACGCAATCATCCCATGAATCTCATCACACGACGCAGTTTCCTCAAAAACGCGGTGCTCGCAGCCGGCGCAAACGCCCTCGTGAGCGGCACACGCTCCTCGGCAAAAATCATCGGCGCAAACGATCGCCTGCGCATCGCCATCGCGGGCTGCCACGGACGCGGAACCGCCCACATGGCCGGATGGCTGGGACAGCCGAATGTCGAGATCGCCTACCTCATCGATCCGGATCAGAAAGTCTTGGATGGGGCGTTAAAAAGTTTGGAGAAAAAAGTGGCGGGCAAATACACGACCAAAGGCGTGACCGATGTGCGCAAGGCGCTCGAAGACCCGACGCTCGACGCAATTTCCATCGCGACGCCGAACCACTGGCATTCGCTGATGACCATCTGGGCCGCACAGGCGGGCAAGCATGTCTATGTGGAAAAGCCGATGAGCCACGACGTGGCCGAGGGACGCATCGTGGTCGAGGCGCAGAAAAAATATGGCGTGGTGATCCAGCACGGCACACAGCGGCGCAGCGACGCGAAGATCGCCGGACTGCACGAGGCCATCAATGCGGGCAAATGGGGCAAGCTGAAGATTTCCTACGGCTATTGCTGCAAGCCGCGCGGCAGCATCGGCACGAAGGCGCCCTCCGCACCGCCGAGCAATCTCGCGTGGGACATCTGGCGCGGCCCGGCGCAGATCGCGCAGTACCACGAGAACCTCGTGCATTACAACTGGCACTGGTTTTGGAAGACGGGAAATGGCGACCTGAACAATCAGGGCACGCACCAGCTCGACGTCGCGCGCTGGGCGCTCGCGCCGGAACTCACGCACCCTGTCCGCGCGATGGCGATCGGCGGGCGCTTCCAGTGGGATGACCAAGGCGAGACGCCGAACACGATGTTTGGCATCGGCGAGTATGCGAACGGGCAATACGCGTTCTTCAATGTCCGCAACGTGAGCTACAAGGGCTACCACAACCAGGTGGAGAACGAGTATTACTTCGAGGACGGTGGGAAAATTGTGCGCGGGCTCTATTTTCCGAAAGGCAGCGACAAGGGTGAAAAACTCTCCGTGCCGAATGGCAAGGTGACGCCGGGGGGAAACTGGGGCGCATTCATCGCCGCGTGCCGCGCCGGCAAGCCTGAAATGGCGAATGGCAATGCACTCGACGCACACAATGGGTGCGTGCTGGGGCACCTGATGAACAACTCTTACCGCCTCGGGAAAAAGGTTCCGTTCAACGCGAAGGCGGGACGTTTCGGCGACAATTCCGACGCGCACGATCACTTCATGAAGCTCCACGAGATCATGCGCGACGGCGTGGGCGTCCCCGAGGACAAGGCCGAGTATGTCGTCGGCCCGTGGCTGACATTCGATCCCGCGACCGAACTGCACACCGGTGAATTCAAGGACGAGGCGAATGCGCTGCTGAAGGACGCGAACAATCCCGGCTTTGAAATCCCGGCGCGCGGCAAAGTCTGAGCGCGGATGTGGCCAAAATCGGAAATTATCGCTGAGGCGCAGAGGGAGAATGAGAGTTTCGCAGAGGAAAAGTAGCCATACCCTCTGCGTCGCTCTCATTTTTTCTCCGCGTCTCTGCGTTCAAAAAATCACCACACCCGGAGCAAGCATTCCGCATCAACTCTGAGAACGTGCATCCAATGACTTCCGGCTGCGTTTTAAGAATGGCGAACGGCGCGCTGCTGATGGCGTTACTGCTCTCGTCGTTCGCACTTTCGGAACGGGCTGTCGCGCAGACGGGGTTGAAGATTCAGTTGGTATCCGAGCAGTCTGACATCGTCCCCGGCAAGCCCTTCACCGTCGGCCTGTGGCTCGTGCATGATCGCGGGTGGCATACCTACTGGCGGTTTCCCGGCATCGTCGGCGTGCCGACGCAGCTAAAGTGGAAGCTGCCGCCCGGCTGGAAGGCCGGCGAACTCACTTATCCCGAGCCGGAGCGCACGCACATGTTCAAGATTACGGCACAGGGATTTGATCGGGACGTGATGCTGCGGGCTGAGATCACGCCGGCGGCGAGATTGAAAACCGGCGATTCGATCACGCTCACCGCCAGTGCCTCATGGATGTGCTGCGGGACGTCCTGTCAGCCGGGCTGGAAAGACCTGAGCCTCACTTTGCCCGTAGCGGAAAAAGCCACGCTCAACGAGAAATGGCACAAGCTGCTCGACGAGGAACGAGCGCGTGCGGAGAGATCCAGCGATGCTTGGAGCGCCACGGCGAGCGAGATGGATCGGACAATCTCGCTCGTGTTGAAGCCCGCTTCCGCGAAGGCGCGGCGCACGAAAACTCAGCGTGAAGCCGATCGGATCATCGTCTTCACCGAAGACGGCTGGTTCGATACGGACAAGCCGCAGGTCATCCAGCTTCACGCCGACGGCAGCCTCACAATCACGCTGACGAAGGCTGAAACGTATGCTGGCGGAAAACCACCGAAGACGCTTCGTGCAATCATCCGCAATGACGGCGGCTGGCTGAATGATGGCGAGCTTCGCTGCCTCCAAGTCACACCGACGCCTCAGCGGAAAAACTGAAACGGCACGATGGCCCCCGTAAATTTGCGTTCCGAAAACTCCCATCACATTTCACCGCCACCGTCATGCGAACTCCATCCGAACCACGCACGGACCGACGCGGAAACTTCCGCTGCCGCGGCGTGGCGTTGCTCCTCGCGCTCCTGCGCGGGCTCGGGCATCCACTCATGTCCCAAGACGTGACTGACGCCCAACGATGGATCGAACATGCCGCGCTCGCGCAGGATTTCCGCGTCGCCGGGACGGTAGCGGCTTTTGAAAAACAGCGCGCAGAAATCCGCGCAACGCTCTGGAAGCTCCTCGGCAATCTTCCGCCGCGACCGAAAATCCCGGTGGTGAAGACACTGTCGAGAGAGGACAAGGGCGGATATTTTCAGGAGACGTTTGAGTTCGACAACGGTGCGGGCGCGACGGTGCCGGGCGTGCTGCTGCTTCCAAAAAATGCGCGCGGAAAAGTGCCGGCCATCCTCTGGAATCACTGGCACGGCGGCGAGTATCACAGCGGGAAAATCGAGATCTTTGCAAAAAAGCACACGCCCGAGGAACCCGGCCCGGCACTCGTTGCGCGCGGCTATGCGGTGCTGGCGATTGATGCTTACTGCTTCGGCGAACGGAACGGACGCGGCCCTGGCGGGCCGAATGAAAATGGCGGCGCGGGTGAGATGACCGCGGCGAAATTCCAACTGTGGGCCGGACGCACGCTCTGGGGCATGATAGTGCGCGATGACATGATGGCGCTCGACTACCTCTGCTCGCGCTCCGAGGTGGACGCGGAGCGCGTGGGCGTCGCGGGAATCAGCATGGGTGCCACACGCACGTGGTGGCTCGCGGCCCTCGACGATCGCGCGAAGGCCGCGGTCGCGGTGTGCTGCCTCACGCGCTATCGCGATCTCATGGAAGCGCAGATGCTGCGCGCGCATGGCATCTACTATTTCGTCCCCGGCATGTTGCAGCATTTCGATACCGAGGCTGTCGTCGCGTGCATCGCGCCGCGCGCATTCCTCTCACTCGCGGGCGCGGACGATGCGGGCTCGCCGGTTCCGGGTATCCGGAAAATCGAAAGCGCTGCGGGAGCAGCTTGGAAACTTTTTGAAAAGGCCGGCGACTTTCGCAGCGTGATCTATCCGGGCGTTGGCCACACGTACACTCCCGAGATGTGGCAGGAGACGCTCCAGTGGTTTGACGCGCGCCTTCATCCCGAGGCGAAATAATTGCCGCTCAAACTTCCCACAGCACCCTCAATCATGATCCCAAAAACAATCACACGGCGGACTTTTCTGAAATCCTCCACTGCGCTGCTCGGCGGTGAAACGATGCTTGCAGCATTGCCAAGAATGAGTGCAGCCGCAGCCGACGCGCCACTGATCGCATACGTGGGCACGTACACTTCGCCGCTGAAAAATGTGCAGCCCACGCAGGTGGATCTGCCGCCGGGAAACGGGCGCGGCATCCACATGTTCCGAGTGGATCGGACGACCGGCGTGCTCACACCGGCCGGCGTGCATGAGATGGGCACCAGCCCGAGCGCCCTCGCGGTGAATGCCGCGGGGACACACATGTATTCGGCGAATGAAACCGACCGGATGGGCGAGGCTGATCCGGGCTCGGTCAGCGCGTTCGCGATTGATCGCAAGGACGGAAAGCTGAATCTGCTGAACAGCGTGCCGTCCGGCGGCGCGGGACCGGCGCACCTGAGCATCCATCCGTCCGGGCGATTTGTGCTCGTCGCAAATTATTTCGGCCACTCCGTCGCCGTGCTTCCGATCCTGCCGGACGGGAGCCTCGGGAAGGCGAGCGACATCAAGAAGGATGACGGAACGATCGGTCCGACAAAGGCGACGAACGCACCGCCGGGGAGCTTCGCATTCAGCGGACACGACCAGCCGCACGCACACATGATCGAGGCCGATCCGTCGGGCCGCTTCGTGCTGCACGCGGACTTGGGACTGGACCGGATCTTCGTGTGGAAATTCGACGACCACGCGGGGGTGCTGACGCCAAACGATCCGCCATCGATCTCGCTGCCGCCCGGCGACGGCCCGAGGCATTTCGCCTTTCACCCGAACGGGCGCTGGTTCTATTCGATCCAGGAGGAAGGCTCGACTGTCGTGCTCTTCGACTACGACTCCGCGAAGGGCCGGCTCACCTCGCGGCAGACCATTTCCAGCCTGCCGCCGGGATTCGCGGGGAGCAATTTCACCTCGGAAATCATGGTCTCCGCCGATGGCCACTTCGTCTATGCGGCGAACCGCCTGCACGACAGCATCGCGATTTTTTCGGTCGGCGAAAATGGCACGCTCACGTTCCTCACCGAGGAATGGACCCGCGGCGACTACCCGCGCAGCTTCAATGTCGAGCCCGGCGGAAACTTCCTCTACTGCTGCAACCAGCGGGCCGACGCGATCGCCGCCTTTCGCCTCGATCGGAAAACCGGCGGCCTTGCCTTCACCGGAAATTTTACGCCGGTCGGCAATCCGTCCATCATCGTCTTCCTCGATCTCGCGAAGGGCGGGTAATCCGCCACCACTCGGCCCCGCCTATTTTTTCGCCGCGGCGAGTTCCGCCAGCACGCTGTCAAAGAACGCCACGCACTTCGGCAGGTTCTCGTCGAGTTCCGCGACGTTGCCGTGCTCATACTCGATCGAGGTGAAGCCCTTGTAGCCCTGGCGCACCAATTCCGCGAGCATGGCCTTCGCGTCGCCCTTGCCCGTGCCCCACGGCACATCGTGGCCATTGCCGAATTCGTTGAGGTCCTTGAAGTGCGAGTGCAGCACGCGGCCTTCGAGTTTCTTGAACTGCTCGGCGGGCTTCAGGTCGCGGCGCATCCAGTGGCCGGTGTCCGAGCACGAGCCGATCAATTTCGAGTGACCCTCGCATGCCTTGAGCACGTCGTCCGGCGGCCAGGTCTTCGGGTGATTGTGCAGCGCCATGCGGATCTGGAATTCCTCGCACAGCTTGTCATGCACGGCATTCGGCGCGGTCTCCGTGACCAGCACGCCGATGCCCATCTTCTTCGCCCACTCAAACATCTTCCGCGCCGCCGGCTCATCGGTCGGCACGCCCGCCACGCCGTACGCCACGAGCTTCATCCCGCCCGCCTCCTCCAATTTTTTCAGCATCGCGCTAGCGACCTCGTCGCTCATCGGGAAGCCGGTCTTGTCGGTCGAGTCCGGCTTCAGTTTCTGGCCCGGATACACTTCAAGATATTTGATGCCGAGTGTCTTCGCCTTGTCCACTGCCTCGAAAAAAGTGACTGCACGATACGTGTAGCACTGGAGCGAAAGCCGGATGCCGAGTTTTTCCGACGCGGAATCATCCCGCTGTGCGGCGCGTGCCGTCGCGGTGAAAATGGGCAGCGCCACGGCCAGCGATGCGAGAGCGGTGAGGAGGAAGCGGTGAAGTCTCATGGAAGTTGTGATGTGAGCCAGAGACAATGCACATCCCGTCGCGATGAAAGGAGTTGTTTTTTAAAGTGCCCCGCAAACGCGCCGGAGGCCGCGGGCGCCTTGGACTGCGGTGGCCAGCGTCAGCGTGACACCGCCTTTGCAGCGGATTTCCGGCGGGGAAAAGAGTCCACGGAACACACGGAAATGGCAGGTCATTTTTTGTGCAGTCCGTGTTTTTTGCGGACTTCAAAACTCCCTGTTCACGGTCGTGGACAGCGGACATGGCCGGCAGCGCCGCGGCCTCCGAAGGCGGCGTGGCGCTGTCGCTTCCCGCCGTAGTCCAAGGTTGCGCCACGCCCGCTACGGCGGGGGCGACTCGGCGAGCCGTGCGCGATACACGACACGCGCGTGCTCGTAGGCGGCGCGGGCGTCGGCGAGTTCGGCAGGCGCGATCAGCTTTTCCTTCTGCGACCAGCATTGCTCCACGGACTTCAGGCACCAATCGATGCTGCGACGCTCGCGCACGGGCTTGTCGGCGACCGTGACCCAGATCGGATTCGTGTGCGACGAAGGCAGGATGCGTAGCGCGACCCAACTGCTTCGCTCGATCGTCACATCGAAGCTCACGTCGCGCAGCGTGCCATCGGCGGCGATGTTCTTGCGCACGACGCTGCGCCCATTCACGAGCACCTCGACGGGCACCTCGCGGCCCGTGCCGATGCGTGCGCGCTCGATGTCCCAATACGGCTTCTGTTCAAGATCGCGCGCGCGGATTTCCGGGTCGCGCTTGTCGGCGAGTCGCGCGGCGACGCGGGCGGTGAGCTTCACGGTGCCGGGCTGCGTGAGTTTCAGTTCGCTGCCGTGCTCGCCCATCGCGACGTCGTTCGCCTTGAAATCGAGGAGGTGACTTTTCCCATCGCCGACGTAGTTCCGCCCGGCGCGAATGCCCTCGCACCAGTCATCGTAGGTGAGTTTGCCGTCGAGCTTCACATAGCTGCGCCCGAGGCCGACGCGCTCGCCGTAGATACACGGGAAATCCGTCTCGCCGCTGATGCGCGTGCGGAAGCCAGCGTTCAGCGTCTGATACCAGATGTTCAGTTCCCACACGCACGGCGTGTCCACCATCGAGAGAAAATCCACCGCCGGCACCAGCTTGCCATCGGGACCGGGCACGTCGTGCGTCACGTCCACGATGTATTCGTTTGCGCCGATGCCGTTGAACGGCGGGACGACAAAATTGAACGGCTCATTCGTCGCGGACTTGATCGCGCCCGCACCTTTGTACGGCTGGCCGCGCGCGGGATCGTCCTCGGCAATCGGCTGCAATCCCCAGCCGCTGTGCGCGGGACCGGTGAGCGCGCCCTGCTTCTTCGCCCACTTCAGCGTGTTCAGGCAAAGGGTCGGCCAGTGATCGGTGGAATCGCCGCCGGGATACATCTGGTCGCGCAGTCGCAGCAGGCAAAGGTGGCCGCTCTTCTGCGAGCCGAATCCGCTCACCTCAATGTCGTATCGCACGAGATACGGATACTGTGAGACGGCGTCCTCTTTCCCGGTGAAAAATTGCTTTTGAAAATCGAAACACGGCCCCCACGTGAGGTTCGCGCCGATCTTCAAATCCTCGCCTCGGCAGTGCCGCGCCATGTCGGTCGCGAGCACGCCTTCGCTCGGATTCGAGTAGTGCTTGCAGCCCGCCGCGTGGATGTGGTGATCGCCGCTCCACCAGCCGAATTTCGCGGGATCGATCCAGCGCTTCACCGCGAACGACAGCTCACGCGTGTCGGCAGCGACGGTGATCTTCCGCGTCTCCGCGACGGACTCGGGCCCGCGCGAAAATTCGACATCGTATTGCCCGTCCGGCAGGCGCACGATCTCGCCGTCCGCTCGATAGATCTGCGGGTGAAACCAGAAGTCCGGCGCGACACGTTTCGCCTGCGAGGGATGCACGCGCTTTGCCTGATCGCGGATGAGGAACGACGCGGTCGTCGGTGCGCCCGCTTCGTCGTGCACACGCAGCGTGATCGCGCGCGCGGGGAGGCAGTTGAAAAGCACGTCGCAATCGCTGCGGAAGCCAAGGTCCTGCGTCCCCTGCCCCACATCGAACGAAAAGCGCGCCTCGCGTTTTCCCGCGTCGCGACTGAAGAGGGAGACGAGCACGTATTCCACCGCGAGCCCGCTGAGCGCGGACTTCATCGGCGGCTTCGTGAAAATCTCGATGTCCGTCCAGCGCTCCGCAAACGGCGGCTCGCCGATCGGCATCGGCTTTTTCCCGGCGACGATCCCGGTGGAATTGAAAACCGGCTGTGCCTGCGGGCTGCGGATGCGCAGCGGCGCGGTCACACCCGCCTCGTTGATCACCTTCACGAGAAAGAGCCGCCAGCCCTGCTCGACGGACACCGCCTTCGCCGGCCCCTGCTCGGCCTTCACGCGCATCTCGGGATTGACGTTCACGACGAACAGCGCGCGCGCATCGAGCACCGCCTGGATTTTCGTGACAGCCTGCGCGCGATCCGTGAGCCGCGACGCGGCCTCCACCGCGTCGCGCTGCTCCGCGGAAAATGGTTCGCCAAGAAAATCTGCCGCCTCGAACACGCGTCGCGCCTGCGCGGCGAGCGGCTGCAAATCCACGTCGGCCACGAGCGGGGCCGGTTCCGCATGAAGCGCCGCGACGGCGCACATCAGGAGCGTGAGGGGAACGCGCATGGGCGGGATGATGCAGCGCGCCGCGGGGTGGACGAGCGGAAATGTAGCGCCGACGAATGTAGCGCCGACGATTCGTCGGCAAAAAGCGCGGAAGCAGGAAGGATGTCCAAAGTTGCGCTGCGCCCGTGCCCGCGCCACGCCTGCCCACATCCGCATCCGCACGGACATCGGACGCCACACAATCGGAAACGCTTCAAAATTCCATGCGCCGCTCCTGCCGGGACGCACGGTGCCGACGAATCGTCGGCGCTCCACGCTCGCTCCGCACCATCCCGCCGCCTCGGCCCATCCTGCCGCGCGAGATTGAAAATCTCGCCTACTTTGCACGCCGCAGCGCGAGCACACCGGCGAGAAGCGCAGCGATGCCGAGCGCGATTGCGACGGGCACAAGCCTTGTGCGTGGCGCTGCATTTTCAGCACCAGTTTTTGCAGGCGGACTGCCTGCCGAGATCGTCACGGTCACCGGCGCGGATTTCGTCAGCTCGGCCATCGTCGGCAGATCGGGGATGCCTGCGTTTTGCGCGGCGAGGAGCGCTTTCCAATCCGCGCCGAGCAGCAGATCGAAGCCGGGATTTTGCTCCTTCACCTCGCAGGAACATTTCCCGATGAGGAAGGTCGCGGCCTTGTCGATGGTTTCGCTTTTGATGCCATCGCCGACGAGCGCATAAAGCGCGCGGCCCTGGCCGAAGACAGGAATCACGAGCGGCACCTTCGCATCGGCGAGATCCTTTTCCGCGCCGAGCAACATGCCGATGAACGGCTGCTCGCGCGGATCATTTCGCGCGATGCGCAGCATGGAAAATTCGAGCCGCATTCCCTGCTGCCCTGTGGAGACGAGGCCGTTCGCGATGTCCTGCGCATCGAGCTTCGGAAGCTGGAGGATGGACGCGAGATGCTTCAGCCGCGCGTCGAGCAACGCGGCGGCTGCGGAATCCCTCGCCGGGTCGCCACTTTCGAGCACGAGCCAGACCGCGCTCTGGCCCTCGCCGAGACGCTGGACGATCTCCTTCCGCACTGGCGAATCGAGCAACTGCGCGGCGCTGTCCGCGGTGAGCGGGGCTGACCAGAAAACGCTGCTCACGCGGTTCGTCGCGGGGAATTGCACGACGAGCTGCGGGAGCATTTCGCCGCCGGAGCTGCGCGCCTGCTGCCACATCGCGAGCAGCTCCGGCGGCGGATCCTGTTCGAGATCCACGGTGCGGACGGAAATGTTCGCGTGCATTTTTCCCGCGAGCCCGTCCTTTCCGAGTTCGCGCACACTCGTGCGCTGCGCATCCGAGAGCGGCCCGCGGTGAAAGACGAACGCCTGAAACGGCGCGGCATTCCAGTGCTCCAGCGCGTAGCGGAAGACCGGCACCGAGCACGCCAGCGCCGTGCTCGCACCGAGGAACGCGGCGAGCACGAGCAGCCAGAGCGTTCGGTGAATGGGGCGGGACATGCGCGCACACTACGCATTTCGAGTTTTCTGAAAAGGGTGCGATGGCGCACACGCGTCGAAATGCACCGGTAGGCGTTCGCAGTTCGCACAGAATGGGCGGGGCGGGATTTCTCGGGTGGAGCACGCGACTCGCGTGTTGTCTGCGGCCACTGGCCGCAGACACCGCAGAACGTGCGTATGTCGCTTGCGCCTCGCGGCACTGAGCGCGTTGCGAATCTGCGCACGCAGCCTGCATCGTGGCTCCATCGGGTGTTCTCGGCGGGTCGCCGAAAACAGCACGCGAGTCGCGTGCTCCACCCGAAAGTTGCCTCTCTTCCGCTGCCCCTAATTTTCCCCCGCGATTCGAGTCGCATCTGGCACTGCGGCATTCACCGTCGCACCGCTTCCCACCTTATGAATCCCCTGCGCCGTTTCCTCCTCACGTCAGCACTTGCCTGCCTCGCCTCGCTGGCCGCGCGCGCGGACTGGCCCACGTATCAGCACGACAGCTCGCGCGTCGGTGCCACGACCGAGGCGCTCGCCGCGCCGCTCGCGGATCGCTGGACGTTTGCATCGCCGACCGCGCCGGTGCTTGCGTGGCCGGGCGAGGAAGGTCGCAGCTTCGAGGGCTATGTGATGATCAATCGCATCCGCTTCGATGAGGTCTTCCACGTCGCGATTGCAAATGGCCGCGTGTTCTTCGGCTCGTCGGTGGACGGTCGCGTCTTCTGCAAAAATCTCGCGACGGGCGCGGAGGAGTGGACGTTTTTTACCGACGGCCCGATCCGCCTCGCGCCGATGATCGTGGATGGAAAATTATTCGTCGGCTCGGACGACGGCCACGCGTACTGCCTCGACGCGGCGACGGGGAAAGTGATCTGGAACCTCCGCGCCGGACCAAACGATGAACGCATCCTCGCACGCGGGCGGATGATCTCGCGCTGGCCCGTGCGCACCGGCGTGCTCGTGGATGGCGGCACCGCGTATTTCGGCGCGGGCGTTTTTCCTCACGAGAATGTGTACCTTTACGCAGTCGAGGCGGCGACGGGCAAAGTGATCTGGAAGAACGACGCGATCAGCCAGGACGACGCGGGGCGCAACGAACTCTCGCCGCAGGGTTATCTGCTCACGACGAAGGACATTCTTTTCGTGCCGTCGGGCCGCGCGCTGTCGGCGGCGTTTGATCGCAAGACGGGCGAGCAGATCAAGCGCTCGGCGGGCTCGTGGCGCGGCATCGGCGGCACGCAAGCGATGCTCGCGGATGATCAGCTTTATGCCGTCGGCGAGCGGCAGATTCTCGCGACGGAGCAGACGAGCGGGAAGGCGGGCTTCGGCTGGTTCCAGGGAAACCAGATGACGCTCGCAGGCGACGTGGGATATTTTGCAAACGGCAGGGAAATCATCGCCGTGGATCGCATCAAATACGCCGAGGGCTCGCGCGAGAAATACAAGCTGGAATCCGCGCAGACGATCCTGAACACGTACCTGAAAAAACATCCCGCGCTGGAGGAATTGAAGAAGGTGACCGCAGCGGAAAAGGATCTCACAGCGGCGAAGGAGGCGCTCGCGAAAGCGGGAGCCGCGGAGCGCACCGCCGCGCAGGCCGCGCTCGCGAAGGCGGAGAAGGCGTTCGCCGACGTGGGCAAGAGTTACGAGTCGAAGCGCAAGGATTACCAGACGAAGAAGGATCAGTACGCTGCAAAGCAGAAGGTGCTCGATGCCATGCCGCCGGTCGGCGTGAAGTGGAAGGCGACGCTGAAGCACGACTCCGCGCTCATCCTCGCGGGGAAAACGCTGATCGCCGGCGGACAGGGCGAAGTCGTCGGACTCGATGTGGAAACGGGCGCGCAGGTCTTCAAGAAGCCCGTGGACGGCGATGCACGCGGGCTCGCCGCCGCAGATGGCCATCTCGTCGTGAGCACATCGGCTGGAAAAGTGTACGCATTCGCGGATGCGAGCCGCACCGCGCTGCCGCAGATCGCGATTGCGCCCGCTGCGAATGCGGATCCTTTTCCGAAGGACAATCTCTCCGATCTCTACGCCGCCGCTGCGGATTCGATCCTGAAGCAGACCGGCATCAAGCGCGGCTTCTGCCTCGTGGCGGGCAGCGAAAACGGACGGCTCGCATACGAAATCGCGAAGCGCAGCGACCTCGTGATTTTTGGCGTGGATGCGGATGCAGGCAAAGTCGCCGCAGCGCGCGCGGCGCTCGCAAAGTCGGGACTCTACGGCTCGCGCGTCACCTTCGATCACCTCGATCTCAACGTCATCCCGTACTCGAGTTACTTCGCAAATCTCATCGTGTCCGACACCATGCTGCTCACTGGCGAAGCGTCCGGCCCGGCGGCGGATATCGCGCGTTGCCTCAAGCCGCTCGGTGGCGTCGCAGTCCTCGGCACGGTGGACGGCTCCGCAAATTTGCAGAAGGCAAAGACAAATGCCGCGGCATGGTTCGCGGCGACGAAGCTCGGCGACGAGAAGGCGAAGATCGAAACCGATGGCTCGTGGTCGCGGCTCGTGCGCGCGGCGCTGCCGGGCGCGGGCTCGTGGTCGCACCAGTATGGCAGCCCGACGAACACTTCGAGCAACGACGACCAGCGCATCAAGGGCGGGCTCAGCGTGCTATGGTATGGCGATCCGGGGCAGGGCAAGATGGTGAACCGTCACAACGGCGCAGTCGGCCCGCTCTCGGTGAATGGCCGCCTTTTCATCCAGGGCGAGGAAGCGGTGATGGCCTACGATGCGTACAACGGCCAGCAGCTCTGGGAGGTGAAAAATCCCGGTGCGATGCGCAGCGGCGTCTATAATGCGCGCGAGCCTGGCAACATGGCCGCGAGCAACGACGCGCTCTTCATGCTGCTCGACGCGACGTGCATCCAGTTCGATGCGGCGACTGGAAAAATCGCCCACACTTTCACCGCACCCGGCACGGAGGGGAGCAAGGAATTGCAATGGGGCTACATCGCGATTCAGGACGGGCTGCTCTACGGCACCGTCACGCGCCGCCCGGAAAATGCGGCGGAACTCGCGCGGCGCGGCGCGAAGGTCACGATCAACACGGACTCGATTTTTGCATTCGACGTGAAGACCGGGAAGCTCGCGTGGAGCTACACCGGCCAGCACATTTCGCACGTCGCGATCGCCATCGGCGACGGGCATGTGTTCTTCATTGATGCCGCGCTCACGCCCGAGCAGCGCGAGGAATTGCTGAAGCAGGACAAGACCGATCTCTCGAAGCTCACGGGCAAGGAGCAAAAGATCGCCGAGGAGCGCGTGAAGAAGGCGGATCTGCGCCTCGCCGTTTCGCTCGACGCGAAGACGGGCAAGCAGGAGTGGGCGAAGCCCGTGGATGTGACCGATTGCAGCGACATCGGCATCGGCGGCGGCAGCCTCACGATGATGTATCAAAACGGCCACCTCGTCCTCGGCGGAGCGAATGCGAACGGCCACTACTGGACGCAGTTTCTCGCGGGCGAATTTTCCCGCCGCCGCCTCGTCGTCCTGAACTCGAACACCGGTGACAAAATCTGGGCGAAGGACGCGAACTACCGTCACCGCCCGATCGTGATCGGCAACGACATCATCGCCGAGCCGTGGAGCTACGATCTCTACACCGGCGCACAAAAGACGCGCACGCATCCGCTCACCGGCGAGCAGACCGCGTGGATGTTTGCGCGACCCGGCCACCACTGCGGTGCGCTCTCCGCGACGCCGAACATGATGTTCTTCCGCTCGAAGAGCACGGCGTACTACAACCTCGACGAGGATCAGGGCACGGAGCATTTCGCAGGGCAGCGGCTCGGCTGCTGGATCAACACTATTCCCGCGAACGGCCTTGTGATGATCCCCGAGGCAAGCGCCGGCTGCGTGTGCCTTTTCTCCATTGCGGCCACGATCGTTTTCGAGCCGCGCGAGCACCGGATGGAATGGGGCGTGTACAGCGCGACCGGCGCGAAGCTCCCCGTGCAGCACATGGCGCTGAACATCGGCGCGCCCGGCGACCGCCGCGATTCGCACGGCAAGCTTTGGCTCAGCTACCCGCGCCCCACGTCGCGCACGGGCATTGACCTCGCGCTTGACCTGAAGCCGAAATTTGCGAAAGGCGGCGACTGGTACAGCTTCAACGCGGACTCGAATCCGATCGCGAATACCGACACGCCGTGGGTGTTCACCTCGGGTGCGCGCGGCCTCACGCGAGCGGACATCCCGCTCATCGGCACCGCCCAGGCGGCCGCGAGCTACACCGTGCGGCTCTATTTTTCCGCGCTGGAAAATGATCAGCCCGGCCAGCGCGTGTTCGACATCCAGCTCCAGGGCAAGACGGTGGCAAAGGGCTTCGATCCTGTCGCGAAAGCCGGCGGCACACGCCGCGCATTCATGGCGGAATTCCGCGACGTGCAAGTCACGGGGAACCTCGCGCTCCAACTCGTCGCGCCCGCCGATGCCGACGTCGCGCACCAACCGCTGCTCTGCGGCCTCGAAATCCTCCGCAGCGATGCGAAGGAAATCACCGCCGGCGTCGCGACCCGCTGAACCATGAACACCACCCCTATGCGCCTGTGCCTCGTTGCCGCGGCTGCGGCGTGCGGCGCGTCCAGTCTCTCCCGCGCTGCACAGCCGGATCTTGAGCAGCTCGATTTCTTCGAGAAGAAAATCCGTCCGGTGCTGGTGGAGAGCTGTTACGAATGTCACAGCGCTGGCAGCAAGAAGATCAAGGGCGGGCTTCTGCTCGACACACGCGAGGCGATGCTGAAGGGCGGCGACAGCGGGCCCGCGATCGTTCCTGGAAATCCGCAAAAGAGCGTTCTCATCCGGGGCATCCGCCACGAGGATCCTGATCCCGAAATGGCGATGCCGCCGAAGAAGGACAAGCTGCCGGATGCGGTGATCGCTGACTTCGAGCAATGGGTGAAAATGGGCGCGCCCGATCCGCGCACCGGCAAGGTGGCCGCGGCGAATGCGGCGAAGGCAGCTGATCACTGGGCATTCAAAAAAATCGCGAATCCTCCAGTGCCGAAGGTGACCGACTCGACGCATTTCATCCGGAATCCGATCGACAGCTTTGTCCTCGCAAAGCTCGGCGAAAAAAATCTGCAACCCTCGGCCAAGGCGGATCCGCGCACACTCATCCGGCGTGTGACCTACGATCTCACCGGCCTGCCGCCGACGCCCGCGGAGGTGGATGCATTCCTCGCGGACACCTCGGCGGGCGCCTTCGGAAAAGTGGTCGATCGTCTCCTGGCGTCGCCGCACTACGGCGAGCGATGGGCGCGGCACTGGCTCGACATCGCGCGCTATGCGGACACGAGCGGCGACCGTTCCGGCGGCGCGCGCAGGTCGGTGTATCCGTATGCGTGGACGTATCGCGACTACGTGATCGAGGCGTTCAACAAGGATCTGCCCTACGACCGCTTCATCATCGAGCAGATCGCCGCCGACCGGCTGCCGGAATCGCAGCAGGATAAGGGTCTGCTGAGGGCGCTCAGTTTTCTCACCGTCGGCAAGCGGTTCATGGGAAAGGTGGACGACGTTCTCGACGACCGCATTGACGTGGTGACGAAGGGGCTGATGGGTGTAACGGCCGCGTGCGCGCGCTGCCACGATCACAAGTTCGATCCGATCCCGACGGCGGATTACTACGCGCTGCACGGCGTCTTCAGCAGCAGCGAGGAGCCGCGGAATCCGCCGGTGATTTCCGAGCCGGAGAAAGATCCCGCGCACCAGGACTACCTTGCCGAAGTCGCAAAAATCGAGCAGCAGGTCGTGCGTTACCGTGAGGCGGAGGCGGCCCGCGTGGTGAGCGGGATGCTCGTAAAAGCGGGCGACTACATGCTCGTGATCCACGAGTGGCTGCATCCGCCCGCAGGCGTGAAGAAACCGGAGGCGAACAATTATTACGGCCTCCGCGCCCATCTGAAGAAAATGAAGCTGGTCCTGGAACTGGCGTATCCCTGGCAGGTGGCGATGCACGCGATGGAGGCAGGAAAAAAGAACGATCCCGTGTTCAGCCCGTGGTATCAATTTGCCGCGCTGCCGGGTGAGAAATTCGGTGCGCAGGCAGCGCAACTCGCGAAGGACATCGCGGCATCCGCGGACGTGAATCCTACGATCGCGCGGGCGTTCGCCGCGAAGGCGCCCGCGTCGCTGAAAGACGTCGCGGAGATCTACACCGGGGTGTTCGGCGAACTGCACCGGCAGTTGAAGCTCGAGCGATACACGCCGCTCAGCAAATTGGAGTACGACGCCACGAATGCGAAAACCGTGCTCGCGGACGCGGGCATGGATGCGCTCCGCAGGCATCTCTTCGGCAGCGGCTCGCCGATCCTGCCCGCTGATGCGACCATCAACCGCTCCAGCTACATGGTTCCGCGGGTGTCGAGCGCGATCATGTCCAAGGTCGTGGGCCTCGACCTCACGCATCCCGGCGCGCCCGTGAGAATGATGACGCTCATGGACAAGCCCGCGCCGAAGGACTCGCCGATCCTGATCCGCGGCGAGCCGGAGAATCGCGGCGCCATCGTGCCGCGCCGGTTTCTCACAGTGCTCTCGGGCGAAAACAGCCGGCCATTTTCCGACGGCAGCGGCCGCCTCGAACTGGCGCGCGCCATCGCAAGCCGGGACAATCCGCTGACGGCGCGCGTCATCGTGAATCGCGTGTGGCAATGGCATTTCGGCCAGGCGATCGTCACGACGGTCAGCGACTTCGGATCGCGCTCGGAGCCGCCGACGCATCCCGAGCTGCTCGACTGGCTCGCGACGTGGTTCATGGACAACGGATGGTCGCTGAAGAAACTGCACCGGCTGATCGTGTCATCCGCAACCTACCAGCAGGACAGCCGCCCGACGGAAGCGGGGATGAAGGCCGACGCCACCAACCAGTGGCTGTGGCGCTTCAACATCCGCCGGCTCGATTTCGAGGAAATCCGCGACACGCTCCTCACGGTGAGCGAAAGGCTCGATTCCACGATGGGCGGGCGTCCTTTCAGCCTCGGCGAACTCGGCCCGGAGATGACGAAGGGAAAATACGAGGGGCCCGATTTTTCCGGCATGAAGGACAATCTTCCGCGCCGCCGCACCGTGTATGCGCTCGTGGACCGCGCGGGACTGCCCGAGGTGTTCAACACATTCGATTTCGCAGACCCCGACATGAGCACCGGCGAACGCGATATGACCACCGTGCCACAGCAGGCGCTCTACATGCTGAACAGCCCGTTCGTCGCGGAGCAGGTGAGGGGCCTGCTGGCGCGTCCCGATTTTCCGCGCACCGGGACCGAAGAGCAAAAGGTGCGCTTCCTCTTCCGCACCGTTCTCCAGCGAGCGCCCGAGCCCGCGGAACTGGAACTCGCGCGCCAATTCCTGCACGGTGATTCCACCGGCACCGCCAGCGGCAAAAAGACGATGGTGGCCGACAAGGGCGGCAGCATGATGAGCGCGTGGGAGCGCTACGCGCAGGTCGTCCTGATGATGAACGAGCTGATCTTCCTCAACTAACCGCGATCATTTTTTCGCAGGAACGATCCCGAATTGCTTCAGCAAAAAAGGGAATGGCGTTCCTTCCTCACCACGCTTGACCTTCCCGACGACGAGGACGCATTCGATCCCGAGCCTGTCCATCTGCTCCTTGAGTCGCAGCCCGAAGTTCCGATTGTGAATCGCGCTGGTGAGCGTGAGCGGCTCCTTTGGAATTCCGTAGGCCATCCACACGGGCGGATCGTCGCTGGTCAGGTGCGTGATCGGCGAGGCGGTTTCGTAGAGCGCGTGAGCCTTCGGCGTGTTGAACTCATCGAGCTTGAGGCCCCACATCGCCGGATTCTTCCACGCAGGATGCGTCATCACGATCTCGCCGATCCACTCCTTCACCACGCGCGGATCCAGGGAAGTCTGCGCACTGTGGACGAAGGCGCAGGTCAGCCGCGTGGACTCGCGAAGCACCGGGTCGGCGTTCTTCGGATCAGCCAGATCGTCGTGGAAGGCCAGCCAGAGCGCGGAGCAGCCACCCGCGGATGCACCCGTCGCCGCGATCCGTTTCGGGTCAATGTTCCATTCCTTCGCGTGGGCGCGGGCAAACTGGACTGCCCTCGCACAATCCATGTGATGCGTGGGGACCGCCACCTCCGGAGTCAGGCGGTAGCCGATGTCCATGAACGAAATCCCCTGCTGGAGATACGCATTCACCGTCTCCGCGGAGACACCCTTGCTGCCGGAAACATAGCCACCGCCATGAATGCGCACGACCAGCGGGCTTGGCTGATCGGATTTCGCCTTCCACAAATCAAACACCTGCATTTTCTCCGGGCCGTAGTGTGCGTCAGCCAAATCAGGTGTGGGAGCAGGCTGTGGCGCAGGCTTGCCGGCAGACACAGCCCGCGGCAGCAGGATGCTCATCGCCACAAAGAGGATGCTGATGTGAAATGGTTTCGGCATGGCAGTGATTCCGCGGCGGCTTCCATCTTTTGCAGACACGCGAGCGATGGCAACATGCGGCTGAAGCGAGCCGTCGCACCAAGACAATATCACGAGGAAGACATGGCCGCTTGCCGCGTTCCCGCACTTGCATAGCGGCCCGGCAAAGAAGGCGAGGTTTCCAACCCTCGCGCGGGAGGATGGGCGAAGCTGGCGGGATGGCGCGGAGCGTAGGCGCGCTCGGGAGAACGCGACGTGGGCTCCCGCCCACGCCTACGATCCACTCTGCCTCGCTGCGCTCGCCCACTTTGCCTGCACCCGCGCAAAACTGTTTTACCAGTTTGCCAACGGCGGAACTGCCTACTCCCGCAGCGGATTGATCTCGCGAGTCGTCGCGCCATTCGTGTCGCTGAGGATTAGGATCGCGAGCATCTCGACGTCGTTCAGCTTGAACTTATTGAGTCTCGCGAAAGTGGTTCATGGGAGGAGGCGCGGCGGCGCGCGTAGCGCATACTTCCAAGTCTTCTGTATCGCCGGTTTCCCAACCGGCAGCGCTTCCGCATCCCGCCGCGTTCGCAGATTTGGAAATCCGCGACACAGCAGACTTGGAAGTCTGCGCTACGCTCGCTGCCCGCTCCCCTTTGCTCGCTTTTCCATGAACCACTTTCGCGAGACTCAATAGTTTCCGCAACCGATCCATCATCCGGCATTCCCTTTCACGGTCGCGGAGAAGATCCACAATCATGGCGATATCCTTGCGCATCCGGGAGCAACGCCCGCATCACGTCCTTCACCGGATTTGTGATTCCACCCGCGGTGTTTCCGTGCCACCGGACGCTTGCTCACACGCCGGCGTGCTGGCAGTGATGACGGCATGAGCGACATCCCCACCAGTCCCTCCGCTACGGGCCATGTCCCAGGGCAATCCGTCACCTCCGCCTCCGCCACCAGTGACGTCTCCCGTTCCCCCGGCGAACTCCGCCCGGCCCGGCCGCCAATCTTCAGCTTTCGCAACATCGTGTTCTGGCTGTTCGGCATTCTCCTGCCCGCTGCAACGATCATCATCGAAGCGGACACTCACTTGTGCGCGGATATTTTATTTGATCCAATTCCCAACTGGTGGCAGTTCGCACTCGTGGCGCTGGTGCCCGCGGCAAATCTCGCGACTTGGTTTTCCATCACGTCGAGCCGCAACTCATGGCTGCCGCGGCTCGCGCATCTCAATGCCTTCGCCATCGGCGTCAGCGTCGTCTATGCGGCCATGTTTCTCCCGTTCACACCCTTTGCGCTGCTCGGCCTGCTAGCCGCCGGATTCGGCCTGCTTCCGCTGACTCCGCTGATTTCGGTGCTGACACTCGCGACGGCACGCGGCGCATTGCGGCGCAGCAGGGACACAGCCACGCCGTTCCCAAAAATGTGGATTGGTTTTGTCGCGGGAATCGTGGCGCTCGCGGCACCTTACGCTCATGATTTTTTCACGCATGAAATGCTCGCCCTCGCGGTCAGCAAGGACGCCGCGAAGAGCCGCCGCGGGGTCGCACTGCTCCGCACCTTCGGCTCGAACAAGAGTCTCCTGCGATTCTGCTACAACGACGCCGGGAACTTGTTCCCGAGCGAGTTTGGCCCTGCACTCTTCGGAAACCGACGGGCCGGAGGCGGGATCCCGATCGAGGACGCCCAGACGATTTACTACCGCGTCACCGGCGAACCGTACAACTCCCTTCCGGCTCCACAGGGGGCATTGCGAGGCCGCGGCGGACGGGGGATGTGGAATTTCGACAACGCGCTCGGCGGCACTCAGGTCGCCGGAAAAATCCCGGGACTCTCGATGCAGACTTCGCGGCTCGATGGCAAAATCGAGGCCGCGGCCGGCACCAGCTACGTGGAGTGGACGATGGTTTTCAAGAATGTCGCGCTCAACCAAAGCGAAGCTCGCGCCCAGATCGAACTGCCGCCGGGTGCGGCGGTCTCACGCCTGACCCTGTGGATTGACGGCGAGCCGCGCGAAGCGGCCTTCGGGGCGCGCGGACAGGTGCGCGCCGCCTACCAGCAGGTCGCGGTGCAACAGCGCCGCGACCCGGTGCTGGTCACCACCAGCGGCCCGGATCGCGTGCTCATGCAGTGCTTCCCCGTGCAGCCCAATGGCGGCGAAATGAAAATCCGCATCGGGATCACCGCACCGCTCCGGCTGACGGGAGAGCGCCAGGGCACGGTGCTGCTGCCGAGATTTCTGGAGACGAACTTCGAGCAGGGAGACGCATTTGCGCACGACGTATGGCTCGAGTCCGACCAACCGTTGGACGGCGCAGGTTCCACCGCCAAACTCCGTCTCCGCGAAAAGGAACTGCAAGGCACGCCGGGCTTCCGGATTTCCCTGCCGGAGCAAACCGCCGAACGGTGGACCGACGATCCCACCGACCCCGGATTTGTCATCCGCCAGACGGTGCGCCGCACTGCAACGGATGTCCCCCCCCGCGTGGTCTTCGTCCTCGACGGATCGAAGGCGATGGCATCCGAGTTGCCCGGCATCGCGGAGGCCCTGCAAAAAATGTCCGCCGGATCGGGCTGCACGATCGTCTTCGCCGGCGACGAGCCGGAGGTCTTGCAAGCGGGAGGCGACATCGCGAAGGCGACGGCGTGGGTGCGGTCACGCCAGACCATCGGTGGACGCGACAACGTGCCCGCACTGGAACGCGCCTGGGATCTCGCCGCCACGGACCCCGGCACCGCGATCGTCTGGCTGCACGGCCCGCAGCCGGTGCTGATCGCCAGTGCCGAGCCGCTGCTTCAGCGCACCGAGCGCGAGCGCACCCCGCCGGTGATCTACGATCTGGCCCAGGGCGCCGGGCTGAATCGCATCATTGAAAAACTCGATCGCTTTTCTGGCATCCGCCCCATTCGCGCCAGCGCGAGCCTCGCCGGGAACCTCGAACACCTGCTCGCCCTCTGGCGCGGCGATGCGTCGGAATTCTCCCTCGTGCGCGAACGCCTGCCGCGCGCCGATGCCGCGCCCGGCCCCGCCACGGAAAGCCGCCACATCGCACGCCTTTGGGGACTGGGTGAGATCGGGCGACTCTCCGGCTCCCCCGATCCGGGCGGGCTGGACAAAGCGATCAAGCTCGCGGTCCAGCTCCAGCTCGTCACCCGCGTCAGCGGAGCCGTGGTGCTGGAGCGCAAGGAGCAATACGATCGCGCCGGCCTCACTCCGGCCGATCCGCAGACCGTGCCCATCGTGCCCGAACCCGGTTCCGTGCTGCTCCTGCTCCTCGGCGGCGGAGCGCTGCTCTTGCGTCGCAGACGGTGACTCGCACTGCCACAGGCGGCGCTCCGTGCATGCTCAGTTCCGGGGCGGATTGATTTCGCGGGTCACCGCGCCGTTCGTGTCGCTGAGGATCAGGACGGCGAGCTTCTCGACGTCGTTCAGTTCGGCGGGTTTGAGCATCTGGTAGTCGAGGCCGTTGGCGGGCGCGGGTTCGGTGCCCTGGTGTGACTGGTGCATGTTGGGGCTGCCGTTGAGGCTTGCGTAGTCGAAGCGGCCGCGCAGGTCGGTGTAGCCGTCCTTAAAAAAGCGCACGGTGCCGTTTTTCAGGCGCGCATAGACTTTCACGTAGGCCTTGCTCACGGCCTTGCCGGTGCCGCTGTCGAGCGCTTCGAGGCGACCGTAGTTTTCGGCGACGGTGAGCTTGAGCGTGTTCGCGTGGTAGGCGTGCGCCTTGCGCTGGCCGGCGCCGACGATCTCGACGAGCACGTTCGCCTTCGCAAATTCACCGGGCAGCGCGACCTCGAGCGCGTCCTTGCCCTTCGGTAACTCCTGCCGCGCGGACATGCTCGGTTTCACGATGCTGAAGCGGCTCGCGTTCTGGCTCACGAACGGGTTGCTGCTGAAGGAAAACTCGGCGTCCATCAGGTAGTAGTTGATCGTCACGTCGCCGAGATTCTTCCACGTCAGCGCGATGGCTTTGTTCTCCACTTTGAAATCGAACGCCGGCTCGGTGGCCGCGAGTGCGCTCTGTTCTTTTTCGCGGTCGGGCTTGTCGCCCTTCTCAGACTTCATGGCCTTGCCTTCGATTTCGTCGAGCTGCGTGGTCACTTCGCCGAAGAGCTTCTGCCAGCGCGCGACGGGAAAGTCCGCATACTGCGACGCGATGCCGCGCGCGTCAGCGAGATTGCCCTCGTAGAAATCCGCGTAGCAGCGGAAGTAGTCATACTGAATCCGCGTCGGAACGGCCTTCGTCTCGATGGCGATGAATCCCGCACCGCCGGGGCCGAAATTGTCGTGCTGAATCTGTTTCAGCATCGCGCTCGGATCCACAGTGTGGAAGCGCGTGAGCGCCTCGTCCACGCGGTCCTGCAGGAAGAGGTAATACGCGACGCTCATCGTGTCCATCGCGTCGAGCTGCGGCTTGTGCGCGAGGACGTTCAGCAGCCCGCGATACTGGCCGAGCACGGCGGGGTTCGCGATGCGCCAGTCGCTGCCGATGCGGTGCGCGCGCTGATTCACGAGCGGCGAATACTCGAGGTGCTCATACGAACGCCGCTCGATCGGATCGAGCAGGATGAGTTTGCTCGAAAGCCACGGCCCGCACTGGCGCACGAACTGATCCTTGTGCTTGAGCCATTCGCGCAGCGCCGCGGCGTCGTTGTGGACGAGCGCGTAGCTGTAGATCGTCTCGTTCCAAATGTGATGCTCGCCGAGGAAACCGGTGAGCTTTTTGAAAAACGCGGCGTCGTGGCAGCGCCACGCGATGCGCGCGAGGTTGAGCGCGGCGAGATTGTTTTGCCCGAGGAATGCGAACACGTCATCGGCGCTGCCGTATTGCGAGATGTAGTCCCACGACGCCTTGTCCACCTGCGTGAGTTTGCCGACGACGTTGAACTCGAACGCCTTCGCCGCCGCCGCCGAGGTGTTCGCGACGGCGACATTCACCGGGAAGTGCGGGAACTTCGCGCCGGCCTGCGCGCTCACGGCGGGGAAGTAGAAGTAGTACTCGAACGTCTTCGTCGTGTATGGCTCCAGCCGCACGTAGCGCGAATCGGTCGCCTTGCTGCCCGCGACCGGCACCGCGCCCTGCGGGATTTGCAGCAGCACCTCGGCCTTCACCGGCGCGCTCGTCGGATTCGTGACGACTGCGTTCGCGCCATAGACGGTGCCGGTGAGAAATTCGTCCGTCACGTATTTCTCAAACTTCTCGTTGCTCACCATCCGATACCGATCGCCGTGGCGAAAAAACGTCTGCGAGACGAGCAGTTCCCCCTGCCCGGCTTTCGCGGCGGCGGCGGGTTTGATCTCCTTGTGGAAAACGATGAGCGGTCCGCCCGCGGTGAGCGTGAGTTGTCCGGCGTCCGCCTTGCTCGTGTGCTTCGGCGCGTCGAACGGCAGATCGAGCACGGCGAGCGCGAGCATCATTTCGCTGAAGTTGCGGCTCGCCTCCGCGACGTGCGGCGAGACGAACGGCGTCTTCGCGCCCGACGCGACGTGTGCCGCGTAGTCGCGCCAGAAGGCGTTCACCGGCACGAGCGTGGCATTTTGATCCTGGATGCGGAGACGGTAATAGTTGTTCTCCGCCCATTCCTTCGTCGCGCCGAGCAGTCGGTAGTAGGCGCGGACTTGCGCGCGATTTTCCCCGGCGACATCGCCGGCGAAATATCCCCACTGGTGCGACTTGTCCTCGCCTTCCTTCTCCACGAGTCCCGATTCATCGAGGACTTTCCGTCGCGCATCTGCCTGCTTGAGCGCTCCGCGCAACGCGGGCATGTCCTCCGCCAGTTCCTTCTTCGCGTCTGCAAGCCCCTCCATCTCCGCGGCGGAAAACGCGAGGCCGTGCGCCTTCTTTTCGCCAGCGGCGCGGCCGAGTTCCAGTGTGCCAGCGGTCACAGACAACCCCGTCCCATTGGTCGCATACGCCTTCCCATTAAACGAGATCACCGGCGACGACGGATCAATCGTCGGCACCGGATGCGGTGCATCCGCAGCGCCCATCGGTTTCGCAGGAGCAAGATTCGATGACGGCTTCGCAGCATGTTCGGCCTTCGCGCGCTCTTCGCGGAGTTCCAGTCCGAGCGCATTGCCCGCATCTGCCTGCTCGAGCGCGCGTCCGCGCAGTCCCGTCTCAAAGAGCACATCGAGCCGCTCGGGATTCGGCGGCAGCAGCTCCCATTTCTCGCGCAGATTCCGCGACAGGTTTGTCGCCTCGTCCGGCAGACGCTGGCCGAGCAGCGCGCGCTCGGCTGCATTCAGTTTTTCAAACGCCCACGGCTCGAGATACGGCTTCACGTCGTTGCCGAGCAGGAAGTCATCCATGAAGGTCCGGTCCTTTTTGTTCGCGAGATACGGCTTGATGACCTTCTCGAAAAACGCGGGGTCTTTCCGCGCGAGGAAAAGGTGCAGCTCGTGGCAGGCAAACTCGGAATACTTCGCGCGCTTCTCGTCGTCCTTGAGCTTCGGCCACTGCAGCACCCACGCAAATTGCGCGAGGTTCGCATCGTGGCTCAGCGTCGTGAAGAGCGCGTGGATTCCGCCGAGCGTGTCGTAGGTTTCCAGCTCGCTCGTGAGGATGTCCGCGAGCGTGAGCGTCCTGCCGGCTTCGAGCACGGTCACCTCCTTCTTCTGCGTGAATGGCTTGGCCGGATCGAGATTCCGCGCCAGCCGCAGGTCGGCAAATTTCGTCGGCACCTCCGGCAGCGCAAAGGAACGCCACACCGCCTCGTGGAGATCCTCCGCGTAAATCTGCACATGCTGGCGATCACCGAGCACCTTGCGGTCGATCTTCACGATGCCGTTCTCGTCGGGGATGAGATTGTAAATCGCCGGCGCGCTCGCCGCGAGAAAGTCGAGGTCGGACTCCGCCGCGCCTCTGGCAAGACCCTCGGGATCATGTGCGCCCGGCGCTGCGGGCTCGGGTGCCTGACGTTTGAATTTTGCCTGGGCATCGCCCCCGGTCGCAGCGGCCTCCTCGCCGAGCTTCTGCGCGAGATCCTGCACGCCGGTGTCGCGAATGTCCCACGGGTTCAGCAGCAGGCCGGGCCGCGTGAGCATGTTGCCGGGGAACATTTTCGCGTAACGCCGTTCGAGGATGTAGCGGTATTCGTCGCCGATTTGCCGGCCGGCTGCGTAGAGATTCGGCTGCCGCGCAGGTTTGCCCTCGGCGACGCCGAATCGCTCGAAGCCACCGAATCCGGCGAACAGATTTCTGGCGGACACGAAGCGCGTCGCCGCAATGTGAACGCGCGTGAGCGGCGTCGCGTTCGCGAGTTTCACCGTGATGAATTCCTTGTCGTTCACCGCGCTCGCGATTTGCAGTGGCGCGCTGTGCATCGCCTCAAGGTTACGGTTCGCGCCGAGAATCCAGCCGTGCGCGGATTTCGCACTCGCGACTTTGATCGCAATGTCCCGCGCGTCGCCGCGCAGACGCAGCGAGTAGTCTCCCGCAGCGAGCCCCTCGATGACGAGGAAGCCGCCGTCGAGTTTCACCTTCGCCGATTCGTCGGCGGTGAAAGTCTCACCGCTAACCTGAAGCAGCGATAACTCCTGCCGCAGCGAGTTCACCGGAGCGGCAGCACGCGGCGCGAGCATCGCGGCGGTCGCCGGCACACGCACCGCGTCGCCAGCCTTCGCGTGAATCTCGCTGGCCCACGTCCGATCAAAATCATTCAGCTCGAAGCGGCCCTCGCGTCCATTCGGAGCCTTCGCCGCGAAGCTGCGGATGCCCGCGAGCGCACCGAGCGCCACGCGGCCCTTCTCGTCTGTCCGCAGTGCTACGGTTTCCGTGCGGGTGAAATCGCGATGCGTGAATGTGAAGACGATCTGCTGATCCGCGACCGGCTCGCCGTTTCTGCCGAGCAATTCATACACGTAATCGCCACCGAATTTCGACAGGTGCCCGTCGTTCGTCGCGTCGGTCTTGTCGATCCCGTTCAGCGACCACGAGTGCGATGCGTTCAGCGTGCGCTTCTCGCCGCCTGCGGTGAGCACGTCCACCTTTGCGCTCAGCGTCACGCTCAGTTGCGCGACGCGCTCGGGCACACTCAGCGTGTGCGTGAGCACGCTGCCCGCGCTGAGCTTGAGGTCCTTCACCTCGCGCGTCGTCGAGATGCCGTCGAGCGAGACGGACGTGATCGTGAGCTTCGGCTCCGTGAGCAGGCGCGGGTCGAGGTGCGCTTCGCCGAGCATCAGCGCGACACGAACAGCCACGGTCGCCTCGCGCCGCGCGAGGAGCTGCTCGCGCTCGATGTGGAATTGCGCATCGAGAAGATATTCCTCCGCGTGATGCTCGAACTGCGTGAGCGTCGCGAAGCTCCCGTCCGCGTTCGCAATCACGATCGGCCGCTCGCCGGGCTCTTTCGTGAACGGCACGACGATCCGTCCGAGTTTTTCGTCGAGCGAAAGCTTGCGCCCGTCGAGCCACACGACGGCGTCCTTCACCTGCGCGCCCTGCTCGTCGAGCACGGTGAGCAAATCGCCGCCCGGCCCCGTCTGCTGCAAGAGCTGCCACTGACCCTTGCGCACGAGCGCGCGGCTGCTGCGCCCGCCGCCGATGAACTCCACGATCCACGCACCGCGCTTGCCCTTCAGCTCGGGGAATTTGAACGTGTGCCGCCGGCGCTTGAATGGCCCGTCGTCAATCGTGTGCGTCTGCTCGCTGTTCGCGACGAGCCCGTCGAGGCTGAGATCCGTGTTGAGCTGGCGCTTGTTCGCGAGGAAAAAATTGAGCGCATTCAGCTCGTAGATTTTCACGATGAGCTTCGGCGTGTTTTTCAGCACCACGTCCACTTTCACCTCGTCCGCAGGCTGGAAAAGCGCGGGGCTCGATCGCGGGAACTCGATGTCCACGCGCTCCTTCAGCGCCTGGAATTCCTGCGGCGTGAGCAGCGATGCCCATTTCTCCGCGGTGCCGAAGCCGAACGTGATCATCGCCTCCGCAAAAATCGGCTTCAGCCACGAGGAGCGGACGTAGTTGGTGAATTCGCTGAAGTCCTCGAAACGCGGAATGGCCGAGTCCCGCGAATTTGCGTCGGCTTCGAAGAGGTGCAGGAAATAGTCGCGCACGAGCGCCTCGTCGTTTTCGATCGGCCGCGCGCCGGGCAGCGCCTCGTCGAGATCCGCCCCGAGGTCCACGGCGTTCTCGTTGTTCAGCCGTTTTTCGAGCCACTTCGGGTTCACGTAGTCCGCCTCGCGCGGCAGCTTGAGGTATTCGAGGAAGAGCGCGCGGTCCTTGAGGAGGAATCCCCCGCTGAACGTGGGCTTCTTCCGCTCATGATCGAGGCGGCGGTAAAGGATGTGCGCCTTCACCGTGTTGAACGCGGGCGGCAGCGTCTTCGCATAGGCCCACAGACGATCGAGCCACGCCTCGCGCTCGACAGGATCAAATTCCACATCCGCATCCGCGCCCGGCGCGAGCTTGCGCAGCTTCGTGAAGACGAACGGCTCGGTCGTGGCCAGATCCGGAATCGCCTTCGCGAGCGCATCGAGCTGCGCCGGCAGCAGCGCGCGGTGAATCGGAAATTCCCCGAACGCCGGCGACTCCTCCGATTTCAAATCCGCGATGATCAGCGCGGGCAGATTCGCCACATCGGGCCGTTGCAATTTTTCAAGCACCGCCCGCCGCTGCTGCACCGTGAGCGTCACCTTGTTCGCGACGAGCGACTCCAGCGCCTCGGCGGAAAACACCGAGAGGTCGCCATTGTTCGCGAGCGCATTTTTCTCGAACACGTCGCGCGCGATGCGCTTCGGATCGAGCGTGCTCGGCAGGTTCGGCTTCCTGTCGCGCACCTCCTGCTGGTGATTGAACTGCACGCCGAGCCGCTCTTTCAAATACGCGAGCGTCTTCTGCGGCGAAGCGTCGTAGTCGAGCAGCGCCGCACGATTTTCGATCACGCGCCGCTTCTGGCTCTCATCCGGGAAACGCGTCTTCCACTGCTCCAAAATGCCCGCGAGCTTCGCCGCGTTGCGTGTGTTCTGGTAATGCAGCGCGTGGAAAAAATAGTAGTCCTCGCTGCCGGGGACGAGTTCGCCGAGCACCTTCTCGCGATCCGCCGCGAGCGCGAATTTCTCGATGTAGCCGATCTCATTTTCCGCCCACGAGACAGCCGGAAAGACGATCGAGGTGAGCGCCGCAAGGGCGAGTGGGAGGCAGGTGCGTGATGTCATGGCGGGGTCGTTGGGATAGTCGTGCCGATGATCGGCGAATCAGAGACGGACGATGGAGGTGGTGTATTAGATATTTGCCGCCGGCCGGGGACGCAGGGCGATTCCGGAACGTGATGCGGTCGAACATAGGAGGCGACAAGCCGGAGTTGTCAGAAGATTGTCAATTCCCGGTGATTCTCTTGCGACTGCGCGGTTTCAGTCCGTGCGGACGAAGGATTACCCCTCCGCCGCAGTCGCACCTTTTGGCCGGCCCGCCGGAAAATGCCGGGGCACGCATGGCAGATCTTCTTCGCGACGACGCGCGGATTTCCGCACCATGCACGGGTGCCGGCCACACAGGGGCACGCGCAGCCACGCAGCTTTCACTCACGCGAAAGGTGCAGCCGCTTGCAAAACCCGACAGGCCATTTCCGGCCGGGAAATTCACGCCGCCGACCGGCAGTGATCCGCTGGGACTACGCGGGATTCTCCACGACCAGATCGTCCAGGATTTTCAACTGCTCAGTGAGGCATTCGGGGCAGATGCCGTGGCTGAAGCGGCTGCCGGTGCGGTCCTTGATATAGGTCTCGACGCGCTCCCAATAGTCGCCGTCGTCGCGGATTTTGTGGCAGTAAGTGCACATGGGGATGATGTCGCGCAGCATGCGGATCTCCGTGGTGTAGCGGAGAATCCTTTACGCGACGTGCAGGCGCGTGCGGATGATGTCGCGATCGAGCGGCTTCGTCATGAAATCGTCCACGCCGGCGTCCATCGCGAGATTGTAGTCATCCGGCCCGGTGTGCCCGGCGGTGAGCAGGATGAAATAGGTGTAGGGCGTCTCCGCACGACCGCGCACGCGATCGCAAAACTCCAGGCCGTCCATGCCGGGCATCTTCCAGTCGCTGATGACAACGCGCTGCGGATCGCGGTTGAAAATTTCCCACGCTTCCGTCCCGTTCCTGGCGGTGACGACCTCGTGGTGGAGGTGTTGCAGCGTGTTTTTCAACTGCAGCGCCTGCGTGGGGCTGTCTTCGGCGATGAGGATTTTCATAGAGCGGGGATGGTGACTTCGGTTTCGAGTGCGGCGAGGACCGCGCGGAATTCCACTTCGGCAGCGGCGTGTGCTTCGCGGGCATCTCCGAGGAGTCCGCTGCGGCCCGCTTTTTCGAGCCGGCCGCAAAGCTCCTCCATGCGGTGTGCGCCGAATTGCGCACTGCTGCCTTTCAGCGAATGCGCGGCCTCGACCAAGGCGCGCCCGTCTCCGCGGTCGAGCGCGGTGAGCATGGTGGCGAGCAGGGATGGATCAGCCTTGATCGCGCGAGCGAGCGAGAGACCGTCCATCTGCGGCATCCGCAAATCGAGAATGGCGAGCGGAATCGGCGCCGCGGCGCGCCAGATCGGCGTTTCCGCCGCGTCCTGCGGAAGCCCGTCCACATCGAGCATGAGCACGCAGACGCGTGCGCGGCCCGGGCATTGAGCGAGCAGACGCGCGAGTTCGCCGAGACTCGCGCGGGAGCATGGGCACTCGGGATGGATGAATACCAGCAGCGTCGGAGTCCCGCTGTCGCGCATGATATGACTGCCATCCGGCCAGCGGGCGGGTGCGCCGCGATCCAGCCCGGGCGCGGTTTCATAGTTCAGGAGCATCGCGGAGCCGAGACCGGCGGCGAC
>JBBRYC010000033.1:0-61619 GCA_038238025.1 Chthoniobacterales bacterium
CATCGGCCAAGGCGCTCACAGGGTGGTTGGCGTGGAGCTTTTCCATCACCGTGAAGCGCTCCCGGGCATCTGGACCGAACAGATGCCCAAGGCTTTTTTCAGGATTTGATGCGCGCCTCCGCGCGCACCATTCGGGCTGCCTGCGGCAGTCTATCTCGCTCCGCTCGATTCACGCTGCTCGCGCAGGCAATCATTTTCCTGCCGCAGCCGCCGCAACTCGCGCTGCTCACTGCTCTCGGCATCGAGGGTGGCTGCCTGAGCCGGAACGTGGCCGGCCTTGGCTTTTTTGATCCATTCACCCAGCGACCAGGCCGACACGCCCAGATCGCGGGAGACTTCGCCCTGGCTGCGTCCACCGGGGACGAGCGCAACGGCCTTTTGCTTGAACTCCCGGCCGTATCGCCAACCGAATTTGCTGATTTCTGACAGGCTGAGTTTTCCTTCCCCTCAGCCCTGTCCGCAATTTCAAAGAAAGCTCTCGGCGAGGTGTGTGCCCGGTTCCCGCCCGGAGACAAGCGCGGAGTTCCTACCCGTAGCGCAGGGCTTCGATGGGGGCGATGCGGCTGGCGGTCCAGGCGGGGTAGATGCCGCTGAAGACTCCGATGAGGACGGCGAAGCCGAAGCTGAGGATAACGCTGGCGGTCTGGATGATGGGGAGGCTGGCGCCCTCGGTGGTGTATTTGATGAGGTGTGTCATGCCGACGGCGGCGGCGAGGCCGAGGATGCCGCCGAGGATGCCGACGACGGTGCTCTCGACGAGGATCTGGGTGAAGATGTGGCCGGACTTCGCGCCGACGGCTCGGCGGACGCCGATCTCGCGGATGCGTTCGGTGATGCTGGCGAGCATGATATTCGTGATGCCGATGCCGCCGACGATGAGGCTGATGCCGGCGATGAGGCCGCCGGTGAGGCGGGTCTGGCGTGCACTTTTCTCGATGCTCTCGGCGAGCTCGAGGCGGGTGTCGAAGGTGAAGTCTTCGACGCCGCGGTGGCTCTGGATGAGGAGGGCGGAGGCTTCGTCAATGGCGTCCTGGACGTGCTCGGGGTCGGTGGCCTGGATGGTGAGGCCGTCTATTTTTCGGATGGGGCCCTGGTCTTCGGTGCCGACGACATTCGCGGCGCGGTACTCGTAGTAGAAGGTGTTGAAGGGGATGGTGACGGTGGTGTTCTTGACTGTGTAGGGGTTGTAGGACTTGCCGCTCTTGGTGCGGAGGACGGGCTTTTTTCCCTTGAGGCGCGCGATGCGGTTGTCCTCGTTTTCGTAGAATTGGAAGATGCCGATAATTTTGTAGGGCTTGCCTCCGATGAGGATGTTCTCACCGACGGGCTTGGAATTGGGCTTTTCCGGCCAGAGTTGCTCGACGATGCGGGTGCCGATGACGCAGACGGCGCGGCCTTCATCGAGGTCAATCTGGGAGATGTCGCGGCCGTATTCCACGGTGTGGCGGTAGATGGGGCTGTAGTCGGGCCAGACGCCGTAGATGTAGGCGCGGAATCTTTCCCCGGCGCGCTGGAGCGGGACGTACTGGGTGTACCAGGGGGTGACGCGACTGACGTGCTTGGCAGCGGCGACGATGAGTTCGGCGTCGTCCACGGTGCGGCCGGGGGAGGTGTCGGTGAGGAGGAGCTGCTCCTGAGGCACGTCCTGGGCGATGATGTTCACGCGCTCGACGCCGCCCATGTTCGTCATGTACTCGCGCTGGGCTTTCGCCATTCCATCCGTGAGGGCAAAGGTGGAGAGGAGGCTGGCGACGCCGAGGATGACGCCGAGCATGGTGAGGAAGCTGCGGAATTTGTGGCTCCAAATTTCGCGGATGCCGACGGCGAGGCTGTTTGCGAAATTCATGCGGCGGGCGGGGCAGGAGAATGAATGCCGCTCTGGGTGCCGGCCCGGGTGCCGGGGGCGCGGTGGACGATCTTGCCGTCGCGGATTTCGATGCGGCGGGGGGCGTTGTCGGCGATGTCGGGGTCGTGGGTGACGAGGACGATGGTGCGGCCCTGCTGGCTGAGTTCGCGAAAGAGCTGGAGGATGCTGGCGCCGGTGACGGTGTCGAGGTTGCCCGTGGGCTCGTCGGCGAAGATGATGCGGGGGTCGTTCACGAGGGCGCGGGCGATGGCGACGCGCTGCATCTGGCCGCCGGAGAGCTGGAGGGGGGTGTTCTTGGCGCGGTCCAGCAGGCCGACGCGGTCCACGGCGGCGATGGCGCGGTCGCGGCGCTCCTTTTTCGAGACGCCGGAGTAGATCATTGGAAGCTCGACGTTTTCGAGGACGTTGAATTTGCCGAGGAGATTGAAGGACTGGAAGACGAAGCCGATCTTCTCATTCCGCATCTCGGCGAGCCGTCCGTCGGTGGCGCAGGAGACGTCCACGCCATCAATGACGACCTTCCCCGTGGTCGGGATGTCGAGGCAGCCGAGGAGGTGCATGAGCGTGCTTTTTCCGCTGCCGCTGGGGCCGATGATGGCGGCGTATTCGCCCTGCTCGATGGTGAGATTGATGCCGTCGAGCGCGCGGATTTCCTGCTCGCCCACCCGATAGCGCTTCGTGACCTCGGTCAGCTCGATGAGAGCCATCTTTCAGCCGCGTTTCGGAGCGCGCTGGGGCTCGGTGAGGAGGATCTCCTCGCCGACGGTGAGGCCCTGGAGGATCTGCGCGTTCTCGGTGTTGGAGACGCCGATTTTCACCGGGCGCTTCTCGGTCTTCATGCCCTTGCGGACATAGACGACGCGGGAGTTGCCGCTACCCTTGAAGACGGCGGATACCGGCACGGAGACGACATCCCCGGCGTGGGCGATGGGGATGGTCATCTGCACGGTCATGCCGGGTCTCATGCGGGCTGTCGGGCGCTCGATGGTGGCGCGGACGGTGAAGCCCTTGATGCCATTCCGAATCGTAGCGACGGGCGCAATGAACGCGAGCTCGGCTTTCATTTCCACGTCCTTCAGCGCCTCGGCCATGAGCTTCACTTCCTGCTTCACCGCGAGCTTCGAGACGTCCACCTGGTTCACATGCGTCTCGACGATAAGTTTCGAGAGGTTGGCGATGCTCATCAGCGTCGTGCCGCTGTTCACGCTCGCGGCGGCGATGGCCACCTGGCCCTCGACCACCGGGACGGTGAGCACCGTGCCGTCGCCCGGTGCGAGCACTTTGGTCTTGGAGAGCTTGTCCTTCACTACCTGCATCTGCCGCTCGGCTTTCACGAGACTGTTGCGCGAGATGTCCAGCTCGGAGGAGAGGTTGTCGAAGGCCTCCTGGCTGATGAGCCTGCTCTCGAAGAGATCCTTGGCCCGCTCGAAGTTCCGTTCCGATTTCGTCACCGCCAGCGTCGCGCCATTGATCTCCGTCTTCACCGTGGCCATCTCGCTGAGGATGTCCGTGGCATCAATCTCCACGAGCACCTCGCCGGCCTTCACCGTCACGCCCGGCTTCACATGGAGCACCTTGATGCGCCCGCCGACCTCCGCCTTCACGTCGAGCTGCGTGTCGGGCATCACGTCGCCGCTGATCTGGATGGAAAAATCAATGTCCTTCTTCTCCGCGACCGCCGTCGGCGCGTCGTCCGCCTCGAAGCTTTCCGCCTTCTTGGTGAGGCCAAACCAGCCCTGCGTCTTTGCGAGCCAGCCGCCCCCCGCGAGGGCTGCGATGGCTGCGATGGCCAGGAGTTTCTTCATTTCGGAAAGTGCTGCATTTTTCAGGGGTGACACTAGAACGGGTGGGACGACTGCTGGAGAAGCGCACGCTTGGCACTCTTCTTAGAGACTGTCTCTCGGGAAAACACGCCGCAGAACTGGCGGCCATGTCCGCAAACCGGATGAGCATGGTCCAATGCAGAATCGAGCGAAGGGCAGCACCGGCGGCGACGCCTCTCACATGAGCGCCCACGATCGCGCCCGCCCGTGCGCAGTTCTGCGCGCACATGCACACGCGCGCAAGGATGCGAGGAGTGCGGGGAATTCTCCGGCGGGAAGGTGCGATGGGTGCGCCTTGCCGCGGTTCAACGGATGTCTTCCATCCAACTGACGTATTGGTAGGTCGTCGCACTCGGGGCCGGGAGTGCGCCAAGAGCCTCGTCGTAATGGAAACCGGCGCCGCCGACGAGGGTGGCAGTCAGGCCGATCGCTGTTCCGACAAATGAGCCGTTGCCGTTAATCTTCAGATCGTAGGCTGGGGCGTTGAGGACGCCGATGAAGTCTCCGTTTCCCCCCACCTCCAGCGAGCGGTTTGCCCCGCCACTTTTCGGCGTGACTCCGAAAATCTGAAGGGTGGACGCAACGCTGTTCTGATTTAGGTAACCGTTTCCTGTGAATTTCATGTCGTCATCCCCATAGAAGGTCACATGAACACCGGGCTGTTGGAGGATATAGGCATTGCCTGTGAGGCTCACTTTTCCAGTCACCCAGATATTGACATAACTCTCCGCTCCAACAGCATGCGGTGCGATGATGATGCCGTTGGTGCCGCCCATCGTAATCTGGCTGAGCTTGTAGTTTTTTGGAGACGCAAGCGTGCCGCCTACCAGCGTGACGTTGGAACCGGGATTCGTTACCACCGTGGGGCTCATCTCCACGCTCGACCAGGTGGGATCTATAATGTCGCCAATCGTGGTCTGAAAGTTGTTGGTTATCACTCCCGTTACCCCGGCTGTATCCACGATCGAGCCGCCGTTGGATGCGGCATTCCCATAAACATGGCTGTTATTTAGATCTGTCAGGCTTCCATTGGAATTTGAAGCGATGTCGCCATGACTGCGGTGCTTTGCGAAGACGTACTGGCTACCTGTTGAATATAACGAATTGCCCGAATCAAAGCTGTCAGTCCACGCATTGCCGGTCATGGTGATGGCGCCTTTTACCGTCAATGGCCGCATATAGGGCCGGCTCACAGCGGGTGCGGCGATTACTTCGACGGTCCGGGCCACCTGCGGCAGATGCAGCGCGCCCCCTGTGAGATCGCTCTTGTAGCGCGCCTTTCGCAGTTGGCTTCGGAAGTTCTTTACTCCATTGATATCCGTGAGTGCCGACTCGAGTCCGCTGACGGCACGGCCGGGCAATTCGGCGACACCTGTCGAACGAACTCTCATCCAGCCGCCGCCGATCGCTGTATCGATCACGATCTTTGCGAAGACCTTCACGTTGCCTTCGCCAGCATGGTTTGAGATCGTCGGGGTGTAAGTCTTTGGGAAAGTGCTTGAGTCACTCGGTGTCCAGCCTGTCCACGAGGTGGTGGAATCGCTGAGCGATTTGTTCAGTGCGACCAAGGCCAGATCGGCACCGGCCTCCGCGGAAGCCAGCGACTCATTCCAGCACACCGAATGATAGGTTGATGCGTAGCGCGAACTTACACGATACAGCGTTGCAGCCGTCAACATGCTCATCAAAGCGATGAGCAGGACGGTTGTGATGAGGATGCCGCCCTGGTTGCGAGGGCGGGACTTGAGAGCAGTGACGGTTTTCATAAGAACAATATGCTATTGAAATCGGATGCCGCGGACGGCGACGGTGCCGGCAAGTGTCGTCCCGGTTCTCATCATCGTGGAAACGGCCTGATACTTCGGGTCGAAGGTGATCTTAAAGGTCACGGTCGTACTCAGTGCGACAAATGCCAGGGAAAAGTCATTCACTCTCGAACAGACCACCAGCCTGCTCACGGCACCGGTGGATTGGATCGTCTGGGTGCGGATGAGCTGATTGTTGCTGACGGAATACGAGACTGCGAGCGGCGTGCTGGCATTGCCATAAACAGGACTGCCGTTGACAATGGTGGGGGTGACGGCGTTGCCGGTCGGATTACCTTGGGAGTCATAGGCACTGTACCAATCCGGTATCGTGAGGCTGAGCGAATTTCCTACGGATGGGATGGTCACGGTGGTCGCGCATCGCAGGTCACGCACGACATAGTCCATGGCCCGCAATTCCTCATTGCTCTGATAGGAATAGTCATCGGCGATTGCGAGACTCTTCACAGCGCCGACCCAAGCACTGAGGACCAGCGCGAACATCACGCCGGAAATTCCGATGACGATGAGCAATTCCACCAGTGTAAAAGCTGAACTGCTGCGCCGCGTTGGATGAAGAGTTTTCAATGTCTTCCGGTTACGCCTCCATTGCTGAGGATCATTGAAAATTGCCGGAGGCGCGATTTCCCCCCTTGGCCGTCCAGCTTTCCGTGATATTGATGCGGATCGAGGTCTGCGCACTCATCGTTCCATCTCCGGCCCCCACGGTGGTGACTGTGCCGGTGGTGTTGTTGCGGGTGATCTGGAGAGCCGCAGGATTCGGGCTGGGCGTGGGGTATGCGATGACATCGATGGTTTCATTCAAAGCCCCAAGATCTCCCCCGGCATCCGGCGCCACGGACAGGACCGAGGTGTTCAGGAAGTCGGAACTCGTGATTTGAGCCCAAGTGGCCGCCCGGATTTGCTCCGCCCGTCCGTTGAGGACGCGGCTGGCGGCGTTCGATTCGAGGCTGGCCCGCAGGAGGCCCCAGACGCGTGAACTTGCCGCGTATTGTCCGGTGAGGAAGACGCCGATGATGACCATGGCCATGAGCGTCTCCAGCAACGTCGCCGCCGCTCGTGCGGATGAGCGCAAACGCGGCAGGAGGTTCGAGACGGGCGATGGACGATCGCGGCAGGTTGCGGATGCAGACGCCCGGCAACTCTGGTTTCCCAGCGGATGAGGTTCCTTCGCTTCGCGGGCGGAGACCGGCTGTCTCTGTATGGATGTGGTTACGTTCACGGTGGTGGTGTTATGAAAATTAGCACTTCTCAGGCCAAATAATGAAATCAGTCGCGTCATTTTTCGCCGTGGGCGTGATTCATTTCGGGTCCAGCCGGGCGCGGCGGCAAGCGCAAGGAGCGGCGACAACCCTGTCGCCGTCTTCGCTGCGCGCAGCGCCTGATCATTCTTAGGCGCGTGCGACAGGGCGGACGCGCTGCGTGGGAAGGTCAGGCTGCTGCGCAGCATTGTGAGGACGGCGACAGGAATGTCGCCGCTCCTTGCGCTTGCCCCGATCTGCACAACGTCGTTTTGGACTCGGATTAAATCACGCCCTTTCACCGCCGAATCCCGTGGGCCGAAGGAAGCGCGCCTCGCGCTACGATCCAACCTGTACAGCGGGCCTGTTGCTTTGGAAGGCGAACCTTTGCCGTTGACCCGTCCACCGCTTGTGGTAAAAGGGCGCATCAGCTCCAACTTTCCACAATCCCATGTATTGCCCTAAGTGCGGTAGCTTGGAAGACAAGGTCATTGATTCGCGCCTGTCCAAGGACGGGCGCAGCATCCGCCGCCGCCGCGAATGCCTGAAGTGCAACCAGCGCTTCACGACGTACGAGGAGGTCGAGCGCTCGGAATTGCGCGTGGCGAAACGGGACGGGCGCAGCGAGCCCTTTGACAAGGAGAAGCTGCTCGCGGGAATGCTGAAGGCGTGTGAGAAGCGGCCGGTCGGAGTCGAGGCGCTGGAGAAGGTGGCGGAGGAAATCATGCAGGAACTCCAGATGGAATTCCGCCGCGAGGTGCCCAGCCATGTCATCGGCGCAAAGGTGATGGTCGCGCTGCATGAGACGGACGAGGTCGCGTATGTGCGCTATGCGAGCGTGTACCGGCACTTTCAGGACATTGGCGAATTCATCCACGAGATTCAGAAACTGGAGAAGAGGCCGAAGAAAGGAAGCGGCCAGCCGGACCTTTTCAAATGATCGCATTTCGCGACGCGCTCCCGCTCATCGTGCTGTGCGACCGGCGCGTGATTGCATTCGACCGTGAGTGGCTGGCGCGCGTGCTCGCGCTCGCGGCGAGGAGGGCGGGGCACTCCGACTGGCCGCTCGCGCCGCACGTCGCGGAGAGCGTGCATGAGTGGCTGCGCTCGCTGAATGATCGGACGACGATGCCGGTGGATTCCTTCACGCGTGCCGTGCGCGAGGCGCTGAAGGCGATCGGCTTTGCGGAGATCGGCGCGTGTTTCGAGGCGTCGTCGCCCTTTGCGCGCATCTCGCTCGTGGAGATCGCGCAGCAGGCGGGCAACGGCTTTGAACTCGCGTTCTTCACCGCTCTCGACGGGCGGCTGCGCGAGGTCTTCGTCGCGGGCGGGAGCTACTGCGAACTGCACGGCCTGGAGCCGTGCGTGAAGGTGCTCAGCCAGCGCCGGCACTGGAGCAGCACATGCGACCGCCTGCGCGCGGAGATCGTCGCCTTTGCCCGGAACCACACCGCGCATGCCCTCGGCGAAAACGCCGCCGCCTCCGGCTCTGCGCACGAGCTTTTCCTCCATCTCGCATGACCGTCTTTGAAAAAATCGCCGCCGGCGAAATTCCCGCGAAAATCATCCTCGAGGCGGAGGACTTCATCGCGTTTCACGACCTGCATGCGCAGGCGCCCGTGCATGTCCTCGTGGTGCCGCGCAAGTGCATCGCCCGTCTCGCGGAGGCGGATGCCTCGCACGCCGCCCTGCTCGGTCGGATGCTGCTCGCGACGGTCGAAATCGCGGCGAAGCTCGGCGTGCTCGAAAGCGGGTACCGCGTGGTGATCAACAACGGCCGCGATGCCGGGGAGAGCGTGCCGCATCTCCACATCCACCTGCTCGCGGGCAGGGCACTCGCATGGCCTCCGGGATGATACCGCGCATGCTGTCGCGGTTCCGTGAGCGGCGTCCGTCCGGCAGCGCGGCGTGGCTGCTGAAAAATGGCGGGCGTTCGCGGCTTGCCTGTTTTTCCCGAATCCGCAGATTCCGGAACCGATGAACATGGACGTGCCCCACATCCTCCCGCCCGTCGTTGCATCAGTCTTTTTTCTCGCGCGCATGGCGGAGGTGTCCACCAAGCGCGAGGTCGTCTCCGGGAAAAAGCGCGAGGGTGTCACCTTCCTGCTTTTCCTGCTCTGCGGCGTCCTGATCATCGGCGGCGGGCTTGCGGAATTTTTCCTCCGCCACTCGGTTCTGTGGTGGCCGGCATTCGTCGCGGGAGTGCTTTGCTCGCTCGCGTCCTTCGCGATCCGCCGGTCGGCGATCCGTTCGCTCGGAAGATTTTGGAGCCTCCACGTCGAGATGCGTGAGGGGCACGAGTTCGTGACGACCGGGCCGTTCGCGTATGCGCGGCATCCCGTGTATTTTTCGATGATCCTGGAGCTGCTCGGCATCGGCCTCGTCCTGAATGCGTGGTTCGCGCTGGCCGGTGTGTTGGTGATTTTTACGCCGACGCTGATCGCGCGGGTGCGCATTGAGGAACGTGCCTTGCTTGAGCAGTTTGGTGATGCTTACGCGAAATATATGGAACGGACGCCCGCGATTCTGCCGTTTGGAAGGAGGTCGGTGTGATTACTGAACAACGCAAACGGCGCGTGGTGGTGACGGGCATGGGCGTCGTCGCCCCCAATGGGAAGGATCTCGTGACGTTTTGGGAAAGCATCCGCGATGGAAAGAGCGGGACGGGTCCGCTGACGCGGTTTGATGCGACCCATTTCCCAAGCCGCGTGGCGGCGGAGGTGCGGGACTTCGACCTCGGAAAATACACGGACCCCAAAAAGGCCCGCCGCTTTGATCTCTCCATCCAATACGGCCTCGCAGCGGCAAAGATGGCGCTCGAAGACGCGAAAGGCGATCTGCTGACGCGCAATCCCGAGCGCATCGGGATCATCGAGGGGACTTCGGTCAGCGGCATGGAGTCTTCCTTCAAGGGGCAGACCGCCTTCGAGAGCCGCGGCTACCGTGGCATGAGTCCGTTCACGCTGATCAATGCGTACACCGGCGGCGGGGCGGGGGAGATCGCGTTGGAACTGGGCATCCAGGGCCACGCGGCGAGCTACAGTTCCGGCAGCGCATCGGGGAACGATGTGATGGGATATGCGGTGAGGATGATTCGCGATGACGATGTGGACGTGATGTTCGCCGGCGGAACCGAGGCGCCGATCCTCGCGCCGCTGTGGGGTGCGTTTTGCCAGATGAAAGTGATGTCCACCCGAAACGATACGCCCGGCACGGCCATGCGTCCGTTCGATGTGGCGCGGGATGGCTTTGTCCTCGGCGAGGGGGCGGCATTTTTGGTCCTTGAGGAATTGTCGCACGCATTGTCCCGCGGTGCGCGCATCTATGCGGAGGTCGGCGGACACGGCCGGGCTTGTGAAGCGTATCACTCGGTGGCTCCGCATCCGGATGGCATCGGCATGTGTCGCGCGATCGAAAAGGGGCTGCGCGATGCCGGGGTGATGGCGTCGGGCGTCAACTACATCAATGCCCATGGCACCGCGACGAGCGCGAATGACGTGGTGGAAGTCAAGGCGATCAAATCCCACTTTGGGAACCATGCGAGGCGCCTCGCGGTCAGTTCCACCAAGGGCGTGACCGGGCATCTGCTCGCCGCTGCGGGAGCTCTGGAGAGCGTGGTGGCCACGCTCGCGATTTATCATCAGACGATCCCGAAGACGACCAATCTGATCTTGCCCGAGCCGGAGTGCGATCTGGACTTGGTCATCGGGGAATCGCGGCCCTATCCGATCGACGTCGCGCTGAATCTCAGCGTGGGATTTGGCGGGAAGAATTCCTGCCTGGTGATGAAACGCTACCAGGGTGGAGCATGAATTTTGCCGCCTACGTGCCGCTCGCAGCCGCGATACTGAATGCGCTGCTCACCTTTTTCGTCCTGCGCGCGGGAGTGCAGCAATCCACGAAGGCCGCGTACCTTGTCTTCGGTGTCTCCATCGCCGTCTGGAATTTCGGGACCTTTCAGATGTTCCGCGTGCCGAGCCACGCCGAGGCGCTGGGCTGGGCGCGCTTTCTCCAGATCGGTGTCATTTTTCTCCCGATCAGCCTTCTCCACCTCTGTCTCCGCACATGCAACATCGAGCGGAAAAAACTAATCCTGGGCCTCTATGCAGCCGGCCTGTGTTTCGTCGGCACGGTGTTCGCCGGGCTGTTCGTCGCCGATGTGCGGGAAGCCGGTTACGGTGCGTGGTACAGCATCGGCGGGATCGCGTTCTGGATTTTTTCGGGGCTCTACGGAGTGCTCACGGTGTCCACGCTCGTAGTTCTTTGGCGCGCGCGGGCGAATGCTTCGCGCTTTCGCCACGGCCAGATCAACTCCCTGCTCTGGGCCACCGGCATCCTTATCGCCGGTGGCAACAACGACATCCTCCCGATCCTCGGCGTGTACCAATACCCGATCCTGAACATCCCGATCTTCCCGATCGGCAGCCTGTGCGCCATCTGCTACGGAATCCTCGTCTCATACAGCGTGCTCGAGCATCAGTTGCTCGACATCCACATCGGCCTCTCGCGGTTCGCGGCGCACGGGATGCGGCTGGCGTTTCTGTTTCTCATCGGGTTCGCCCTCATGCTCGGTGTGTCGCTTGTCGCGCCCCGGGATTCGATCACGCCATTTGCCTTCTGGACATCCCTCGCGGTTTTGCTGGTGAGCGGCTTGCTGGCATCGCGCTTCATGCCGAAGCTCCTCGGTGCCGGAAAGGAATCACTGGAGCAGCGGCTGCTCGGCGATCATTTCGAGTATCAGGATCGGATCCGCGCATTCATCGAGCAATCCAGATGGCATACGGAACTCGGGGACCTGCTCGCCGCCCTCCACGCCCTGCTCGTCAACACCCTCGCTGTCCGGGGCTACTCGCTCATCCTTCGCGACGAGAACAGCCGCGCATTCGCCCTCGCCCGCTCCCATCCCGGCGACATTGCCCGGCAGATCCCGGAACTATCGAGGGACTCCGTGCTCTTCGAGTTCTTCGCGGAAAAGGAGCGGACGCATCTTTCCTTGAGCCCGAGCTACAGCCGTGGCCGCGATCCGCTCGAAGGTGCCGCGCGGGAGCAGATGAAAGATGTTCCCGGCGTCCTCGCATTTCCATTCTTCGTCGGCCGCCAGCCCCTCGGTGTCCTCGTGGTGGATGAAAAAAAGAACGGCAGGACTTTCACCTCGACAGACATCCAGATCATGTCCGAGCTGACGACCAACGTGGCTCTGGTGATCAACCAGGTCTCCCTCAAGGATCAGCTCCTCCAGGCCAAGGAACTCGATCTCCTCGGGCGCATGTCCCAGGGCATGGCGCACGACCTGAACAACCTCACCACCCCCGTGTGGACACTCCTCCAGCTCCTTTCCGAGGGCGTCTCTCCGGAGACGTTACGTTCCGACCTCGCCCCGGTCGCCATCCGCAACATCCAGACGATGCGCGACTACATCCGCGAGGCCCTCTTCTTTTCCGAGCATCTCCGGCCGGATCTCCAAATCGGGCGGCTCGACATGCTCGTGCAGGAAGTCGTGGATTTCGCCCGCCAGAATCCGCGCAAGGGCAAGGCCATCGAATACGCCCTCCGCCAGACCGGGGAGATCCTCATCGAGATGGACCGCATCCTCATCCGCCGCCTCCTCAGCAACCTAATCGCCAACGCGGTGGACGCCTCGCCGCAGGGCGGGCGGATCGAGGTAGAGATCATCCGTCTCCTCAAGACCGACGCCGAGCGCGACTGGTTTCGCATCCGCGTGACCGACCACGGCAGCGGCATCCCCTCCGAGAACCTCCACCGCATTTTCCAGCCCTACTTCACCACCAAAAAAACCGGCGACGAGGATCGCGGCTTTGGCCTCGGCCTCGCGATCTGCCGGAAGATCGCCTCGCTCCACGGCGGCAGTCTCACCATCTCCAGCGAGATCGGGAGAGGCACGGCCATCAGCCTCGATCTTCCGCACCGGCACATGGTGCTGAAGGCTCCGCACACACCGGTCCTTGCTGACAGCGAAGCCTGATTTTCATGCACACCCTCCTCGTCATCACCGCTCAGCCTTCATTCGCCGCCTCCATCGAGGCGGCGCTCAATCCGGGCTCATACCGCGTGATCGCCAAGGACGATCCCACGGGTGCCGCCTCGCTGCTCGGGCGCGGCGCTGTGGATGCCATCATCCTCGATCTGGAAAATGCCGATGGCACCGCCACACGGTCGATCGTCGAGATCCGCTCATTCGATCCCGACTGCCCGCTCATCGTCTTCTCCGGCCTCGGCCCAGGCGCATGGCAGGAGGAGGCCTACCTCCTCGGCGCGGCGCATGTGCTCGAGAAGCCCGTCCGCGCCCGCCTCCTCCAGTACCTCCTCGGCCGCGCCCTCGCCGGCACGCCTGCATTCAACGAGGCCCAGTCGCGGGCGTCTGCGCCGGCCGTTGTTCACTCATCGCCGTACGCCCCGCGCCGGGGCCTCGAGGAACTCCGCCATTTCTCCTCGCTCCTCGTCCACAGCCTGAATGTCCGCGAACTCATCCGCGACGCCATCCAGCAGCTCCGCGAGGCCCTCGGCGTGAACCGCGCCGCCGTCTTCCTCCGCAAGGCCAGCGCACTCTCCACCGATGGCGCCCCCGCCGCCGACGACCAGTGGCTGCGCCCCGCGCACACCTTCGGGCACGACCCCGCGCTCGTGGAGCACTTCCCGCTCAGCCTCTCCACCGGGCTCGGCCGCCACCTCACGCAGCATGGCCGCATCCTCCGCGCCGACAGTGCCGAAGTCCGCTCCAGTCGCGAGATCAGCCGCGAATTCCACACCCTCGGCAGCGCCATCGCGCTCCCCATCAACGACCGCCAGGCCCTCGTCGGCGCGCTGCTGCTCGACGAACGCATCACCGGCGGCACCTTTTCCGACGAGGAACTCGCCCAGCTCTTCCACTGGCTCGAGGAACTCGGCGTCGCCATCCGCAACTGCTGGCGTCACGAGCAACTCGCCGCCACCCACGGCCTCATTGACGACATCCTCGCCGGCCTCGGCAACGGCTGCATCGTCGTCGGCTCGAACTGCGGCGTCCTCCACGCAAACCCCGCCGCGCTCCGCCTGATCGCCCCCGATCGCATCGCCTCGCGGAACCTCGATTTCGCCGGCATCCCGCAGCAGATCGGCAGCCTCATCTTCCAGGTCATCCAGAGCGGCAGCCCCGCCGTCCCGTTCAAATGGGTGCCGCCCGGCCGGCCCGAGATCTCCTGCCGCGTCACGATTCACCCCTTCACCGTCGGCGACAGCCAGCGGCCAAATGCCGCGCTCCTCGTCCTCGACGACATCACCGAGCACGAGCGCGCCACCCGTCTCGAACTCGAGGCCGGCAAGCTCCGCCTCGTCCGCCAGATGGCATGGCACCTCGCGCATGAGATCGGCAACGCCGTCACGCCCGTCTCCACCATGCAGCAGCTCCTCGACATCCAGGGCGACGACGCCGAAGTCCGCAAGGAACTCAGCACCGTCCTCGCCAGCAGCGTTAAGCGCATCGTGCGCCTCACGCAGCAGATGAATTTCCTCAGCCGCGACTGGGACGGAAAGGCCGGCGAAACGGTGCGGCTCACCGACCTCATCGAGGGCGCATGCGCAGACGCGAGCAGCTACCAGCCCTCAAAGAACAAGGTCGCCCTGAACATGGACAAAACCAAGTCCCCTTGGAAAATCACCGGCGACACCAAGGCGCTCCGCCACGCATTCTCCGAACTGCTCATCAACGCCCTCCAGGCGAACCCCGACAATCCCACCATCACCATCCGCATCGCCGAGACTCCCTCCTCCGGAAAGCCCGGCATCTCCGTCGAGTTTCAGGACACCGGCACCGGCTTCTCGCGCGATGTCGCTGAGAAAATCGGCGAGCCTTTCCAGAGCACCCGCAGCGTCGGCCTTGGCCTCGGTCTCTCGGTATCGCGCAAGATCATCGAGAGCCACCGCGGCAGCATCGAGATCCCGCAGCCTGACAAGAGCCCCGGCATCATCCGCGTCACCCTCCCGCTCCCCGAGCCCGGCAGCAACTGAGGCAGGTTCTTCGGCCGACGTGGAGTGAAAGTTCCCGTGGAATGGAATGCTGATGCTCGGATCCGCACGCTTCGCCCGCAGGATATGTCGAAGCCGTCCCGGCCACCGCCCGCGCCAGCGACGAGTCTTCGCAGTTGGGAAACCACGACTGGACACGAAAGCGAACGGACAATCCTAAAAACTGCAGCCGCTTGAACCGCTGCGGTTCTTACGCTGATACGACTTGCAAAGCCCGAATGCCGGACTGGCGTGCGCGGCACCTTTTCCCAACGATGCGTGGCCCGCAATTCTTTTGAGAACGCCAGCAGGCTACCAGGGCAGGAAGCGCTTGTTCGCGATGACGCGGAAGCGATAGGCGTCTTCCATGGACTCGGTCTCGACGTTGATCTTGTTCGTCGCAGTGGAGGCGGGATCAAAGCGCGGATCCTCGGGATCGAGATAGCGCTCGATCGTCGTGTGGCCGCGGAGTTCCGAGAGCACCTGATCGTCCGCCTCGTTCCATTGCTGGTAGTGAGCCGCCTCGGCAGCGCTCCCAGACTTGCCGCTGTATGCGCGCTGGCGGAGCGTCTGCACGCGATAGTGGACGGTGAAGGTGTTCGATTTCGTCGTGATCCTCGGATAGAGGTCGGTATAGGGCTTCTCGCGGACGTTGTCGCCCGTGATTTGGTTCTTCGCCCAGAATTCCCGCACCTGCGAGTCATTCGTCGTATAGCTCACCTTCGAGCCGTCAACGGTCGTGCCCTTTGGATAGAGGAACCGCTCGCAGATCTGCGAGGCCGATTTGAAAAACCCGCCGCTCTTGTCTCGCGTGAACTTGGCAAAGAATGCCTCGAAACCTTTCAGCGTTTCCTCCCGATCCACGAGATAGCGGAGATTCTCGGTGTTATCCTGCCCCTTGTATCGGAGTTGCTTGCTTCCATCCACAAATGTCTGCGGGATCGCCGTCACGCGCAGGGGGTGGAACGCAGCACGCAGGGCTGTCGTGCGCTTGATGTATCCGAACGGCATGAGCTGATAGTTCAGGTTGATCTTGCCTCCCGAGGAGAACGGTTCGCTGATCGCGTAAGGCTCCACCACGGGCATGTTGAACATGTCGAGGATGAGGTGATCCGGCAAAATATCGGCTTTTAGCGGATCACCCCCTGGATGATTGGTGGCGGCAGCGTCAACGCTGGCCGGATTCGGACAGAAGAGCAGCGTCTTCCATCCCGCCGAGGCCCACGGGCCCTGAGGGGCAGGCAATGAACCGAACATGCCAGGGCCGGGTGCCTGGCGGTTCGGTGAAAAATAGGTGTCTAGCGGAGGATCATATTCAAATGTGCCGAAGTAGGGCTCCACATAATGAATGATGCCCAAGTAATCCTTCCAGTATTGAGCGACGTTGCCTTCGTCAGCCTTGTTGGCAAAGGCACCGTCGGGAAAGCTTCCGATGCCGGTGTCAAAGTCGGCAGCCTGACCGCCAGGCCGTGAGGCAATGAAAGCACTGCCGTTTTTTCTGTGTCGCGGCAGATCCGGCCCAAAGCCTGAGCGGTACTTGTTCGCCTTGAGGTCGCTGAAGGATCCGGTCGTTGGCTTTGTCGAGTCGCTGGGGGGTTCGGAATACTGCGCGGTGGCTTTGTCGAAATAGAACCCGCCACTGGCATATCTGAGTGTTTCTGCGCGGTGCTTGTCAGTCTGATAATCCGGGTGTTCCAACAATGTGGTGACCGTCTGCTGCAATGCGGCTATCCGCGGATCGGATCCCTCCGGGCTGTCGCCACCGGGGATCAGGCTTCGGATCGTATCCCCCGGTTGGAGGACTTGGAGAAACCGGTTTGCATAGTTATAGCCATCGCCGACTTGTCTTCCGAATTGGTCAAACTTCCCCCAAGGGTCATAGGAGTGCTGGCGTGCCCAGGCGATTCTCGAAGGCAGGTGATAACCCATGCCCCAGCCCGGGCGAAGGGGGGCGCCAAGATAAGTGGACCATCTCTGCCACGAATCGTCCTTGTCCGAATTCGCTGGTTGTATTCTCCCATCAAATCCGCCATCACGTTTGATTGAGCCATCAGAATTGTATGCCTTCCGGAAAAGCGGAGTTGGCACCGGCCACTTGGGGGCTGACTTGAAATCCAGCTTCACGGTCTGGATGGATTCCTTGTGTCCTTTGGGGACGTCATCCTTGTAACTGATCAACAGATCCGCGGTACCTCCCAGGAAACTGAGAGTCTGATCCTTTTGCTGTTCCGGGGGGACTACTGCGATGCGAATTCCGTCCGTGGGCTTGATGCAAGGCGACTGAAACGCGTAGTAACTCGTGGTGGACGGTATGGCACCCGGATCCATCCCCACATGATCCTGGATGGGATGGAAGATGCCTTCCGTCCCACCAAAGTTGCGGCCACCCCATGTCTCCCCGGAGGTGCGGGTAAATTCATTCCTCAGCGGATTCGTAGCCACCCCCATCCCAATCCCGAGAGAGCCATCGCCGAGCAGTCCACTGCTCGCTATCGAAAACTGTTTGTTGATTCGCAATTCATGCACGAAGACACCTTTGGTCGGGTCGGGCCAATTGTAGCGGACCAATCTTCCGTCCGAGCCAATCTTGGTGGTGTCCACCAGGGAGACATTGGCGAAGTTATCCACCGGTGCATATCCCTGCATGGGGTTGAAGGTTTCAAAAATCAGGAAAGCCCGGACCAACTGTCCCTTCCATTCCTTGATGTTTTTCGCAGCCCAAGTTTGGTCTTTAGCTGGTTTAAGTGGATCTATGAGATGATTGAAATTCTCTTTTGCCTTGTCAGTCACAACGCCGGTGAGTGGATTCACATCCCACGGGGTCTTATCCAGATCATAGATCACCACCTCGTTTTCTCCGCCCGGAACCCTTGCCGAGCCTCCTCGGGGCAAGTCCTGCCTCGCCAGCTCGCTCCCAGGCACCGGCACGCAGACATATCCCGCATGATACATGACCAGGGTTGCTTCGCTAATCGTTGAGTAGCGGCCAAAGCCGGACGCGTCCTTGCCGTCAATTTTCACCCGGGTGGGAATGACCAGCGCATGCGGTGCGTAGCGTGCGGCTGTCTTTAGCTGGTTGTTCAGTTGCGACTGCGGCTGGCTTACTTTTGGATCGTCAATTCTCTTGTCACGCGATCCGTCCTTTTGGTTGATGGTCCGGATGTAATCAAAAATCTCAACGAGGATCTGATTGAATCCGCCGGGCGCAGCGGCGTATTTGGCTTGAAAATTTCCACCGAAACCGGGAATTGCGGAGCCAGAGATCGTCTTCAGGTAGGTGAGGATCGCAAAGTTTCGCCAGTTCGCTCCGTTTTTTCCCGGCCCCATCAGATCGAAAGTGGAGCTATAGGGATCCTGCCGTTCGAAGATGAACTGGCCTTTGCGGTTGGGATTCAATGGGTCGCCGATCGTGGAGCAGAACCGGATGAGATCATCCTTTGCGTTGCGGATGGGTGGATCGAAATTCTGCAATGCCAGCTCACGCGCGGCCGTAGGGACGGGCCACATCGTCACACGGGGACGGCCAAAGAGGTTTAGTTCCGGCGAGCGGCTGTTTGCCGTCAGGAAGAAGCGTGTCTTGTCAATCAGGGGCGCGGTGATCGTCTTGGCAGCCAGGTTCCTTGTCCAGTTTTGGCTCAATGCCCAGTCGTTCACGGCGTCTTCAGCCGTCCTGCGCTCGCCATTCATGGCGGTGTAGTAGAGCTCGTCCACCGAGCCGAGGAGATGATAGCTCCACTTGTCCGGTTTGCTCAGATTGCGCTGGCTCGGGATAGCGGGATCGAATGAGTCGCCTGAGAGGTAGCTGCTTTTGATCGGAATTGGCCCGTCAACCTTTGTCTCGAGACGGACGGTTCCATTCTGCGAACCGCCGGGCATCAGCCGCGGGGTCATCGCATAGAGTTTTTCGGAGTCGAAGCCGGTTTTGGCGGCGGGAAGGAGGTTTGCAAAGACGAGCCCGAGTGAAGTGGTGCTGGGATGACCAGGGTAGCGCTGAAACTCATTGTTCGCGGGCTGGGAGTTGGACAGCCCGCCACGATAACTGGATAATTTTGGGTCATTTTTCCCCCGATCAAAATACGTTTGCACGCGTGGCGTGTCCCAGAAAGAACCCGCGTAGTATCCTGGATTTTTATCAATTACGATTCCGCCGGACGTTGCGAAAGGGATCGGCGTCGTGTAATTCGCCGTGTCCTCGTCATTCGCCTCCTGGGGCAGGACGAAGCCGCCGGCGGTGTTGACATTGACCTTGCACGAGTCGTCGTCCGCCCAGAAGCCCATGCGGCCGACGATGGGGTTGTCCTTAGTCGGGACACCCGTCTTTGTCCCCGTGGTCGGCCATGTGGCCACGAGACCCTGAGTGCCTGTGGCGGGCCTCGTGAGCTGAGTGGGGGCGGTGAGTGTGCCGTCCTTGAGCACGTAGATCCAGCGGACGGGCATCGGTGCGTCATTCACCTTGCGGTCAGTCGCGGAGAGTTCGACTTCTGCGCCCTCGATCAGCCCTTTCCATTTGGGATGGTCCGGGCGGGCATTGGGCGCATAGATCGCCGCGACGGAGGGATCGAAAATCGGGTAGCGCTTGATGGTGGTGCCGGGTGTCGCGCTTGCCGCGGGATCGGGGACATCCACGGGTTGATTCAGATCGGTGAAAAAGGCCGGTTGCTGGGCCCAGCCGCCGGTGCCGAGGGGAACCTCGACGGGCAGTGCGGAGTTCGAGGGGTTCGTCTGGGAGGGATCCCATTTCCCAATTTCCGCCGTCGAGACGATGAGGTCGTGGGAGGAATAGAGCTTGTAGAAGCCGAAGGCATTTGGGCCGGCCTGTCCGCCTGCGGTGCGATAGACGCGAATCATGCCGGGCTGGGAGGCCCAGCCGCCGTTTTTCACGGTGGTGGCATTGCGAATCTGGCCCATGACGACGGCGACGGCGGAATCGGCAAGCTGCCGGACGTTCACGCCTTCCGCATAGGATCGTGCGGAGCCGAGTTCGGTGCTGACTCTGGCGAAGAAGCCGATCACGAGGGCGCTGAGCAGGACGATGAATGAGATGACAAGGATCAGTGCGACGCCACGCCGCTTGTGCAGGCGGATCCGGGTGGAGGGCTGGCCGGGGAGCTGGCTTTCGGTGGGGGCTTTCATGGTGTGATGGCTTTCAGGTTAGGCTAAGGCTCAGTTTTTCTGGTCGCGGCTCCATTTTGCACCGCGGATGCTGACGTTGGTGGTAAAGACCCGATAGGAAACGCGCTTCTTCGCGAGTATGCCTTCCAAGGCAAACAAATTGCCGTCATTGGGCTGGGGTGTCCCCGGATCGTCTTCCAGTTTTTTCGGGTCCTTGAAGTAAGTCGAATAGTCTATCCCCATGTAAGCCTTGCCACCATCGATGGGGTCGCCTTCGAGTTTCTTTGCGGAGGGCTCGTCAATGGCAACCATCACGACCTGGACGACAGGGGGGAGCTGGTTGCGCGGATTCAGGATGGGGTCGGAGACACGCTTGTTAGTGGTGTCGTAGGAGTACAAAGGCGCAAGGATCGGCGGCGTCTTGGTATTGGTGGTTTTCATCCACAGGAGTTCGTCGGCCTTCGAGAGCCGTGGGAGGATGAAGAGTCCGACGATGTTTTCGGCCAGCACGCGCACCGGCGGATTTGCGCCGGTGACCATTGTTGAAAACCAGTTGGTGGGATACTTGCTGTCATCCTGATACTTATAAGTGCCCAACTGTTCGGATGGCTGCATCACTTCCATGAGCCGGAAACGCTTCCTTTGCGGCACCTTGGCCGAGAGGAAGGGGGGGAGGCGCTCGCTGTCGGTGACTTCGACATAGTATCCCCACACGTTGAGGAGATGGTCGAGCGAGCCGAGGGTCGTCTTGTCATCCACCTGGCCGAGGGGCGCGTGAAAAAATACGCAGTGGCCGGGACGGGTGGCGCTGCCCTTCAGCAGGTTGGAGGAGATGCCGGAGGTGAAGCGCAGTTCCGCGGAACGCAGGTAGCGGGTTGGCTCGTGCGCCTTGTTATACTCATAGTCCCAGAAGGTGTTCAGCGTGGCTTGGGACAGGTGGCGAGTCATGGACTCAAACGCGGCCCTGGATTCCTGAAATGCCTCGACCTTTGAGGACGTGCTCCTGACGAGCCGCTGGGTCTGATCGGTCATTCCCAGCATGATGCCCATGAGGACGACGATGATACTCGCGGAGACCAAGACCTCGACCAATGTGAAAGCGGCGGTGCGGCGACAGGTGGTCATTTGCCTTGGTTCTTTCCGATGAGGGCGTGATAGGTGAAAATGGCGACGCCCGAAGTTTTCTGGAACAGGTTCCTGTCGGGGACGTTTGGATCATTGGCATTGCCGGCCACGATGGGGATCTTCCGCGTGCCGGGGTTCCTCGCGACTTGGATGGTGATCTGGGCGACCTGGCTTCCATCCTCATTGACCGTGGGGAGTTCTGCCCGCGGGATGATTCGCACATTCACGTGGTACACCACCAGTGCGGCGGCGTCCTTGTTCGCTGCGTTGGAAAGGTCTGGATAGGATGTCGGCGTGGGGGAGGGCGGGAAGACCTCGGCTCCCTGATCCGTGAAAAACCGGACCTTCGTCTGGACGGGTTTCACGCTCTGGTCCGGTTCGCCCACGGAGGGTGCGCGGAAGCTGAAATGCGGCTCTGCGTAGTTCGTCGGGTCCTTCGTATCCTTCGGGAGATGGGTGACGTCTATGACTTCGTCGAATTCCGCCTCCTCCAAGTCGTGGAGGATCTTTTGCGAAATCTGTGCGGTGATCGAGGTGTCCATCGCCTTGCGGAAATTGCCCATCCCGGCGGGGAGCATCCCGAGGAGGGCGACGAGCGAGACCGCGAGGATTCCGATGGCGATGGCGATCTCGACCAGCGTGAAAGCCTGTGTCCTGCCCGGTCGGGAACTAAGGTGGGGGCGAATCATAATGAAACTACAATGTGTTTACATGAGTAGCGGGTGGAAACGGGGCGTGCAAATGATTTTTCGGATATTTCTCGGCGGGGTTTGGCGCTGACGAATCGCCTGAGCCTGCTGTGCTTCCGCGCGGTCAGGAGCTTTGCAAAAATGCTGCCAGTTCCCGTGCCGTGGGGCTTTTTCCGCGGCGCACGTAGAAGCCGCTGGTGCCTGCGCCGGCCTGGAGGCTTTCGGCGAGGCCGAGGCCGTGGATGCGCGCGAGGCAGAAGCCTGCATTGAAATGATCCCCGGCACCGGTCGTGATCTTCGGCCTTGCGCAGAACGGCCCTGCGACGTGCGCCGTCCCGCCGGCGTCCGCTGCCGCTGCAAACTGGATCGGGTGGATCACCACCGTATCAATGCCGAGCGTGCGGCGGATGGCTGCGGCGGCCTGGGCGACCGCGTCGCATTCTTCCTCGATGCCGCCGAGCCCGAGCACTGTGGCGACCTGCCGCGCCTCGCCGAGATTCAGCCCCAAGAACACGCGGGCGTGCCGTTCGTAGCGACTGATGATGCCGAGGATCTCGCGCAGATCCCTGCGTGGCCGCTTCGCCGGGTCCGCGAGGTCGAAGAAGACGCAACGGCGCGGGCCGCGCAGCTTCGGGAGGACCCGCGCGAGGAGATTGCGGAAGATGCCCGTGAGATTGATGAGCATGGTCCAGTTCACCATCGCGATGAGGTCGGATTCCGAGAAAAGCCGGATCAGTTCCGGCTCGGGGACGTGTCTCACGAGGTTCTCCCAATTCACGTCGCGCAGGCTGTCGAGCTTGCTGCACATGAGTTTCCCGTCGGCGAATTCGAAGGCGTCCGTGAATCCGGGCTCGGCAAGCGAAATCACGCGCGCGCGACTTGCAAAATCCGCGAACACCGCGTGCGGCGCGGGCTTGCCCAGATTGCCGACATAGGTCACGCCGAAGCCGAGCCGGGCAAGTGCGTCGGCCATGATGGGGCCATTGCCGCCGAGTTTCACCCGCTGTGGGACGAGTTCGAAATTCGCGCTGATCCCGGACGCTGCGGCTACGCTTGCCGCCCAATCCTGCATGGACTCGTAGCGAATGAATTGATTCGGCGATCGGCGCGTCTTTACAATGTGTATGATCGTATCCACGAAGCCGTCGAACCCCACGAGCGCCTTCCGTCCCGCCTTGCGAAACGCAGCCGAGCGGAGCCAGGTGATCGTGCGTTTCGCGACGGTGTGTTGCATGAATTTGCTTTTATCGCACGGCGTGAACGGTGTCGAGCGGCGGTGAACAGCCGCTTTTCCACCCGCCTTTGGTTGCTTTTTCCCCCAAACCACTTTTAGTTCGATCAAATACGACCATGCAAGAATGCCACGTGCGGATTTCCCCCTCCAAACCTCTCCCCAGCAAGAAACGCCGGAAAGCTTTTCTTCACCGTCCTCTCGCTGGCTCACTGGGCCGTTTTGCGTCCGCACTTGCCTGTTGCGCGGCGATCGCGGCGGGGACGGCCCGGAGTGATGCGGCGATTTTTTACTGGGACAGCGATGCCACTGCGCCCAATGGCGTGACCGATGGCGCCGGCACATGGGCGAGCCAGGGGTCCGTCACGTTTTTCAACAAGCTGAACTCGCAGGAGGTTCCGATGGGGACTGCGGATACGGCCATATTTGGCGATGGCGGCGCGGGTGGCATCGTGAACATCGGGGGGCCGGTCACGGTGGGCACTCTGGAATTCGGAATCACCAACGGCCTCGGTTACACGCTGAGTTCCACTGCGGCGCAGACGCTGACGATCGGCTCGGGCGGCATCCAGATGGATGCGGGAGCGCAGGCCGCGACGGTCGGCAATGCCACCCTCGCCATCGCCCTTGGTGCGGCGCAGTCATTCACAAACAACTCCTCCAATCTGCTCACGGTCGCCGGCGTCATCTCGGGAGCGGTCGGCTCCGATTTGACTGTGAAAGGCACCGGTGCGGGCGGCATCATTTTTACACGTGCCAACACCTATGCCGGCACGACTTCAGTGGAGAGCGGCACGCTCATTGCGGGTAACGCAGGTGCGTTCGGCACTGCAACGACGGACATCGCTCTCGGCACGGCCACGAGCATCAACAGTAATCTGAGCCCGACGTTGCTGACTGGCGGGCCGCTGACGTTAGGTCGCAATATCACCGTCGGCAACAACAACGGGGCCACCAGCGGGATATACACCATCGGGGGCAATACGGCCAGCGCCTCGGCATTCTCGGGAATCGTGACGCTGAATCAGTCGCTGAATGTCACCCAGGTGGCCGGTGGCACGGTGAGCCTCACGGGGAACATCAACTCGAATGGCGCGGTGAGGACGCTGAGGTTCAACAATCTCGGTTCGGTCGTTCAGAACACGGGAGTCATCGGTTCTGCGGGCGCGCAGATATCAATCATCCAGGCCGGTACGGGCACGACCACGCTCCAGGGGACAAACATTTACACGGGTGGGAATACCATCAGCGCAGGCACGCTCAGCATCGGAGTCCCGGTGAATCTCGGGGCGGGGGCGTCCAATGTGGTGTTCGACGGCGGCACGCTCCGGATCACCGGCACTTCGATTCCCAATTTGACAGGCGGTTTGGGCCATGTCGTTGTTTTCAATCCCACCAAGACGGTGAGCTTGGAAATTAGCAGCGCGGGTTTTGTCGTCGATGGAAACGTGATTTTCAACCAGACGACCGGGGGTCTTACCAAGCTCGGTGCGGGCACATTGGTACTCAGCCAGTCCAACTCCTACACCGGCACCACGACCATCAGTGCCGGCACATTGGGTATTACGACCCCGGCGAATCTCGGAATTGGGGGGGCGCTTGTCTTCGACGGTGGCACGCTCCAAATCCTCGGCACCACCCTCATGAGCATCACCGGCTTGGGCCATGCGGTCACCTTCACTCCCGGCAAGACGGTGGGATTCGACATCGCGGACAACACGAACATATTTACCGTCAACCAAACCCTCAACCAGACCACCGGCGGGCTGACCAAGCTGGGGCTTGGCACATTGCTGCTGAACTCGGCGCACGCTTACACCGGCACGACGACTGTGAGCCTCGGCACACTGCTCTATGGCGCCAACGATGTTATCGCCACCGGCCCCGTCACAGTGACTGGCGGCGTGTTTGACATCAGCACATTCAGCGACACCGTCGGCGCGGTGACTATCACCGGCGGCTTGATCGACGGCACGACGGGGGTGCTCACCGGCACCAGCTATTCGCTGCAAAACGGCACTGTCGCCGCGATCCTCGCAGGTCCCGGCGCTGCGACGAAGACGACGGCCGGCACCGTCGCCCTCTCCGGTGCAAACACCTACACCGGCGGGACGACCATCAGTGCCGGCACGCTGAGTGTCAGCGCGAGTAACAATCTCGGTGCGCCCTCCTCGAATCTAGTATTCGACGGCGGCATTCTCCAGATCACCGGCCTCGTTCTCACCAATTTCTCCAGCCTCGGGCGCGCGGTCTTGTTCAATTCCGGAAAGACGGTGGGCTTGGACATCAGTGCTGCAGGCAACACCTTCACCGCCGATCGGGTTCTTAATCAGGGCACCGGCGGATTTACCAAGCTTGGTCCGGGTACGGTTGTTCTTGGTTCGCCTACGGTGACCAATACTTACACCGGGCCGACGACCGTTACCCAGGGCACTCTCAGGGCTGGCGTTGCATCCGTGGCCAATCTCAGCGGTGCCCTCGGCAATAACTCCGCCGTCGTCATGGCCAATGCCGTCGCGACCCTTGACCTTAACGGCTTCAGCACCCAGATCGGTTCACTGACAGGAGGCGGAACCGGCGCTGCCAATCTCGGCAACATCATCCTGGGATCCGCGACGCTGACCGTGGGCGGCAATAACACGAGCCCGGCTGCCTATATCGGCATCATTTCCGGCTCGGGCGGCCTCGTGAAAATTGGCACCGGCACGCTGATCATCGGCGGTGCGAATACCTACACCGGCCCGACCAGCGTCCTTGGCGGCACGCTGGTGCTCGACCACGATTCGAGCGACACCGCAAAGCTCTCGCCCACCGCCGTCCTCACGCTTGGCAACGGGACTCTCCAGCTTGATGGCGTGAGCAACACCTTCCAGAACATGACCGGTGAGTTCGTCCTCTCCACCACGCTGATCGGCGCGGCCAACATCACCCGTCCTGATATAACCAAGCCCTCCGCCGTCGTGCTGCACTTGGGCGCCATCACCCGCAACTCCGGCGGCAGCGTGAACTTCTCAGCGGATAACATCGCCACCACAAATACGCTGAATGATGCGACCGGAATCCTCGGCTTCTGGGCCACGGTCAATGGCACAGACTTCGCGGTGAATTCCACAAACTCGGCGGACGGCCTGATTATCGCACTCGCCGGCGCCAGCTATACCGATGTGACGCGCCTCAGCTCCGGCGCAAAGACGATCGTCAGCAACGCGGCGAGCAATGTCCGGATCATCGAGGGCACCGGCACCGTGGGCAATATCACCCTGGGTTCCAACCCGACCACGATCAACACCCTGAACCAAACCTCCACGGGCGGTCTGGCCACCATTGACATGGCAGGCCAGACGCTCGCAACAAATGCGATTCTGATGAGCACTGGGTCGGGTGCCCTCACCATCGGCACGACAGTCGGGAACGGCACGCTGAAGACTGCGACATCCGGCGGCGATCTGGCCCTCCAGTCGTTCAGTGGCAACACGCTGACGATCAATTCCGTCATCGCCAACAACACCTCCGCTTCGAGCCTCACGCAGTCCGGCACCGGCACGGTCGTTCTGGCTGCGAATAGCACTTATTCCGGGGCGACCACAATTGCCGGCGGCGAACTCGATCTCAACGGGTCTCTCACTGGCGGCACAGCGATCAATGTCAGCGGCACGGCGATATTTTCCCAGAGTGCCTCGAGCGTGATCAGCGGCGCGGCTTCATACACGCAGTCCAGTTCCGGCCTCAGCCGCCTTCTCGGCGTGAATACGTTTACCGGCAAGACGATGATCAATGGGGGCACCATTGTCATCGGCGCTGAGACTGGCCTCGGTTTGAACCCTGCCAGCTTCACGGCCGACCAGTTCACGCTGAATGGCGGCACGCTCCTCACCACGGCAAATTTCAGCATAGATGACATAAACCGCGGCATCACCCTCGGCGCGGCGGGCGGCACATTTGGCACTACCATCGGCGGCACCCTCACTGTCGCCTCCACGAATGTCATCACTGGCCCCGGCGGACTCACCCTCACCGGGTCGGGCGCGCTGGTGCTCGCGGGCGCGAACACCTATAACGGAGCCACCGTGATCAATGGCGGCTCGCTGATCATCAGCACTGCCGGCTCCCTCGGCACGGCCACCTCGAAGATTCTCGTGAACGGATCGGCCAATCGTTACGCAGGCGGCGGCTCGCTCGTCCTGGCGGGGGATTTCGCCTCCGGTATCGTCCTCAGCCGCGACATTGACATCATGGGCCTGGGCCCTATCGCCGACCGCGGTGCTGCGCTGATTAGCGTCAGGAATAACATGCTCTCGGGAGTCATCTCCCGATCCACGGTCAATACCTTTAACACGCAGGTCTATTCCGCGGGCGGGCTCCTGCAATTTACGGGCACGCTGAACCTCACCGGGACGGCGCTCTCGCAGTTCATCACGCTCGGTGGCGTGAATGCCGTCGGCGTTGGGAATTTCGCGCTCACAGGCCCATCCTCGGCTCTCACCGGCACCGGCAGCCTTCAGAAGACCAGCGCGGGCACATTCATTCTGGATCCGACGGACTCGTCTGGATTCTCGGGCACCATCCGCCTGAGCGGCGGCGGCACCATCCGCATCGTCCGCGCTGGCGTGCTCGGCACCCGGACCGGACCGCTTGCGGCAAACATCGGCGTGAACTCCGTGCTGGACATGAACGGCGGCACGTTGGAAATCCGCATGGACGCACCGTCTGTGAATGCGGGCGGGAGTCCGGCGCTGATCTACGGGAGGGCCAGCTCCACGTTTTTCATCGATCATTCGCTGGCGGGCAGCGCACTCAATGGCATCGCGACCTTTGGCACGCTCACGATGCAGGGGGGCCAGACTTACACCTTGAATGGACGCGACGGCTATGGCGTGACCTTTGCCGACACGCCGATCAATGGAGGCAACAGCGCCGCGTTTACGAACAACCTCAACGGCCTGCTGACGTTGGACGGCGGCGTCTGGAATAACTCGGATGCCACCGCGCGCACGCTGACATTCCAGGGCAACGGCGACACGCTCGTCACCGGCTACATCACTGCCGCCGGGGCGGATCATTTCCTCACGAAGACCGGCAGCGGCGTCCTGAGGCTCACGGGCTCCAATCCCGGCACCGACACGAGCAGCACCTTCCGCGGCGCGACGAGCATCAATGGCGGCACGCTCGCGGTGACGAACATCACCAATGTGCTCAACCAAGGCACGACCGCGACCAATGGCAGCAACAACGCCATCAATATCGGCAGCGGCACCACGGTCGGCGCGCTGAGCTACCTCGGCGGCAACGCCACCGGCATCGGTGAGACTACGCCCTCGGTGATCAACCTCGCCGGCACGACCGCAGCCGGAATCATCCTCGCGAATCAGGCTGGCGTCTCGGCGTCCGCGCTCATTCTCAGCAGTTCTGTGGCGGCCTCGGGTGCCGGTGCGAAAAACCTCGTCCTCGGCGGCACCGCGACCGGCACCATCATCAACCAGATTCAGGGCGTCATCCAGGACAACGCGAGCGCGAACAAGACTTCCATCATCAAGGCAGGCGGCTCCACGTGGCTCTATGCGCCGGCGGGGGCGAGCTTCGGTGCGGGTTCTGTGACGGCGACGGGCACGACCTTGGGAGCCGCGAATAGCAACACCATCTCGGTCGTAAACCCTGCGGGCATCACTGTGGGCGAAGTCGTGAAGGCCGGCGGCACCAATGTGCCCGTCGGTGCGGTGGTCACCAATGTGCTGGGTAACAACATCACGCTGAGCAGCAACATCGGCACGACGATCGCCAGCGGCACCTCGGTCACCTTTGGCGCCGCGACGAATTTTACCGGCAACGTCACCATCGTCGGCGGCACCTTCCAGGTCCGCCCGACGGCAATCAGCGGCAACGGCTCTGCGCCGTTGTCTGCGGTGAACGGGATCAGCTTCATCGCGGACTCCGCGACCTTTGGCAACCAGTGGGCCGGCGGCACCTTCGAATATGCCAACACCGCGCTCGCGGGCGTGACGCTGAATCTGGGGCCGCTCACCTCCTCGGCCGGCGCGAATACGGTGAAGGTGGACGCGCCACTGTCCGGCACAAATGGGGTGATATTCTCGGCATTGGTCAATCCGCCTGCGGGCACGGGCTTGAATATCGTCTCGCCTGCAAATACCAGCGTCACCATCACCAGCCCCTCGGTCAATACCACGGCATCTACCACCACGACGACGGTCGTCCTTACCAGCACGGCGGGGTTGGTCGTCGGCGAGGTTGTCACTGGGACAAATATTCCGGCCGGTGACACCATTGCGAGCATTACCAATGCGACGACGCTGGTCCTGGTGACCGCTCCGACTGCGCTCGTTCCGAGTAATACGCCGCTGAAGTTCGGTGCGCAGAACCTCAACGGCATCATCAATGCGCACATGTATTTCAATGGCGCAGATTTCGCGGCATCGCCGAGCGGACAGATCGTCGCGGCGGGTTATTTGAACTTTGCCGGCGGGTCCCTCGCGACAGGGAATATATCGCCCTATAACCTTACAGGTGACGTAACTGCCCAGACGAATGCGACGATCAATGCCGGAATCAGGGTCTCCAGCGGGCCACGGGCGCTCACGCTCGGTGGCGGACAGACACTGACCCTCCGCAACGGCGCTCCCAACATAGCTGGCGGCATTCTGGTCACCGGAGGAGCCAGCCAGTTCACGATCTCGGGCGGCACCGGCATCACTTCCGGCGGAACCGCTGACATTGTCTTCCGCACGGACACTGCGGGTGATTCCATTGTCCTGAACACCCCGATTACGAGCACGACGACCGGCGGCTTCACCAAGAACGGCCTCGGCACGCTGTTTCTCGGCGCTGCAAATGCGGAGTCGGGCACAGTCACGATCAATGAAGGCATAGTCCGACTGACCGGCACCGGAACCTTGGGCGTGACCAATGTCGGGCTCACCATCCGCCAGGGGGGCACGCTCGATCTGAACGGCGTCAGCGTCGGCACCGATGTATTAGGCACGAATTCCATCAACGCCTTCAATGGTGCGGGCCTCGTGACTAACTCATCTGCCACCCCTGCATTCCTGCGGATCGGCAATAACAGTACCGGCGGCCTTTTCTCCGGCATCATCCAGGACGGCATCGGGAAGGTGTCGGTCGTCAAGGCGGGATCGCAGCTCATCACCCTCACGGGAACCAACACCTATACCGGATCCACGTCCATCGTCGGCGGCACGCTGACGGTGACCTCGCTGGCGGACATCGGCGTGGCCAGCGGGATCGGTGCAGGCGCGGTCGCAAGCAATGCGGCAAGCCTCGTCTTCAACGGCGGCATTCTCCAATACACGGGCGCAAACGCGACCTTCACGCAGCTCACGCAGACGCCCTCCGTCTCCACGAACCGCCTGTTCACCCTCGCGGGAAATGGCACCATTGACTCCTCCGGCCAGTATGGCAGCCCCGTGCTCGGCGGCAGCGGTGCCAACAGTGCCGCGCTCATCTTTTCCAATGCCGGGAACATCGCCTTCAGCGGGGCCGGTGTCCGCACACTTACCCTCCAAGGCAGCTCGACTGGCGATAACGTGATGGGCCTTGCATTGGGGGACAATGCTGGCAGCGCGCTTTCGCTGACTAAGTCCGGCGGCGGCCTCTGGATCCTCGGAAACACGAACACTTATACGGGCACCACCACGATAGGCGGCGGCACGCTCCGCGCCGTGAACGGAGCATCCCTCCCGACGGCATCCAATTTTGTCATCAATGGCGGCGTCTTGGAAAGCACTGGCACCTTCACCCGCGGGCTTGGGAGTGGTGCGGGCAACATGAACTTGGTGAACGGCGGTTTCGCCGCGGCATCGTCGAAGCTCATCGTCAATCTCACCGGCGGCACCCCGACTTGGAACACCACGCCGAATTTTGTCATCAATAGCCTGATCCTTAGCTCGGCCACCGCGCTCGCCGAGGTGGATATCCAGAGCGGCTTCGCGATTTCGTCGGGCACGGCGAATGGCATGAACCTTACCACGACCGCGGGCAGCACCACGGTCAACCTGGTCAGCGGCACGACGGTCGGGCTCGCAGTGGGCCAGACATTGACCGGCAACGGGAACATTCCCGTGACCTCGACCATCGCCAGCATCATCAGCGCCACTCAGTTCACGCTGAATACCGGCACCGGCGTCACGGCCGCGACAGCCATTCCGACGACGGCGGCCGGCACCGGCTATCGGGAAATCATCGTGAACGACAACCCGAACACGGCGACGGACTTTGCCACGATCAGCGGCAGCATCAGCGGCAGCGGCATCCTGCGAAAGAGCGGCGGCGGAGTGCTGCAATTGCTCGGCGCCAGCATTTACACCGGCCAGACGCAGGTGACGACGGGCATCCTCGTGGTGAACACGCTGGGCCTCACGGGCGGGGTGAGCAGCAGTGTCGGCCTCCCATCGGCCTCAGCCTCGCGGGGTATCACCCTCGGCAATGGGAACACCGGCGCGGCGACACTCCAATACGTCGGTGCAGGCGAGACCAGTGATCGCAACATCAGCCTCTTTACCACCACGGGCAGCGATCAGATCCACGCCGATGGATCCGGCCCGCTCATTCTGACGAATGTCACGAATGACCTCGCGGGGGCCAAGACGCTCTTCCTGCGCGGCTCGAATGCCCAGGCAAACCAGATCACCAGCAACCTTTCAGACAACGCCGGGACGGCGCTCGGAGTCACCGTGGACGGCGGTGCGACTTGGGTGCTCGCCGGCCAGAGCACTTACACCGGCACGACGACGATCAATGTCGGCGTGCTTGGGGTCGGCAGTAACAGTACGCTGACAGGTTCCACGCTCACCAGCGGGCCGTTGGGTGTCGGAACCTTGGCTCTTACCGGCGGAATTTTCTTTGCGAATGGTGCGGATCGATCCATCGCCAATTCCATCATCGGCGGCACCTTCACCTTCATCGGCGATTACAGCCTCGCATTGACAGGCACCTATACGTCAGGCGGTGGCATGACCACCACGAATAACATCGGCCAGAACGGACTGCTTTCGGGCAAATTCCTTTCCCTCGGGAACGTGACATTCACCGCGCCCGTCCCGACTGGAAACTGGCTCATCAACGGCACGGGAAACACCGTTGTCACCGGAACGATTAAGAACAGCACGGGCAACCTGAACCTGTTCTTCAATCCCGCCACGCCCACCAATACGCTCACGCTCTTCGGCGCGAGCACCTACACGGGAGCGACCATCCTCCAGAACGGCAGAACCATTCTTGCTGGCGGCAGTGACAACCACCTGCCTTCGACCACCGCGCTTACTTTGGGCAACGGCACCAACGTCGCGGTCCTCCAACTCGGTGACGCGAGCGGGCCCTCCAACCTCACAGTCACCAGTCCCTACACGCTCGCCCCAACCCCCCAAAACGGCCCCGTCGTCACCATCGCTGGAAGCGGCCAGAACAATGCCATCGTCGGTGGCAGCACGACCCCCTCGGCCTTCGCAGTGTATGTCAATGCGGTGGATCCCGGAACAGGCACTGTCCTGCCGGATGCCACCTTGGCCACGGTGACCCCCGGCGCGCTCCTGCTGGGCAGTTCCAGTGTCAATGGCCCGGTGGGCAACGAGGCCAAGCTGCGGTTCGTGAAGATCGGCCCCGGCACCCTTCGAGTTGACGGCACCCGATACTATACGGGCGGGACTGACGTCGGTACCTTCAATGGCATTGATGGCGGCACGCTGAAGCTGACCGCCTCCAATTTCCTTGGCGATAATTCCAGCGCTTCGGTTCTCAACGTGTACGGCGGCACGGTGGACACGGGGGGCACCACCCAGTTTGTCTCGAACTTAAATCTGGGCGGAGGAGCAGCCGGCACTTTCGCGAATGTCAAAATCACGTCGGGAAATCTCACGATCAAAGGTGACATTACCTACAATCCTGCCAATAATCCGAACACCGCGACAATCTCCGGGGCGGGCAGCCTGGACTTCAAGCCATCTGCGCCTTTCACGCCGAATACTTTCACAACGATAACCGTAGGCAGTTCCGCAGCAGGTTCGGGAATCGGCGCTGCGGATTTGACGATCAGTTCCGCAATCGCGCTTGGAACCAATGATCTCCATAAGGAGGGAGCTGGAACCCTGAAACTGGTTCCCAATTCAGGTACCCAATGGAACGGAAGCGTCGTGCTGAATGGCGGAACCTTGATTCTGGACGGCACCGCCGCTGCCAATGTCGGCAATTATACGATCCTGGCTCCAGCCAGCACCTTTACCGTGAACTCCGGCACCAAGCTCAACCTCGGGGCGACAGAAGGTGATGTCGTGAGGCTCGGGCAACTGGTTGTCCATAGCAGTGTGGCTAGTCCTTCGACGTTGCTCTTCAATCTCGGTGCGCCCAATCCCACTGACCCTGGAAACCCCAATAACAACACCACGGTCGTAATCAGTAATCCTGCATCAGCCACGTCCGACCTGATAGACCTGTCCGGCGGTGCGCTGATTCTCGATGGCACCACGAATCTTGGCAAGAAGGTGGAAATTAACAAGATTTCGGCCGGATTCGGCATTGGGAAATATACCTTGCTGACTGCAAGCTCCGTCACGGACAACCTCGGAGTTGCCATCACCCCGACCAGCAACACATTTGCCTTGGGAACCGCGCCGGGAGGCTTTGGCTATCTATTGGTTTTCCATCATCCTCTCGATGCAAGCAATCAGCCCTTAACCATTTGGGATCTCGATCTTACAGTCTCAGTGCTCCCTCCCGGGTTCTTTTGGAAGGGCGGCGTAGACTCCAAATGGAGCAACTCTGTAGGACCGAACTCCAACTGGGTGAATGCCCAGACCGGTGGCACTGCAATCAATGGCTTTCCGGGCATCGGGAACAATGTCACGTTCACCGCGGATTTGCGGACGAATCCGAATCAGATCACGACCACCGTGGATATCAACCTCGGGGTCAACCTGCTCACCATCAACGATTCCACGGTCGCCACGATCAACGGCGCAAATGGCACCGTTCTTACCGTCAATGGGCTGGTGGGGGGGATCGGGTTGCTGATCAATGCGGGCACCGTTACGATTGGCGGCCCGGCCAACGCCAGTCCGGCCCTCGACCAGCGGCTTTTCGTCGGTGTGCTGAATTCACAGAGCTGGAGGAACAATGGCGCAGGCCCGCTGACGATTGTAAATCAGGTGTTCAGTGCGGCTTCCAGCGGAACCCAGACTCTCACGTTCGACGGCTCAAAGGACACCATCATCAATGGCAATATCATTGATGGCGGCCTGGGTGGCACGCTCAAGCTTTTGCAGGCATCCTCGGGCAAACTCACTCTCAATAACCCGGCGAATGCCTATGGCGGCGGCACAGAGATCGCGGCGGGCACGATTGCATTTGCCGCCGGTGCCATTCCGAGCGGAGGAACCGTGACTTTTACCGGCAGTGGCACCCTGCAGTGGCTGGGCACTCCTAATACCAGCGACCTATCTGACAGGCTGAAAATCGGCAATGGAACGACTGGGACGCTCGATATTGTTGACATCGGGAATACGGTCACCTTTTCCAATCAAGTTCAGGCCGGCCCTGCGAACCTGACCACCGGAACCCTGAACAAGACCGGCGCGGGAACACTCATCATGGCGGCCCCGTGGGTGTCGGGCGGCTATCAGCGCGGCACGAATATCACGCAGGGAACGTTGGCATTCGGCGCAGGCGCATTTTATCCATACAATACTTCCGTTACCACCGATGCAAACATCACCTTCACGGGCAACTCGACCTTGCGCTGGAGCACGGGCAACACGGATGACGTTTCCGATCGGCTCAGGATCGCCAACGGTGTCACCGGCACGCTCGACACGAACGGAAATAACATAACCTTCAGCGCGGCGACTATTCTCGACGGGGGTAGCTCGACCGGATCACTCACAAAAGCAGGCCTCGGGATTCTCAGGCTGACTACGACCCTGAAGTCCGACGGAACGGCGGGAGTCGCCGGGTACAGCGGGGGCACCAATATCTTCGATGGCACACTTGAGTTTGTCGCCGGCTCATTGCCCCCCTCCGGCCCCGTGACCTTTAACAATGCTTCTCCCACTTCAACCGCAACCCTGCGGTGGATCACCAATCCTGCCAACCCAACGAATGGAACTGACCTGTCGGCTCGCCTGAATATCAACAATCTGGCGGCCGCAATACTGGACACCAATGGCAATGATGTGAGTTTCGCCAGTCAGATCAACAGTGGCGCGGCGTCGGTCTCCACAGGATCGCTGACGAAGGCGGGCGCGGGGACTCTTACGATGAATGGAGTCATTTCCGGCTTTGGTGGGTACAGCGGCGGCACTAATATTGCCGCGGGCACGCTGGAGTTTGCCGCCGGCGCACTGCCGGCTGTGGGTGCCGTGACATTTACCGGATCCACGACCCTGCGGTGGCTGCCAGGCAACACCAATGACCTTTCCAATCGGCTGACGATCCCGGCAGGCATCACAGGCACCGTGGATATCGGTGGAAATAACGTGACCTTTGCCTCGGCCATGCCTGCCTCGCCCGGCGATCTCGTGAAGACCGGCACTGGCACGCTCACCTTCGGCCCCGCCGCGAACTCGAATTTCACCGGCGGGCTCAATATTGATGCCGGGACCGTGGTGGTCGTGGGCGGTGGCTTGAGCGGAACCACGGGCACAAAGTCAGTCACTGTCGCCCAAGGCGCGACATTCGCGCTGCAAGGATCGAGCACGGATCGGGTGAACAATAACGCGACGGTCACCATGGGCACGGGCAACTCCGGTGTTCCGGCAAACCTGCAAATTAACCAGTTCAACGAGACGATGGGCGTCTTCAGCCTCGCTGGGAATTCGGTGATTGATTTCGCCGCGGCGCATAGCAATACGCAACTGAAGTTCGCCAACAGCGCCACAGCTTCGTGGACAGGAGCGCTGAGCATTTTCAACTGGACCGGCAACGGTGTTGGCGGCGGGGCCGATCAGTTGTACTTCGGCCTCGACTCCGGCGGGCTGACAGCCGGGCAGTTGTCCGCGATCTCCTTCTACTCCGACTCCGGCGTGAATTTCCTCGGCAATGCCACATTTGTCGCCGCCGGTGAAGTGGTTCCGGTTCCGGAACCGGCGGGTCTGGTGGCACTGTTCAGCGGAGCAGGCTGCCTGCTGGCACTGCGCCGCCGGCGTCCCGCGCGGTAAGTGCGCTCTCTGAAAAAGTGATCGCTTCCTGCGCGTGCGGATGTCACCGCGCCGGCGGCAGCTTTGCGGAATACACGCCCGCGCGATGCCGGTTGTCGTCGTATGCGAAGTGCAGCCACTGCCCGTCCTTGCTCACGAAGCCGTCGGGATAGTTCAGCCGCCCCTTCGGCCCGTCGCTCGACTCCGGCACGAGCACGCGCTGATACGGCCACGTCTTCATCCCGTCGAAACTGATCCACAGCGCGAGCGGGCTTCGGTGTTTCGGATTTGGATTGTGCAGCATCGCCACGGTGTCGCCGCCGAGCGGATAAAGTGTCGCCTTGCTGCCGGGATTTGGCACCGGCGTAATCGAGGCAAATTCCGGCCACGTCTTGCCGCCATCGTGCGATTCCGCGCGGTAGAGCATCCCGCCGAGACCATCGGCGCGGATGATCATCGCGATGCGGCCGTCGCTCAGTTCGGCGAGGTTGTTTTCCGCCCAGCCGAAGTAGCGATCGTTCGGCGTGAGCCGGATGTTGCCGTGCTCGCTCCACGTCTTCCCGCCGTCGCCGCTGATGAGCACGCCATTGCGCGGATTCGTGAACGCGCGATCGAGCGGCGCCTTGTCCTGCTCATCGTCCGGCCCGACGTAGTGCTGAAATGGAACGATGATCCGCCCGTCGCGCGTCACGATGTGGTTGCGGATGAACGTGCGCTCCTTCAGCCGTCCCGGCACTTCGCGTGGCGCACTCCAAGTCTTGAACGAATCGTCGCTGGTCAGAAACCACGAGCGCCAGTCATTCGCCCAGTGCTTCGAGTGCGTGGAAAAAAAAAGCGTCGAGCGGCCCTCGTGCAGCATCAGTTCGGTCGGCCCTTGCCCGATGGTTTTGCCTTCGCGGGGAAAACCGACATTGAAGTTTTCCAGCGGCGTCCAAGTGCGGCCCTGATCGTGGCTGCGCGTCACGCCCGTGTAGTTCAGCGGCGACGGCTCCGTGTCGCCGCCCGCGAGCATGAAGAGAATCCACGAGCCATCCGGCAGTTCGCGCAGCGTCGTGTCGCAGACCATCTTGTTCGGCGTCACGCCATCGTAGGCAAAGGTGTGGCGATCCTGTTTCGCATCCTCCGCGGCCTGCGCGGTCCACTTTTTCTCGGGCCTCACCGAGCTATTCGGATGCGGTGCGAAGGCCTTGTTCACGAGGATGCGCGTCTTCGCGCCGGGCGATTGGAACTTCCCCGCGAGCACGTCTTCCTCGCGGAATTTCGCGAGCAGGATTTCCGCATCGGTGTGCCGGTTCCAGTCGTAAAGAATGTGGATCGTGCCGTCCGGTGCCTGGAAGCCGTCGGGATACGAAACCTCCGCGCGGTCATCGAGCAGCAGGCCTTTGCTCCACGTCTTCCCGTCGTCGTCGGAAAGAAACGCCGTCAGGCTCGAACGCCGCGGCAGCTTTGTTTCAATTGGCCCGTTCTTCACGAGCAGCAGTTTACCCGACGCGAGCCGGCGGATGAAAAAGCGCGCGCTGAGATTCTGAATCGCACACGGCTGCGGCTCGCTCCACGTCGCGCCATTGTCCGATGAGAAGCTCTCGCTGATGCCCTTCGCCCGCGCGAGCATCCACAGCCGCCCATCGCGCAACTCGACGATCATGTGCTCGTCGAAATCCGTTCCGGGAAACGCCACGCCGCCGCGACGCGTCCACGTTTTGCCCTGGTCGGACGACGCAAAAACATTCGCCATGCGGATCGCATCGAGGTCGTGGTGCGCCTCCTTCAGCACCGCGGGTCCGATGCGGTCGCGCGTCCACAGCGACACCGGCAGCAGCCAGTCGCCGTTCGAGAGCACCGTTGGCTTGTTCAGCGTGCAGCCGTCGGCGAAGCGCACGGGCTTCGTCCACACCGGTTCGTCCGCATCGGGATCATCGCAGCGGATGAACCAGTCGCCGCCGCGCCCGTCGAAATAGCCGAGGCTCTGATCGAAAAACAGCCACAGACGCCCGAGCGGATCGGTCCACAAGTTGCCCACGAGCGAGCGGCACTGCGGCGCATTCGGCGGATCGGTCGGGTCAATCACCGCGCGCGGCTTCGACCACTTCGCGCCGCCGTCATCGCTCGTCGCGAGCATGAAGAACCCATTCGGACTGTCGCCGTTTCCCACCCAGCACGCCCACAGCCGACCTTTCGGCGTGCGCTCGATGCCGATGATCATGTTCCCGACACGGACTTCGTCCGCATACTCGGGGCCGGGCTTTGGGTTGATGACGGGCGGTTCGAGTGAAAGGTCGAGAAGTTCCTTCGCCGGAGGTTCGGCGTGCAGGGCACAGCACGCGAGAACAAGTGCGAGCGCAGCGCGGATTGTAGGCATGGCTACTTCAAGGTCTTCGCTTTCACGGGGGCCGCGTATTCGAGCACCTGCTTGTCCTCGATCAGGCGTGCGCGCAGCTTTGCGTAATCCACCTGCTGCACCGCGAGGTTTCCGTCGAGCGCGAGGCTCGCGGCCGTCGCGGCGGACTGGCCGAGGATCATGAAGACCGGCTCCATGCGGATCGAGCCGAACGCGATGTGCGAACTCGACACGCTCACCGGCACGAGGAGGTTGTCGCACTGCCCGCGTTTCGGAATGATCGCGCCATACGCGATCTCGTATGGTGCCTTGAGGCCCACGCCGATGTCGCCCTCGTTCTGCACCGAGCCGTCGGGCGTGATGTATCGCTGGATGTTGTGCGAATCAATTCCGTAGCTGCCCATGCTTATCGAGTCGGGCGTCGGGCGCTTCTTCATCAGCTCGTGTTCGGTCATCACAAAGCTGCCGATCATCCGCCGCGCCTCGCGCACGTAGATCTGGTGCGGCCATCCGCCGTTGTCCTTGAACTCATCCTTCGGCAATCCCCAGCGCTGCATTTTCTCGCGCACCTCGGCGGGCACGCGCGGATCGTTCGCGATGAAATAGAGCCAGCCTTTTTGATAAGCCTCGTGCTCGCGCAGAATCTCTTTGCGCTTCGCATAGTCCGCCTCGGGATATTCGTAATTCTTGCCGATGTTGTCCGTGCTGAACGGCCCGTGGTTGTTCGTGTCGGTCTTGTGATTCGCGATCCGATCGAACTTGTCGAACGTCTCGCGCCAGCCGTCGTTGAATACGCGCAGCAGCAACTCGTAGTTCTTTGCGTCGTAGCCTTCCGGTTTGGAAAAAGGGATGCGGTTCTCCGCCACGTCGGTGAGGCACATGCGGTAGCAATACGCCTGCACCTTTTTGTCGCCCGCGCCGTATTCGCCCGGCGGTTCCGCGCTCACGCCGGGCAGCACGCCGCTCTTCGGATCGCCCGGCACGACGTACGCGCTGATCTTTTCCTTCAGCACGCCGAAGTGGTGCCGGTGGTGCAGCACGCCCGTCTGTACGCCCGCCCAGTCCTCGCCATACACGCTCTTCGCCTCGCGCCCGACGTGATACTCCACGCCTGCCGCCGCCATCAGATCGCCCTCGTAAGTCGCATCAATAAACATGCGTCCCTCGTAAGTCTTCCCGTTCATCGTCGTGATCGAAGTGATGCGCGCACCGTCTTTCTTCACGCCCTTCGCGCGGTCGAGCCACTCGTCGCGTTGCACCGGGATGTCGAATTCCTTCACGTAATCCTCGAACACCTTCTCCGCCACATGCGGCTCGAAAATATACATCGTGCGCGCATCGCCATCCATCGCCGGAGTGCCCTGGCCCTTGTTGCCGTATTCCTCGCGCTTCTGCCAAGTCCACGCGCCGGGCTGGTCGTAGTGCATCCAGACGCGGTGGTAAAAATCGCGCGCGAGCCCGCCGATGACCGCCTTGTTCCCCGTGTCGGAAAAACCGAGCCCGCCGCTCGAAAGTCCGCCGAGATGTTTGTCCGGCGACACGATGATCACCGAGCGTCCCATTTTCTTCGCCTGCACCGCCGCAGTCACCGCCGATGCGGTGCCGCCGTAGATCACGATGTCATGCCCCGCCGCGTGTGCGGCGATGGAGAGGAGCGGCAGGAGGAAAAAATGGAGCGTGGGTTTCATGCGGGGATTTTTTTGGGATTTTGTAAATCGTGGCGAGAGCGGAGCGAGGGCTCAATTTGAATCGTGCGACACGAGCGGAGTCTTGATGCCCAAGCGAAACGGAGCACCGGCGGAGCCGCGCATCTCCCGGGTGGAGCACGCGACTCGCGTGCCGTTTCCGGCGACTCGCCGGAAACGATCGTGCGCGCTCCATCGCAGGCTGCTCGCGCAGATTTGAAACACGCTCAGGGATCCGAGGCGCAAAAGACGAACACACGTCCTGCGGGTGTCTGCGGCGAGTCGCCGCAGACAGCACGCGAGTCGCGTGCTCCACCCGGAAAATGCGCGCCTCGCGCCGCTACTCGCCGATCCGCCACAGCGCGCTGTCGGTGCGGATGAAGACACTCTTCCCGCTCAGCGCCGGCGTGCTCAGCACCATTTCCTTCGAGCCATCCTTGAGCGGAAGCTGAAGCTGTCCCGCGAGCGCGCCTTCCGGCGCGGCGGTGTCCACGACTTGCACGAGACCTTTTTCATTCACGCACACGAGCCGCCCATTCGCGCCAACGGGCGATCCGCTGAATGGCCCCGTGAGCCGCAATTTCCATTTCGTGTCGCCGGTCTTGATGTCCGCCGTCGAGAGGACGCCCGCGCTGTTGAACGCAAAAATTTTCCCGTCGAGAATCACCGGGCTGATCGTCGCGGGATTGATTCCCTTCGAGCGCCAGACCTGTTCCGGCGCGCTGCCGTTTGCCTTCGGCGAAAGTGCGGTGATGCCGTTCGACGGCGCGTAAATCACGCCCTGCGCGACGACGCTTGAACTCGAAGTGGACGCGCCCTCGGTGTAGTTCCACAGCACGCTCCCGCTCATCGGATCCACGCCCGTGAGACCTTTCGAGGACTGGAGCACGACGATGGTCGGCGACTTCGCATCCGCGCGCCACGTCACGGGGCTGCTCCAGTTTGCGGCCTTCGGGCGATCGAGTTTCCAGAGGTTGCGCCCCGACTTTACGTCAATGCCGACGGTGTAGCTCTCGCTGTCATTTTCGATCACCGTCACGAGGGTCTCGCCGATCACGAGCGGCGACGACGCCATGCCGAGGCTGTTGCTCACGTTCGGATAATCCACCGTGAGCCCGCGCAGCCACAGCAGGTTTCCATCGAGGTCAAATGCCGCGAGATCATTGCTGCTGAAAAGCGCGAACACGCGCTTCCCGTCGCTGCATGGCGTGCATGCCGCGATGGAAGTCTTCGGATGCGACATCGTGCGTCCAGTCGCCTTGAGCTGCCGTTCCCAGACTTTTTTGCCGTCGTCGGAATCGAAACAGAACACATGCAGCCGCTCCTGCTTCGGCCCGCTGGAGCACGTCACGAAAACTTTTTTCCCGATGATGATCGGACTCGCCAGCCCGCGGCCCGGAAGCGGCGCAGTCCAGTCAATCTTCGGCTTCGCCGGAATGGTCGCATCGCTCGCGGTGCCGGAGCTGTCCGGTCCCCGGAACTGCGGCCAGTCGGACGCGAGCGCGGGGAAGGGGAGCGATGCGAGTGTGAGTGCGAGGATTCGTTTCATGGGTTTGGAAAGGGTGTCAGTCGTCGGACTCAAGCTCTTATTCTTATTCTTATTCCTAATCTTATTCTGCGTCTGCGAGGCCGCGTGTGAATCAGGGGAATAAGAATAAGAATAGGATTAAGAATAAGACGAAGAGAAATGCAGCGTGGTCACTTTGCCTCGAGGATCGCGGTGCCGGTGCTGTCGCACACGCGGAGTTGGAATTCCCACTCGACCGTCCATTCCTCCACCTGCTCGTTCTGGCAGCACTTCACGAGGATCGTGTTTGTGCCTTTCTTCAGCCGGCACTTCATCTTGTATTGGTCCATCTGCGCGCCGCGGTGGTACTCGTCGCGACCGAAGAGCAGCTCGCCGTTCAGCCACACTTTCCACCCATTCTTGCAGCCGAGCCGCAGCTCCGCGTCGCGCTCGGTTGGCGAATCAAACGTCGTCATCGCGTAGCCCGTCACGTCCTTCAGCAGCCCGAACGGCTTGTTGAAATCCAGCTTCCCGCGCTCGTCTTTGCTCTCGAACGGCTTCCACTTCACCTTGCCCGTCTTGCCGTCGTATTCCGCGCCGGGCTTCACCTCGCGCTCCGGCGGGAACACCGTGTCGAATCCCTTCCGCTCCGTGTTGTCGAACGGCCCGATCACATTCCACTTCATCAAAAATCCGAAGTGCTTCGCCAGGTCCACCGTCACTCCGAGTTTCTTCAGCGCGCCCGCGATCTCGTTCGTCTGATCCTCATCGCGCACCGCGTCGAGCGCGTGAAGGTAGGCACCTTTCGCATCGGCCCCGGTCTTCGCTTTCGCCGCAGCGATGAGCCGCTGCACTGCACCACGGCGAAGCTCCTGCACGGGATCATTGATCAGCCCCGGCTCGATCTTGTCTGCGAGCGCGGCGTCCGCCTTTGCGATGAGATCAAATGCAAGCTGCCGCGCCGCCGCCACGTTTTTCGTGTCCTTCAAAAACGCCTCCACCTCCGTGAGCGGCAGCGGCTGATTCGCATTCACGGACGCATCCGTGATCGCATCGCCCGCGAGCCGCAGCCAGTTGTCCGCGACGGCACCGCCTTTTCCCGTCGCCGCGAGCAGCGCGGGCAGCGCGCCCGGCCCCTCGTGCACGATATTTTTCCACGCCGCGGACGCCGCCTCATTCCCCGCACCCTCGCGCCCTGTCGCCACCAGCGCCTTCACCGAATCCTCCACGGCCGAATGCAGCGGCGCGAGCAAGGCGAGGAGAACGGCGGCGGGGAGAAAATTCAGTCGGCAGAGCATGGCGGGATAATCCCGCTGCCCCGCGCATCCTTGGCAAGCATGAAGGCTCGGAGGGATCGCTTGGAAAAGCCCGGCATCACTGCGCCGAAGCGCGAGTGTGAATGGTTCGGGCACTCACGAATGACGAATCCGGACGATGGCCCTCAGTCCTGCGGGCTAGCGTGAAGGCGATGTCTGGATGTTCCAGACGACCTTGATTTCATGCCGTGCGGCGTAGGGTTTGCCTGCGGCTGTCAGACGATCGAAAAGCGCTTCAAATCCCGCACGGTATTTCGTGGCGATGGCCGAAGCCTGTGCCTCGATTTGCGCCCTGGGTGCGCCGTCATCATAAAGTTTGGCGAGCTGCATGTATTCGGTTTGGTACACGGGCAGGACGAATTCGTGCAGCGCGATGGAAGCCTGCACGATGTCCTTTGTATCGTCGGTCTGGCGGAGCTTCCTCACCTTTGCGAGGGACTGCGCGAGGGAGGCGATTTTGTCGTCGATCACCTCCTTGCGCTTCATCGGCGCGGACGCGCCCGTCTTGGCATCCGTCAGCTTCACGGACGGGCTGTCCAATTGCCTCTGCAGGCCCTTGCCGGCGAAGTCGTGGATGAGATTGCAGTTCAATACCGCGCGGTCGAAGTAGTTCCCCGGCGTCGCGTCGTCACAGGATGCAAAAAGGCAGCAGCACGCCGCAGTCAGGAATAGCTGCAGGATTTTTTCTGCCAGGATGCCCGCGGAGGTTTTCATGCATCCGGTTCTCCTGTGACGGTGCCCGCCAGTCCATTCCGAACTCCCAGACTGTTCCGCGGGAATGTTTTCCAGCCGCCGTGTCCGAGGCTGAAAGAAAGCATGTGCATCTTCCCCTGTTTGCTCTGAGCGAGGGTCGCGATGCGGTGTTTGATCTCCTGTCGCTCGTTCCGCGACCTTCGTTTCGATCAGTTGTCCTCCACTCTTATCAATTTGCACGTCACCGTTTTCTTTTGGCTCGTTTTCATCGCGAAAGTTGAGCCTTCCTTGGCGTGAATAGCAGGCATATCCATAGAGGTGATTGTTTCTTCCGTGATTGTCCGTTCGACTAACATTTCAAGCTTCGTATCCAGCCACAGGCTCCCTTTTATCCGGCCGTGAATTTTTCGAAGTGCAATTCCGGGCGGAAGCTTGCCAGGATTCAAAGCACTCTTGATTTCACCTTCAATTCCGATCATGGCGCAATCATGGCCCGATTGTTTTTCCATACCCGCAAACGTGAATTTGGATTCGATGCTGGTTAGCTCTGCTTTGTGCTCCGCTGCGTACGTCCATTGGTCTCCAACTTTGAGATTCTTTTGGGGCAACCCAAGGACCATAAATTCTTGGAGCAATTCGGTGAGCGCATTCATGCCAAACTTCGCTTCCGTCAGAATAGGAGTGGAGGTATCACGTTTTAACCCGGGATCGTGGGCCAGCAGTTTACTAACCAGTTCATCTGTCCCATCCACACGCAACATATTGTAATCGGAGTCGAGGAAGTATTTGATTTTGGTTCCAATGAAGGCCCGCTTCATTGCTGCGAGTGGAATTCCGACATCGTTTTTCGGATCGGTTGCCGAATCGAAAGAGTAAGCAACCTTGCCATTGAACTCCAACTTCGTCGTCGTCGAAAGGCACTCCATCACCAATTCGCACCCGCCCTTTGGTCCCACTTTGAGGACAGAGACAGTGAACTCACGTTTTTCATTCTCTCTGCTTGTGTTGGATTCCTGAGGGAGGTTCTCCACGACTCCCTGTTTCGAGGTTTCAAGTGACACTATGTAGCGTTTGCCGGCCTGCCAGTTGAACCGAAGCAATGGCTCTCGTTCGGCACATACAAGACGGTCCGGGAAACCAAAAAAGACCAGCCAACAAAAACAGGTAATGTTGATAACACTATTCTTTGAGAATTTCATTCAATAGATGGAGACGAGGGACAGCTTCTTGAAGCCTTTTCACAGCAGCGGCTCGGCGACGGCGAGGGCGCGGAGGTAGATGCCGTGGCGGCTGCCGCGGGAGAGTTCGTCGTCGAGGATGTCGGCAAGGTCGGCGGAATCGGCGGGGACGAGGTGGCGCGTGAGGCGGCCGTCCTTCCACACGAGGGTGAGGTTCAGGTAGGTGGAGTGCGCGGGGTGATCCACGGTGATGCTTACGTCGTCGTGCTCGAGGATGACGCGGTGGATGGGTGCGCCGGAGGATTCGCTGAGTTCGCAGGGGATGGTGTGACCTTCGGGCGAGGTGAAGGTGATGCTGTTGGGCGGCGGCGCAGTGCCGACATTCCTGTCGGCATTCGGAGCGCTGCTGCCGACAGGAATGTCGGCGTTACTTTTCCACCCGAGGAGTGCGGCGAACCAGCCGAGGAAAAGCAGCGCGGTGGTGCGGGCGCCGCGGCCGTGGCTGATGTCGAGGCTGCGCAATTTGCGGAGGCGCACGGCTCCGCCGGGGAGGTCATACATCTGCGCGATGGCCTGGCGGAGATTGCCGGCGCGGACCCAATTCAGGTCGCCCAGGATGGTGCGGGTGGCGACGTCGTGCGCGGAGCGGTTCTCGGCGAGGGCGGCGCGCATGGCGGCGAATTGCGCGCGCGGGTTTTTCCATGTGCCGCTGTCGAAGATGAGGCGGTCCACCCAGCGCCAGATTTCGGCGTCCACCTGCTCGGGGCATTCGCAGCGCCACCAGAGGGTGAGGGGGAGGTCGTAGTCGAGCTGCGAGAAGATGAGATTCGGCAGAAGCTCGCGCACTTTTCCCTGCACGAAGAGGGTGACCTGCTCGCAGCACACATGCTTTGCGCCGGCCTTCGGGAGGTAGCAGTTGGCGTTGATCCACGCGTTCACGGAGGTCTCGGCGGCGTGCGGATTGATGCCGATGAGGAGGGCGTGGAAGGAGTGGTTGCGCACGAAGCGCTCGAGCAGTTCGGTGCTGTCCTGCATCGCGGCCTCGCCCTCGCAGATGATGGCGAAATTGATGAGCGATGCACGCGTGCGGGTCTCGTCAGCGGCCCAGAGCTTCTTCAGCTCGCGGGCGATGGCGGTGATTTCGACGGGGGTGCCGAAGGTGGCGGCGGGTGCGCTGGGTAAGGTGTCAGTGGGCATGGCGTGGAAAATCGTAGAATGGATACCTGAAACCGAAAAGTGAAGTGACGTTGGAATCTTGCTCGTCGCGTCATCATCGTGCAAGCGCGAGCGGTCCGGCGAGCATGTGGGATCATCGGTAACTTGTTCCACGTTTCCTTCCTGGTTACTGGCGACCTGGGTGCGAGGCTGTCTTTCAAGAACTCTATTCGTGCCATTTTGAAGCTTGATGCTTGTGTGTGGGTAGTGTTGCCGGAAATCTGCCAATTCCTCGAATGAAACCGAACCAACTTCACGCCCTTCCAAAACTGCTCCGCGAGGAAAAGGCGGCGCTCATCGCGCACTGGTTGGCCTGCCTGCAGCAACTGCCGGGCGCTGCGGATCTGAAGGGGCCGGCATTGCGTGACCATATCCCGCAGTTCATCGATGAAATGATCGGTGCGATCTCGCGTCAGGACGGTGAAGTGCGAGAGGGAGTGCCCGGCAGTCCGGTTGACCATGGACTGCAGAGGCTGAGCGCAGGGTTTGAAATCAAGGAGGTGGTGATCGAATACCACATTCTCCGTGATGCCGTTCACCACGTCGTGGAGCACGGCGGCTTGGTCTTGAGTGCCGCGGATTGGAGCATTGTGCATCACATCATTGACGACGCGATTGCGTGGGCGGTGGACACATTTGCGAAGGAGCAGTTGGCTGAGATCCAGCGCCGGCGCGACGAACACCTTGCGTTCATCGCGCACGATCTGCGCACCCCGCTGAACGCAATTTCGCTCACCACAGACCTGCTGGCCTGCGACTTGAACGAGGACGAGGAAGCTGCGGACTCGCTCCTCACCCTGAAACGAAATGTCGAGCGCATAGATGAATTGATCCGACGCGCCACGGAGCAGGAACCCGACGCCTCGTGCCGCGAGGTGATGCAGCCTGTTCTGCGTGAAATTGACATGTGGCCGCTAGTGCACCGGCTGCTGCAGGAGATGAGACCGGTGGCAGACAATGCGGGAGTGCGCCTGACCAACGCAGTTCCTCGACATCTCACCGCGACGGGGGATGCCAGCCTTCTGGCTCGCGCACTGCAAAATTTGGTCGGCAACGCGATTAAGTTTGCCCCCACAGGGGAAGTGCTGGTCGGCGCAAAAAAGCTCGAGAGCGGCATGGAATGCTGGGTGCGCGACAACGGGGCAGGAATCGAAGCGGAGCGCATCACTCAGATTTTTGAAAAGGGCGTGACCGATGAGGACGAGAGCCTCGCCGGATCGGGACTGGGCTTGGCGATTGTCAAACAGGTCGTTGAGGCCCACGGAGGTGTGATTTCGGTCGATAGCAAGCCAGGCGAGGGAACGGCATTCCACTTTGTCATCCCATCGCAGCACCATCCCTGAGATCAGCTCAGCGAGGCGCCTAAACGCGAGCGTCTCGGCGGCGACGAAGGCTCGGAGGCGGATGCTGTAAGGCGGGCTGTGCGGGTGTTCGACGTCAAGGAGGCCGGCGCAACACCTTACATCCTCCGCCACGCGTGCCCGGCGCGGGCGAGGAGTTCGTCGGCCTCCTTCGGGCACCAAGTGCCGGATGCGTATTCGAAAAGTCCCGGCGCTTCGTCCATACTTCCGTTCGAGTGCCACGCGTTCTCGATGGCGTCCAAGGAGGTCTCGGCCTCGTTTTCAAAATGCGGATTGATGCCGATGAGGAGTGCGTGGAAGGAGTGGTTGCGCACGAAGCGCTCGAGCAGTTCGGTGCTGTCCTGCATCGCGGCCTCGCCCTCGCAGATGATGGCGAAATTGATGAGCGAAGCGCGCGTGCGCGTCTCGTCAGCCGCCCAGAGCTTCTTCAGCTCGCGGGCGATGGCGGGGATTTCGACGGGCGTGCCGAAGGTGGCAGCGGGTGTGCTGGGTGCGGTGTCAGTGGGCATGGTGGCGAAGTCAATAGGCGTTATCCAACCTTCGATATCTTGTGGTTCGTCGGAATCTTAAATACCGAGCCTGCGTAGTACAGTCCTTTGGTAGCGAGGATCTTCACTTGGGTAGAGCCCTTTGTAAAGGATGTCGCTCCGCTGGGTGCCCATACAAACAACCTGTCGAATTTCGCGAGTTCCTTTCCGTCGCCTTTCAGCCAAGTTTGGAGCCAAGTGAGCTTGTCCAACATGACTCTGAATTGGCTGTCACTACCGGTGTGGGTCTCGATCCAATAAACGAATTCGTCTGGACGGTTGGCGTGCTGATAGCCAACAGCAAAGTCCCATCGGTGCCCATCCGGGTCGTGAGGCCGGAGCGCTGTGTCAATATCAACACTTCCTCTTAATCTCGTCGTAGATGTTTCCTGCGGTTTGACGTGCGGTTTATCTTCGGCCCGAAGCGCACCAAGACCTTCCTTCCACTTCCCTTGTAGGTTTGGAGTCGCCTCCACTGATTCTCTGAACCCCATTGTAAGTTACTGGTTTGAGTTGGCGACTGCGCGGGCGACGGCTTCGTTTGCACGCCCGCTGAACTCAGAAAGTCCTCCCCATCCTGATTCACCCACGTCTTCAGAGCCGGGATCCAAAGCAGAGATGTCCTTGGTAGTCCCACCCCGGTCAAAATAGTGAACCCTCTGCTGTTTGGACATCACCTCTTCGGCAAGCTTGAGCATGCCTTGGGTCTTCGGCACCCCAAAAACCTCCAGCAGCACCTCTGGTTTAGAGTTAGTTTCACGCAAATGCTTGAGAGCCCACACAGCGTCCAACACCTGAGACGAGTGAGTGGATAGACAGACGCGGTAGCCGCGGGCGAGCAACTCAAACACCATCATCAGGACGACTGAGATCGCACGGGGATGAAGACCCATCTCCAGCTCTTCCAAGACAACCCATTCGATCCCGCCGCGCCGGGAAACTGCCGTGGGGGGCATCAGCCAGTAAAATCCAAGCAGCAACGGGACGAACTCACGTTGGCCCGCAGACCAAACCATGTAAGGCAGACCTTCACTGCCCTTTCCGGTGCCAAGAACTAGGCGTTTCTGTGAACGAACCTTGTCCACCTTGAGTGCGAATTCTGAAAAGACATCCCGCTTTAGCAAATCCCGAAATTCCTTTTTTAATCTCCGCACCTGTGGAAAAAGGCTTTCACCAGCGAACTCCCGTTCGACTAGACCACGCAGCTTTTCGCTGAATTCCCGCACTGCGAAAGGATCGCCTGCGTTGTAGTCTGTGAACGGACGAGGCCATCCATCCCGGAGCGCAAGCACCCGTTGGGCTGGGATGAAAAAAAGATTCTCCGCCTTGGCTTTTCTCTTCCGTTTGGCGATTTTTGGCAAATCCGCATTCTTGCCATTCCAGTGAACATTGCTGCTTCCCGGATCCCAAATGGAATGCATTCCCTCACCGAAATACGCATCAAGAAAGGCCGGTAATTTACCATCCCAATCCAACCCGTAGCGGTTCATTTCCTCTTGAACCTGTCCCGCATCCACCATCAACTTTAGCATTTGCAGCGCAATGCTCTTGCCCGTGGCTTGCGGACCGACGAATACTGTCAGGTCACCAAATTCAAGATTCGCTTCTTGAATTTGACCGAGATTTTCGATTTTAAGTATGTCCATAGTTGTTATCCGGCAGAGTTAGGCAGAGTTAGAGGAACGAGGGAAAGTCAGTTCATCGGAGCGGCATCACATTCTCCGCCAAGCGTGGCCGTCGAGGGCGAGGAGTTCGTCGGCTTCCTTCGGGCCCCAGGAGCCGGAGGCGTATTCGAAAAGTCCCGGCGGCTTGTCGTTCGCGTGCCAGGCGTTCTCGATGGCGTCCACGAATTTCCACGCCTCCTGCACTTCGTCGCGGCGGGCGAAGAGCGTGGCGTCGCCGCTCATCGCGTCGAGGATGAGGCGCTCGTAGGCCTCGGGGCTCTGCTTGCCGAAGCTCGCGCCGTAGTGGAAATCCATCTTCACCGGCTCGATGCGCAGCACGCTGCCGGGCACTTTGCACTGGAGGCGCAGCGAGATGCCTTCGTCGGGCTGGATGCGGATGACGAGCTGGTTCGGGCCGAGCGGGGCGTCGGCGTCGGTGTTGAAAAGCACGCGCGGCGCTTCCTTGAACTGCACGGCGATCTCCGCTCCGCCTTTTGCGAGGCGCTTGCCGACGCGCATGTAGAACGGCACGCCATGCCAGCGCCAGTTATCAATGTGCAGCTTCAGTGCGACGTAGGTCTCGGTCTCGGACTGCAGGCTCACGCGTTCCTCGGTGCGGTAGGCGGGGACGGACTTGCCGTTGATCGCACCCGCGGCGTATTGCCCGCGCACGATGTCGCGCGCGACGTCCTCCGGCGAGAGACGGCGCAGCGAGCGGACGACCTTCGCTTTTTCATCGCGCACGGAATCGGCGCTGAGGCTCGTCGGCGGCTCCATCGCGGTGAGGCACATGAGCTGGAGCAGATGGCTCTGCACCATGTCGCGCAGCGCGCCCGCCTTTTCATAATACGGCCCGCGCGCCTCAACACCGAGCGTCTCCGCCGAGGTGATCTGCACGTGGTCAATGTAACGGCTGTTCCACTGGCTCTCGAAGATCTGGTTCGCGAACCGCAGCACCATGATGTTCTGCGCGGTCTCCTTGCCGAGGTAGTGATCAATGCGGAACGTGTCGCGCTCGGCGAATGCGTGGGCGATGGATTCGTTCAGCGCCTCCGCCGTGGCGAAGTCCGTGCCAAACGGTTTCTCGACGATCACGCGCGACCAAGCGCCGGCGCGCGGCTTGTTCAGCCCGCTCTCCGCGAGCATGCGCAGGATGAGATCGTATTCCGTCGGCGAGACGGAGAGATAGAAAAGACGGTTGCCGATCGCGCTGCCCGCGGCGTCAATCGCGTCGAGCTTTTCGCGCAGGGCGCGGTAGCCCTCGGCATTCGTGAAGTCGCTGGTCTGGTAGTAAATTCGTTTCGAGAAACCGCCCCACACGTCGTCATTGATGCCCGAGCGCGAGCATTTCTCCGTGGAGTCGCGCAGCTCCGCGCGCCACGACTCATCCGTTTTTTCGCGCCGCGCAAAGCCGACGATATTTGTCGAAGCCGGGAGGTCGCCATCGGCGGCGAGATTGTACAGTGCCGGGATCAGCTTGCGGAAAGTGAGATCCCCGGACGCGCCGAAGATCACCACGTTGCACGGCTGCGGCATGGGCCGCGATGAAAGCCCCTCGCGGAGCGGATTGGTTGGGTTCGTTTCGTTGCTCACGGGAAAAATTACCTTCGTGCGAACATGCGGACGCGCGCGGTGCGGTTCAATCGGAAAACATTTTGCCGCGGCGGCGCAGCAAAGTAGGCGGGGTTTTTCAACCTCGCGCGGAAGGATGGGCGGAGGCGGGGGGAGGGTGCGGAGCGGAGACCTTCCGAATCTTGTAATCCATTCCCACCGCCTCGCTGCGCGCGCCCGCGCGGGGTTGGAAAACCCCGCCTACTTTGCCGCGCCGTGCCCGCCCTTCCGCCTCCGCTCCACTCACGATGACTTCGCGTTTGGCGGTTTCTCAAGAGGCTGCTACGGTGAGCGCGATGATTCGCATTATCGCTCTCCTTTTTCTCACAGCAGTGCCGCTCCGCGCTGCGGTGGATCTCGGCATTGATGTCCTCAAGGCGCAGAACTTCGGGCCGCTCGCGGGCAAGCGCGTCGGGCTCGTGACGAACCAGACCGGCGTGGATTCCGCGGGCACGAAGACGCGCGTCCTTTTGCACAAGGCGCACGGCGTGCGGCTCGTCGCGCTGTTCTCGCCGGAGCATGGCATTGATGGCACCGTCACCGCGGGAAAATATGTCGCGTCGCGCAAGGACGCGGCGACGGGCCTCACGGTGCATTCACTTTACGGCCCCACGCGCAAGCCCACGCCGGAGATGCTGCGCGGCCTCGATGTGCTCGTGTACGACATGCAGGACATCGGCGTGCGCAGCTACACGTATGTCTCCACGATGGCGAAGTGCATGGAGGCATGCGGCGAGCAGAGGATTCCATTCATCGTGCTCGATCGGCCGAATCCGCTCGGTGGCGAGCGTGTCGAGGGGCCGGGCATCGAGGAAAAATGGAAGAGCTTCGTGGGTCAGTTGCCCGTGCCGTATCTGCACGGCATGACCGTGGGTGAGCTTGCGAAAATGGCGAACGAGCACGGCTGGGCCGGGAGCAAATGCCAGCTCACCGTCGTGCCCATGCAGGGATGGAGCCGCGACATGACATGGGCTCGCACGGGCCTGCGCTGGGTGCAGACTTCGCCGAACATCCCCCGCGCGGCCTCGGTGCCGTACTATGCGGCGACGAGCATTTTCGGTTCGCTCGAAGGCGCGGCGCTCGATGTCGGCATCGGCACCGATGCACCATTCCAGTGTGCCGGAAAGTGCGGGCTCGATCCGGCGGCATTCATCCGCGAGCTGCACGCAAACGGGCTGCGCAGTGCGGAGCCGTACTCGCGGAAGGAATTCGCGGGCGCACGGCTGAACCTCAGCGCGGACAGCGCGGTGAATCTCGCCGCGGTGAACATCCAGCTCCTCTGCGCCGCGCAAAAATATTCGCGCGGCAGCATCTTCGCGCGCTACCGCGATGCGGACAACATCCTGTGGAAAATCTACGGCAGCACGAGTCTCCAGTCGCTGATCGAGAAGGGGGTGACCGCAGCGGCGATCGTCGCGAGCTGGCAACCGGCCGTGGAGCGGTTCCGGTCCGCGCGGCAGGCGTATCTGCTTTACTGACGGATGTTGAAACCACGAATGGACACGAATCTCAGGAGACTGGCTGTCAGCGAGAATCCGCGTGCAAGCCGAGGGCACGGAGACCGAGCAGAATTTTTTCCACGAAAAACACGAAAGGCACGAAATGAGATGCCCTATTTCCGTGCCTTTCGTGTTTTCCGTGGATCATTTCCTCCGCGACCATTTCGATGCACGCACGCTGTGCAATACGAGCCTCTCAAATCATTCGTGCCCATTCGTGTCCGTTCGTGGTTTCAAAAATCCGCCCGTGGATCCCGGGCGGAGCACGGCGCTGACTTTCGCTGATGCGCACGGCACTCTACGGCGGCAGTTTTGATCCGATCCACCACGGGCATCTCATCCTCGCGCGCGAGGCGATGGAGCAGCTCTCGCTCGACCGGATCGTGTTCATCCCCGCCGCGCAGTCGCCGCACAAGCTCGCGCGGATCCCCGCGCCGCCGGCGGTGCGGCTCGCGATGGTGCGCGCGGCGATTGCAGGCGAGCCGGGCTTCGAGTGCGATGCGTCCGAGACCGAGCGTGAGGGGCCGAGCTTCACGGTGGACACCGTCGAGGCGTGGCGCGCGAATTTTCCACGCGACGAGTTTTTCTGCCTCATCGGCGAGGACAATGTGCGCGAACTCCCGACGTGGCGGCGCTACGGGGAACTGCGCGCGATGGTGCAACTCGTCGTCTTCGGCCGCGATGCCGCCGCGCCGCCGCACGACTTTCCCACGGTGAATCGCCGTGTGGATATTTCCGCGACCGGGGTGCGCAAGCGCGTTGCACTGCGGCGCAGCATCCGCTATCTCGTGCCGGAAGCGGTGCGCGAAATCATTGAGACGCACCGCCTTTACCAAGGAGAATCCCATTAAATCAGACAAACTCGCCAAGCTCTGCGCCAGCATCGCAGCCGACAAGAAAGCCGAGGACATCGTGGTCCTCGACCTGCGCAAGCTCTCATCGTTCACGGATTTTTTCGTCATCTGCACTGGCGCTTCCGAGCCGCAGCTCAAGGCCATCGCGGGTGAAATCGAGGACCGACTGAAAAGGGAGCACAAGCTCCGCCCGCTCGGCACGGACGGCTATCCGCTCAGCCAGTGGATCATCGCGGACTACGGCGACGTGGTCGTCCACATTTTCCATCCCGAGAAGCGCGCTCTCTACCGCATCGAGGACATGTGGAACGACGCGCCGCGGCTGAAGGTGTAGCGAACGCGGAGCGCGGAAAATCAGAGCACCCATCGCCGTCGCATGAACTACATCGTCGAGGTGCAAATCGAGTGTCCGTATTGCGGCGAAGTTTTTGCGAGCACGGTGGACACCTCGCAGGGCAGCGGCTCGACCATTGAGGATTGCACCGTGTGTTGCCGGCCCATCGCCGTGGACTACGAGTGCGAGCCGGGCGAAGTGTTTTCGGTGCAGTCGTCGCGCGCCTAGGCTTGGGCAAGCGAGGTTCAGGCTTCGCCAAATTTGGGGCAGACGTGGCGGCATTTTTCGCGGATGAGTTTCGCAGATGAAAAAACTCCTCCTACCTCTCCTCGCATTTGGCATCGTCACCGTCGCCTTTGCCGAACCTGCAAAATCCACGGCGACCGCGACAGCCGCGGCAGTCTCGAACTTCAGCACTGAGTACGAAGGCAAGACCTACGCCTTTCCCGACGAGGCGGCGCTCGCAAAATGGATGGCGGAGCGCGAGGCGAGCATCTATCACCAGATCGGCGGCAAGGCGGCGATTGATGCCGCAGTCGAGGCCTTCTACGTGAAGGTGCTCAAGGACGATCGCATCAAGCATTTCTTCGATGACGTGGACATGGTGCGCCAGCGGACGAAGCAGAAGCAGTTTCTCTCCGCCGCGTTTGGCGGACCGATTCCGTGGGAGGGCAAGGACATGCGCAAGGCGCACGCAAAGCTGCCGGGCCTGAACGACACGCACTTCAACGCCGTCGCGGAGAACCTCCAGGCCACGCTCACCGACCTGAAGGTGAAAAAGGAACTCATTGACAAGATCATGGCGATCGCGGCGAGCACCCACGACGACGTGCTGAACCGGCCGAAAAAATAGGCGGACAGGACGGCAGCAGATGCCGGCGCTTCGGAAATCCTCACTTGCGTCTGGCAGCAATTCCCAAGATCAGCAGCGTCAGCGAGAGGATGACTGCGAGGAAGAACAGGATGCGGCCGATCGCCACTGCCGGGCTTTTTGTGAAACTGAGAGTGCCTGCGGCGATGGCAATGAAAGCGAACACCGCCGCGAGACGCAGCAAAGCCACATTTGGCTCGGTGTGTTTACTGAGTAATCGGTTTTGTTGAACTGTGAGCCGAAACATATTGGTTGGCATGTACTTTTGACGCGGGAGGAGCCCCGGTTGTTCAATGACTCGATGCGATGCATCGGATGAACAATCCCGGGGGTGAATCCGTCAAAACGGCATGACTGAAACATTCCCCATCGAGTTCGTCGGCGGAAGCCAGGATGGAACAATCATCGAGGCGACTGCCGCTCCTGATTATTGCGAGGTGACCGTGAATGGCGGCGTGAGGGAGATTTACAAGCGTGAGAACGAAGAGCCCCCATTTGTCTATGTGCAAATCGGGTATGCAGGGAACGAGACTTGGAAGTGAATGCTCACGCGCACCGCATGACGAACGTGAGCCCTTACCGTTGAGTCGTGCTGGCAGCAGGGCAATCGCATCAAAACCATGGTCATTCTGAGGCGGAGCGATGCCCGGCGGGCGCAGGTGGCGGGCATCGCGCAGCCGGTGAACCCCGTGTGTCCACGAGGATCGTCCGGACAGGTTTTCCGATTGGATCATCGTCCTGCTTCACACGGGATTGCCCCGCCTTCGCCCGCGGCTGTCTCGCTGCGCTCGGCTCTTCACTCCGCGTCGGCTCACCGCCTTGCCACGCCGACGCTGCGTTCAGGATGACCTCGGTTTTTGCTTCAATTGCACCGATGCTGGCAGGTGCCGTCAGCCGTTGGAGACTGGAGTTTCATTCCGGCTCGCCGGACTTTGGGCAGGCCATCCCTGATCACGCGGCGCTGGCCTTTGAAACCGAAGCCAGAACGGGCGCCGCGGACGCGAAATTGAGGGCGCGAAATTGCTTGGAACAAATCGCTGGCAGGCACTAGAATACGGCCCTGACGGTTATGATCAGTCCGCGAACAAGTTTTTGGTTCGTCGCGCTGCCGCTGTTGCTGATGGCGGCATCCCGGGCATGCGCGTTTGAGACAGTGGTGATCGATCCCGGGCATGGCGGCATTGACGAAGGCACGGCGTGGTATCATGTGAAGGAAAAGGACACGACGCTGGCTGTGGCGCAGCGGTTGGCGAAGCTTCTCCGCAAGCAGGGCGTCAAATCCGTGCTGACGCGCACCACGGACACCTACGTGTCGCTCGACGAACGCGCTGCGATAGCGAATCGGCATCCGCATTCGCTGTTGGTGAGCATTCATTTCAACGGATCCCCCAATTCGACTGCAACCGGATTCTCCACGTACTATTTCGCCCAAAGCCCGTCAGGCAGATTCGTAGCCCAGACCATTCAGGAGGCGCTTGATGAATCGCACGCCACGCCGAATCGCGGCACCGCTTCCCAAGACTACGCCGTGCTCGTGCGCACGCAGGGATGCGCCGTGCTCGTCGAGTGCGGCTTCCTGAGCAACAGGACAGAGGCAATGCAGTTTGCCTCCCCTGATGGCCAGCAGTGGCTGGCCGAGGCGCTCGCGCTCGGGATCATGCGCGCCCTGCCGATCGTCATCAACGACCCGCCCGAGACCCAGCTCGCGAAGTGCGATGCCTACGCGAAGCGCATCGAGGAAAAGCAGCGCAAGGCGCTCGTCGTCGCCGCTCCAGTCAAACCAGCCGCACCTCCCGCGCCTCGCCCAAGGAAGAAGTGAGGTTCCACCTGTCCGCGCGGGTCATTGCGATTTCGGCATCAGGTATTTTGACAGAGCCCTGAGTGCGACGGCCGCCTCGGACTCTTCGAAAGCGGAGTCCGGCTTGCCGTCGGGTTCCTGCGGTGATCGTGTGCCAAGAACCGGCATCGGGTCATCTGCTGGTTTGAGCCAGTTCGAAGAGCAGAAAGGGAGCTTGTGAAATATTTCACAATTTCCTGTTGCAATCGGCGAATGCTGTGAGAAAGTGAAATTGTTCTGGGGGGAACAGCCCGGTCATTGGCCATTCGGCCGGTGGCCGGGCACTTTTTTTTGGAGCGGATCACCCACGCGCTTGCACCGCGGCTATCCGTCGCTCAGGCGAGAACGGTGACGATGGAGCAGGGCAGGGTGCGACCCTCGTTCATGGAACCCGATGATGTCTTCGCGGCTCGTTTGGACTTGGTGTCAAAAATCGGATCCGGCGTGAAGGCCCGCCACGACATTGAGCATGCTCCGGTTTGTCGGAGAGCGGCTTGGGAGGCGAGGCAGGGGATGTTTGGTGGCTGGAATTTTCGGAGTCCGGCGGTGGGCGATAGCCGTAAGGCCTGTGGAGGCGCACACCCCAATCTTGCCCGGGAAAACGAGACAGACTCATCCACTCCTGGCACCCTTTGTTCTCATGCCTGCCGCATGCCTGTCCTGCTCATCGCCCTATTTTTCCGTCATCGTGAACGAGCCGTCCCAGTCCGCCGATGGCGGTGTCTCGGCGTACCGGTCGCACCTTGCGGAATACATCGCGCACAGGGGGTCATCCGTTATTTCCTCGCCTAGTTTGCGGAAGATTTCCGCGGCCTCATTGAACATGCGCGAGTGATAGAGTTCCACCGCGCGATGATATTCGCCGAGCCATGGCGGCTCCGGCTCGGACTTCTCGCCGAGCACGGTGAAGACCGCGGTGGCTTTCGATTTTCCCTTCAGCCGCAGCGAGTCCACGCGCCGGAAGTGAAAGCGATCACGAGTGAGTTCCTCGATGGATTCCTCCACGAGAATCTGGCAGTGGAGATGCTTCGTCGCGCCCTCGAGGCGCGCGGCGGTGTTCACGCTGTCGCCCAGGGCCGTGAACGACATTCGCAGAGGATGCCCGACGCTGCCGAGGATCGCGTCGCCTTGGTTGATGCCGATACCGATGGCGAGCTGCCTGCGTCCCGGCTGCGTGGCCCATTGCTCGTTCAGCTTCCGCAGCGCCTTGCTCATGCGCAGCGTAGTCCGCACGGCGTGGTATGCGCCGGTCGTCGGATCCAGCGTGCGGGTGTCGCCCCAGACGGCGAGCACGGCGTCGCCGATGAAATTTTGCAGCGTCCCGCCTTCCGCCAGCACCGCCTCGACCATCTCGAAAAAATATTCGTTGAGCTGTGCGACGAACTCCTCAGGCACAGCCTCCTCGGTCATCGCGGTGAAGCCGCGGATGTCGGAAAAAAGTGCGGTCACGATTCTCCGCTGCCCCTGCAGCGCGCCGGCAAAGGCGTCGCCTTCCGCAAGCACGAGTTCCGCGACATTTTTCGCGACGTACTTGTCGAGCACGGAGCGGACGCGTGCCCGCTCGAGTCGTTCAAGGAAAAAATCCCAGCCGAGGCACCCGACGCCGCTTGATGTCAGCGCGAGCAGCGGTGCGACCATGGGGATGAACAGACTTGCATAGTTATAAAGGATGAACGCAGTCCCCAGCCACGCGGCAATGGCAGCCACGAGGGAGGCGAGGCGTGCGAGCGGCCCGCGAAACCACAGGCACAGCGCCCACGCCAGCGCGCCTGCGGCGGCAATGAGGACATAGAGCACCGCGACGGGCGTCTCATGCAGGTACGAGCGCTGGAGCGCAGCGTTTACTACGCTGAGATGCACCTGCGGCCCGGCAATGACGCCAATCGGTGTGGGCAACTGGTCATGGGTGAAGGCACCCTCCGGGCCGAGCATCACGATTTTTCCGCGGAGAAATTCGCCGCTGCCGTATTCCGGCGAATTCCAGCGGGCGGTTTCGAAAATATTGCACGCAGAGCGCGGGAGGAAGATTTTGGCCGGATGAGGGTAGCGAAACCGGCGCGGCTCACTTCCCTGCGGGATGAGATCGGCATGGCCGCTTTTCCTCAAGACCTTCGCCGCGAGCGAATCGAAAACTTCCTCGTCTGAGTCCGGTTCCGTGCCAAAGACATTCGCCGCGGTCACCGCGAAATGCGCGCGCCGGATGACGCCATCGAGATCGGGCCAGAAATTTACGTAGGCAACGCGGTCGTCCATCGGCTTAGTCGGTACAATCAGCGAAGACGACGGCAGGAAATGCGTGGCCATGATGCCCTTCATCCGTTCGCCGGTGTCGAAATTGCTCCCGATCACCACACGGTCGTGATATTTCTCCAAGGCGGCGCGGAACTCATTGTCTTCATCGCGCGGATTCATAAACAGGAGATCGATGACAACCACTTTTGCACCCGCATCGAACAATCGGTCGAGAACCAGCGGATAAACGTTCCGAGGCCACGGGAACCCGCGTTCCATGAGCTTCAGCGCGGGTGATGCCTCAATCTCAGCAAGCGAGATATGATCGAGTTTGCACGATGCCTGATCAATCGCGAGATAGACCAACTCCGGGCTCACAGGCGAGGGCTTGCCAATTCGGAGCAGGAAATCCTCCGCAGCCAGTTCGAGGTTTCGGAAGTGCGGATACACGAACTGCAGGACAGTCACGAACACGGTACACACGACGCAAATCGCGATCAGCGCCTTGCGGCTGTATCGCCGGAAGGCGGTTTTGGAAGGTGAAGTGGCCGGGGTCACGGTGGGATTCAGTCGCGGCGCGATGCTGTTCGGTCTTGCACTCCGACGCAATGTATTGATGCTGCCGAAGTGAATCCAAAGCATTCCCTGAAGGCTCTTTTCCTGATCTGGCCGCTGCTCCCGGCGCAATCGTGGGCGCAGGCTCCCGGCGCGCAGGCCGAGCAGACTAGGACGCGCGTGCGCTCCGTCGGTGCGAATCTGGAGACGGCGGGCCAGCCTGATGCGGACAAGTCCAACCGCGTCGCCGCGACACCCGGCGACTCGGATATGGGCGAGCAATTCATCCTCCCCCAGCGGGAAGACATGCACCCGTGGCAGCTTTTCGCCACCGCGGCCGAGTATTACACAAACAACGTCACGCTCTCGCGGAACAACAAGCAGGCCGACGGGTATTTCTTCGGCGAGGTCGGTGCCCGGCATGAACTCAAGCTTACGGACTCGCTCACCCTCGAGGCCATCGTCCGCGAGGGATTCTTCCGCTATCACAGCCTGACGGGACAGAACTTCAACAGCCTCAACGCTGGTGCCGGGCTGTTTTACCACTTGGAGGAACTGTGGGATATCACGCTCTTCGGGCGCTATAACTTCGAGTGGGACACCAATAGCCGCTCCAGCCGCGACCTGTTCACCGAGCACACGCTCACCGTCGGCGCGCAGAAGAATTTTGCATGGCAGGGCGGGAATTTCATCTATGTCGGCTATTCGAGCATTTTCGGATGGGCACAGCAGTTTGCTGCACAGCGCAATGAGCACAGCGTCTATGTGGGCGCACAGGCGCATCTCACTAAAGCCCTCGACGCGGACATCTACGCCCGGTTCGCACTGTTCGACTACCGGCAGGGCGGGCGCAAGGACTTCAATGGGACCGTCACCAGCGCCCTGACCTATCACTTTAACAGGCAGTTCTCCGTGAATGCCTCGTTCAGCTATGTGATAGACCGGTCGAACCGATCCGCCTCCAACTATGACGCTGCCACCACCGGCGGCGGCTTTAGCTTCCGATACCAGTTTTAGTCACCTATGAAAAGGCACATCCAGTACTCCATCCTCGCGGCCCTCGCGGCCCTCGCCATTCCCTCGGTGCAGGCCGCTCCGCTCAAGGACGCAAAAATCACGCGCATCATCAACGACGTCAAAACCGCGGGTGACGGAAAGGCTCCCCGGCGGGCGGCCCTGGACGAAGTGGTGCTGCCCGGCAGCGCCGTGCGCACCGGCATAGACTCCCGCACCGAACTGCTGTTCAGCGACCAGACAATCACCCGCCTTGGTGCGAATTCGCACTTCAGCTTTAACGAAGGCACGCGCGAACTCTCGCTCTCGAAGGGCGTGATCATGCTCCAGGTGCCCAAGGGCCTCGGCGGCGCAAAAATCCAGACGGCCGCCGTCACCGCCGCCATCACGGGCACCACCATTCTCTTTGAAATCGGGCCGAAGTTCATCAAGCTGTTCGTCATCGAGGGCAAATGCTATCTCACACCCAAGGGCGGAAAATGGACGCGCAGGAGGGCGGTCACGGCAGGCGAGGGGGTCATCATGCTTGTGGAAGCCACCGAGGTTCCAAAGCCCTTCATCGTAAATCTGGGCGTCCTCGTGAAGACTTCGAAGATGTTCACCGGCAAGTGGGGCGCCAAGCTGGATGAGAAGCTAATCGCAGAGGCAATCGCCGCCCAGCTTGGGAAGTATTTCGGCGAATCGAACATTCCATTGACCGGCACCGGAAAGAATCCGTCATTTATCTCGGATCTTCATCCGCAAGGTGTGCTGCAGACGCCTGTCACGCCGGTCACGCCGGTCACGCCTGTCACGCCGCCGAAGCCGCCGCCACCGCCGCCGCCACCGCGGTTGCCGGCGCCGAAGCCGGGACTCGGGGGTGTGCCGACCAACGGCTAGGGAAACGCTGATTTAATCGTCGGCACAGAAACCGAGCACATTGAGTGAAGGATTTTTGACCGCGAAAGGGACGAAAGTGATGAAAAACAGGGGTCAGGCAGTAATGGCGCTCAGTTAGTGCGTAAAACCAACGCGCTGAGGCACCCATAGATGTTCGCGAACCGTTCACTCAGAAACTGAGATCGAGCATTCATGCAGGTGTGCGAGGCGACGAGCTTGGGCTGCGCATCGCACCATTGCGGCACAGAATGCCCAAGTGACTCATCAAGAATATATTGCATGCCATTTCCTTGATTGAGCGCCATTAGGGGAAGACCCCGCATCTTTTTCGCGCCTTTCGTGTCTTTCGCGGTCACTCCGATTTAATCAGCGGTTCCCTA
>JBBRYC010000034.1:0-61199 GCA_038238025.1 Chthoniobacterales bacterium
CGACTGCGACTCAACCTCTCCAGCCACTCTCGATCTTCCACGTTCAATTCGACTCTTGGGGCGATGCGCATCTCCCCATCATTCATACGGCCACACGGCTGTCACGCTTACTCTTTACTATTTGCGGCGCACTACACTAGCTACCACGACGGGAATCCCCGAACAGCGCGCCCATGGTGCAGCGGACTCCGGCGAGGCACCGTGCCTGTCTAGTTATGCGTGAGGGGCTTCCATGCACGATCCGTTGTTTTGTAACCCGGCATAAAAGTCAAATGAATCCCCCAAAGAAATTTCAACATGGAGACCATCTTGGTTTGATGGCACTGCGCCACCTACCCGGCGCCGTCAGGCCGCCGCGGCACCGCTGGCTCTTTGCCTCGTGGTCCCCGGGTTCCTTCGCTGCGCTCAGTCACCGGGGCTATGGTTGTTCTGATACCGTACGCCATGCCCTTCATCGGTTCGGCTATTTCCAAAAGATGGCATGAGCAGGCGCTCAGTGGCTGTGCAAAAGGCCAACGGCATGTCCACTAAAGGCATGAAAAGGATGCGGGATATTTCGTGCCTTTCGTGCTTTTCGTGGACTGAATCCTCCCTTCCGCCATCGATCTGTTGTCGCCGTCCGTGGTCAGCGTACCCGCGCCCAAGGTCACGCTGCTGGTGCTAAAACCGCTAAACAGCGAGCCGATCGTTTCGTTGAAGTTGTTCAAGTCCAGCTTGCCGTCCGTACTAATCGACACCGCCGAGGTGTCGTTGATCTCGGCGAACTGCAGCAGCCGCACCACCGCGCTGCCCGCCGCACCCATCGACAGCCACCGCCGCGATGGCGATGCTTTTCCAAGTGCGCCTCCAGTCCGTCCTCACCACCGCGCACTGTGCGCTTTGCGCGCACCGAGCGCATTTCACGAATGCCTTCACAGACTGCGGGCTGCTGCTATTTTCAGCAAATGAACGATGAAAGCGAACAGCTATGTGAGCCTGCGATGCAAGGACTCGAAGTCCGCACGTATTTTGTCCGCGAGCGCAATGCGCTCGTGGCGCGCGCGGATTTCGGCGAACTCTTCGTGGACTACTATCTGCACCTCGGGCAGCTCGACCGCCAGAGCCGCCCGGCGGAGGACACGATGATGAAGGAGGCGCTCGCGGCGCTCACGCTGCATTGCGCGTCGCGCCCGCGAAATGAGACCGTCGCATGGACGATCCACTTCAGCGAGCCGCTCGTGAATCTCTTCGTCACCGGCGACAACGCGCGCGGCACTGTCGTCGGCCAGGTCTTCACCGAGGATGTGAAAAACGACGGGCTCAACCTTTTCATGAGCGACGTCGTGCGCGGCGGCACGCAGTCCCGGCGCAGCGTGGTGGAACTGAAGGACGCAGATATTTTTCCCGCCGTGGAGCGCTACTACGAGAACAGCGAGCAGCGGCCCGCGCGGCTGTTCCGGCACGGCGAGGAGGATTTCGTGATGGTGAGCGCGCAGCCGGATTGCGACATGGCGTGGTTCGATGCGCTGGACGACGATGCGATCCGCGCGATGGATCAAGGCGAGACGCTCGCGCTGCTGGAGACGCGCTTCTACCGCTGGGAATGCGGCTGCACCGGGCGCCGGATGATGGACGTGCTGCGCCCCGTGATGCTGCGGGACGCGGACGGACTCTTCGGCGACGAACAGGCGATCCGCATGAGCTGCCCGCGCTGCGGCGTGAAACACACGATCACGCGCGAGGCGATGGAAGCGCACATCGCGGTGAAATGACTGTGGCTGCGAACCAGAATGCGGCGGTTTCAGGAGCTGCGGCGCTCGATGCCGATTACCTCGCGCGCTTCGGCGGCATCGGGCGGCTCTTCGGCGTGGCGGCGATGGAGCGGCTGCGCGCGGCGCATGTGTGCGTGATCGGCATCGGCGGCGTGGGCTCCTGGGTCGTCGAGGCGCTCGCGCGCACGGGCATCGGCGCTCTCACGATCGTGGATGCGGACGATGTCTGCGTGACAAATGTGAACCGCCAGCTCCCCGCGCTGACGGACACCGTCGGCCGCCCGAAAGTCAGCGTGATGGCGGAGCGCGTGCGACTCATCTCGCCGTCATGCACGATCACCGCGCGCCCCGAATTTTTCACGAAGGCAAATGCAGCCGAGATGCTCGCGACGCATTTCGATTTCGTCGTGGACTGCGTGGATCGCATGTCCATCAAGTCGCACCTCATTCACGAATGCCACACGCGCAAACTGCGTGTGCTCACATGCGGATCCGCAGGCGGGCGGCGCGATCCGTCGCAAGTGGAGGCAAGCGATCTCGGCATGGCGGGGAACGACGAGTTGCTGCGCCAGGTCCGCAGGCATCTGCGCCGCGAACACGGCTGGCCGGCGGGCCGGGGTGGCCTCGCAAAACCGATGGGCGTGCCGTGTGTCTTCACGGGTGAACTGCCCGTCTATCCGCGCGCCGACGGCACATGCGGCATCGAGCCCGAGGAAGGCGAGAGCCTGCGCATGGACTGCGCGAGCGGCGTCGGCGCGGCGACGTTCATCACCGGCACGTTCGGCTTTGTCGCGGCGTCGGAAGTCGTGAGGCTGCTGCTGCGATCAGCACGAGAGAGTTAACCCGAAGAGCACGAACAGCGGCTAGGCCCCAGTTCGTTCGATTCGAAAGGACTCAAGGGAGTGAGTGATGATTGGATCGTCGTGGTGCGAGCCAGCAGAGGAAATGACAATTCGATACACTTTGCCGGCGACAAATGCGATGCGCATCCACATGCGAGTCTTTCCACCGTCACCCTGAAGTTCGAGAGCGAAACCGGTTGCGATACCAAGCTGCACAGATGAATCGCGAACAATGGAAAATCCCTGCTGTTTAAAATAGCCTTTCATAGCCGCAACTCGTTCGGTGTCGGGAACACTCTGTTCGTTGCGTGGCATTGCGCTGAACGAGAGAAACATTGAAATATCCTTGGATGGGACGTCGTAGCTAAGACTCGTTCGCTCTGCGCTGATGCCGTTGATAGTGTCAGTCTGCTGCGTGGCTTGTGGTGTCGCCGGGAACTCTGCTGAGGCAAAGCCGTCGCTAGTCAGGTGGCGCTGCCAAGTGGTCGCTGCTGGCTGGTCTATGAAGAAATACAGTATGCCAAAGAGGACAACCAGAGGGCCACAAACGCGCAGGATTTTCGTTGCTCGCTGCTGGGTCGGCGTCGCTTTGCGTGGAGGACGGAAACCATAGATGCACGCAAAGATGCCACCAGAGGTGGTAATCAGTGCATCAATGTGCTGGACGATGAATGAAGACATAAGTCTAGGAAGGATTTAACACGCAGTTCAGCCAACCACGTTCCGCAGCGTCCCGATTGATCCGATCGTGATCGCGATCTCATCGCCGTGCGCGAGCGTGAATTCATTCGGCGGCACGAGGCCGGTGCCGGTGAGCAGCACGCAGCCGGCGGGGAAGCCATTCTCGCGCATGAGCCAGCCGGCGAGTTCGTCGAAGGTGCGCTTCATTTGCGAAACCGCAGTCGCGCCGGAAAAGACCTCGGCACCGCCGCGGCGGATGCGCAGCTCGATCGCAGTCTCGCGCGGCAGCGGCTCGCGCACGACGATGCCGGGGCCGAGCGCGCAGCAGCCGAGATACACTTTTGCCTGCGGGAGATAGAGCGGGTTCTCGCCCTCGATGTCGCGCGAACTCATGTCGTTGCCGACCGTGTAGCCGAAGATTTTTCCCGCAGTGTTGATCGCCAGCGCGACCTCGGGCTCGGGCACGTTCCACTTCGAGTCCGCGCGGATGCGCACCGCCGCGCCGGGCGCGACCACGCGATGCGGTGTCGCCTTGAAAAATAGCTCAGGCCGGTCCGCCGCGTACACGCGATCGTACACGCTGCCGCCGTCCTTGCTCTCCTCCATGCGTGCGTCGCGGGAGCGGAGGTATGTGACGCCGCTTGCCCAAACTTCCTGCGACTGGATCGGCGAGAGAAGTTCCGCCGGCCGCTCGACGGGCTTGCCGTAGCTCAGCATCGGCTCGATGAGCGAATGCGGATCGGCGTGCTGGAAGACGGCATCCATCGTGAGATCGGGGAGGAGGAAGCAGTCCTCGCCCCGCTGTGCGATGAGTCCCGCGGTGGTGCGGTAAAGTGTGATCGGTTGCAGCATCGCGCGATGTCACCCGGATGTGTGCGCGAAGGCAAGGCGCAGTAGCCGCCGACGGAAGGAGGCGGGCACACTTTCAAACGCGGAACTCGGAACGCGGGGCGTGGAAAATAGATCAGCCCGCCTCCTTCCGCCAGCGGCTACGGATGATTGCCGAAAAGAAACGTCAGCGGCGCACCGAGGCGTGCGCGCCAGGCGGTGAGCGTGTGCTCCGCGCCCCCGGCTACATTCACGGTGAAGTCGCACCCGCTCACGAGGCCCTTGTGTTCCAGCGCGGCGGTGGCGCGTGCCTGGTAAAGTCCGATGCTCGAGTCGCCCAGCAGTGTGCCGTGGTCGAAGTAGATCTTCGTGCCGGGCGCGATGTGCGATTTCTCAAGCTGGCGGATCAGCTCGCACGCGTCCGGCGGATCGGCGCTGAGATCCTCGAAGTAAGGCGAGAGGCACGCGAAGCGACCGAACGTCCCCGCGTGGCGCATCGCCATCCACAGCACGAGCGCGCCGCCGAGTCCGAAGCCGAGCACGCCGGTGTTCGCGGGATCGGGCAGCGTGCGGTCGCGGCAAAATGTCCAGTCAATGAATGGCTTCAGATCATTCACGATGAAGTCGGCGACCTTCGGCCCGTCGAGCTGCGGCGAGAGTTCCTCGTCGCGCAGGCCGAATTCCTCGCGGTGAAATACGGCGACGAGAATCAGATCGGGAATCAGCCCGTGCTTCGCGAGCCTGCGCACGCAGTCGTCGGCGGGGAGCGTCTCGTGGCCGCAGGTGTCGATGGCGGCGAGCGTGTCCTGGCCGTCGAGCAGATACAGCACCGGGTGCCGCGAGTCGTGGCTCCGCATGAAGCCCGGCGGCAGCCACACCACCGCGCGGCGGTGATGGCCGAATTGCGTCGCATCGAGTTCGCAATCAATCGTCTTGCCGTAAATCGCGTCGTGATCGAGTGCCGGACAGTCCTTCCAATGCTCCGCCTCGATGGCGGCCTCGATGTCGTGCAGCATGAGATACTGGTAGTTCAGCGCGATCGCCCCATCGAGAAACGTCTCCTCCGTGTCCCACGAACCGCGCGTGATTTTGAACTCCACGAGCCCGCCGGGCAGATCCGCCGCGCCACGGAATTTTCCGTCCTCGCCGCGCTCCAGCACGAGGCCGCGCTCGGGCTGCCAGTTGCCGAGCGCGGGATCGGTGCCGGCGATCACCACGCGCTGTCGCGTCGGGTCGGCGGGGATGGTGACTTCAAAAGTGAGACGGGGCATCGCGAGGGAAGGCTAGCGGAGGCGGCGGCGGAAGGGAATGCGGAATCGGAGGAAGCTCGAAATGGTACGGAGAGGCGATGCCGCAGCAGGTCGGCTCTTCATCTTATTCTTAATCTTATTCTTATTCTGCAACGGCGCCGCTGAACTCCGTGCGGAGGGTAAGAATAAGATTAGGAATAAGAATAAGAAGGGAATCTCCCCCGGCAACGCGCTACGCGAGCCCCGCCCATTCGACGGGCAGCATGCGGCCGTCCTGTCCGGCGCTGAAGATCAGGCGTCCATCGGGTGCGGCTTCCACGCGGCAGTCAATGTTCGCGGGGCCGTCCGCAGCGGGCGTGATATTCTTCGCCACGAAGACACCGAGCGGCTTCGGCGCGTCGCCGAGTCCGGCCTGGCCCTGCTGCAGGCGCACGCGCGCCTCGGTGCCGCCGTTCTCCTTCGCGCGGACCGGGAATTTTTGCACGGCGGGCAGCGGCTGGCGCGGATTCAGCAGGACGCCGCCCTCTTCGCCACCTTCGAGCGAGACGAGCACCGGGCGCAGCAGCGATCCGGCCTGATGCACTTCGAGCTTCTCGCCGGACTGCGCGCGGAGGCCGCTCCAGAATTCAATCGTCGTCGCGGCCGCGGTCTTGAAGTCCTCCGGCGCATCGGTGAGCTGCGCGCGGCGCAGCACCTCGATGGCCTGCGCGGTCTTGCCGACCTGCTTGAGCGACTGCGCGTAATTCCAGTCGAGGCGCTTCGAGAAACGTCCGCCGGACACCGCCGGCTGGATCACGGTTTCGAGCGTCGCCGCGTCATTCGCGTCGCCGAGCATCGCGGAATATTGCAGCAGGATTTCCTCCGAATTCGGATTGCGCTCGAATGCCTTCGCCGCGTGTTCGGCCGCGGCCGGGATGTCGCCGCGCTGCCGGGCGATGCTGCTCGCGAGGAGCAGCGGCATCCACGCGCCGCGCTTCCCGGCAAATTCCACGAGCGTCTTCTCCTTCTCCGGGCCGTGATCATTTTGCAGATCAAAGTAGATGCCGAGCGCGGCCTGGATGTTCGGGTCAATCTCGATCGTCTTCTCCAGCGCCGCGCGCTCGCCGGCCTTGTCGTCCGCGGCGTTGCACGTCTGCGCGATATTGAAATACCCCCACGCGTCGTCCGGCCGCAGTGCGGTGAATTTTTCAAATGCCGCCTTCGCCTTGTCGAACGCGCCGGTGAGCCGGTAGCCCGCGCCGAGGGCGGCGAGGATGCGCGGATCGTTCGGCTTCTGCGCGTCGGCCTTTTCGAGAGCCAGCACGCCGACATCGGCGATGATGCCGTCGCGCAGCATCTGCTCGCCGAAGCCGATGAGCTGATCGAGGTTCGCCGCGATCTGATCGAGCTGCGCCGCGGCCATCTTCCGGAATTCGTCAACCGGCACGACGACCCCCGAATTCGGATCCTTCTGGTCGCGCAGCAGCTTCACCGCGGCCTTGAGCTGCACGAGCGACTCGAGCGCGACGGTGTCGTTGTTGTTGAGGTTCACCGCATTCGTGAACGCCGCCACCGCCTTGTCGCGCTCGCCATTTTCCGCGAGCATCGCGCCGAGATTGTTCCAGATGAAAGGCACGCCAGGCGCCTTCTGCGCCGCCTCGGCGTAGAGACGCACGGCTTCGGGATCGTTGCCGCTCTGGCGGTGCACGTACGCCTGGTGAAAGAGCCCGTACGGCGAGCCGGGGTGTGCCTTGTCAATCGCCGCGATCAGCTCGGATGCGCGCGCGTATTCCTGATCTTCGAGCGCCTCCGTCATCTCCTGGAAATGCTCCGACGCGTCGAGAAATCCGCGCCACGGCCCGATGATCGTCGGCTCGCTGCTCACGCACGCCTGCACGCCGCGCACGAGCGACGGCATGTCAAATTCGCCCTTCTCGGGATTCGGCTGCGTCGCGTCCGCGGGCCACGGGATGCGGTTCGGGAGGCCGAAAAATTGAAGCTGCCATGCGGGGGTTTCGATCCAGGTGTAGTTGCTCATGTGTTGGAAATATTTGCGGTCAGTCGGTAAAAAATGGTGTGCGCGGAAATCTTACTCTTTGTCTTGCTCATGCTCTTGCTCTCGTTCGGTTTCGCAGGGCATCGGAGAGAGCAAGAGCATGAGCAAGACAAAGAGTAAGAGGCCGATCGTCTTTCGATAGCGACTACGCGATCAAATCCAAGATCGCACCCTTCTCCGCGCGCGCCGTGACGATCCCCGAGATGCGATCCTTCGCGACATCGGAATCCTTCAGCCCGTGGCCGGTGACGGTGCAGACGATCTTCGCGCCTTCGGGAATCTTCGGCAGCGGGCACGCGGCGCAGCGCGCCTTGCCCGCGCACTTCATCAGCCCCGCGATGCTCGCCGCGCTCGCGGGCTCGACGAAGATGCCCTCGTTTTTCGCGAGCCAGAACTGCGCCTCGAGGATATCCGTGTCCGTGACGATGTCCACCGCGCCGCCGGAATCGCGCATCGCCGCTGTCGCCAGTTCCCAGCTCGCGGGATTGCCGATGCGGATCGCCGTCGCGACGGTCTCCGGGTGCTCGATCACCTTGTTGTAAAAAATCGGCGCGGAGCCTGCGGCCTGGAAGCCCGTCATCACCGGCAGTTTCGTCGCGCGGCCCGCGGCGTGGAATTCGCGGTAGCCCATCCAATACGCAGCGATGTTCCCGGCATTGCCCACCGGAATCATGTGCAGATCCGGCGCGTCGCCGAGCGTCTCGATGATCTCGAATGCCGCGGTCTTCTGCCCTTCGAGGCGGAAGGGGTTGATCGAATTCACGATCGCGATCGGCTCCCTGCCGTCTTCGGTTTTGCCATGGCCGATCTCGCGCACGAGCCGCAGCGCGTCGTCGAAGTTCCCCTCGATGGCCACGACCTTCGCGCCGTACATGAATGCCTGCGCCAGTTTGCCGAGCGCGATTTTTCCCGCGGGCAGCAGCACGATGCTCGTGATGCCCGCGCGCGCCGCGTACGCCGCCGCCGCCGCAGACGTGTTGCCCGTGCTCGCGCAGATCACCGCCTTCGCGCCGGATTCGACGGCCTTCGATATCGCCATCGTCATCCCGCGATCCTTGAACGAACCGGTCGGGTTCAGCCCCTCGTATTTCACGTACACCTCCGCACCGCGCCCGACGATCGCGCTCAGCCGCGGCGAATGGATCAGCGGCGTCGAGCCTTCGTTGAGCGAGATCACGGGCGTCGCGTCGCTGACGGGCAGGAATTGCCGCCAGCGTGCGATGACGCCGCGATCATGAAGTGTGGAGTGGACCATCTTGGAAAAAGGAGCGCGGAATATCTGTTCGCACGCCGCGCGCGGCAAGGAGCATTTCGGAAACATCGCGCGCGGGGCCAGCGCGGCATTTTTTTAAACGCAGAGACGCAGAGACGCGGAGATGGATGCACGGGAACCGGTGGACCGCGCACTCCGCTGCGCGTTTCTCCTGCCGGAAACGTGCGCGGAGCGCCCGTTCAACCTGCCTCTGCGTCTCCGCGTCTCTGCGTTTCAAAAATGAATGCATAAAAACACACCCACCGTGACAGGCCGGAAAATTTTTCCAGTTGCGTGATCACCTTCGACCGCCTAACTCCCCACGCCCCGCCAGCCAAACACCCTATGAAAACACTCGTTCTCGCCGAGAAACCCAGCGTCGCGCAAGACCTCGCACGCGTTCTCGGCATGAAGCCGGGACGCGGCGAGGAGTTCTACGAAAACGAGAAATATGTGATCTCCAGCGCGGTCGGGCATCTGCTTGAAATCGCCGCGCCGGAGGGCAGCGAGGCGCGCGGAAAGTGGAAGCTGGAAAACCTGCCGAGCCTGCCGGAGCACTTTGATCTGAATCCCATCGAGAAGAACGCATCGCGGCTCGCCGTGATCAAAAGGCTGATCAAGCGCAAGGACGTGGGCGACATCATCAATGCGTGCGACGCGGGCCGCGAGGGGGAACTCATTTTCCGCAACATCATCCGTGCGACCGGCGCGAAGCAGTCCATCCGACGGCTGTGGCTGCAGAGCATGACGACGGACTCGATCCGCACGGCATTTGCGAATCTGCGCAGCGATGCGGAGATGCGCCCGCTGGCGGACGCCGCGGTTTCGCGCAGCGAGGCGGACTGGCTCGTGGGCATCAATTCGACGCGGGCGCTCACGTCGTTCAATTCGCGCGGCGGCGGTTTCCAGAAGACGACCGCGGGCCGCGTGCAGACGCCGACGCTCGCGATTCTCGCGGAGCGCGAGGAAAAGATTCGCGCCTTCGTGCCGCGCGCGTACTTCGAGGTGTTCGCGGATTTCGGAATCGCCGCCGGGCAGTATCGCGGGCGGTGGTTCGACGAGAAATTTGACGCGAAGAAAGCGACCGATGAGCAGGCGAAGGCGGAGCGCATCTGGGAGAAGGCGCAGGCCGATGGCATTGAGGCGAAGTGCAAGGGCAAGCCGGGCATCATCGAGGAGGAAAAGAAATCGGCGTCGCAGATTTCGCCGCAACTTTACGACCTCACCACGCTGCAACGCGAGGCGAATGGACGCTTCGGATTTCCCGCGCGGATGACGCTGCAGATCGCGCAGGCGCTTTACGAAAAGCACAAGGCGCTCACGTATCCGCGAACGGATTCGCGCTATCTTCCGGAGGATCATCTGGAGACTGCGAAGCAGGTGATGGGCAGCTTCACCGGCGAACTCGCGAAGCACGCGAAGAAGGCGATGCAGAGCGGCTGGGTGAAGCCGAACAAGCGCATTTTTAACAACGCAAAGGTGAGTGATCACTTTGCCATCGTGCCGACGGGCACGGTGCCGAGCGGGCTCGATGACAAGGAGGCGCGCATCTTCGATCTCGTGTCGAAGCGGTTTGTCGCGGTGTTCTATCCGGCGGCGCAATTTGAGGACACGACGCGCATCACGCGCGTTGAAAATGAGGCGTTCAAGACGACGGGGCGTATCATCACGGACCCGGGCTGGATGGCGGTCTATGGCCGTGAAATCGAAGGTGCGGACAGCGAGAAAGCAATCGTCGCAGCGAAGCCCGGCGAGCAGGCGCAGACGGTCGCGATCGAGGTGAAGGAAAGCCTCACGAAACCGCCCGCGCGATTCAACGAAGGCACGCTGCTCTCCGCGATGGAAGGCGCGGGCAAACTCGTGGACGACGAGGAACTCCGCGAGGCGATGGCCGAGCGCGGGCTTGGCACTCCAGCGACGCGCGCGCAGACCATCGAGGGACTGATCTACGAGGGCTACATCATCCGCGACGGGCGCGAACTCGTCGTCACGCAAAAAGGGCTGAGCCTGATCATCCTGCTGCGCAATCTCGACGCGCAGAGCCTCACGCAGCCCGCGCTCACGGGCGAATGGGAATTCAAGCTGCGGCAGATGGAGCGCGGGAAACTTTCGCGCGCCGATTTCATGAATGAAATCCGCCGCCTCACGACCGACATCGTGAACAAGGTGAAGAACCATCAGGGCGGCGAGATTGTGGGGAATTTCGAGCCGCTCCCGGTCGCGTGCCCGAAGTGCGGCACCACGCCTTTTGCCGAGACTTTCAAGAGCTACAAATGCTCGGATCCGAAGTGCGAATTCATCGTCTGGAAAACGGTCGCGAGCCGCGAACTCGAACGCAGTGAAGTGATGAAGCTGCTCACCGAGGGACAGGTCGGGCCGCTCGAGGGATTCCGCAGCAAATTTGGCCGCCCATTTTCCGCCCCGCTGGTACTCGACCGCACGGAATGGAAGGTGCAGTTCGATTTCAAAAAGGACGACGAAGGCGACGGCACGCAGCCGGAGTGGACGAACCCGGAGCCCGTCGGAAAATGCCGGCTGTGCGAGACGGGCAATGTTTTGGAGGCCGCGGATTCTTTCCAGTGCGACAAGCGGGCGGAGAAGAAATGCACGTTCAAACTGGGCAAGACGATCCTGCGGAAAAATCTCACGCGCTCCGACTGCGCGAGCATCCTGCGCGACGGGAAGACGGCGCTGCTCACGGGTTTTGTCAGCGCTCGCACGGGGCGTTCGTTCAAGGCGTTCCTCGTGCTTAAGGAAGACGGGAAGGTGGGATTTGAATTCGCCGCTCGCGAGCCGAAGCCGGGCGCGAAGCCCGATGCGAAAGGTGAGACGAAGGGCGGGGTGAAGCTCGTGGCGAAACCGAAATCCGCACGGGCTGCATCGAAGGCAAAGGCGAAGTAAAACCAACGGCGGCCAAAGTTCGAGGTCGCAAGTGGGATCCCGCGCACCGGATGATATTTTGATGCGTCAGGCGCGGGATTTTCCGTGACCGCTCTGGACAGCGAATCGGAAGCGGCTAAGAGCGTGTGCCACGCGGGATTGTTTCGCCACACCCCAAAACCTCCCCCCCCACCCATCCTGACGGCAGACACTCGGCTGCCGTCGCCGAACACGCCTGCCTGCACATGAAAAAATTATCGTCCGCCAGCGCCAAAAAATCCCGCAACATTCACGGAATCACACGCGCCTTCATCGCGGCTCTCTCGCGACAGCTTGCGCTCGCGGCACTCGCGGCGTGTGGCCTCGGCACCGTGCAGGCGGCGAACTTCACTTGGGATCCGACGCAGGTGCCTACCGCACCCGTCGGCGGAACCGGCCAATGGGATACGAGTCTGCTATTCTGGTCTGATGGCGCGACCGATGTCTTCTGGCCGAATGGCGCAGCGGATGTGGCGATTTTTGGCGGCACCGCGGGCACCGTGACGATCAATACGGGGACGGGTATCTCAGCGAATGGGCTGACGTTTAACACGACGGGCTACATCATTAACGGGAACGTCGCCGCGGACGTGCTCACGCTGATCGGCACGACGCCCACGATCACGGTGACGAACGCCGCGGACACAGCGACGATCAATGCAATCATCGCAGGCACGGCTGGTCTCACGACTGGCGGCGCGGGCAGGCTTGTGCTCTCGGGCGTGAATACTTTCACCGGCGGTGTGGTGATCGGCGGCGGCACGCTCAGCGTCGGGCTGGACAGCGGGCTCGGCGACCTGACAAACGGCGTGACGATCAATGGCGGCGCGCTCCAGGCGACCGGCACTTTCACCTCGGCACGGGCGATCACGCTCGGCGCACCGGGCGGCGGGCTGGATGTCACAGCCGCGAACATCCTCACGCTTTCCACCACCCTGGTGGCGAATGCGAATGCGCTCACGAAGACGGGCACGGGCACGCTCACGCTCGCCGTGGCGAGCACGCGCACGGGCATCACGGCCGTGAATGGCGGCACGCTCACCGTGAACGACGTGGGCGCACTCGGCACGGGCGACATCACCGTCGCTGTCGCGGCGGCGCTGCAAAATGCGCACAATGCGGCGACACAGAACTTCGCGGCGAACGTGACGCTGAACGGCGGCAGCTTCATCCACAATCCGGCGGGCAACCAGCAGTTGAATTTCGCCGCGGGGAAAATCCTCACCGTCGGCGCGCTGGGCGGCACGGTGCAGGTGTCGCCGGGGACGGGCGCCGCGTCGAAGATCCTTCTCACCGCAGGGCAGCTTGCCGGGTCGGGGGAACTCATCAAGACTGGCACCGGTGTCCTCCAGCTTAACGGTGCGAATGCCGGCTTCACGGGCTTGGTGACGATTAATGCGGGCACCATCGAGTTCCAGAACGTTGACTCCCTCGGCACTGCCGCCACCACCGTCACGATCAACAATGGTGGCGATTTGGCCACCGGCGGCGTGACGAACCGCAACAATGTGACGCTGAACATCGGCGGCACGATCAGCGCGAATGCGGCGAACGCGATTTACTCCGGCGCGATCAGCATGGCGGGCAATGCGACGGCGGCCCTGCGTCTTTTCCAGACCACGGCCACGGCGCAGTCCTTCACCATCTCCGGCACGCTGAGCGGCTCCGGCAACCTCACGGCCACTGCGCCCGCTGCCGCGACGCTGACGCTCACCGGCAGCCGCGCGGGCCACAACGGGCAGGTGATTGCGGGGGCAAATGCGACGGTGGTTTTCAGCAATGCCTCCACGGTCGGGCCCGGCGGCATCGGGCTCACGGGCGGCACGGCGCAGGTGCGCGCGATCAATTCGACCGCCATCGTCGCAGGCTCGGCGGGGCTGAATGCGACGTATTACAATTTCGGATCGAACCCCGGCACGGGCGCAACGAATTTTGCGGTGGATTCGCTCTACCTCGCGCCGCGCACTTTTTCGCGCACGGATGCGAATGTGAACATGCCGCAGCCCGGTGCCCTGGGCGACTATCCGATCGTCCCGGTGCCGGGTTTTGCCGTCGGTCTCGCCCTCGGCGGGCAGAACGACGGCGTGATGTGGAAGGGCCTGCTGAACATCACGAACGCGGGCAACTATCAGTTCTCCGGCACGAATGACGACAACTACGTGCTGATTATTGATGGCGTGCAGGTCGGCACGCTCGGCGTCATCGCCACAAATACAAACATCGGCACGGCGGTCGCGCTCTCAGCCGGCGCGCACAGCATCGTGGTGAAACATACGCAGGGCACCGGCGGAGGCTATGCGACCCTTTCGTACAATGGCGGCGCGGGCTCGGATGCCCCGGCGACGGTGATTGTCCCGGCATCCGCATTCACCACCGGCTCGCTCCCCGCGCTGGACCTCGGGCCGCTGAGCGTCGCGGGCGGCACGCTCGATATCATCGCGCCGTCGAGCACGTCGGGGATCACGCTGGGAAATGGCACCTTCACGCTGACGAGCGCGACCATCGACAATCTCACGGTGCTCGGCGCCTCGGTGATCAATGCGGCCACGCCGACCCTCGCGCCGACGACCGTGGCGCTCATTTTCACAGGTGCGATCGGGCAGGATGTCGCGGGCCGCGCGCTGACGATCGCCGGGCCGCACTACGTCGAATTCCAGTCCACGAACACGTACACGGGCCTGACCACCGTGACCGGCGGCCAGCTCCGGCTGAACGCCGCGGGCGGCAATTCCGTCGCGGGCAATCTCACGATCAACGCCGCGAACGCAAACGGCGCGCTGAACAACGTGGTGCTCCAGCTCGGCAACCAAATCGCCGACACCGCGACGCTCACGATGACGGCGGGCATCCTGAGCCTCGGCGCAAATGATGACACGGTGGCAAACCTCACGATGAACGGCGGCTTCATCACCGGCACCGGCACGCTCACCGTGGCGAACGCCGCGACGCTCGCCGCGGGCACGATTTCCCCGAGCCTCGCCGGCTTCTTCACGCTGAACAAAACGGGCACGGGCACCGCGACGCTCTCCGGCAACAATTCCTACATCGGCCTGACCAATGTGACGGCGGGCATCCTGAATGCCTCCGGCGTGAATGCGCTCGGCGCGGGCGGCGCGGGCAACGACACCGTCGTCACCTCGGGCGCGTCGCTGCGCACGCTCGGCGGCATCAGTTCCACGGAGAATGTGACGTTCAGCGGCGCAGGCATCGCGGGCGATGGAAACGAGGCGGCCCTGCGCAATCTCGCGGGCACGAGCAATCTCGGAAATCTCACCACCGGCGCGGTGTCCCTGCTCCGCGTGGACAGCGGCGAAGTGATCGTGAACGGCACGCTGGACGTGACGCTCGGATCGCTGACGAAGACGGGCAGCGGCGCGCTCACTTTCGCCTCGAACCAGGCGACGATTCCGGCGGTCACATTTTCCGCGGGCGCGCTCGGCTTCAGCGGCCTGCAGAGCTTCGGCACGGCGACGGTGCCCGCGAGCCTCGCGTATCGCTTCGACACGGATCCGGGCCCGGGCGTGACGAGCATCACGGTGCCCGCCGGCACCGCGATCATCGGCGGCTACGCGGCGGATAATGCGTTCGTCGGAAAAATCGACGCGTCATCCGCCGGCGCGCTGCTGCTCTCGGTGGACAATGCGAACGCACTCGACTTCACCGGCCGGAATGTGGCGCTCGGCGCGACGGGCCTCGTCCGCTATTCCGGCGCGCTCACGCCGAATGCGGCGGGCTACAGTTTCGGCGGCATCGCCGGGCAGGGTGCGACCTTGACGGGGCTGAACGAACTCACGGTAAGCAGCGTGCTCGGCGGAACGAGTGCGCTCACCGTCAGCGGCGGGGTCTTCACGCCGGCGGCGGCGAATACGTTCACCGGCACCGTGAGCATCACCGGCGGCGTGCTCCGCATGCTGAACAGCCCGAGCCTCGGGAATGTGGCGAACGGCGTGACATTGAACGGCGGCACGCTGCAGGTCGTGAACCTCAGCGACAACACGGGCGCGCCGCTCTTCGGCGAGCTGGGCAACCCGGTGAACGGCGGCGCGCGCACCATCACGATCGGCGCGAGCGGCGGGACGATTGATGTCCCCGCGCGCCAGCAGAACGGAAGCAGCTACGCCATCACCGGCCTGAACGCGCTCACCGGCACGGGCACGCTGACGAAGACCGGGCTCGGCTTCCTCTTCGTGCTGAATGCGAGCAATCTCACCGGCGGCCTCACCATCGCGCCGCAGGGCGGCACGCTCGACGTGCGCTCCGCCGGCACGCTCGCCGCGCTCACCGGGCCGATCACCATCGGGCAGTCCGGCCTGCTGAATATTGACGGGCAAAACGGACTCGGTCAGCGGCAATTCATCGCGGGCGCCACGCTCGCCGCATTCACGGACCGCATCAGCAATGCCTCGGCGATCAACCTGAACGGCGGCTCGGTAAATTTCACGTCGCGCGCGGCGACATTGAGCAGCGCGGAGACATTCGGCGCGGTGAATCTCGGGGTCGGCCAGAGCGCATTTAACACAACCTCAAGCACCGGCGGCAACTCGTCTTCGCTGCTCACCTATGCATCGCTGAACCGCGTGACGGGCAGCACGCTGCGCTTCGGCGGCACGCCGGGCACGTACGGAGTGCTCACGGCGAATAACACCGAATACATCTTCAACGGCCAGGCGACGGCGGCGATTCTCCCGTATGCCACGAATGTCGGCACGGTATTCGTCGGCTACAATTCCACCACGGGCATCCTCCTCTCCACGACGACCGCCGCCACCACCCCCGCGCAGTTCATCGCTGCGAACATCGCCGACCAAACCGCTGACGTCGCGCTGACGGCTGGCGCGAATTTCGAAGTCAATGCCCTCCGCCAGTCCGGCGCAGTCGCGCGCAACCTCACCTTTGGCGGACAGACCGACACGCTGTTCCTGACCAGCGGCGCCTACCTCAGCGACGGAGCCGCCTTTGCCCGCAACATCGGCACCGGAGGCGCGGCAGTCGCCACGAATACCCAGGGTCAGCTCACCGCGGGCCCGGCCTCGGGCAACGCCAGCCCGCGCGAACTCTTCCTGCACAACAACGCCAACACGCTCACCGTCAACTCGACCATCGTAAACAACAACGGGCAGAGCGTCACGGTGGTGAAGGATCTCGATGGCACGGTCACGCTGCGCCCGAACGTCAACATCACGGCGACATGGGCGATCAATGTGAACAGCTTCCTCGTGGCGGACACCTCCACGATTCGCGTTGGGCAGATTATCATCGGAGCCACAAACAGTGGGTGGGTGGCTTCGATCGTGGATGGCACGCACTTCACCGCGAATGCGGCACCCACTGTCGCCGGAACGGCAGCCAGCATCAATCTCGGCGCACCGAACACGTACTCCGGCGGCACCTTTGTGACTCGCGGGACACTGAATGTGAACGCCGTCGGCGGGCTGGGCAATGCGATCGCCGCGAGCGCGCCGACCGTGCAGGTGAAGAATGCGACGCTCGTGCTGAACACGATCGGCGCAGTCGCGGGGACGCTCCCGGGTGGCTACACGGGTGCGGTCTTTTCAGCGGTGGATCAGGCGACGATCCAGCTCGCCACCGGCACGAATTCCACGGCCGGCAATTACGCGACCAATGCGACGGAACGCTACGCCATCGAGTCCGGCTCGGCGATCTACGGCAGCAATGCGAACACTGCGGATCGCGGCATCAACAGCCTCACGCGCGTCGCCACGCCCACCTCCTTCAGCGCAGGCGGGCAGATCTACCTCGCTCCGGGCGCGATCGTCCGGCACACGCTGACGAACGCGCCGGATCAGGGCACAGGAAGTCTCACCATCAAGAACCTCGGCACCGCCGCGGATCTGTTCTACGCGCCGGCAAATTTTGGCGGTGTCAACCAGACGCTGACCGTCGGCGCAGGCACGCCGTGGCGTGGCGTCAGTTCCGACCGCAACAGTCTCACGTGGACGGGCGGGACAATTTTCGCGAACAGCGATTTTGTTTTGCAGGGGCTTCTCCGGGACGGCGGCTACGCCGCGCTGACCCTGGGTGGCAATTCCGCAACGGCCGGCAACATCGGCGGGATCCAGATCGTCAACAACTCCGCGGGGCCGATCACGGCGAGCGTGGTCGGCAACGTCGTGATCGGCGAGGATGAGCCGGTCCAGTTGCCGTCGAATCTCACCTTCGTGCTGACACCCGGCTCCACTTTTCAGCCGAACAGCTCGCAGGCGCTGGGCTTTGGCGCGACTCAGGCGAAAGTGCTCGTGCAGGCGGGCGGCACGCTCGACCCCGGCAACTACGTCGCACTCGGCGCGAACGCGAACACGACGCGCAATGCGGACGGCACGCTGAACGGTTTCCAGAATCTGCCCTACGCGCTGATCAGCCCGGTGAATGGACCCGTGACCGTGGAGGCGGGCGGGCGCTTCCTCCTCAACGACGCCTCGGGCATCGGCTCCGCGGCGATCGGCTCGTACACTTTGAAGACCGACTCGATCCTCGAGCTCGGCAATGCGAACGCCTTTTACGGACGCGGCACGTACGGTCTCACGCAGACGGGACCGGCGGACACGACCGGCGTGGCGAACCCCGGGCAGTTTTCCTACGAGACGGGCGTCATCACGCGCATCTCCGCGGACAACATCTACAAGCTCTCGCAGTTCGTCTCGGCGAATGCACCGGTGATCGAAATTTTCGCCGCGACGCGCACGCTCACAAACCAGAACAACCCGTTCATCATCCCGGCCATCGGCACGCCGACCATCGCGCCGGAGGACATCACGATCGCGAATGGCACGATGCTGACGGGCGACAATACAGACCGGCAAATCTCCGAGGGCCGCGGGCGCATCATCGTCGGCAACGGGGGCATCCTCGCGGCGACCTCGCAGTCTTACCTGAACATCCAGGAAGGCCTTGAATTTGCGCCCGGCGCGACGGTGACCATCGGCAGCACCAAATACGTGGACGGCAATCCGAAGCTCGGCGGCATCCAGCTCGTCGGGCCGAACAGCAACCTCATTCCCGACAGCGTCACCTTCAACATGCTGGACGGCACGCAATTCGCATTCGGCGCGGTGAACGTGTGGCCGGACACGCGGGCGCTGAACCTGGCGCTCGCCGTCACGGCGTTCCCCTCGGCGGGAGCGCTCGCGCTGCAGCCGGGCAATGGCACGAGCCTGCTGCTGAACGTGGCGAATTTCGCGGAGGTCGTCGGCCAAGTCACAGGCAATGGCGCCATTATCGCCAACGGCGGCGGTGAGTTTCTCGGCATCAACAGCGCGACAAATTTCACGAGCAACGTCGTCTTCAAAAACACGAACGGCCAGCAGGCGAACCTCTGGAAGATCGGCGCGGGCGTAATGTTTTACACCGGCGTGAGCGACTCCACCGGGCAGAGCTGGGTGGCCGGCGGCGAGCTGCGCTACACCGGCACAGGCGCGTCGCTCTTTGTGGAAAATCGGGTGATCAAGGGCGGCACGCTTACGCTGGACAACGCGACGGCCGGCCCACTGAACAACCGGCTCGGTGGCCTGACGAAGGGAGTCACGCCGATGGGCGGCACATTCCAGTTCATCGGGAACGACACAACGCCGGTCACGGAAACGCTCGGCACGTTTTTCAACAGCTCGAGCAACCAGGGCGCATTCACCGCGAATCCCGGCATCACCACGATCAAGATCGTGCCCGGCGTGGCGACCACGACGCTGTACGTGAATGCGGCGGAAAATTTCCAGAGCGCCGGCACCGCGCTCCAGCGCAGCGGCACATACGTGATCAATGCGGCAAGCGTCGCGAACGGGCCGATCACTTTCACCACCGACGCGGGCGTGGTGGCGAATGGCGGCAACACGGCGAACGGCCTCCTGCAAATCGCGGCCCCGGCCTTCAGCACGAACGGCGCTTTCGGAATCCAAAGCGGCGGTCTGTTTGGCTCCTCTGGGACGTCGGTGGCGGCGACCCGCGGCGACTATCTTGGCGATGCAAATGGCGACGGCACGCCCGAGGGATTCCTCACGCAGGACGGCATCTTTTTGCCCGGCACAAACGTGGCCACCCAGGCGACGCTCACCAACGTGCCGACGACGGTCGGGCTGCTGCCAGGTATGCCAGTCAGCGGCACGAACATCCCGGCGGGCACCACGATTTTGAGCGCAAGCGGAACGACGATCACGCTGAGCAATGCCACTACGATCGCGGCGACCGGCGCGCAGATCACCATTGGCGGGATGCGCAACCTCGCGGCGTCCGAATACGCCGCGGGCTTCCGCAACAACATCGGCACGAGCAGCAATGTGAAGCTCGCCGGCACCGTCAGTGTCACGGGCGACGCGCGCGGGCAGACGCTGACGCTGACGCCGGGCTCCACGCTGAACATCAGCGGCACACTGCCGAACAACGAGACGGCGTCCCGGCTGCTGCTTTTCAGCAGCGGCGTCTTCGTGCAGGGCGGCGGCTCGGCGACGATCACTGGCAACGGACTCGGCACGGCCGGCGTCCGATCCTTTATCCAGAGCAATATCGGCGCATCGCTTTTCCTGCACACGGTGGGCGACCTGAATCTGAACGCCGCGGTCTTCACCGACAACGCGGTCGTGAAGACCGGCGCGGGCACGCTGAATGTGGGCGACGGCGCGTTCAACGTCTTCCGCGGCTCGCTGCAAATTGACGCAGGCACGGTGAATCTCGGGACGAACAACTACCTCGCGAACATCCGCGCGCAGAACGGCTACACTTCCAGCGACAACCTGTATCTGAACGGCGGCACGCTGAATCTGGGCGGGAACAGCATCATCGTGAACAGCCTGCAAAACAGCAACGAGCTGGCCGGCAGCGGCGGCACGGTGACGAGCACCACGCCGGCCACGCTGACAGCGCTCGCCGCGGGCAGGTTCTCCGGCATCATCGGCGGGTCGGTGTCCCTCTATCGCCCGGCGAACACCACGCAGATGTTCACGAATGACAACAGCTACACCGGCACCACGAAGGTGAATGCTGGCACGCTCATCCTCCGGGATTCGGGAAAGCTGAGCGGCACGAGCAGCGTGGACATCAACTACGCCACGCTGCAGTTCGACAACGGATATCTCGCGAACGTCACGGATCGCATCACCGCGACTGCGCCGGTAACGCTGCGCGGCGGCACGGTGAATCTCACCGGCGCGGCGGGGCAGGTGGCCTCGCAGACCTTCAACGCGCTCACGCTCGCCGAAGGACGCAACGACTTTACCAGCAATGCGGGCGGCAGCGGCGCGAATGAACTCACGGTGGGAAATCTCGTCCGCGCGAATGGCACGGGCGCATTCCTGAATGCGCAGCAGAACTACGGCTTCATCGGCACGGCGGGCAACAACACGACGGCGATCCGCTACTTCGTGAACAACATCAACGGCACGCCGGTCGCGTCGGTGCTGAATGACAACATCCTCCCGGCCTGGATCATCGTCGGCGGCTCGAACTTCGCGACCTACCGCGCGAGCGCGGGCATCGGCGCGCTGGGCAACACGGCGGACGGCTTTGCAACCTACGACTCCACGGACATCACCACGGCGACGGCGACGCAGAATGTGAACGACGCCGCGGCGCGCACGCTGACGACATCGAAGACGGTCAATTCGCTGCGCGCCGCCGCCGGCGGCCTCGCGGTTACGTTTAACAGCGGCGTGGTGCTGACGCTCGACACGGGCGGCTTCCTCACCGATGGGAACAACACGCACAACCTCACCGCGGCGGCGAATGCCTCGGGCAACGGCCTCACTTCCAACACCCCGGAACTCGCCGTGTGGATCAACCAGAACACGTCGGGCATCAATGTGCCGGTCACGGGCGCGATTGACTTCGTGAAGTCGGGTCCCGCCGCGCTCAATGTCCGCCCGGAAGGCAGCTATACCGGCATCACGAACACCTCGGGGACGAACGTGCTCAACACCACGATCACGGCGGGTCTGGTCACCGGGATGCCGGTCAGCGGCACGGGCATCCCGGCGGGCTCCACGATCACGGGCGTGACGGATAACGTGAGCTTCACCATCTCGAACAACACCACCGCCGCGGTGACCACCGCGGTGCCGGTCTTCGGCAACACCTTCACGGGGAAAACGATCGTCAATGGCGGCACGCTGACGCTCAATCTCGGTGCGGCCGGCGCCGGCCCGCGGACGACTTTTGTCGCCGTCCCCGGCGATCTCGTGGTGCAGGCCGCGATCGTCACCGAGGCCAATGTGGCGAACCAAATCAGCTCCGCATCGAATGTGACGATCGGCGGCGGCGGGCGCTTGAACTTGGTGAACCTCGCGGGCGTCACCGAGACGCTCGCGTCGCTCACCTTCCTCGACGGCGCGGGCGCGACGGCGACGGCGAACGGATTCGATCGCACGGCGGCACAGCCCACTTCGCAGATCAATCTGACCGCGGCCACGCCCATCGTTTCCACGAATACGAACCCGAGCACCGGCGTGCCTCTCATCGGCTCCTTCACGGGCCGCATCGGCTTCACGAATGCGGCTGGCGCGACGCTGAATGTGAACTCCGCCTTCGCGGGCGCGGGCAACTCGCCGACGGTCGGCCTGCGCATTGATGCGAGCATCCAGACCGTGCCGACCGGCGTCGCCGAGGGCGGACTGATCAAGGGCGGCAACGGCCTGCTCGTGCTGAACAGCGCGGGCACGGACCTCACGATGGTCAGCGGCACCAATGCGGCCAATTCGAATTCGGTGAACGTCGTCAGCACCACGGGGCTCGCCGTCGGGCAGGAAGTCACGGGCACGAATGTCCCGGCGAATTCCTTCGTCGTGGCGGTGACAGGCACTACGAGCTTCACGATCAACAACAACGCCACTACCGCCATCAGCGGGAACATCATCGCGCAGGGCGTGAGCGCCTTCAGCAGCCCGGCGACTTTGACGGACAGCTTCAACATCCAGAGCGGCATCGTGCGCGTGGACCGCTCCGGCTCACTCGGCGGCAACCTCGTGAACACCGTCGTGCAGAACGGAGCAGTGCTGCTCGGCACGGCCACCGCGAGCCAGGTAATCACTGGCTCCGTGACGCTGAAGAACGGCGCGACCCTTGGCGCGACGATCAATTCCTTCATCCTCGGCGCGGCGACGACGAACGCCTCGGCTCAGACCGTGTTGAACGTCCCCAGCGGCACGGCGAACATCGCGGCATACGACTACTTCGTGCCCGGCACGAATGCCGGGAACATCACCCTGAATGGCAGACTGACGGGCGCAGGGACGATCAGCCTCGTCGGTCCGGGCATCACGCAGGGCGCGGGTCTGGGCGGCACCTTCACGCTCGGAAATCCGATCATCGGTGCGGCGGGCGCGAACGATTTCAGCGGCACCTTCAGCGTGGGCGCGAATGCGATTTTGCTAAATCAGGTGACGCTGATCGCCGCCGCCGCCGCCGTGCGCGCGACGGGAAATGAACTCGGCACAGGCACGATCAACCTCGCCGGCGGACGTCTCCGCTTCCGCGACGACGCGACGAACACCGCCACGGCGGTGAGCAATACGACGGTGACGTACGGCAATAACGTCACGCTGAGCGCGAATTCCTACCTCGACGCAGGCCGCGCGAATGCGACCGACACGAGCGCGAACAACATCATAAGCCTCGGCACGCTCACCGTGCCCTCCGGCACGCGCACGCTCACAGTCGATTCCAACATCTCTGGAGCCGCCGCCGCAGGCGCGGGAAATTACATCACGCTGTTCAGCTCGCTCGATGGTGCCGGCTCATTCGTGAAGGCGGGCGCGGGCCGTCTTCAGTTCACCGCCATCGCGCCCACTTTCGCGGGCAGCATCGGCCTCGCCGGGCCTGCCACCCTCGCACTCGCGCCCTCTTTCAACACAACCACGCAGGCCAATCTCATCCTGCCGGCCGCCGCCACGGTGCCGGACTTCTCGCTCGGCGGGCTCTACATTTCGGAAGCAGGCAAGGCGCTCACCGTCACCGGTGCCTTCACCGTGAATGCAAACCCCGGCAACAACGCGGGCGCGCTCTCGGTGACGAACACCACCACGCTCACCGTCGGCAGCCTCGTGAACAACGGCATCGTCGGCACAAACTCGGGCACGACGACCATCACCGCGACCGGCGGCGGCTTCAGCGGCTCGGGCATCTACATGGGCCTCGGCCAGCAGCTCGATCTCTCCGGCCCCGTCGCCAGCGGCATCAATGTCGCAGGCACGAACACCGTGACCTCCAACGCGACCACGGCGAACTTTGCCGGGACGCAGGTGCAAAATGGCACGCTGCGCTACGTGCCGGCTGCCGCGGCCACTTCGAGCGGCAACATCACGGTCTTCGGCTCGCCCGCCAGCACGCCGACGGTCGCCCTGCCCGGCACGCCCGCGATCGCCGCGGTGAACGCCGTCCTGCACCTCGATGCGACCAGCGGCACGGTCAACCACTCCGGCGGCATCATCAACAGCGGCACCGTGCAGACCACCGGGAACGTGGCGGTAAGCGGCATCATCGGCGGCACCTCGCTCGGCTACAAGCCGGGCCTGCTCGAAGGCTTCACCACCGCGCCCGGCGGCGCGCTGACGACGAATGAAACGCGCACCGCGAACCCCGGCAATTTCGGCATCAAGCTCGAGCCGCGCATGCTCCAGATGAATGCCGTGACGCAGAACGCGCTCACCGGCCACACCGACAACGACACCTGGATCTACAATGGCTTCGTGAAGGACAACGACGGCATCTTTTCCTTCGCCGAAAACATCGACGACCGCGCCGCCGTTTGGATTGACGGCGTGCTCGTGCTGAACGCCTCGAACGGCGGCACCAGCCGCGTGGTGAGCACTGCATACACCGTCGGCCAGGCAGGCACCGGCGCGGTGACGGCGGGCGCGAATACCGGCACGCCGAGCCAGAATTTCGGCGCGGGCGTCGCGCTGCCCGGCTTCGGCACGGGCTGGCACGCCATCGAGATCCGCATGAATAACGGCGCAGGCGGCTCCGGCCCGATCACCGGCAACGGCTTCAGCGCAAACTACGGCTTCGGCTACAAGGACGGCATCTCCGCGCTCGACGGCGGCGACTTGGTCAAGCCGATTGACGATGGCACGGGCAACCTCTTCGTGACCCCCGTCGGCGGAAAAGGCATCATCCAGGTGAACGCGGGATCGGTGCTGACGGCGGGCGGCATTGACCAGATCGCCGCGGTGAATTTCATCGGCAGCAACGCCGCGACGACACTCGACATCACCGGCGCCGCGCTCGCCGCCAGCACCGCCGACACGGTGAATGTTCCCGCCGCGGGCCTCGGCACGATCAACGTCGCGCCGGGCAAGACGCTGACGGTGAACACGACCCTCAGCGTCGCCGCCGGCGGCGTCCTCACCGTCGGCACCACCGGCACCGGCAAAGTGACCGTGAACGGCAATAACGACATCAACCCCGCGCCCGGTGCCGCAGTCATCGTCCACAGCGGCACCGTGGAAATCGCCGCGACCAGCATCGGCTCCGGCGGTGGCAAAGTGCAGGTGGACGCGAACGCCACGCTCATCGTGAACGGCTCGCTGTCCGGCCCCGTGGATGTCATCACCAGCGGCACGCTCATGGGCTCCGGCACGATCAACGGTGCGACCACATTGAATCCCAATTCCTTTCTCTCGCCCGACAAGGCGACAGCCACGACCGGGATGACGTTCAACAGCACCGGCCTCACGATCGGCGCCGGCGCCACGTATGTCTTCGAACAAAAGGCGGGCAGCCTGTCCGACACTGTTTTCCTCAGCGGCGCTTCCTCCACGCTGACCATCGCAGGCGCGTGGATCATCCGGCTCGTGGACGCAGGTGGCGGCGACCCGTCCGGAAAAACGTTCATCCTTTTCGACGGCGACGTGGCCGCCGCTGACCTCAACGGCGGGCTCGTCGGAACACCGACGATCGACTACGGTGCCACCGGATGGTCCGGCGGCACCGTCTCGTTCGTCCCAAACGCCACCACCAGCGGCAACGACATCATCCTCACCGACCTCTTACCCGTGCCCGAGCCCGCCTCGGCCACACTGCTGCTCGGCGGCGTGGCGATGATGGCCGGAATGCGCCGCCGACGCAAAGGAACCGCTGATTAAATCGGAGAGACCGCGAAACGCGCGAAAAAGATGGGGGTCATCACCAAGTTTTTCGACACTTTCGTGCTTTTCGCGGTCAAAATTTCTTCGCTGAAAGTGCCCGGTTTTTGTGCCGCCGATTAAATCAGCGGTTCCCAAAGGCTGACAGGCTGCGAAGCGGTTTTTCAACAGGCTGCTTTAAGCGCTTGCCAAGACGCGGAGCGCTTCCGATATTCCGCGCCCGCAATTGCGCAAAGCCAGAGTAGCTCAGTGGTAGAGCAGCGGTTTCGTAAACCGCAGGTCAAGGGTTCAATCCCCTTCTCTGGCTCCAGCACTTGCACCACCTTACGTTGGGACGGAAGCGCTTTTGCAGGCGGAGATTTTGGAAAGCCTGTGCGAAGCGCCGCCGGGAAACTCATTCTCACGGAGCGTCAGACTGACGTGGCGGTCGATCTCGCTGAGAACATCGCCGCGAAATCAACGCTGGAAAATGCAGCGCGAAAGCTCATGAATCGTCTCGTGCCAAAGCTCATCGAACCATGAAACTGCGTTGCAAGTTCGTCGTGGCGCTCGCGACCTTCATCGCAGCGCATCTCGGCGCAGAGACAGCCGTCGCTCCGCCGAAGCTCGCGATCATTAGTCAGCAAAGCGGTCCAGCGGTGGGTGATTTGCTCTTCGCCAAATTGTCCGCGAGTGGCGGCATCGCCCTGATTGAGCGCGATCAGTTTGCGCGGATCGTGAAGGAGTTTGAGCTTTCTTCGTTCGCGAGAAAAAGCAACGTGCGCGCCGGGCAGCTCGCCTCGGCCGATGTGCTGCTCTTCGTCGAGACAGAGAAGAAGCTGCTGCATCTGAGGATGGTGGAAACACACCACGGCGAGCGTGTCTTCGATGCCGTCTTCGATTCCGCGAAGCCGGATTTTCCAGCGATCATCGAGACCACGAAAGCGCACCTCGCCACGCTCGCCCGCAAGCTGCGCACGCCGCCGGACGAACGGCTCTACGTCGCCCTCGCTCCCATCGCGACGTTCCATCAAACGCACGCGTTCACCGAAGCCCTGGCGACGCTCTCGACGCTGATCGGTGTCCGACTCAGCCAGGATGACCGGGTGATCGTGGTGGAACGTGACGATCTGGCGAGCGTGGTCGCGGAGAAGGAGCTGAACGCCACGGCTGAAGACAGTCTGTCCACGGCGGACGGACTCGTGCGCGGACGCGTGGCTGAGGGAAACGCCGCGCAGCTCAGTCTCGAGTTTCGGGTGCTGCACGCGCACGGATCGAAGGCCGCGACGTTCCATGTGAAAGTGGAACGGACGAAACTTGGCGAAGGTGCCGCAATGGTCGCCGTGAAGATCGGTTAAGCGCTAGGACTCAAGTCTCCCCCGCCTGCGAACGCGCTCGCCGCGGAGGCCCGGCATCACTACCTCAGCGGCCTCGCGCTGCTCCACGCGCAGTTGTTCGAGCCGGCGCTCCGGTCACTGGAAACCGCGTGCCTGCTCGACCCGCAGAACGAAAAATACGCACGGAGTTTTCTGGGCGGCGTTGCCAGATGCATCGAGGAGCGGGTCGGCGGCAATATTGAGGACGGCAGGGCGGTGTCCGCGAAGGATTACCTTTTTTACCTCGACCGACTGCGCGCCGCGATGGCGGTGGCGCGGGGCCATGCCCCTTCGGCCTCCGAACCGCTGGCCAGAGGGCGACGCGTTTGCAGTTTTTTGGCAGTGCAAAACGAACATCTCAACGACGGGGAGCGTGCGCTCGTCGCCGCCTGCCGGCCAGAGCTTCGGGAGTTTTTCGAGCGCTTTTGTGCGGACGCGAAAGACGAGAAGGGCAAGCGGCTGCTCGGAGACTATGCGCCGATCTTTTTCGAGGAGCCCCGCGCGGCGCTCGAATATTTCAAACGCATCGCCGCCGCCGGCGGCTACCCGTGGAGCGGCCTGCGGGAGCATGTGTATCCGCGCATCGGCTATTGGGACAGGAAGCTCGCGTGGAAGCTGTGGAGCGAATTTCTCGACGAGGTGGAGCGCGACCCTTCGCCGGAAAAGCAATTCAGCGCGATCGCGGCGCGCTGTTTCCAGGACGAGGTCTTTCCCAGCGCGTACTCGCAAGGCGTGCGGGGCAAAGGGCGCGAGTCTGCGCAGCGGTTGTTCACCTGGCTCGCCGCGCGGGAAGAAAATCTCCAGTGGGTTCTCGCGCACGAGAACTGGTACATCTTCCTGCGCATCTGGCACGCGATGCCTTCGCTCCCGATCGGGGAGCAAGACCGGTATTTCGAGACCGTGATGCTGAAGGTGCTCGCGAAGGATCGCGGAATGGAACACAACGCTTTCTACTATCTTCAGGTCCGGCTCGGCGATAGCGCCCGCGGCAGGCAGGCGAAGGAGGACGGGACGCAGATTCGGAAGATGCTCGACGCGGCGCTGGCCACCATCAAGGCGGGCAACCCCAAGCTGCACGACGAGGTGCTGGCGAAACTCGCCACGGAAGACTGGTATGCGACGTTGACGAGGCGCCGGATCAAATCCGGAACGCCGGAGCCCGACATTCCGGGCGGCGTGCTGCTCTACGATTCGTCACGGATCAAACCTGCGACCGACACCTACGACAGCATGAATGGCCTGGCAGATGGCGGCGTGCTCTGGATCGCGCATTCGAAATCGAAGGCGATCATCGTAACCCGCATTGAGATGAAGCAGAACACAAGCGAGACCTGCGAGTTCGCCGTCGAGAGCAGCCTGCAGGAAGCTTTCGAGCATCTCGTGCTGGCGCGCTCCCCGCAGCACCTTTTCGTCGCGGATAAATATCGCGTGCTCGCGATTCGCGTCGCGGAAAAGGCGCCGTATCTCAACGCCGGTGCGGTCGAGATCATCGGCCCAAAATTCGGCGCAGACGAAACGGCGGGGACGTTCGATCGGGAAGTCCGCGCATTTCGCGATCCGCATTTCCGTCGCATCACCGCGGTGGTTCCCGTCCGGGACGAGCTTTACATCGCTCTCGATCAGCGAACGCACGACAACAGCAACCGCTACGGCGCGATCTACCGCTGGCGGTCCGGCGTGGGCGACTGCGAGTTGATCTGCGCGAGCGCCTCGCTGAGGCCCGGGCCGCTCAACGACTGCCTGCCTTACAGCGTCATCGGCGGCTGTGCATCGCGGGACGGCAGCGCGATCCATTTCTTCCTGGCGGATGTGCCACGGCAGCCGGCGACATTTGCGGAAGGGCAGCGCCGCGGCGCGTGGAATTTCACGCCAGCTTCCGGAAAATGGGAGCAGCTTCGCGCGGGTCGTTTTGGAAATTTCACCCGGCGTCCCGCATTCGTCTCGGAAACCATTTTCGACATCCCCGGTGAGAGCGGCAACGATCGCTTCAATCTCGAAACGCTCAAAATCGAGCGCGCAATCGGCGACATCAGCGGCGCGGATGCGGGGCATGGATGGGAGGCAAAATCAGAAGAACAATCCCAAGTCCACTACGAGCGTTTGTATCGCGCGGGTGGAAGCCAGCGGGTGCGACTCTTCTCGCTGAACGCTCGCGAGTTCGAGATCGGTTCGCTGATTCCGACCGCGCAAGGACTCGTCGTGCTCCTCTCAGGCCTGCAGCCCGGTGGCAATGTGCCGACGACGCGCGGACTCGCTTACCTGCTGCCGGACGAGCGATGACTCGGAGCGCATGGGACACATGAGAACACGACTGCTTTTCCTGCTGATCTGGCTTCTCGCGCCGCTGGCCTCCGGCGCCGACGCGCCCCATGTTGCCATCGTGGCCGAGCCGTCCGCCCGGGATGCGGCGGAATTGCTCACGGTGGAACTCTCGCGGCTGCCGGTAAAGCTGCTCGAGCGCGTTGCAATCGAGCGCGCTCTCGAAGAAAACCGCCTGTCACTCACGGGCCTCACGGCCGGGCGGCTGCCGCAAATCGGCGCGCTGCTCGGTGCCGATGGGCTGATCCAGCTCAGCACGGAAAAAGTGGGCGGGAAACCAGTGCTCGCCGCGCGACTGATGGCCGTGCATCCGGGCGTGATCGTCGGGACGTGGCACGAGTCTTCGCCGCCGGCCGACCTCGCAGCGTGGAGCCGGGAGACGGCCGCGGCGGTGAAGGCACTGCTGCCGAAATTAAATGTCTCGCGCGACGCCGCGATCCCGATCTCCGTGGTGAATCTCCGCGCCACGCGCGCCCGCCCCGAGGCCGCCGAGGTCGAGAGCGAACTGACACTCCTGCTCATCCACCGCCTCGCGCACGAGCCGGCCTTTTTCGTGCTCGAACGCCAGCAAATGGATGCGCTGCTGGACGAGCAGCGCGAAGAGCCGGCCGCGTTCTGGACGGGACGCTACCTCTTGGACGGCGCGATCGAGCAGGGTCTCACCGAGCCGGATCAGCTCACCATCCGCGTGCGGCTCCAGACGCCGGGAGGGGGTGCAGCCGTGCCGATCGTCCATGCCTGCCGCCGCAACCGGCTGGCCGATGCGGCGGAGTTTCTCGCGCGCGAAATTGCCCGGCAGCTCAAACGCGAGCCGGTGGCGGCGAAGTGGGACGCCGTGCATGAAGCGGAGCAGTATGGGCGCGATGCGCAGTGGGCTTTTCGGAATGAACTGTTCGCCCGCGCGGCCACTGCGGCGGAGTCTGCCTGGGCGCTCGGCCGCCGGGATCCGGAAACGCTCACCCTGCGCGTGCGAGCCGAGTTGCTCGCCGCGCGTCCCGAGATGGTCGTGCCGTACCGTTACCCGAAGAATCAGCAATATCTGCGCAGTTATCTCTCCGATCGGAATTCGCTCTGGCGCGCGCACATTTCGTTCACCCGCGGCTACCGCACGCCCGACGTGCTCGCGAAAATATTCGCCGCGATGCCCGAGGCGGAACGCCAGAGCCGGCTCACGCGGACGCTGCGTGCGCTGGAGCTGTTTCGCGATCATGGCGGCGAGTTGCTGGCGAAGCCCGGCCAGGCTCCGCTCGCGGTGGAGGCGCTCACGATCGGCGGCGCGATGCTGGATTGGTTCAACAACAACCGCGCCGCGTGGGACGACGGGATGCGACGGCTCGCCTCGCTCCTGCGGGAAGTGGACGATCTCGCCACGCACCGCCTGCACGAGTTCGCCGCGCGCAACGATGAAAAGCCGCCCGCGCTTTTCTGGCAAAGCAAGGTGGCGCTGACCCCGCTGTGGGCACCCGATGCCTCAGCGACACTGGCCACGTTTCGCGCGGCGCTCCGCGAGCCGTGTGATGCGAAGACCGGCGCGACGCTGCGCGTTTCGATCGTCCATTGCCGCGATCTTTTCCCGGACCTGACGGTGGGTGGCGATCATGCGCCGTTCGCGAAGCTCTGGCCCGCGTTTGTGGACGAGTTGCTCACCTCCGACTTCCCCGGCGACCGCTGGCTGGGCCTCTGCCTCCAATACGAAAGCGCAGCCAAGGACGCGCAGGAAGCAATCGCGATCCGCCTGCGCGATGACTTCTGGGCCGAACGCGCACGCTTCGCAAAACACGAGCTGCCGCATGACTATTTCCAACTGCTCCGCCTGCCGCGCGGCGAGCCCCGCATCTCCTTCAACGAGTCGCAGGACCTCGCCTTCCCGCGGAAATTTCTGCTCTACCTGCTCGCCGAGAGCACGCCCATTGACCGCGATTCGTTCTGGGAGCTTTTCCATCCCCACACGTACACCGAAACGCAGGCGGCCGAACTCGTCGCCGCAATGCTCGCACACGAGACGCGCGTGCGGGCGAAGGTCGGCGAACATTGGGTGCTCAACGTCATCCGTGAACGCTCGCAGGAATTGCTTCTTCGCTTCTCAAAGCTCCGGCGCGCACCGCCGCAGGACGATGCGTTGAAAGTCACGCGCTACTGGCATCCGTACCGGCTTCCGCAATTCCGCGACGGGGTCCTGAAAGCGGCCGACCTCTCGTTCAAGGAGGCGATTTTCCGCGCCGGCCGGCTCTGGGTCTTTTGCACGTTTGAAGGCCCCGAGCGCGGGCGCGACGCGAAGAAGCCGCAGTTTATTTTCGGCATCAACCTGAAGACTTTCGAGACTGAGGTGATCCCGTTCGAGGAGCCGCCGCCACTCGCGGCACCGCGCAAGGATCATTGGGGCGGCGCGAATCTCGAGCTTTCGGAGGACGCGATCTTCGTCTCGAAGGAGTGGCAACTTTCGCGCTACGACCGCCGCACGAAGACCTGGCGGCATTTCACCGAACTGCCGGGCGTGTGGGAACAGCCGTGGATGATCGGCGGCCGCCTGTATGTCCGACTCAACAATGCTCCCGGTGGAATTCGCGACCAGCACTTTGGCGAGATGATGGAACTCAATCCACAGACCGGGACGCCGACGCTGGTCGTCAGTGACCGGCGCAGCCCGGCCGAATCGCCGCTCGACACCTGGCCCCTGAGTTGGCTCAGCGCGCGCCCCGGCGCGGACGGGCGCGTGCTGTTTCGAGGCATCGCCGGCGACGGCTCTGCGAAATATCGCTACGCGGCCTACGAGCCAGTCGCCAAGCGATGGGCCCCGCTCGATGAAGCCGCTTGGAAACACGCAGCCGGCGGCGGCTCCGCCGCGCACATGGCCATGGCCAGCGGCGAGAGCGCATGGAAAGTGGAGGGCCGGAGCGGCGGCACAGAAACGCTCTCGCTCAAGCGGGACAAACGGCGAATCCCTTTCCGCTGCGAATTGAGCGCCGAAGACCGCGTCCTGCTCTCTCACAACGGTGCCAGGCCGCCATTCGACATCATCGAGCAGAATCTGATGCCGGGGCATGGCATCGCGCCTCTCGGCTACGAGACGCCGGAAGGGATCGCGATCAGCCCGGTCTTCCGCATGCCCGGCTTGTGGTTCGTGCCGAAGAGTGATGTCGAGGAAGCAAGGGAGCCTGCTGCGCACGGTCAGAAATAGCGTGTCTCCGATCGAAGTTGTTCCAGGAATCGGGTTGCTCCGGCCCGAACGGGCGACGTGGTCCGCGCCTTCCTTTATTTTCCGGCGCTGGAATGCGAGCAGGCCGGAAAAATGCAGCGCGTCGGGACACTCCGGCCACGCGGTGAGCACGCGGCGGTAAATCTCCGCGGCGGTGTCTGGCTGTCCATGACGCTGCGCGCGGATTGCCCGCTCGATCGCCGGCGCGACGGTGAACTCTTTTCCTTCGTGAGCTTCAGTGGCCATGCGCGCGTGAAATTCGGCGCGGGCGGTGTTTCGCATTGCACGAACGGTGAGCACTCCGCACAAGACTGGGATGTTTGCTCTCGGTGGTGATGCGTTTCCCAATGATACAGAAAGCCTCCGCGCCGCGCTCGTTCGCGGCGCGGCGCCGTTCGGGGCGCGCGAGGATGCGGTGACGATCGAGGGGGATTTCCCATCACTCGCAGCGCTGCGGATGGATCTCACAGGCATCCGGCTCGACGGACACACGCGGCCCACGGCGGCGCAGGAAAATGCGGCGGGCGGATTTTTTTCGCGCGCGCTGGATGTCACCGCGGAGCCGGCGCGGCTCGGCGCTGTGCCGGTGAGCATCCGGCTGCGCGCGGAGGATTGCGTGTTTGCATTTGGCACTGCGGGGGATGGCGCGCGGCTGCTGTCGCTGCAAAGCTGCACGAATGGAAATCTCGATGCGTCGGCGGCCACGGCGGACATCGGGGCGGCGCTGCTCGGCCTCGCGCGCGACGCCGCAGCGGGGCACGGCGCGGAGGTGAAAAGTGTGCAGCTCACGCTCGTGGCGGAGAGCCCGAGCGCGATCTCGGTGACAGCGATCGCGGTCGCGAAGGCGATGTTTTTCACGGCGACGCTGACGATCCGCGGGCGCATCGCGATGGATGCGGACTTCAATCTCCGCCTCAGCGAAGCGACCTGCACGGGCGACGGGATGATCGCGAATCTCGCCGCCGCGCAGCTCCGGCCGCGCCTCGCGGAACTGGCGGCGCGCACATTTTCGCTCCGCACATTCCTGCCCGCTGGGCTGCAGCCGACGGAGGTTGCGCTGTCCGGCGGCGCTGCGCTGAGGATATCCGCGACGTTCGGCGGAATATAAAAACTTAGTGAGTTTCACAAATTTTACTTCCCATCGCGGGGGACATGCGGAAGAAAGGTCGCTCAGGTTCGTTCACCCGGAGCGGGCCTCATCTTTTCTCCCACCCACCTCATGAAGATTCTAGCGTTTGCATTTGCAGCCCTCAGCACCGCGGCCTTCGGCGCACCCCTCGTGCCCGTCGCGGTGACTTCGAAGAATGTGAAGATTGAAAAAATCCAGCCCGCCGTCGTCGGCACGCCGGAATACGCCGTCACGCAGACGACCTCGAAGCGGTCACAGGCGCAGAAGTGGCTGGAGATCGAAGTCGAGTTTGAGGTCACCGGCGTGGAGATGGTGGACGAGCTGACGTTCAAATTTGACGTGCTCCTGAACGGCAAGCTTTGCACCGGCGAAATCACGCATATCAATATCCCCAAGGGCAGGGATCGCTACACGATCATGTATGTCTCCCCGCGGAATCTCGAGCGCATCACGGACGGCAAGCCGCTGAATCCTGCGATGATCATGAATGCGTGGGTGACGATCCTGCGGCAGGGGCAGACACTCGCCGTTTCCTCGATGAAGGGCAAGACTGTCCCCATACCGAATCTGGCGCTGACTCCGGGGATGCTCTCGCCGAAGGCCGAGACGCCCTTCGCGCCGCTCTGGTCGGACCGCTACGAAGCGGTGAAACCCTCAACCCGCTAGGCGCAAAACCACAACCGGAAACGAATGGCCGCACCCAAGGGAATCCTCGCACTGAATCTCGGCACGCAGACGATCAGTCTGGCAGAGTTCCAGAGAAATTCTGAAGGCGGTCTCATCCTGTCGCGCCTCAAGCAGGCGGAAATCCTCGGCGATCCCTCCGCGGATCCCACGCGGTCGCTGCAGACGAAGCTGCAAGTCGAGCAACTCGTCTCCGAACTCGGCTTCAAGGGCCGGAGCGTGAACTACGCCATCTCCTCGCATGTCATTTTCACGCGCCCGGTCACACTGCCGAGCGTGGGCGACGCGTCGCAGGTCGAGCAGATCGTGGCCTTCGAGGCGCAGCAGAATGTCCCCTACCCGATTGACGAGGTCGTCTGGGACTGGCAGCTCCTCGACGCGGGCGACGGCGGGCAGGTGGAGGTGATCCTCGCGGCGATCAAGTCCGACCTTCTCGACGATATCAACACCTCCGCGCAGGCGGGCGGGCTGAAGCCGGAGGTCGTGGACATCGCCCCGATGGCGCTCTACAACGCGCTGCGCTACAACTACCCGGACGCGGACGGCTGCACCATCCTGCTCGACATCGGATCGCGCACCACGAACCTGCTCTTCTGCGAGCCGGGCAAGATTTTCCCGCGGCGGCTGAACATCGGCGGCAGCTCGATCACCACGGCGATCGCGAAGGACTTCGGGTGCAATTTTGCGGAGGCGGAATCCCGCAAGGTGAAGGACGGCTTCGTGAGCCTCGGCGGCACCTACGCCGAGCCGGACGATGCGGAGATCGCGCGCATTTCCAAGATCACGCGCAACCAGATGACGCGCCTGCACCAGGAAATCGCGCGCAGCATCACCTTCTACCGCAGCGAGCACGGCGGCTCGCAACCGCAGCGCGTGCTCATCGCCGGCGGCACCGCGTCGCTGCCGTACATCCGCGAATTCTTCCAGGAAAAATTCCCCGGCATGGAGGTGGATTACTTTAATCCGCTGCGCAATGTGGCCGTCTCGGACAACGCGAACACGGACGAACTCGCGCACGCCACCCACACGCTCGGCGAACTCGTGGGCCTCGCGCTCCGTGGGCTGGGAAGCTGCCCGATGGAGCTGAACCTGCGCCCCGTCAGCGTGGCCAAGGCGGAGAAGCGCGCGGCGCAGCGCCCCTACCTCATCACCGCGGGCGTGTGCGCGCTCGCTGCGCTCGGAGCGTGGTGGCAGTACTACGAGCACGCGGCGGTCGCCACCGAGGAGGTGGCGCAGTTGCTCAAGCGCAAGGCGGAGCCGCTCGCGACGCTCAAGAAAAAGATCAAGGACGCACAGGGCGAAGTGGACGTTCTCGGGAAAGCCGTGCAGCCCTTCGCGCAGCTCGCGCAGGAACGCGAGTATTGGGTCAGCCTCCTCACCGATCTCAATTCAAGAATTCCGAAGGACTTCATCTGGATCACCAGCCTTGAACTCGTCGGCGGCGGCGCGCAGAAGCCGGAGGCCGAGGTGCCAGAGGCTCCGGGCAAGCAGAAGCCGGACAAGAACAGGCCGAAGAAGGGCGACAGCGGCCCCTCCGTGATCCTCATGGCAAAGGGCCTCTACCTCAGCCGCGACGCGGGAAACAATGCGGGCCCCGCCGTGGTGGATGAATTTTTTGCGAAACTGAATGACTCGAAGCTCGTGACCCCCAGCAATGACGCGAAAGACGGCTACGTCCGCGCGAACGACGACACGACCGACTGGGCCTTCAAATTTGTGCTCCCATTGAAACTCAACAGCCCGATTTCCTTCCAATGAGCTGGGTTTCCGAAAATAAATTCCTGACAGGTTTCGGCGCGGTGATGCTCGTGGGCGTCGGCACGCTCGGCTGGCTCACCTACTCGGCGATGGACAAGTCCGACACCGCGACGTCGCAGTATGACGCGGCCGTCGCGCAGTTGAAGGATCTCAACGAGACCAAGCCCGGGCTGAAGCAGGCAAACCTCGACAAGCTGAACGCGCAGAAGACCGAACTCGGGGACAAGATCGCGGCGTTCCAGAAGGAGCTGAAGGATCGCGTGCTGCCGACCGAGGCGATCACAAAGGTCGCCTTCCAGGACAAGCTGAAGGAAACCGTCGCGCAACTCTCCGCGAGGGCCGCCGCGGCAAACGTCGAGAGGCCGAAGGATTTCTACCTCGACTTTGCCAAATACCAGTCCCAGCCGCCGGACGACAAGGCCACCGCGGCGCTAGCGCGCGAGCTTCGCGCCATCGAGCTGGTGATGAATGTGCTCATCAAGACCAGCAATATTGAGCTCGAGGAATTCCACCGCGACCCGCTGCCCGAGGAGGGGGGCGCAGGGGCCGGAAAGCGGCGCGGTGCAAGCGGCGGGGTGATCGAGCGGAGCACGCTCAGGCTCAAGCTGACCTCGAAGGACGACGCGCTCCGCAACGTGCTCACCGAACTCGCGAACCACAAGCAGCAGCTTTTCATCATCCGCAATGTGGCCATTCAAAACAAGGTGCTGGACTCGCCTCAACGCGCCGTCGCACTGGCTGCCCCCCCTGTGCCCGCACCCACTTCGCAATTGCCCGCAACCGGCATGCCTACCCCGCCGCCCCCGGTCCCCGGCACGCCTGCGCTCCCGGGGGATCCGGGAGTCCCGGCGGTGGCCGCAGCACCGGAAGGCGCGCTCTCATACGTCTTCGGCACGGAGAAAATCACATCCACCATCGAACTCGAAATCCTGAACATCGAAGAGCCGAAGGCAGGTTCCGAGAAGCCCGAGAAGGGTGGAAAAAAGAAGGACAAATGACGATGGACTGGATCAAGAAAAACCCGGCCCAGCTCAGCCTCGCCATCGTGGCGATCCTCGGCATCGCCATGACAGCCCTCCTGTGGACAAAGGTCTCGGGGTTTGACTCACAATTCGCCTCCAGCCGCGGCGGTTCGATCTCCAGCGCCAAGGTGGACGAACTCAATACCGAGACGCTCGACAACGCCAAGACGGCCCTCGCGACGCCAGTGAATTGGCCCAACCCGCCCAAGGCGGGATCCAAGCTTTTCATCAGCAAGCTCTACGTGATCATAGATGGCAAGCTGGTGCCGCCAGGCGACAGGTCATTCCATCCGCCCGTGACGAATGAATGGCTCGACAAATACGACTTCAATGTGCTGGGGCAGAACGTGCTGAACGAAGACCCCGACGGCGACGGCTTCACGAATATCGAGGAATGGAACGGCCTCGACGCCCGTTCACATCTCGACATGAATGGACAGCCCGTGATCGGCGCGGATGGCAAGCCGCTGCCGGATGATTCGACGAACCCAAAGGATCCCATCAGCCACCCGCCGTATCACACGAAGCTCGAACTGGTGAGGGTCGCCTTTGTCCCCTTCCGTCTCATCCTCAAGTCTTACGATGCCCCGGCAAACCCGAAACAGCCCAAGGATGTCACCGTGCAGATCAATACCAAGGATCTCAAAAACCGAACTACGTTTGTGGCGGTCGGCGAAGACGTCCCGGGCACGAAATTCAAAGTTGATTCCTTCAAACGCAAGGAAATTCCAGGAAAGGATGGAACCACGGAGGATGTTTCCGAAGCCACCCTTCTGAATAAGGAAACCGGGGAGCAAATCGTCCTTCCGCTGAAGAAGGAGGTGGACTCGCCCGATTCCTACGCCACTTTCCGCTACAAATGGGTCAAGCCGCCGAACGGGGCGAAGACTCCGGACTTCACGAAGCGCCGCGGCGAGACGTTCACTCTGGAACCGGACAAGGACAAGACTTACAAGCTTCTGAAGATGAGAGGCCAGGAGGCCGAGATCGAACTGCCGGACGGAACCAAGAAAATCTTGACTCCGACCCCCTAGCCAGACACACGAAGCCGCCCCCTTTCCCCCGCCAAGCCGCAGCGCATTTTCCCAGCAAAAATTCCAGCCAACCCACACCGAGACCCCAATATGATCCGAACCCCGCTCACCGCATCCATCGCACCGCTGCTCATCGGGAGCATCCTCCTCCAGCCCGCAGCCATGTGGGCGCAGAATCTCGCAGGCGGCTCCGTGGACGCCGCGGCAAACCGCGAGATGGCCCGCCGCATCGCGCGCGAAACCAACGGCATCGAGGAGATCGGGAAGGGCAATGCGGCGCTGCGCAGGAAGGATTACGAGGCGGCCTTCGCACATTTCAAGAATGCGTGCGACAGCATCACCCCGGGGGCACCCGCCACGGCGCAGAGCCGCAGGGCGGCGGAAGACGGTCTCAAGCTCGCCGGCATCAAGCTCGCCGAGCAGCGCGTGACGGAAGGCTACTACGCCAGCGCCGTGCAGATCCTCCAGGAAGTGCTGCGCCAGAACCCCTCCGACCGTGCATCCGGCCCGTACACTCTCCATGCGACCGCGCGACTGCTGAAGAACATCGAGGCGCCGGATTATTTCAACAGGCAATTGACGCCCCAGCACCGGGCGAAGGTCGAGGAGGTGAAGCAGCTTTTCATCGAGGCGCAAGGCTACATCGGTCTCGGGCGCTACGATCTCGCCGACCGGAAGTACCAGGAAATCCTCTTCAAAGATCCCTACAACCAGTCCGCACAGAAGGGCCGCGAGGAAGTGGCGAATCACAAGATGCGCTCCGCACTCGCCGGCTACGACGCCACGCGCGCCATCGCCATGTGGGAGGTCCAGAACGAATGGAAGCGCCCGCTCCATCGCTTCGACCGGAAGACGAAGGAAGTCATCACCTCCGGCCCCTCGACCGCACCGAACACGGTCTCGATCACGGCAAAACTGAACAACATCCGCTTTCCGAAAATTGACTTCCGCGATTCCACCGTGCGCGAGGCGATCGAGTTCCTTGTGGAGAAGTCCAAGAAGCTCGATGAAAAGGGCGAAGGCGTGAACATCGTCCTCCGCCTCGGCGACGAGGGCGGCGGCGCCGGTCCCGCACCCGCAGTCCCGGCGGCTCCGGCTCCTGCAGGCATCCCCGGCCTTGAGGCTCCGGCACCCGGCGGCGGCATCCCTGCGATCCCCGGCGGTGGCGGCGGCGGCGGAAGCGGAACACGAATCACGCTCACGCTGAACAACGTCCCGCTCATCGAGGTCATCAAGTACATCACCAACCTCGCGAACCTGAAGTACAAGATCGAGCCCTTCGCGGTGAACATCGTCCCCATTGGGACGCAGACCGAGGAGCTCTTCACCAAGCAATGGAAAGTGCCGCCGAGTCTCTTCGCAGCGCCCGCTGGGGCTGCTGCTCCTGCGGCAGGCGGTGGCGGCGGACTCGGCGCCCCGCCAGCAGATGCAGGCGGGGCCGGAGGGGCATCCACCGCAAAGGACTTCTTCCTCGCCCAGGGCGTGTCGTTTCCGGCGGGATCAGCCGCACTTTACAGCAAGGGCAGCAGCACGCTCATCGTCAAAAACACGCAGGACAACCTCGACCTCGTCGAGCGCATCATCGAGATCGGTGTCTCCGAAGGCGGTGAGAAGCTGATCGAGATTCAGGCGAAATTCGTCGAAATTTCGCAGACGAACGTCAAGGAACTGAGCTTCGACTGGATGCTCGGGCAGTCGAACATCCCGCGGAACTTTAACGTCTTCTCCGGCGGCGGCACTTCAGGCACTGGAAATGCGTTCAACCAGCAGAACTTCCCCTTCACGCAGAATCCCGGCGACGCGCCGGTGACCTCCGGAAACCGAAGCGGCAGCACCGCCATCTCGGCCAACGCCATTGACGCGCTCCTTGCCGGCACCGGTGCCAGCGGCCTTCTGGCACCCGGCATCGCGTCGCTCATAGGCTTCGGCACGGACCCGACATTCCAGCTCGTCATGCGCGGGCTGAACCAGAAGAAGGGCATTGACCTCCTCTCCGCCCCCCGCGTGACCACGAAGCGGGGTCAAATCGCGCAGATCGAGGTGATCCGCGAGTTCAAGTACCCCACTGAATTCTCCCCGCCGCAGATTCCGCAGACCGTCGGTGCCACCGGAGCCGCCGGTGGCCTTCTTGGTGGCGGCGGCGGCGGCGGCGGATCCTTCCCGGTCACTCCCACGACGCCCACGGCGTTTGAGAAAAAGGATGTCGGCGTGACTCTCGAAGTCGAGCCAAACATCCTGCCAGACGGTTACTCGATCGAAATGCGGCTCGTACCGCAGGTCGTGGAATTCGAGGGCTTCATCAACTACGGAAGCCCCATCCAGACGACCAGCACGAATCCAATCACTGGCCAGACGACGACAAACATCCTGACGCCGAACACCATCAACCAGCCCATCTTCAGCACCCGGAAGGTCAACACCAACGTCATCGTTTACGACGGCGCGACGGTCGTGCTCGGCGGGCTCATCCGCGAGGACGTGCAGAAGGTCGAGGACAAGACACCCATCCTCGGCGACATCCCGCTCATCGGGCGCTTGTTCCGCTCGAATGTGGATCAGCACATCAAGCGCAACCTCGTCATCTTCGTGACCGCCCGCATCGTGAACCCCGAGGGTGCGCCGATCACTTCCGACGAGGAAAAGGAGGAATCCGTGGACGCGCTGCCGCTGCCCGAGATCGCGCCGCCCCTCATGCAGCCGGACGGGAAGACTTTCCGTCCGATCGAGACCCGCACCACGCGCTCATACCGGGCGATCCAGACCTCCGCACCTGCCACGGGCGGCGTCCTGAATCCGGCTGCACGGCGCTGACCGCCAGTTGGCGCGCAATTTCCCTTGCCTGTCATCGGCCTCACCGGCGGCATCGCCACGGGGAAAAGCACGTTCACGCGCTGCCTGCGCGGACATCTGCCGATCGGGCATTTCGACTCCGACCGCTGCGTGCATGACCTGCTCGCGACGGACGACGCCGTGCGCGATGCCATCACATCTGAATTTGGAAACGAAGCGTGCGACGACACCGGCCGTCCCGACCGTGTGAAATTGCGCGCTCTCGTCTTCGCCGACGCAGGCCGGCGGAAGACTCTCGAATCCATCCTCCATCCCATCGTCCGCGCCCGTTCGACCGCCCTCGCCGAAGCCGCGCGCGCCCGCGGGGAATGGCTGCTCATTGACATCCCGCTCCTCTACGAGACGGGAGCCGAGGGGCAGTTCGACAGTATCATCGTCGTGGCCTGCCACCGCGACACCCAGCTATTCCGCCTCACCCGTGAGCGCGGGCTTGCGCCGGAGACGGCGATGGGAATAATGGCCGCCCAACTCGACCTGGGTGGGAAAATACAGAAAGCAGATCACGTAATTTGGAATGACAGCACCGGCTCAAACCTCGACGGACAATCCCGCATCCTCGCAGCCTGCCTCCGGCGACACTTCGCCTGAGCCGCAGGCCGCGCCGGTCGCGATCCCGTCCGCAGACACCGCACCCGCACCCGCCGCGGACTGGACTCCATCGGCGCAGGGCACCGAGGCAGCCGCCGACTCCCCCGCCCCGGCATCGCAACCCGTGCAGAACGAAAGACCGCCGGAATTGCAGCCGCGCGACTTGTGGATTGACGAACTCCACGCGCTCACCCACCGCGAACTCCTCGAGCGCGCGGATATCATGCGCCTCCGCGCGAACTCGGAGAAAAGCCGGCACTACCTCGTCTTCGATCTGCTCCGCGCGTACCACGCGCTCGGCTTCAAGCTGCTCGCGGAAGGCATCACGGAATTCATCACCAGCGACGGCTGCGGCTTCATCCGTTTCCCGCGGCACAGCTTCCGCCCCGGCCCGCAGGATCCCTTCGTCAGCTTCCAGCTCGCGAAGCGGCTGAAGCTCAAGGGCGGCCACCTCGTCACCGCGCGCTTCCGTCCGCCGAGCCATCGGGAAAAGCACATGATGGCCGAGGAAATCCTCACCATCGAGGGAACGCCCGTCGCGGACTGGAAGGAGCCGAAGGATTTCGAGACGCTCACCGCGCGCTTCCCCGACGCACGCGTGACGCTCGACAACGGCACAGGCAGCTCGCTCACCGCACGCGCCGTGGATCTCATCGCACCGATCGGCCGCGGACAGCGCGGCCTCCTCGTCGCGCCGCCGCGCGCAGGAAAAACGATCCTCATGCAGGAACTCGCGCAGGCCGCCGTCCGCTGCAATCCCGGCCTCCACGTCATCGTGCTGCTCGTGGATGAGCGCCCCGAGGAAGTCACCGACATCCTCCGCAACGTCCACGGCGCGGAGATTTACTCTTCCACATTCGACGAGCCAAGCACCCGCCATATCCAGGTCGCCGAGATCGTCGCTGACCGCGCGAAGCGTCTCGTCGAACTCGGCAAGCACGTTCTCATCTTTCTCGACTCCATCACGCGCCTCTCCCGCGGCTACAACAACGCGCAACCCGGCCGCGGCCGCACCATGTCCGGCGGCGTGGACACGAAGGCATTCATCAAGCCGAAAAAATTCTTCGGCAGCGCGCGCAACACCGACGAAGGCGGCAGCCTCACCATCCTCGCCACCGCGCTCGTCGAAACACACAGCCGCATGGATGAGGTGATTTTCGAGGAATACAAGGGCACCGGCAACATGGAGGTGAAGCTCGATCGCTACATCGCCGAGCGCCGCATCTTCCCCGCGATCGACCTCCTGCAGAGTGCCACGCGCCGCGACGAACTCCTCTACCACCCGCACGAGTACGACCGCATCGCCGTGCTCCGCAAACAGCTCGCTGCCCTCCCGCCCGCCGAGGCGACCGAGGTGCTCCTCCACGCACTGAAGAGCACAAAATCCAACGCCGAACTGCTCATGGGCGGCCTCCGCGGGTGAGAAAATTCGCCGGACCTCGCAGTTCGTCCGCCTCACCTCTTATTCTTATTCCTAATCTTATTCTTAATCCCAACCACCCCGTCAAACCGCTGCACGCACCGCTCTCAGAATAAGAATAGGATGAGGATTAAGAATAAGAACACACCGCCTTTCCAAAACATTTGATGACCCCGATGACCGACACTCCCGAAGCGCTCGCAGCCGTGCTTCCGCACCTCGCACCGCACGACCGCATCGCCGTGGACACCGAGGCCGACTCGCTTCACTGCTATTTTGAAAAACTCTGCCTGATCCAAATCACCGTCGCCGGCACCGACATGCTGATCGATCCGCTCGCACCGATGGACCTCACGCCGCTCTGGTCCGCGTGGGCTGGCAAGGAAATCCTCCTGCACGGAGCCGACTACGACCTGCGCCTGCTGCGCCGCTCCGGCTGCCCCGCGCCCACGCGAGTCTTCGACACCATGCTCGCCGCGCGCCTCAGCGGAGTCGCCGAATTCAGCTACGCCGCGCTCGTGGAAAAATACTTCGGCGTGAAAATCGCGAAAGCATCGCAGAAGGCCAACTGGGCCACGCGCCCGCTCTCGCCGCTGATGCTCGACTACGCCGTGAACGACACGCGCCACCTCGCCGCCATCGCCGCCATCCTCGAGGCAGACCTCGATCGCCTCGGGCGGATGCAATGGTTCCGCCAGTCGTGCGAACGCGCAATTCGCTCCGCCGAAATCGACAAGGAGATCGATCCTGAGCAGCTCTGGCGCATCCCAGGCAGCGGCCACCTGCGCGGACGCGCCGCCGCGATCTTCCGCGATCTGTGGCGCTGGCGCGACGACGAGGCGCGACGCCTCGACAAGCCGACCTTCCACATTTTGCACAGCGAAAAACTCGTGGACTCCGCGATCGATCTCGACGCTGGACGGCAGCCGGAAATCCGCCACCTCCGCGGCTCGCGCGCCGATCGCTTTTTCGCTGCCGCCAAACGCGGGCTTGATACGCCCGAATCGGAATGGCCGAAAGTGATCCGCACCCCGCGAAACCGCCCCTCGCAGGCGCAGTTCGATCGCTTCCTCGAACTGAAAAAGCACCGCGACCAGATCGCCACCGAAGTGCATCTCGACCCCTCGCTCATCGCGCCAAAGGCGACCCTCGAAGCCCTCGCATTCCGCCCCGAGGAAGCACTCCCGAAGCTGCTCCCCTGGCAACGCGAGTTGCTCAAAGTGTAGCCACCGCGATGTAGAGCCGACGACCCGTCGGCAGGCAGGATGGGCGGAGGCGGCGGGATGGCGCGGAGCAAAGGGCGCGCATTCAAATCTTCAGCGCACGCACTGAGACCTCGCGCCAGCTTGCCGACGACTCGTCGGCGCTGCATTCGTCATCCGTCATTCCCTTTCCGGCCACCGCAGCCACTTGTGGAGAAATTTGAACGTCCCCACCCCATTGATCGTATGCGGCCCGTCGAACCACTCGATCTCCGCGCGCTCGGAGACGCCGAGCTTGTCGTAGCCGCGCCGCACCTTCGCCCACTCGTGGCCCACATCCTCGTCGAGCCCCACGCCATCGTCGTGCCCGCGCTCGACCATGAAGGGCCGCGGCGCGATGAGCAGCGCCATCTCCGCGTAGTTGAAAGTGTGCGCGAGATTCCACTCCCAGATTTCCCATTCGCCCGTGAACACGTAGCCGTTTGGGTGCGTGTTCGACGCACACTTCATCACCCACTCGTTGAAATCGCCCGAGCAGATCGAGAGACAGTACCGCTCCAGCACCGCCGGCACCCGCATCGCCGTCTTGCCGCCGTAGCTCAGCCCGTAAAATGCGATGCGCTCCGCATCCACGAACGGCAGCGATGCGAGCCACTGCGTCGTCACATCGTGCTGCGCGATGATGAATGAAAACAGCGAAAGCCCGAGCGGGTTCGCCTTGCGCTGCAACATGCGGAACTTGTCCCCGCCGCGATACGGATTGTGCGGCGCATACACGATGAACCCGCGCTCGCACAATTTCGCCGCGAAGCCCTTGTAGTATTTCCACGCCTGCTTTGATCGATCCTCCGTAATCGTATCCTCCGGCAGCCCCTCCAGCCCGTGCTGGCACACGACCACGGGCCTGCGCTCGCCCGGCTTGAGATCCTTCGGCACGAGCAGCGTGCCCCATGCAAAAATGTCCGGCTGCACATCGAGCATCACCTCGTAGCCGCGCCACTTTTCCTTGTCGTGAATCAGCCGCGTGCGCGGATTCGCCGGCAGATAATTCGTCGGCAGTTTGCCGATCACATTCTCCCAAAAATCCGATCGCGCCTGCTTCTGCACGGCGTCCCATTCCGCGCCCGGCTTCAGCTTCGTCCAGATCGGCAGCGCCTTCCGCACTCGCTCGCTGTCGCGCAGGATCGCCTGCGTGTGCGCAGTGAGTTCGCGCACGAGCCGTTCTTCGTTCACACCCGGTCCCTGCGTGAATTCACGCCACGCGGTGCGCGCCGTCGCCATGGCCGGGCCTGTGCCGAATGGCGCGAGGAATTTCTGCAACGCCTCATCCGATCCCGCTTCGACCATGCTGCCACCCGCACCCGCCACGAGTTGCACGCCCGCACCGCCCGGCCCCGCGGCGCGCAACACACTGGCGCGTTTCACTTCCGCCTCCAGCGCGCCAAACTGCAGCGCCGCAATCACGCCCGGCGCTTCGACGCCGCGTTTTGCGACGACGGGAAGTTTCGGCGGTGCGCTGTGCTCGACGACATACGTCTTGGCCGCGCACATCGCCGCGAGTTCTGCATCGCCGAAGGCGCGCAAGTATCCGGCGACATTCCGATGGATCGGCTCCTCCCACATCCGCTCACGCGGACCGAAGTGTCCGCTCACGAGCACCGACTCAAAACGCGGCTCGAGCGCAGCCGCACACATCGCAATCAGCGCGCCTTCGCCGTGCCCGCAAATTCCGACTTTCGAATCCCTGCCGGCGAAATGCGGAATCGCCGCGAGCACGCTCTGAGTCTCGTAGCCGGTGAGCGTGCGCCCGCACTCAAACGCCTGCCGGTAAATCCACTCGCGATGCGACACCGTGGTCTTGCGCCCGATGTGCGGATTGCCGGACATCTTCGTGTCGCGCCCCACGAGCAGCGGAACAAGAACCGCACAACCATGCGCGGCAATTTTCTCCGCCGGGATGAAGGGCGATCCCGGTTCGTGGCTGGGATCGTCGATTAGGATCACATGGAATTTCGCCGGAGCCTTCGGCTCGTAGAGCAACCCCTGCCCCCACATGCCTTCAAACACCGGCCAGCGCATGAGCTTCACCGTAAATTCCGGTGCACCCGTGCTCGCGCCGAGCACGGTCGGCCACTCCGCCCCACCTTCGGCAATGGTGTCGCGCATTCCCAATCTTTGGATCAGCATTGCGCGCGCGCGCGTCACCGCGTCTGCACTCGCCAAATCGAGGTCCCGCACTTTCGCCGCGCGATCCGTCTCACGCATCAGCCAGCGATCGATCCCCCCGACCATCTGCGCCGAGAGATCGCCCTCCGCCGTGAGTGCCTGCGTGCCGGGCAGCGGCTCGGCGCTGGTGGAAAATGAGGCAATGAAGAGCAGCAGGACGATCAGCGCACGGCGGGGGAGCATGATGAGTTACAACCCCCGGCGCCCGCACTTCGCAAGCACACTCTCAGAGGGTGTACCGAAAGACAGAAATCGAACGCAGAGACGCGGAGGAAAGAGGGGGGAAGGCAGCGCGGGATTTGCCCTGTCTTCTCTGCGCCTCCGCGCCTCTGCGTTTCAAAAAAGCAAGTTTCCACGTCTGACCGACGACTTTCGGCACACCCTCTCAGAGCCTGCGTTTCAGCAGCACGGCACGGGGCGGATGATCAGGAAAAATCCAACCTTGGCGCTTGCCGAATTGATTAACTCCCTGTATCACCCGCGCCTTCTATGCGTTTTCCACTCGCCCTTACGGCACGTATCGCCCGGCACATCATCAGCAACAAGGTCCGCGGCGTCAAAAAGTTCGCCACCGTCCTGCAGCTTGAGCCGCTCCATACCTGCAATCTCACCTGCACCGGCTGCGGGCGCATCCGCGAATACTCGACCTCCATCAAGGACGTGATGCCGCTGGAGGACTGCCTCCAGGCTTCCGACGAATGCGGCGCGCCGATGGTGAGCATCTGCGGCGGCGAGCCGCTCATCTACCCGCACATCGAGGATCTCGTGGCGGGCCTGCTGAAGCGCAAGCGCATCATCTACATCTGCACGAATGCCACGGCGATGCGGAAGAAGATGCGCGACTATCTGGCGTCCCTTTTCCTGAAAAACAAGGACGCCGCCGAGGCGAAAGCCCAGATGCTCGTGAGCGAGGAACTCATCACGAATGCGCAGGCCGACGAGGCGCGCAAAGGCCCGAAGGACGCGAAGAAATCCGTCATCTCGCCGACGCAATGGATGTATTGGAACGTGCATCTCGACGGTCTCGAGCGGACGCACGATCTCATCGTGGAGCGCGAGGGCGTCTTCAAGGAAGCCGTGCTGGCCATCCGCATGGCGAAGGTGCTCGGCTACCAAGTCGCGACGAACACGACAGTGTACAAGGAAACCGAAGTGCAGGAAATCGAAGACCTGTTTGAATTCCTCAACACGCTCAACGTGGACGGCCACACTATCGCGCCCGGCTACGAATACGACGCCGCGAAGTCAGACATGGTGAAGCGTCTCGGCATCGAGCCGGAGAATTTTTTCCTCACGCGGAAGCTCACGATCAAGAAGTTTGCCAAGATGGAGGAATGGGGCCGCCTGTTCCCGATTCTCGGCACGCCGGTGTATCTCGAATTCCTCGCCGGCAAGCGCGACCTCACGTGCAGCGCATGGGCCATCCCGACGCGCAATGTCCGCGGCTGGAAAGGCCCGTGCTATCTGATGACCGACGGCCACTACAAAACTTACAACGACCTGCTCGAAAAGACGAATTGGGACAAGGTCGGCGTCGTGAACGGCGAGGCCCGCGACCCGCGCTGCGAGAACTGCATGATGAATTGCGGCTACGAGCCGACGGCGGCACTCGGCATCGGTGCCAAGTCCGGCGACATGTGGAAGACGATCAAGTTCAACTTCGGCAAGAAGCCGAAACCGGCGGTGAAACACGTCGAGGCATTCAACGGCGTGACCTGCGGCAAGGGCCACCTCACCGGCCCCGGCGCTCCGGCGAAGAACGCCGCTGCCGGCGGATGCGGCACCGCTGAAAAGGAAAACCTCGCAGCCACCTCCTCGGCGAACTAGTCGCCAGCGAAGTAATCCAAAGCCTCGGCAGCGTCCGATGATCACCGAGACATTTTCTCAGACCGAGCGCGATCCCCTCCCCCGCGCCATCGGTCGTGCGCAGGCAAATCTCCTCCGCCTCCAGCGCGAAGACGGCCACTGGTGTGGCGAGCTCGCCGTGGATTCCACGCTCGTGAGCGACTACATCGCCTACATGCACTGGGCGAGCGAAGTGGATCCGGTGCTCCAGGAAAAATGCGTCGCGCACATCCGCCGCCGCCAGCTTCCCGACGGCGGCTGGAACATCTACGAAGGCGGCCCGAGCGAAATCAACGCGACCGTCAAAGCGTACTTCGCGCTGAAGCTCGCCGGCCACGCGCCGAATCTCCCGTGGATGCAGGAAGCCCGCGCCGCCGCGCTGCGCCTCGGCGGCATCCCGCGGATGAACACCTACTCGAAGCTCTACCTCGCGCTTCTCGGCCAGTTCCCGTGGAAATATCTGCCGACCGTCCCGCCGGAGATGCTGCTGTTTCCAAAGTGGCTCTTCTTCAACATCTATCAGATGAGCTCGTGGACGCGCGCGATGCTCATCCCGCTCGCGATCCTGAACCACTACCAGCCCACGCGCCATCTGCCGCCGGAAGTCGCGCTGCATGAGCTTTACCCCGCCGGTTCCGAGCAAGCCGACATGCGTCCCCGCTGGCGCAAGCCGCGGATCTCGTGGCCGAACTTTTTCCTCTGCTGTGATCGCCTGCTGAAGCGGCTGCGCCCTTTCCAGATCAAGCCGCTCCGCAAGCGCGCCCTGCGCAAGTGCGAGGCATGGCTGCTCGAGCACATCGGCGAAGGCAGCGACGGACTCGGCGCGATTTTTCCCGCGATGCTGAACTCGATCCTCGCGCTCAAGGCGCTCGGCTATTCGAACAGCCACCCCGTGCTCGCGAAGGCCAAGCGCGACTTCGAGGGCCTCTTCGTGGACGACCCCGCGGATTTCCGCATCCAGCCGTGCCTCTCGCCCGTGTGGGACACCGCGATCACGACCATCGCGCTCGCCGACAGCGGCGTGCCGCCGACGAATGAATCCCTCCAGCGCGCGGAAAAATGGCTGCTCTCGAAAGAGGTCCGCATCCGCGGCGACTGGGCGGTGAAGAATCCGCACCCCGAGGCGAGCGGCTGGGCCTTCGAGTACCGCAACGACTACTATCCCGACACCGACGACACGATGATGGTCCTCATGGCCCTGCGCGCCGCGCGGCCCGACGTGGACTTCGGCATCGCGCACTTTAGCGAGCGCAAGCACGCGAAGCACGAGCCGCCAGCCGACGAGCGCACCGCCGTCTATCAGCGCGCGCTGCGCTGGCTCATGAGCTTCCAGTGCAAGGACGGCGGCTGGGCGGCGTTCGACAAAAATGTGACGCGCCGCTGGCTCGAAGACGTGCCCTTTGCCGACCACAACGCGATCCTCGATCCCACCTGCAGCGACCTCACCGGCCGCGTGCTCGAGCTGCTCGGCAAAATCGGATTCCCGCGCAACGACAGGCGCGTGCGCCGCGCCATCGCACTCATCCAGCGCACGCAGGATTCCGACGGCTCGTGGTATGGCCGCTGGGGCGTGAACTACGTGTATGGCACGTGGCAGATCCTGCGCGGCCTCCGCTGCATCGGCGAAGACATGCGCCAGCCGTGGATCATCCGCGCGCGCGACTGGCTGGAGAGCTGCCAGAACGAAGACGGCGGCTGGGGCGAGACCTGCACGAGCTACGACGATCCCACGCTAAAAGGCCGCGGCCCGAGCACGCCCTCACAGACCGCATGGGCACTCATGGGCCTCATCTCCGCGACCGACTCATCGAAGCCCGCGGCATTCGATTGCGACAGCATCCGCCGCGGCATCGAGTTCCTCATCGCGCGGCAAAATGCCGACGGCTCATGGCCCGAGCGCGAGACGACCGGCACCGGCTTCCCGTGCGTGTTCTATTTGAAATACGACATGTACCGGAACAACTGGCCGCTCATGGCCCTCGCCCACTACGCCACCGCGACCGGCGCGCTGAAGCGGGAGTGATCATGGGAGCGGCGACTTCCAAGTCGCCGCAGCAACCGAAGCCAGCCGCCCTCACGGCTCCAGCCCTGCCGGAATCGAATCTGATTGCCCGGTCGGCGTTTCGGTGTGGCCGGTTGGATCGTAAATCTTCACCCAACGCACAGTCGGGAACTGCTTGAGGAGCGGGAATATCTCGTTGGCAATCGTGAGCGTGGAGCCGTGGCTGTTCGCACCTCCGAGGAGCCGCACGCGAGCGATCTGGTTGCTGATCGTCAGGCTGCTGAAACCTGTCGCGTCGGAATTTACAAACGTCAGCCCGCCCGCAAGCTCGGCGGGCGTCGGGCCGGCGAAAAGCCAGTCGAGTGATCGCGCACCCACATTCGGCGCGATCACCGGGCGCAACACGGCCTGCACATAGGGTGGCTGGCCGAGCGCAAAGCGGTGCGAGTCCACGAAAAATATCTGCGCCTGCACGGTCTGGAACGGCACCGTGATGTCAATCACCACACGGCTCGGATTCGTCAGCGTGAAGACACTGAACTGGGTGTGCCTCGCCAGCCCGATGCCGAAGGACAGCACCGCCTCGAAGTCGCCCGAGCGGACGACTTGGATCACATTTGGCAGCCCGAAGGTCGTGCGCTCGTCGGTGAAGACATTCCCATCCTCATCGTGTCCGTTCGCGGATGAAAATGTGACACCCAGCAGCGCCCGTCCGATGATCGGCACCGGAAGGCCCGACGGATCGGCGATGATCTCCGGGACAAATGACACGTCGGGCTGCGCCGGGACCGGCCCGTCGAATTCAAAAACGACACGATCAAAGCCGACATGGGAGGCGGCGCGGATTTTCTTGAGAATCGGAATTGCAGTGAGGGTGAGCGCGCTTGCCGCAGTCTTTTTCCGTGGTGAGGTTTTCTTTTTCGCAGCCATGGGAGTGATGGGTTTTCTGCCTGTCTTTGTTCAAGAAGCTCGTGCCGACCGCCACCCGCATCGCACGAAATTGTCCGCCTCATTTCAAGCACGGAATTTCCTCAACTCCCACACGCATGCCCGCACGAGGCTCCGCGCTTGCAGCATCAATGCTGACCGCTAGCCTCCGCGCCCTCATGCTCATCCTCGAAAAATTCTCCTTCGGCGTCGGCGACCGTTTTGCGCATCAGGCAAAGTCACAGCTCGCCGCTTTCCAAAAACTCGCCGCTCACGGCGTGCAGGTCGCGCCCGTCTGGAACAAATCGAACCGCGAGCACACCTTCGTCGGCTCCGAGCCGCACAGCGTGCTCGGCTCCGCGGAGGCCGCGGTCGCCGCGCTCGGGTGGAAAGACGGATGGCATGTGGATGCCGACCACATTCGCATCGAGACCGTGGATCGCTTCATCCCGCACTCGGATTTCTTCACGCTCGATGTCGCCGACTCGATCGGCAAGGCGGCCGCGCCCGAGGAAGTGCTCGCATTTCTCGACCGCCACCCGGAACTCATCGGCACGATCACGATCCCCGGCATCGCCACGCCCTTCCAGACCACGCGTGCGGAAATCGAGCGCATCGTGTCGAAATTTCTCCTCGCCGTGCAGGACGCCGGAAGGATCTACCGCCACATCGAATTGAAAAAGGGCGCGGACCATTTCATCACCGAAGTCTCGATGGACGAGACGGACGCTCCGCAGACGCCACCCGAGCTTCTCGTGATCCTCGCCGCGCTCGCGGACGAGAAGATCCCCGCGCAGACCATCGCGCCGAAATTCACGGGCCGCTTCAACAAGGGCGTGGACTATGTCGGCGACCTCGTGCAGTTCGAGAAGGAATTCCACGACGACCTCGCCGTCATCGCATTCGCCATCGCACGCTACGGTCTGCCGACGAATCTCAAGCTCAGCGTCCACAGCGGCAGCGACAAATTTTCGCTCTACCCGATCATCCGCCGCACACTGCCAAAATTCGGCGCGGGCCTGCACATCAAGACCGCCGGAACGACCTGGCTCGAAGAACTCATCGGCCTCGCCGAAGCCGGAGGCGACGGCCTCGCACTCGGCAAGGAAATCTACGCCTACGCGCTCGCGCATGTGGACGATCTCTGCGCGCCCTACGCGAGCGTGATTGACATTGATAAGTCCAAACTCCCGAGCGCAGCGACCGTGAACGCCTGGACCGGCGCGCAGCTCGCAAACGCCATCCGCCACATCCCCGGCCATCCCGAGCTGAACATCCACATGCGCCAGCTCCTGCACGTCTCGTTCAAGCTCGCGGCAAAAGCCGGCACGCGCTACACGGACCTGCTGAAAGCCAACGAAGCCATCGTCGCCAAGAACGTCACCGAAAACATCTACGAGCGCCACATGCGCCCGCTTTTCATCGGCTAAGTAGCCGACGACGGCAGGAGGCGGGCTGACTTCCCACGCCGGACGCCCAAATCCTCGTCACAGCCCCAAAACCAATCTTATTCTTATTCTCAATCGTATTCTTAATCCCTACCCTCCTGCCCTCGCCGGCCTCAGAATAAGAATAAGATTACGAATAGGATTAAGAAAAAGAACCGCCGCCGTTCTTACAAGCACTCCACTTTCACCAACCTCATGAAACGAACCCTCCTCACCCTCACCGCCCTGACATCCGTCACCTTCGCCGCCGACTGGCCCACATGGCGCGGCCCGAAGCGCGACGACAGCAGCACCGAGAAAAACCTCCTCACCGAATGGCCCGCCGGCGGTCCCGCGCTGGCATGGAAGACCACAGGCTGCGGCAGCGGCTACTCGAGCGTTTCCGTGTCGAATGGCCGCGTCTTTACGATGGGCGACACGCCGGAAGGAAGCGCCGTGCGCGCCTTTGATGAAAAGAATGGCCAGCCGCTCTGGGTCTCCGCGATCATCGGCAAGCCCGGCGGAAACTATGAAGGCCCGCGCTGCACTCCAACCGTGGACGGCGACTCCGTCTATGCGCTAGGACAGTTCGGCGACTTCGTCTGCCTCGACGTCGCGACCGGCAAGGAACGCTGGCGCAAAAATCTCGGCACCGACTTCGGCGGAAAATATTCCGGCTGGAACTACACCGAGTCCCCGCTCGTGGACGGCAACATGGTGATGTTCACGCCCGGCGGAAAGAAAGGCGCAATCGTGGCGCTCGACAAAAAGACCGGCTCGTTGATCTGGCAGAGCACGGAGTTTACCGACGGCGCACACTATTCCTCGCTCGTCCCCGCCGACATCAATGGTGTCCACCAATACATCCAGCTAACCGCCGACAGCGTCGCGGGCGTGGAAGCCGGCACCGGCAAGCTCCTCTGGCGCGCGGAGCGCAAAGGACAGACCGCTGTCATCACCACACCCATCTATGCGAATAACCAGGTCTATGTGACCTCCGGCTATGGCGTTGGTTGCAATTCATTCAAGATCACGAAGGATGGATCGGGGTTCAAGACCGAGGAACTTTATGCAAATAAGAACATGGCCAATCACCACGGCGGCGTGATTCTGCTGGGCGATTACCTTTACGGCTTCTCGGACAGCAAGGGATGGGTCTGCCAGGAATTCAAGACCGGCGACATGAAATGGAATGAGAAGGGTGTCGGCAAAGGCTCCATCGGCTATGCCGACGGCCATTTCTATTGCCGCAGCGAAGGTGGAAAAGGATTGATCGCACTGATCGAAGCCACCCCGGACGGCTACAAGGAAATGGGCCGATTCGAGCAGCCCGACCGCAGCACGAAAAATAGCTGGCCGCACCCCGTCATCGCGAACGGCAAACTCTACCTCCGCGATCAGGACGTGCTCCTCAGCTACGATATCCGGAAGAAATAGGGCATGTCGCTGTCGCCAGGATCACCAAGTTTGCTTGTCAAATAGCGGGACATCTTGCCTGCATTTCCTGACCGCGTGACTATCCGGCAGACACTCGAAGCCGCTCACCATGCGCACCGCGCGGGGCGGCTGCCGGATGCGGAGGCAATGTGCCGCAAGATTCTGGCCACGGAGCCACGGCAAGCGGATGCATTGCACCTGCTGGGAGTCATCGCGGGACAGACAGGCAGGCATACCGATGCTGTCGCGGCATTTCGTCAGGCTCTCACATTCAGACCCGACCATCCCGAGACATATCGAAATCTCAGCGTCGCCCTGAGAGCCGCTGGAAAGGTGGATGAGGCCATTACCGCGTGCCATCAGGCCATCGCCATCAAGCCCGACTATGCGGAAGCGCACAAAACTCTGGGCGGCTTGCTGCATGGCAATGGCCAGTTGGATCAGGCAATCGCAGCTTACCGTCATGCGATTATTTTCCGGCCCGACTATGCCGAGGCTCACTGCAATCTCGGTGCAGCGCTCAAGGATGCAGCACAGCACGACGAAGCGATCGCCGTGTGCCAGCAGGCTATCGCCCTGAACGCGCGGCTTCCCGAGGCCCATAACAACCTCGGGAATGCCCTCTATGCCAAGGGAGAACCCGGCAAGTCCATCGCGGCATACCGCAGCGCGCTCGCCCTTGCGCCAGGCTTTGCATCCGCATGGAATAATCTTGGAATGGCTTTGAAGCTCCATGCGCAGCCAGCGGAAGCTATCGCCGCTTTTCAGAAGGCTGTCGAATTGAAGCCGGATTATGCAAATGCCTTTGCCAATCTCGGGCACGCTTTGAAGGAAGATGGGCGCATCGCGGAAGCAATCATTGCCTATCAAAAGGCGGTCGCGCTAAGACCCGATTCGCCCGACTTGCGGCATGTGCTGGCGGCCTTGACCGGCGAGCATTCCCCCAGCACCACCCCGGCGAGCTATGTCCGCAATCTGTTCGATCCTTATGCGGGCGAGTTTGACGAACACCTTGTCACGCAATTGCACTATCGCGCCCCGGAACAGCTCCTCGAAGCCATCCTGACCCTCGCGCCGGGTCGGCAATTTGACATCCTCGATCTCGGCTGCGGCACCGGCCTGTGCGGGGTGCAATTCCGCTCCATCGCAAGGCACCTGCTGGGCGTGGATCTCTCGCCGGCGATGATCGCAAAGGCGGCATCGAGGAATATCTATAACCGGCTGATCACCGCCGACATCACCGAGGCGATGCGCGATCAGCGGGACTGCATTGACCTAATCATCGCAGCCGATCTGTTCGTCTATGTCGGCGACCTGGCCGATGTCTTTCACTTGGCAGCGCGCACCCTGCGCGCCGGGGGACTCTTTGCATTCTCGCTGGAGCGGCACGAGGGCGAAGGGTTCGTCCTCACAGCCAAAGTGCGCTTTGCCCATTCGCTCACCTATGTCCGCGAACTCTCGCGGATCCACGGATTTTCCGAACTCCATGTGCGGGAAATTGCATTGCGCAGGAGTAGCGTCGGCGATGTCGCAGGCTGGCTGGTGGTGCTCCAGAGTGCCCCCGCCCGCGACGGCACTGGCTGAACAGCCATCGCTGCGCTCCGTGGCACGTAACTTCTTCGTGCTACGCCGCGATGCCCGATCGTTTTTCCGCGCTGTTTGCCGGTGCGATTTTTTGCGGCGATCCTCCCATTGACGAAACAGCCGCATTCCTGAAGCTGGGTGAATGCTGAAATCGATCCCGCACCTCAACCTCTTCGCCATCGCCGCAGCCACACTGCTCTGGTGCGACCAGCGGGCGGTCGCTGCGACGAAGACCGCGAATGCAGCCGACAGCTCACAGGCGGTGACGGCGTTCATCGAGAAGCACTGCACAGGTTGCCACGACGCGACGGAGAAAAAAGGCGGGCTCGATCTGGAGGCGCTGCCGGTGAAATTCGACACGGAGAAAGAACGCGCGGAGTGGGTGAAAGTATTCGATCGCGTGCTCGCGGATGAAATGCCTCCGCCGAAAAAATCACGCCCGGATGCTGCGGCAAAACGCGCGGTGCTGGAGACGATCGGCGGCGGGATCGTGAAGGTGGAAAGGGCGGTGCAAACGGCGGATGGACGCGTGCCTTTGCGGCGGCTGAACCGCTTGGAATTTGAGCGCACCGTGCAAGACCTGCTCGGCGTGGAGACGCCGATGCGCCACATTTTGCCGACGGACACGCCGCTGCACGGATTTGACACAGTGGCCGAGGGGCTGCGCATTTCGCAACTCCACATCGAGAAATATCTGGAGGCGGTGGATGCGGCGATTCCCGAGGCGATGGACTTCCGCCCGCCGGCGGAGAGCACGCCGAAGCGTTATTTTTACAAGGACGAGCCCGGCGTGAAGAGGCAGTTCGAGGTGGCGGACGGCGCCGCTGATCCGAAGAACCAGAACAAGATCCACCGGCAGACGCTGAAGGAATTGCCGGATGCGATCGTGTGGTTTCACGGGGGTTATCCGTCGCCCGAGCTGAAGCAATTTTCCGTGAAGCAAGCGGGCCGCTACCGCATCCGCATTTCCGCCTACGGCCACCAGACCGCCGGACGCAACGTGATGATGATCGTTTACTCCGACAACTACCGGGCAAGGCGCTCACTCGGCTACTTCGACATCCCGCCGGACAAACCGCGCGTGGCGGAACTGAATGTTGCGCTGAACGCGGGCGAGTTCATCCGCATCGAACCGTCCGGGACGGGCTACGATGCGGACGGCAAAAGCGTGAACAACATCAGCGCGCCGAGCTTCAAAGGCGCGGGGCTCGCGCTGCAATGGGCGGAGGTCGAGGGGCCGCTCGCGGAGAGCTGGCCGACGCCGCAGACGAAGCGGCTCTTCGGCGACATCCCGCTCGTGGAGGTGCCGGCGAACAAGCAGGTGTGGCGCAAGAATCACAAGGTGCCGTTCGCGCTGAAGCCGGAGAACCCGAAGGACGCGGCGCGCAAAGTAATCGAGCGTTTGTGCCATCGCGCATTCCGGCGTCCGATCGAGAGCGGCGAGGCGGAGCCGTTCGTGAAGCTCGTGACGGACACGCTCGATGCGGGCAAGTCCTTCGAGGATGCGATCGAGGTCGGCTTCCGCGCGGTGCTCACTGCGCCGCAATTCCTGATTCTCGACGAGCGCCCCGGCAAACTCGACGACTTCGCGCTCGCAGCGAGGCTCTCGTATTTCCTGTGGAGCACGATGCCCGACGACGAATTGCTCACCCTCGCCGCCGCGAAAAAACTCGCGCAGCCCGCGACATTGCGCGCGCAGGTGGACCGGATGCTCGCGAGCATGAAGGCGCGCGCGTTCACGGAAAATTTCACCGGCCAGTGGCTCGACCTGCGGAACATTGATGCGACCTCGCCGGACAGACGGCTCTACCCGGAATTCGACGAAGTGCTGAAGACCTCGATGGTCGGCGAGACGGAGGCGTTCTTCGCCGAGATGCTCGCGCGCAATGAAAGCACCGCGAACTTCATTCACTCTGACTGGCTCATGCTGAACCGCCCGCTCGCGGAGCACTACGGCATCGAATCGGTGACAGGCGAAAATTTTCAGCGCACAAAGCTGCCGGCGGGTTCCCCGCGCGGCGGGCTGCTCACGCAGGCGGGCATTTTGAAAGTGAGCGCAAACGGCACGACGACATCACCGGTGATCCGCGGCGCGTGGGTGATGAAGCGCCTGCTCGGCACACCGCCACCGCCGCAGCCCGCGGACGTGGGTTCCATCGAGCCCGACACGCGCGGCGCGACGACGATCCGCGAGCAGCTCGCGAAGCACCGCAGCGTGGAATCGTGCGCCGCATGCCATCGCGACATCGATCCGCCGGGATTCGCGCTCGAGAATTTCGACGTCATCGGCGGCTGGCGCGACCGCTACCGCTCGCAGGAAAAAGGCGACAAGCCGCCCGGCAAAATCAACGGGCGCGGGATTTGGGAATACAAGCTCGGCCTCCCCGTGGACGCCACGGGCGAACTCCCCGACGGACGGAAATTCAAGGACATGGTGGATTTCAAAAAACTGCTGCTCGAACAGCGCGACCAAGTCTTGAAAAACGTGACGGAAAATCTGCTCATCTACGCGACGGGCGCGGGCATTCGCTTCGCCGACCGCACCGAGGTCTCGCACCTCACCGCGAGCGTGAAGGCAAAGGGCAGTGGACTGCGCACGCTCGTGCATGAGATTGTCGAGAGCCCGCTTTTCTTGAACAAGTAGCCCCATCCTCAAAATGAACATTACTCACCAACCCATCTCTCGGCGCGCATTCCTCCGTGGTGCGGGCGTCGCACTTGCACTCCCGTATCTCGACGCCATGTGGCCACGAGCACTCGCCGGCGATGCCGCTGCGCCGCGCAGGATGGTCGCGATTTGCACTTCGCTCGGCATCTACACGCCAAGCCTTTTTCCGAAGGAAGCCGGGCGCGATTACACGCTCACACCCTACCTCGAACAGCTCAAGGATCACCGGAGCGATTTCACTGTTTTCTCCGGCGTCTCGCATCCCGATCAGGCGGGCGCGGACGGGCACACTTCGGAAATGACGTGGCTCACTTCCGCGAAGCGCCCCGGCCTCGGCGGCTTCCGCAACACGATCTCGCTCGACCAGTTCATCGCGGAAAAAATCGGCATCCAGACGCGCTTCCCGTCGCTCGTACTCGGCACAAACAACACCAGCCAGAGCTACACGCGCAGCGGCGTGATGGTTCCCGCCGATGCGAAGCCCTCGCAAATTTTTGCGAAGCTGTTCCTGCAAGGCAGCGCGGGTGACATCGCCGCGCAGATGCAGAAGCTCCGCGAAGGCCGCAGCATCATGGACACCGTGCAGGGCCAGGCGAAACGCTTCGGAGCCCGCGTCGGCGCGGCGGACCGCGAGAAGCTCGACGAATATTTCACCTCCATCCGCGAGATGGAGCAGCGCCTCGTGCTCTCCGAGGAATGGGCGCGCAAGCCGAAGCCAAAGGTGGACGCGCAGCCGCCCACGGACATCACGGAGGAGAAGGATCTCATCGGCCGCATGAAGCTGCTCTTCGAGATCGTCCCGCTCGCGCTGCAAACAGACTCCACACGCACCATCACCATCCTCGTGCAAGGCCGCGGCGACGTGCCGCTCGTGGACGGCGTGACGATGGCGCACCACGAACTCTCGCACCACGGGCAGGACCCGGAAAAAATCCGGCAGCTCGAGTGCATCGAGAAAGCGGAAATCCACGCGCTCGGCGGACTCATTGCCGCGCTGAAAGCGAAGAAGGAAGGCAGCGGCGCGCTGCTCGACAACACGATGGTCCTCTTCGGCAGCAACCTCGGGAACGCGAATTCGCACGACACGAAAAACCTCCCGCTGGTGCTCGCCGGTGGCGGCTTCAAGCACGGCCAGCACCTCGTCCTCGACACGAAGAACAACACGCCCTTCTGCAATCTCTTCGTCCAGATGCTCCAGCGCATGAACATCGAAGCGGACAAGTTCGGCTCCAGCACGAAGACCAGCGTGCCGGGGCTCGAAGTCGCCTGACGCGGCGCACGCAGGAACCGGAGCGCCAGAAGGTGCTCTCCCCCACTCGTCCAGCCCGAGCCGGAGGCGATGGCGGCTTTCCGCAAGAGCAACCCGGAGGCCGCCGTCATCGGCCACTGATACGATTTACACAGTGACGTTGCGAGAACGCAGTGCTTGCGTGGTGGAACGCGTCGCTCCGCGCGCGTTTCCCGGTCGCCGCCAAAGAAGCGCGCGCGGAGCGACGCGCTCCACCACGCCTTGCGGCGTCCTTCTTTCCCGCAATCGGATTGTATAAATCGTATGAGCCGCGGTGGAGACTTTCTCCTTTTCGGTGGGTGGTGGCTGGGGCATTGCGTGGGGCATGTCTCCCCACGTTTCTCCCGCTTCGTCGCGCCGGTGGGTGCGGTTTGGCGTGGGTGTGGGGATGTTGCTGCTGGCCTGGCTCGGCTGGTCCGGCTGGCGCGCTTACGATTTCCGCGGCGCGGTGCGCGAGGCGGAGGCGGCGGGGTTCAGCTTTGAGCAAAGCCCCGTTGCCGTCGCTCTCATCCGCGCGGATTGGCACGCTGCTTTCCGGGCAGCCACGTGGTCCGAGCGCTCGCGGAGGCTGAAGCTCCCGGAACAATGCGACCTGGCCCAGCACCAGACTCTGCTCCTGCGCCTTCGCCCGACCAGATTGGAAGCTTATGGATGCCGGAATGTGAGCGCGATCCGCGGGCTCACCGGGCTGCACGAACTCATCCTTGCCATCTCGGAGGTGAAAGACCTTGCCCCGCTGGCCCGCCTCACGCAGTTGCAGAGGCTCTGGCTCACCGGCTGCACGGGCGTGGTGGACCTCACTCCGCTCCGTGACCTCGCTCAGTTGCAGACCCTCAACCTCGGCGGCTGCACGGGCGTGGTGGACCTCGCTCCGCTCCATGGCCTCGCTCAGTTACGCACGCTCTGGGTCGACGGCTGCACTGGCGTGGCGGACCTTGCTCCGCTCCAGAGCCTCACGCAGTTGCAGTGGCTCGACCTCAACGGCTGCACGGGCGTGGTGGACCTCGCTCCGCTCCATGGCCTCGCTCAGTTGGAGAGGCTTAACCTCGAAGGCTGCACGGGCCTGAGCGCGGAGGCGGTGGCGGCTTTCAAGAAGAGCCACCCGCAGACCGAAGTGGAAGGCCCGTGAGCGGCGGGCGGGCCGGCCGCGGGCCATCCCCCGCGCCCCGCAAAAACAAAGGCGCGCCAGACTTTCGCTGGCGCGCCTTGTTGATCGGCGAGGATCGGGACTGCTTCCCTTCCCGGCGGCCGACGGTCTCAGAGGACCATCAGCTCCGAGGTGTCGCTCCAGTCGCCGGTGCCGGCGGAGCCGAAGGCGTTCACATCCACTCGGCGACTTTCCACGGGCCGGACTTCACATCATCGGCAAATGCGGTAAAGGTGAACGCGAAGCAGGCGAGCAACAGGACGGGGAGAGTTTTCATGCGTCCGTGCTTTGACGGCATAAGCAGGCTGCGGTGCAAGCCCGGGGTGGGACGGGACCACCCGGGGGGGTTTTTGGCGGGGGTGCCGGGAAACCCCCAGCGGCCAGTGGGTTACCCGGGCCGCGAAAACCCCCCCGCGGGGCGCGTGCCACACAAGCGGCCCCCCCCGCGC